>JBFFED010000008.1:0-47425 GCA_041559015.1 Thermoplasmata archaeon | reverse complement strand
CTGGCTGTCGTCCTAGAGCTCCTGCTGATCATGCTCCTCGACATGAACATCGAGAGGGTCTATGAGATCCTGGGCGAGGACCCGACCATCACCTCGATACTCCTGGCAGTCGTGATCGCGCCTCTGGTCGAGGAGATGACCAAGGCCCTGGGGCTGTTCCGAAAGCGCAAGTTCATCGCCGACATAGAGGACGGGATCGTGTTCGGCGCCGCAGCTGGGCTCGGGTTCGCCGCGACCGAGAACCTGCTGTATGAGAGCAGCGCGTACTTTGCGAACGGCGCGGAGGCGTTCATCGTGTCGACAATCGTCAGGAGCCTGTCGTCAGCGCTGCTGCACGCGACCTCAACCTCACTGTTCGGTCTTGGCATCGCGAGGAGTGTTCGACAGCGCAGGAGCTGGATACCATACTACTTCGGGGCGGTCATGATACATGGCCTGTTCAACCTTGCGGCCTCCTTCGGCCTGCTCTACGAGGAGGAACTCGGGGCCTCGGCCTATCTCTTCGGGCTCGCGGCTGCATTCGCCATAGCTCTGGTCGGGGTGAGGCTGGTCAGGAGCAAGATCCGCGAGCTGGAGAGGGGCTCGGCGAGGGCCCGTTGAAGGCCTCCCCGGGATGAAAGACATATGAGATGCCAAAGGATATAGGGCGGCCGTGAAGTTCAGGGCGTTCATCGCGGTCGAAGTGGACCCGAGCGAGCAGCTGATGGCCGCCATGCGCGAGCTTGCACAGTCCAGGGCAGATCTTAAGATGGTCAAGTCCCACCAACTTCATGTGACCCTGAAGTTCCTTGGCGACACCGACGAGGCTCTCGTCGACGACATCGCTTCGAGTATGGCCTCCTCAGTTCTGGGGACGGCGCCGTTCACGATGAGGCTCGTCGGCATGGGCGCATTCCCGTCGCTGTCGAACATCAGGGTCGTTTGGGTCGGAATCGAGGACGGGAAGTTCCTTGGAGGAATGGCTGACAGGCTCGACCAGAGCCTGAAGGCGCTCGGGTTCGAGAGGGACAGGAAAGGGTTCGTGCCCCACCTCACGCTCGCAAGGACGAGGAGCCCAAGGAACGTGGCGAACATCCAGGAGATCATAAGGGGCAATGCGGCGACCGACTACGGCGAGTATCCCGTGACCAAACTCCTGCTGAAGAAGAGCGTGCTCAGCCCGCAGGGCCCGGCTTACTCTGTCGTCCGAGAACAGGCGCTGACAGGGGACTAGGGCTTCGGTCTGCGCTTCTCGCCCGGGCTGACACACGATGACCTCAGCGAGGAATCGAGCACCTCCGCGAGGTCGAGCACTCGGATAGACTCACAATCGCCCTGGCAGTCCCTGAGGTTCTGGACGCACCAAGGACACGCGGTGACCAGCGTGTCCGCCCCGGCAACCTTCGCCATCGACAACCTGTCCAGGCCTATCTCCCTGGATAGCGAGGGGTAGGCGCTCTTCACCCCGGATCCCGAGCCGCAACATGCGCTGAGCGCCCGCGAGCGCTCCATCTCTAGGACAGGGGACCCCAGTGCGCTCTCGAGCAGCTTCCTGGGGGGCTCGTACACACCCAGCGCACGGCCAAGGTCGCACGGGTCGTGGTATACGACCCTGCCCATGCCCTCGATGGGCTTGAGAAGGGAGGGGGCCAGCCGACCATCCAAGAACTGAGAGATGTGGAGTATGCTGACTCCGTGTTTCTCCACGAGATCCGTATGGTGATTCAGGGCTGACGCGCATCCCGGGCATGACGTGACCACGAGTCTCGCGCCTGCCCTCACGAAATCGGAGAAGCACTCCTCGGCCTTCTTCCTCGCGAGGCCTTCATCCCCGAGCTTCCTGACGGTCGAGCCACAGCACTTCTCTTCGGAGCCCAGATAGGCGGGCTCGACGCCGCACGCCCGCATCAGCCTGATCGCCCGAGTCGCATTCTCAGGGAATATGAGCGATGTCGAACAGCCCGCGAAGAAGAGCGTGTCACTCTCCTTCTTCAGCCCCAGGCCCTCGGACCACTTCGCCTTCGAACGCCTGGGCGATTGCCAAGGGTTGTCGTAGTTCCTGACGCTCGTGACGATGGCAGCCCGTTCGGATGATGTGTCCTTTTTAAGCTTTCGAGATTCTTTCCTTACTGTAATCAAGCCTTTTTTAGTGTCAATCCTTGCTGGACAGACCTCAGTGCAAGCCCCGCACGAGGTGCAGAGGTAGAGGCCTGAGTCGAGCGACTCATCCAACCGGCCCCTTGAGCCCGCGAGGTAAACGCCCTGTCCTCCCTTGTGCCCCGACGGGCCGAACTCCGGTCCGAGGACACCGTAGACTGGGCAGTGAAGCAGGCACATCCCACAGCCTATGCAGTACTGCGCCTCCCTGTCCTCGGCCGAAAGCCTTCCATCATCGACAAAGACGACCACGACCTCCTTCGGGCCGTGCATCCCCTTGTACAGCTGCTTCTCGATGTCCGCCGTGTAGCTCGGACCTGTGATGATGTTGATGTAGGAGCTCACGACCTTGCCGGTCGACAGATATGTCTGGAGCTTTGTCAGGTTCATCGCGTCCTCGAGGTCCGGCACTATCTTGTCCGGGGTCGTGACGACTATGTGCTTGTCCGGCCTCATGGCGCACAGGGCTGCGTTGCCCTCGTTGTGCACGATGACGACCGCGCCCTCGCACGCCGTGATGGCGTTCGCGCCTGTTATGCCCACCCTCGCCCTAGACAGGAACCCGGAGATCTCGTCGCGCATCAGCTCCGTCAGCTCCCTGGGGTCGTCGGAGACCTCTCTTCCGAAGTGCTCGCTGAACAGCCCGGCTATCTGTCCTCTGGTCAGGTGGCAGGCCGGTCCCGTGGGATGAGCTGCCTCGCATCCAGCCAGCTGTATGATCCTGTCCCCCAGATCCGTCTCGACGACCTCGACGCCCTCCTCTGAGAGCCGCTCAGCGAGATGCAGTTCCTTGGTCACGTTGGACTTCGACTTGACGACGAACCCCTGACCCCGGAGCTCCTCCCTGATTGCGCGCACAGCATCATCGACGGTCTTCGCCACGATCACCCTGAAGCCGTTCCCCTGCAGCGCAGTCATGGCCTGGCAGAACAGCAGTTCGTTGCCCACGGAGGCTTCCTTGGTGCGCCTCAACCGCTCCTTCCTGGATTCGATATCCGGGATCCTCCCAGCGTTCTCCCCCTGCCTCTCAAGAATCGTCCTGAAGGACCGCCTCATGCCATCTAGGGATCGCCTGTCCCCGGTCGCGCCCTCGACGCGCGCCTTAACGCACTCCTCAGTCATGTTCCCCGCCGCTGGAAGGTCCTGGGCGCGCGTCACTCCTGCGTGGACTTAAGCTTGTCATACTCCACGGTGTGCGGCACGCGGGCCTTCTTGAGCATCTTGCTCAGCCGCTCAGTGATCCTGACGACCTCCGTGGTCTTGGAGTCTGCGCGTATGTAGAACTGCTTCCTGCCGGCAGTGAGAGGGAAGACCATCCTGAACCTGCCGCGCCTGTTGTATCCCTCAGGCTTCCTATTCTTCTCGATGTCCATCATGTTGATCCTGAGGAACATCTTCAGAATCTCTTCCTCATCCGGCATCTGGTCCGTCTCGTCCAGGAACACCCTGAGGATCTCCTCCATGCAGCCGGAGAGGTTCTTCCACTTGAACTTCTCCTTGAAAATGATGTGGCCGGAGTCCGCTCTCATTGCGGGCGTTCCGATTGGCTACCGCGTATATAACCCTACTGCCAGCACGTGCCCGGAAGCTTGTTGGCACAAGTCATTTATCGACATTACTCCATTGTGAGGAACATGGCGAACGCCTTGACCATAGCTGGCTCTGACTCGGTCGGCGGAGCGGGCCTCCAGGCGGACCTGAAGGCCTTCGAGGCAGTCGGAGTGCATGGGTGCAGCGTCGTCACGGCCGTAACATCGCAGAACACGAAGGGAGTATCCTCAATCTTCCCTATCCCGAGTGATCAGGTGGCGAGTCAGCTCAAGTCCGTGTTCGAGGACGTCAAGATCGACGCCGTCAAGACAGGCATGCTCTACAGCGAGGACATCGTAAGGACAGTATCGAGCGCGCTGAAAGGCCGCAGGATGCCCGTGGTGGTCGACCCGGTCCTGGCCGCGACCACTGGGAGCAGCCTGCACGAAGTTGGCTTTGTCGACGCGCTGGCAACGAGGATGGTCCCACTGGCAACTCTCGTGACGCCCAACATACTGGAGGCCACGAGACTGTCGGGGATCGATGTCAAGGATGAGAGGTCCGCCAAGGCGGCTGGGCGGAAGATACTGGAGCTAGGCCCCAAGGCCGTGCTGCTCAAGGGAGGTCATCTCAAGGGCAGTGAATCGGCGGATTACCTCTTCGAGGGTGGCAGGGTCGTGAAGATGTCCTCCCCGAGGGTCAGGGCGGAGGTGCACGGGACTGGATGCGCCCTCGCGTCGATGATAGCCGGCAACCTGGCGCTCGGGCTCGGGCTCGAAGAAGCCGCAAGAATGGCGAAGGGCATGATGTTCAAGGCCATCCTGGCCAGGGAGACTGTCGGGGTCGGGGTGCCGTGCGCAAACCCACTGGCGGTCCTGAGGATACAGGCTGGCAAGCCGAGGATGCTCGACGAGCTGGAGGAGGCGGGCAGGACTCTCGAGAGGCTTATGGACAGGAGGCTCCTGCCAGAGGTGGGGTCGAACATGGGATATGCCGTGCTCGGCGCGTTGGAGGAAGATGAGGTGGCCGCCTTCGAAGGACGCATCGTGCGCGTGGGGACCGAAGCGCGGAAGGCCGGTTGCGCCAGATTCGGCGCCTCGAAGCACGTCGCGAGGATAGTGCTGGCAGCATCATCGCACGACCCTGAGATGCGCTGCGCTCTCAACATCAAGCGCTCGCAGGAGAACCTCGCCGCCTGCAGGAAGGCGAAGCTCAGGGTATCCACCTTCGACAGGTCCAGAGAACCGAAGGGGGTCTCCTCGATGACCTGGGGCGTACACCGGGCCATCGAGCGCGAAGGGGAAGTCCAAGACGTGATATTCGATGACGGGGGGAAGGGGAAGGAGCCGATGATTCGGCTGCTCGGCAGGGACCCCCAGGATGTCCTCTCCAAGCTGAGGAGGATAATGGCGCATATTCCGAAAGGGTGACTGTTTGAAAATCGCGATGTTCGCGGACTCGTTCCACCCCATAGTCGACGGGGCCGTCGTGGCGATGGAGACCATATCCCAGGGCCTGGAGCAGAGAGGACACGATGTTGTCATGGTCGCCCCGGACCCAGGGAGGCGGATCGATTACAGCAGGAAGGTACACTATCTCCCGGCGCGGGAGTTCAGGAGCTACCCCGGGTACAGGATAGTCGTGTCCCCTTCCGACATGATGGAGTTCGTCAGGGCGGAGAAGGTGGACGTTCTCCACTGCCATGGTCTCGCATCGATGGCGATCCTGAGCTTGACCGCCGCCCGGGCGCTGAAGATACCGCATGTGCTCACATTCCACACGATGGCGAACGAGGCTGTCAAGTACTACTCCCCCATCCCAATCCCGCACCAGATGATGGAGAACATGGTCTGGACATATCTTCGGAACCTCCTGAAGCGGCCCGAGGTCGTAATCGCCCCCTCCAAGCCAATCAAGGATGAGCTCCTTCAGCACGGGGTCCGCATGAAAGCCTGCGAGGTCGTCCCTACAGGGGTCGACTGCGCGCGATTCCATCCGGACAGGTACGACAAGGGGTTCCTGGGCAGATTCGGTCTCGAAGGCAAGACCGTCCTGCTGCACGTCGGGAGGCTTTCGATGGAGAAGCGGCTCGACATAGCCCTCAGGGCGATCGCCGAGCTTGCCCCGAGGGAGCCCGGCCTCTGCCTTCTCGTCGTGGGGAGGGGGCCCGCCTCGGAACACTACAGGACGATGGCGCGAGACCTAGGAATATCAGACAGGATCGTCTTCGCGGGTTTCTTGCCGGACGAAGACCTTCCCAAAGCGTACGCCAGCGTCGACGCGCTGCTCATAGCCTCGACCTTCGAGACCCAGGGACTCGTGGTCTTGGAGGCGCTCGCCTCGGGGACCCCCGTCGCGGGCATGAGATGCCGCGCGATCCCGGAGTTCATTACCGAGGGCAAGAACGGCTGCCTATTCGACGAGGATTCGTGCACGGAGGCAATCCAGAGATGCCTTGCGCGGGCGGACTCGATGAAGATCGACGCAGTCTCGACCGCGAGGAAGTACTCTGTGGACGCTTGCACCGCCATACTGGAGGAAGCATATCAGAAGGCTGCGGACATCCTCTCGGAGCTCCTGAAGCGCCCACACCTGCCGCTGGGCGGCCGCGCACGCTGAATAGCGAAAGTATTTCTATCGTCCCGGTCGATGCGAGCGGAGGGACAGGATGGATCTCTCCTACGCGGCTTTCTTGGCTGCATTCTTCCTGAGCCTGGCGGTCGCCATCGTCGTAGGGGTCATACTGGTCGTGAGATGGCGGAACCTGTTCGTCATGAAAGCCCTGATGTCGTTCAGGTACAACTGGCTGTACGTCGTGCTCATCATACTCTTCCCGATCGTCGTCAAGGCGATCGAGTACCTCCAGGGGAGGATATCCGACCCTGCCAACAGGTTCGACGAGGTCGTCTACACGAACTGGATGTTCAACCTGAGCGGAGGCGCCATCAGGGTGCTGCAGGACAGGCTCAACAGCCGGTTGCTCACGGACCTGTTCATAGTGGTCTATGTCTGGCTCTTCGCTTATGTGACTGCGTTCCCCCCGGTACTCCTGTTCGCCAAGGACGACAGGCGCCTGATGAGAAGATACGCCATTGCTATGCTGTTCAACGGCCTCATACTCACGCCCTTCTACGCACTGTTCCCGGTGAGCGTGACCGGCTCCCACCCGGAGTCCGGGATGACCCCTCTGCTCTACATAAGCGTCGACTGGGGCAGGATGGTCCTCAGCATCGACCCGCTCGACAACGACTTCCCCAGCGGGCATGTCAGCCTCGCGCTCACGACGTTCCTCGTCTTCGCGCTTGCTGGATTCGAGTACAGGAAGGTCGCGTACTTCTTCGCGGGCGCCACGGCGGCAATCGTGTTCTCGGTACTCTACCTGGGCATCCACTGGCCGCCGGATGTGTTCGCGGGGTTCCTCGTCGGGGTCGCCGCGACCGCACTATCGGGGGTCCAGAGGATACAGATGACAATAGACAGGTATGTCAGACTCGTCTCCTCAAGGTTGTTCGGGATACAGCCGGACGAGGCCACCGCGCCTACGAAGGAATGACTGCGATGATTGTGATCTCGAAGAACAGGTCCCTGCCGCTCACCTCGGCGTTGTAGCCCGTCGTGGCGTCGCTAACATGTATCTGGAATGTCTGGTTGGTCTCGTCGAAATCCCACAGGATGAACGTATCGCCATCGGCATCGGTCCCCTTCACATATAGCGCGTCCGATGGGGATATCATATGATGCACAGTGACCGTGCCGAGTCCACCCTGGGCCACAGGATCGAGCGCCTCGACCTGGACATGCCACCCGCTCGGGTTGATGCTGGTGTCCGGGTTGCCGAACGGGGTGACCACCTGTCCCACTGTCGGCTCGTGCCTGAAAGTGACCACTCCGTCCGCGACGCTGATGACCCTGATGTTCCATTCCCAGAGGTAGTGCGACAGGACCCTGAGCGGAATAGGCTCTATCGCGAAGTAGCCTCGGAATTCCGACTCGGACATCGTCTCAGTGGCCGGGAGGACCTGATGCAGGTCGTAGGTGATGAGCCTCGACTCGTTAACGGCATATCCCTCATCCGCGGTGACCGTTATCGTCTTGACCTGGTCGGGGTACATGCCCAGCACGCCCAATGCGAACCCTTTGATCGTGCCCCCTGGGCCATAGTTGCCCGCGGTCATCACGAACGACCCGTAGGAATCGTTCGACCTGCGGGTGAACGAGAGAGATTTGGGATAGACCAAGTCGTCCCAGGCAACGTCCAGCAAGCTGGTGTCGAACACCCTGCCGTCCGCAAGACGGCCTATGTACTCCATGGTGACCGTGTCGCCAGAGGCTATTGCTGTGGCCTCGGCAGTCTCGGTGACGCGGCTGCGCTCGTAGAGCACGTAGACCACCACACCGGCAGAGAGCACGATCATCGCGACGAGGACGGCCATGATGATCCTGTGGGGATCTCTCGGCTTGCTGGGCTTAGGGGCGGTCTCCATTTGAATCCTGGGGCGCGGTTATAGTGTGGGCTCATATAAAGGTTGTCGCCTAGGATGGCGACCGGGTGACACAGCCAGCATCACTGTGCTATCCGCCCGAGACGGGGGGAAAGAGGGCGACATCATCCCCATCGTCAAGGAGTATGTCGCGGCTGCGAGTGAGTTGGACGTTGCGCCCGTTCACCAGGATGACCAGGCCGTCGGAGCCCTGCTCCGCGCCTGAGAGGGCCTCCGCCATGCCATCTCCGAACTCCCGGACCAGTGTCTTCAGGAGTTCCTTGATCGTGGAGGCTTCCAGCTCCACCTCGGCGGCCCCGGCGGCTTCCCGCACGGTGGCGAACATGCGCACCTTAACTGTGGCCATGGACAACTTCCCGATTAGCGCTAAGGGATGTATTAATAGGTCGCCGACGGGGCGGCCCGTGACAGTATCCGACGAATGAACACAAGTGGCCGGACCTGAATTGAGAGATGCTCACGCATAGAACCACCCATGAAGGCGAACATGAGAGCGCCGAGGTCCCTGAGGGCGCAAAGGCTCTTCGGCTCGATTGACATCGCAAGAGAGGGTGCGACCTGGCAGGCGGCCCACACCTCGCGGTTGAGGCTGATCTAAGCCGATGCGGCGTCCTTGGCGGGACCGAAGTGGATTGTCCTATTATTGTTCAAATGACTGCTGTGCAAAATTGAAACGGCGTTCTTTTTGTTCACAATATGCGCATCTCCCTTCGTCAGGTGGAGGCGAACAACGGTAATCCCGCCGGGACGGGAAAACTGATATGAGCCCAGGCCCGGATTCATGCACACTCATCTTGGAAGGTTGGGCGTGGCAAGCAAAGGCTCCAGTCGCCAGGAGGCGACCATCAGGATAAGGGGGATGCACTGTGCGACCTGTTCAGATACCGTGCGCGAGGCGCTGGAGTCGCTGAAGGGAGTCGAGGGGGCACGGGTCAACCTGGCCACCGAGAAGGCCACTCTCGTCTACGATCCGACGATTGTCAGCATGCAGGACATCGAGAGTGTCATCAAGGGCTCTGGGTACGAGGTTGCGAAGGACGAGCTGACTCTCACAGTCGGGGGCATGCACTGCGCGACCTGCGCGCTGACAATAGAGGATGCCCTTAAGGCCGTACCGGGAGTCAGAGACGCCAGAGTGAACTTCGCACTTGGCAGGGCCGCTGTGGACTACGACGCGTCGATCGTCTCGGAGGCAAAGATGAGGAAGACGGTGGAAGAGTCAGGATACAAGGTCCTGGAGGTCCAGGGAGTCCTGGCGGAGCGCCTCGCGAGGAAGCGAGAGCTCCGGGAGGGCTTCAGGGCGCTCCTAATAGCAGCGACCTTCACCGTTCCCCTGGCCGTCATCAGCATGAGCTACGACCTTTGGCCTGAGGGGCTCATGGGCGAGTCCTTGCGCAACTACCTGCTCCTCGCGCTGGCCACCCCGGTCCAGTTCTATGCGGGCCTGAGGTACTACAGGGGCACCTACTGGGCCCTGAAGAACCGGAGGGCGAACATGGACACACTCGTGGTCATGGGCACATCCGCCGCCTGGGGCTACAGCCTGATAGTAACGCTGTTCCCCGAGGCGGCGGGGTCCATGCATGTGTACTTCGAAACCTCCGCAGTGATCATCACCCTCGTCCTCGCGGGGAAGTATCTGGAGCTGAGGTCGAGAGGGGCCACATCCGAGGCCATAGTCAGACTGATGGACCTCCAGCCGCCAAAGGCGAACGTGGAGAGGAACGGCACGGAGGTCGAGGTCGGCGCCGAGGACCTCGTCGAGGGCGATGTCGTCATCGTCCGCCCAGGGGAGAGGGTACCCGTCGACGGGGACGTGTTGAGCGGGGAGTCCGGGGTGGACGAGAGCCTCGTGACTGGCGAGTCCATACCGATGGAGAAGGGCGCTGGCTCCCAGGTCACCGGAGGCACGGTCAACGTAGGTGGCGTTCTCCGGGTGAGAGCGACGAGGGTAGGCAGGAACACGACCCTGGCGCAGATCGTGAGGCTCGTCGAGGACGCTCAGAGCACGAAGGCGCCCATCGAACGGGTGGCGGACAATGTCTCCGGATACTTCGTGCCAGCGGTCATCGCAGTGGCCATATCGTCCTTCTTGTTCTGGTATATCCTGGGCTCGCAGTTGTGGGACGTGGGGGACGCGCTGACTTTCTCGCTGACGGTAATGGTGGCGGTCCTCGTGATTGCCTGCCCCTGCGCCCTCGGGCTTGCCACGCCGACTGCCATAGTCGTGGGCACCGGGCGGGGCGCACAGATGGGTGTGCTGATCAAGGATGCAGCAGCGCTTGAGACCGCCCACAGACTCACCACGATCATATTCGACAAAACCGGGACGCTGACGAAAGGAGAGCCAAAGGTAGTCCGAACAGAGCCTGCGAATGGGATGGATGAGTCCGAGTTGCTGTATCTGGCCGGCAGCGCAGAGAAGGGCTCGGAACACGTGCTGTCCAGGGCAGTGATAACAGCTGCTGAGGAGGCGGGCGTATCCTTGGAGCAGCCAGAGAAGTCCAGCGTCGTCCCCGGGGAGGGCATAACATCCGATGTCAAGGGAAGACACGTGTCTGTCGGGAACCGCAGGATGCTCGAGAGGTTGGGGATCCAGACCGGTGAGATGGAGGCGGCCATGCAGGACATGGAGGCCCAAGGCATGACGGCGATGGCCTGCGCCGTCGATGGGAACCTCGCAGGCCTTCTAGGGGTCGCAGACACACTCAAACCGGACGCGCGCGACACCATCTCCTCCCTCAAGAATATGGGCCTGAAGGTGGTCATGCTGACTGGCGACAACGAGAGGACTGCGAAGGCGATAGCGGGTGAGGCTGGCATCGATGAGTTCAGGGCTCAGGTGCTGCCAGCGGACAAGGCGGGCGCCGTCGAGTCGTACCAGCGCTCCGGACAGGTCGTGGCCATGGTCGGCGACGGGATAAACGACGCTCCTGCTCTCGCAAAGGCGGACATCGGTGTAGCTCTCGGCTCGGGGACCGACATCGCCCTTGAATCTGGGAACATAGTGCTCGTGGGAGGGGAGCTGAAGGGAGTCGTCAATGCGGTCAAGCTGAGCAAGCAGACCTTCCGGAAGATCAGGCAGAACCTCTTCTGGGCGCTCTTCTACAACACGGCCTCCATCCCGATAGCGGCTGGCCTGCTCTATCCTCTCACCGGGTGGCTCCTGAGCCCGATGATAGCCGCAGGCGCAATGGCTTTCAGCTCGGTATCCGTCGTCGCAAACGCGTCGCTCCTGAAACGGTACAAGCCCTGAGCGTCCATAAACGTCCAGATGAAGGGCCAGCACGCCCCAGGGAGATTATCGGCTGCCGACCACGGGTAGAAAAGGTTTATCTGGGCGCTTCCAGATAACAACCTGGACAAATGAAGGATTGTGGGCGGCTCTACCGACCCCTGCGCTGCTGTTCGCGAGCCCGCTGTCCGAGGACCCGCTCCAACATACCACCCCCCTCCGGGATGTGACCTGATGTTCGGAAAGAAACTCACGAAAGGATTCTTGGTAGACAGCAACGGCAACCTGGTGAAGGAGTTCACATTCAGCTCCAAGGCGGAGGTCTCGTTCGAGCAGATCAGGCCCGCAGTCCAGGGACGCGATGTCGGCGCCCTCGGGTCGTTCGAGGTCTCCAGGAACACGGCCACGGTGGTCAAAGGGGACAAGCTGCACTTCATAGCGGTGACCAAGGGGCCCCCGGACGAGGAGGACCTCGGGTTCTTCAGGGAGATCCTGAACTCGGTCGAGCTGTCCCTCGGGACTACTGTCGAGACGAGGATCAAGACCGCCGAGGAGGCGGAGCAGCGCGCGAAGAAGGAGCAGGAGAACGCCAAGAGGGCCTCCGACGACCTGGACATGAACAGGAAGGGGCTCGCGCTCGAGGGGGTCGCGCTCGAGGAACTCAGGATGGAGCTGGGCAACCTGAAGGGGGACATGGAGAAGTGGCAGGACGAGCTGCGCGAGTTCGAGGTGCAGGTCGAGGAGCGCCACGAGATGATAGACGAGCGTGTCACGCTCCTGCTGGAGCGGGAGCAGATGCTGGTCAAGGCCCAGGAGACCTTCGACGCTGTCACCGCGGCCAAGAGGGAGATGGTCAGGAAGATGCAGGAGGGCGTCGCTGACTCGCTCCAGACTTGCGAATCCGGATTGATCGCGTTCACACAGGAGAAGAAGAATCTCGAAGAGCAGAAGGCGGCGCTCGACACAAGCATCCAGGAGCTGCAGGACAACAAGGCCCGCTGGGAGAAGGAAGTCGAGGCCACGAGGCAGCAGCTCGGGACCCTCGAGAACGACAGGAAGACGCTCGAGGCGGACGCTGAGCAGCTGAGGGAGCAGCGGAGACAGTTCGAGGAGGAGAGGGCCGCCCTGGAGGCAGGCAAGAGGGAACTCGAATCTGGGAAATCCGACCTGGAGGCCGAGAGAGGGTCGTTCTCCGCGGAGATGGAGAAGGCGAGGGCGGACATAGGCGAGGCGCAGACGGCCATGGAGGAGCGCGAGCGCGTCCTCGTCGACAAGGAATCGAACCTCGCGTCTAGGATGGAGGAGCTTGACAGGGCCGAGGCGGACCTGAAGGCAAGGCAGGAGACGCTCAAGTCCCGGGAAGAGGACCTCGAAGCGCGCGCCAAGGCACTCCTCGAGAGGGAGGGCACGCTGGAGACGGAGAAGTCCGAACTCGAGAACAGGCGCGCTGAGATGGAGAAGAACGCCGAGATGCAGCAGCGCGAGCTCGCGACCCTGCTGGCGAAGATAGGCAAGGACAACGAGGCGCTGACTAAGATGTCGGCAGACCTTGATACCAGAGAGCTTGCGACAAGAGAACGCGAATCGAAGATCGTCGATGACGAGGGCCGCGTGGAGTCGCTCCTAAGGGAACTTGACAAGAAAGAGAAGGAGATGGAGCGCAAGACGCAGGTGTTCCAGGAGGTCCAGACATCTCACGAGAAGGCGGTCCAGACGATATCAGAGCGTGAGGCGGCCTTGGCCGAGAAGGACCGGGCGCTCCTCGCGAAGGAGGCCACGATCACCGAGTCAAAGGCCAAGCTCGAGGCGGACTCCGAGGCGCTCGCCCTTGCGAGGCGGGACCTTGAGAGCGCCAGGTCAGAGTTCGAAGGCAGGTGCAGCAAACTGGACGAGCGTTCCAGAGTCATGGACGAACGTGACTCGCAGTTGAGGGAGGAGGCCGCTGAGCTGGAGCGCAAGCGAGGAGAGATGACCGAGACCTCAAGAGAGCTCGAGTCGAAGATGAGAGCGCTCTCCGAGAGGGAGAAGTCGCTGCACGAGGAGGCTGAGAACGCAGAGGCGAAGGTGGCCGAGGAGATGCAGCGGCTGGACTCAGAGCGCAAGCATGTCTCCAACAGGCTGGCGGAACTCGACACGAAGGAGAACTCACTCAAGGAGAGGCAAGCTGGCATCGCTGCCGCTGAGAAGAGCATAGAGGCGAAGGAGCTCGCTTTCAAGGAGAAGGTCGAGGACTACAACCGCAGGAGAGAAGGGCTCGCGGCCGACATGGAGAAGGTCGCCCTCGAGAAGGCCAAGATAGAGAAGATGCGGGAGCACCTCGACAAACGCAGGGAGCTCATCGGAGGCCAGGTCGACAGGCTCTCAGAGGTCACCAAGAAGCTGGAGGAGATGAGGGCGCGCTCGAAGAAGCGGCTCGAGGAGAGCGACGCCGCAGAGGCGGAGTCGCCACCCGCCCGACAGGAACCCCCGCAGTGAGCTACTCTGAACTCGCGCTTGATGTTGGATCAGTGCAGCTCCGGCCAGCCCTTCTCAAGTCCCTTTGCGGCGGCAATCAGGGTGCGCCTGAAGAGAGGCTTCCTCCTGGCATCGGATTTCAGATGGTTCGATATGTACGGTCGCACGCGCTCCTTGACGTCGACCCCTGATGCGCCCTCGTAGCTCGCGATCAGGCGCAGGCAGAGGTCGAACTTGATGGGGGTGAAGAACGGCTCGCTCCCGAGGATGCACGCGGACATGCCCCCCAGGTCCTCGATCGGGTCCCCCGGCTTGGCATCCTCGAGATCCACGCAGAACACGCGCCCTTCCGAGCTTATGAAGTTGCCCAAGACTGCGTCCCCCAAGATAGTCGCTCCCTCTCCGTCCCGGAGACCCGCATGGAACCCGGCGAGCCAGAGCCCTATCTTCTCGGCGATGTCGGCCCTGAACATGTGGTTTATGAGCCGATCACACCCCTCTCCCTCGATGTACTCCTCTACGAGGTAGTCCCCCTCCTTCCAGAAGGGTATGGGCACGGCGATGCCCTTGTCGCGCGCCCTGAGGAGCGTCTCGAACTCCACGCCCGACTTGTCCGTGAAGAAGCGTTTCACCACGACGGGTCTGACGTCGGTCTCGACTACCCAGACACGGTTCACGTTGCTCGGCAGGAGCCTCGCGCTGTTCACGATCACCCGCCTGTTCAGAGCCTTCCTCAGGGCATCGAAGCCGAGGGAGTCGAACTCCGTGAAATCGTGCAGCATCGTATCACAAAAAGGCGGTGGTTAAGATAAAAAGCCTCTGATGGTCCGCCTATTCGGGGCGACGGGCTAACGCCAGGAGACCGAGTCCTCTCTCAGAGAATCCATCAGCCCCTTGGTCACCCTCAGAGCCTCGTCCGGGTCATCGGCTCTCAGAGACTGCATGGCGTTCTTGACCATCAGGATGTAGGGAGATATGTCGACACCAATCCCCTTGGCCTGAGTTATGATCTCCCTCGCCTTCGCGATCTCCGAGCGCACCAGGGTCGGGATGCTCGGGGACACTATCTCCTCGGTCTGTCTCGCGAGCGTGGACACGAGGTTCCAGTTGCCGTCCCTAGCAGCCTCCCAGGCGCTGCCCATGAGCCTGCGGGCGCTCGTGGTGTCTGTGCCCAGTGCGCCGATGTCCGATATCAGGTGCTCGATCTCCTCGAGAAGCCTTGCAGACCCAGTGAACCCCCTCTGCGCCTCCTGATAGAGGAGAGCGCGCGAGGACCTCCTCTGCCCCATGAGGCTGAACAGATCGAACTTCTCCGGCCTGACCATCGGTTCCCTTCTCACAGGCCTTTCGACTCTCGGCTCTTCGGCCTCTGGCTTCTCGCTGACCGCCTCGGGCTCAGGTTCGTCCGCCAGCGCCCCGTCCGCGAATATCGCTCCACAGAACGGACAGTAGGAGTCCGATTCCTTCACGATCATGTCGCACTCGGTGCACTGGAACAGAGGGCTATCGTCCTCGACGGCCGGGGTGGGGCTGACCTGCTTCGGCGACAGTGTTGCCTGCTTCATCGACTCGCTCATGCGCGGCTCGATCGAGCCCACGCCGCCCGAGAGCCCATTGGGCTTGTTGCCTGGGTTCCGGAGTATCCGCTGCAGTTTCCTGTGATAGATGTCCGAAGCCGTGTCCGAGGCCGGTTGAGCCCCGACGTCTCTCCTGGGGGTCGATAATCCTGACATGCTCGCTCGCACTCCGCCAGTCAGTGTCTGCGCTGTCTTGTTGTATCGCGGGCTATAAGAACCATGCTTCCTGGATATCAACCGCCGTAACTTCGACGTGGCCGCATGGGCCGTGCAGAGGCGTTACTTGACTTTCGTCATGCGCAGGAAGGCGGCCTCGTCCAGGACCGTCTTGCCCATCTTCCTGGCCTTCTCGAGCTTCGACCCAGGGTCCCTGCCCACGACCACGAAGTCCGTGGATTTCGTCACCGATGACGAGACCTTGCCCCCAAGCCTCTGTACCGTCTCCTCGGCTTCCGAGCGAGCCATCGAATCGAGCTCGCCCGTGAAAAGGAAGAGCTTCCCCGCCAGCGGACCCTTGCTCCTCGGGGCGGACCTCATGGACAGGCCTGCCTCCCTGAGACGATCCACGAGCTTGCGGTTGGACGGGTTCTCGAAGAAGTTACGGATAGCGCCTGCGACCACATCGCCCACGCCCTCCACCTTCGAAAGCTCCTCCTTGCTTGCGGACATGAGCCCTTCCATGCCACCGAAGGCATCCGCGAGGTCATTCGCTGTGGTCCTGCCCACGTGTCTTATGCCGAGGGCGAACAACACCCTCGGGAACTCCCGGTCCGTGCTCCCCCTGATAGCTCTCATGATGTTCTGCGAGGACCTCTCGGCGATGCCCTCGAGGCCGAGCAGCACCTCCTTCGTGAGGTCGTACAGGTCCGCTACGTCATTGACCAGGCCTCCTTCCACCAGCAGGTCCACGAGCGCGGGGCCGACGCCTTCAATGTCCATCGCGTCCCGGGAGCAGAAGTGTCTCAGCCGCTCCTTCACCTGGGCAGGACAAGAGGCGTTCACGCACCTCCGGATGGCCTCGCCCTCCTCCCGGACCGCCTTCGAGCCGCAGACAGGGCAGGAACCGGGCATCCTGAACTCCTTCTCCGAGCCCGTCCTCTTCTCGATGATCGGCTTCACGACCTGTGGTATGACCTCGCCTGCGCGCTCGATAAGCACATGGTCCCCGACCCTCAGGTCCTTCCTCCTCACCTCGTCCTCGTTGTGCAGGGTGGCGTGCGTGACCGTGACCCCTCCCACCTGGACGGGCTCGAGGACAGCGACAGGCGTCAGGGCCCCGGTGCGGCCCACCTGGACATCGATTCCGACCAGCCTCGTGGTCATCTGCTTAGGAGGATACTTGTATGCGATCGCCCACCTCGGGTTCTTCGCCGTGTAGCCCAGACGCCTCTGCTGCTCGAGCGAGTTGACCTTCACGACCATGCCATCGATCTCGTACTCAAGGTCATCCCTCTTCGACTCCCAGGAGGCTATGTGCCCGAGGACCTCCTCGATGCCGTTGAACACCCTCGTGTGTGGGCTGGTCCTGAGGCCGCTGGAACGCATCAGCGATAGGCATTCCTGGTGTGTCGGCGGCATCGACTCCTTGCTGTAACTGAGTGTGTAAAGGAATGCGTCCAGGGGGCGCGACGCGGCCACCTTCGGGTCCAGCTGGCGGATTGAGCCCGCAGCCGCGTTCCTAGGGTTCGCGAAGAGCGGCTCGCCGGCTCTTTCGCGCGCTTTGTTCAGCCGACGCAGGCCATCCTTGGACATGTAGACCTCCCCTCGGACCTCAGCGGTGCTTATCCTGTCCGGCCTCAGCCTGAGAGGGACGCTCTTGATGGTCTTCATGTTCTGGGTGACCTCCTCGCCGATCCTGCCATCACCCCGCGTCGCCCCCCTGACGAGCGCGCCATCCTCGTACATGAGGGCGATGCCCAGGCCATCTATCTTGATCTCGACCACATACTCGACCGGCTCTCCCCCTAGGAGCTTCCTTATGCGCGCGTCGAACTCCCTCAGCTCCTCCTCGTTATAGCAGTTGTCGAGGCTGAGCATGGCGACCATGTGCTCCACCTGGGGAAACTCGTCAAGGGCCTTGCCGGACACTCGCTGGGTCGGGGAGTCGGGCAGGACTAGGGCCGGGTATCTCTCCTCCAGGTTCCGAAGTTCCCTGAGGAGCATGTCGTACTCGTAGTCCGAAACCTCTGGGCTGTCCTCGACATAGTACTTGATGTCGTGGTACGAGACGAGCTCGACCAGCTCCCTCATCCTCTTGGCCACCCGTTCCTCAGCGTCGGTCATGTTCTTCTGCCCTTCAGTGCCTTGATGACATCCCTGGATTTCGATGCGTTGAGGACATCCCCCGCCTCAAGCCAACCTCTCCTCGCGGTAATCACTCCGAACCTCATATAGTCCATCTGTTCGATGTGGTGTGCGTCGGTGCCTATCGCCACCTTCACCCCCGTATCCTTCGCCATGCGGCAGTGAATGTCCCCGAGGTCCAGCCTGTTGGGGAACGAGTTGATCTCCATGAGCACCCCGGACGAGCGCGCGGCGGAGAGCACGGCCTCCATGTCCAGCTGGTAAGCGGCCCGCTCGCCTATCAGCCTGCCCGTAGGATGCCCGAGGATGTCGATCCGGCCGGACTCCATTGCGGCAACGACTCTCCTGGTCATCTCCGCCTTCTCCATCTTGAACCTCGAGTGGACCGACCCTATCACAACGTCCAAGTCCTTGAGCAAGGACGACGGGAAGTCCAGGGACCCGTCGGCCTTGATGTCGACCTCGGTGCCCGCGAGCAGGTGAACCCCAAGGTCCGGAGACTCCTGGAGCCTCCTCACCTCGGACGCCTGCTTCCTCAGCCTCTCGGGGCTGAGCCCGCCTGCTATCTTGAGGCTCTGGGAGTGATCGGTGATGGCGACGAACTCGTATCCATGGCCAGCCGCTGCCCTCGCGACGTCCTGTATCGAATCCGAGCCGTCGCTCCAGTCGGTGTGGACATGGAAGTCCCCTCTGACATCGCCGTGCATGACCAGGTCCGGAAGCTTGCCCTGCTTGGACGCCTCGAACTCACCTGAGTTCTCGCGCAGCTCCGGCTCGATGTAGCTGAAGCCCAGCGCCTCGTACAGGTCCTCTTCCGTCCTCCCGGCGACCTTCCTGCCAGAGCCGCGCTCGTAGAGGCCGTACTCGTTCAGCTTCAGCCCCATGTCCAACGCCACGCCGCGCATGAAGACATTGTGCTCCTTGGAGCCAGTGAGATAGCACAGCGCCGCCCCCCAGCTGTCGGTCTCGACTGCCCTCAGGTCGACCTGGAGCCCGCCCCTCAGACGCACGGTCGACTTTGTAGGCCCCTTCATCAGCACGTCCGTGACGTCCGGATACGAAACGAAGGCATCCATGATCGCGGATGGATCGTCGTCCCCAACGACTATGTCGATGTCACCGACGGTTTCCTTCCCTCGCCTGAGGCTTCCGGCCACGCATATCCTTTCCAGGGACTTGGCCGACCTCAGGTACTCCAGGTACGCCTCCGCGATAGGGACGGCTTGCCCCAGGAGGACCCTCTCGCCCTTGGCCTCCAGCGTGGCCATGCCCTGGAGTATCTTCTCCTCCGTCTTCTCACCGAAGCCCTTGAGGTCTCTGATCCGGTGCGCCTGGATCGCATCCTTGAGCTCCTGCAGGGAGGATATACCCAGCTCGTTGTGCAGCGTCCTGGCGGTCTTGGGGCCAACATCCGGCACCCTAAGCATCTCGACCAGGCCTGCGGGCACCTCCGAGCGAAGCTTCTCCAGATACTCGAGCTTCCCGGTCCTGACCAGCTCGTCGATCTTGTCGGCGATGGCCTCGCCGACGCCGGGTATGTCCTTAACGCGCCCCTCGTCGACGACCTTCGTGATTTCCTCGTCGAGGGACTCGATGTTCCTAGCCGCGCGCCTGTACGCGACAGGTTTGAATGCCACGTCCTGCAGGTCCAGCAGGTCGGCTATCTCGTAGAAGACATCTGCGACATCGGCGTTATCCATGCAGACCTCCCGGGACCCGTTCGAAATCAGGTACTGTGCGAATATAGGTTTCCATCGGGCAGCCGGCCGGATGGGCGCTTATGATTCATAAGGCGGCAATGCTGGCATCACTTATGCGTCACGATTTTATATCAGCAATGATATGACCATATCATACATGGTATGATTTGCATGCTCTCAAAGGAAGTATTGATGACACTGGCCAAGAGCGGCCGTATAGACCTCATCCGGACGCTCAAGGCCTATCCGGACAGGGACTTCACCGTGAACGAGCTGGCGAGGACCGCAAGGGTGCCCACCATGACCGCATGGAGGGCGGTGAGGGAGCTCAAGAGAGTCGGGCTCGTCAAGGCCAGGAAGGTCGGCAACGCGACCAGCGTGAAGATCACGGACGACCGGGAGAGGCTGAGGGCCCTGAGGATGATACCGGAGACGGATCCTCAGAGGGGCGCCGCGCTGGACTTCGCCTCCAGGTTGGGCGAGAGCCCATGGTTGCGCGAGTGCAGGCTCTTCGGGAGCATAGGCAGGGGAGAGCACTCACCTGGCGAGGAGGTTGACGTCGCTGTCGTGTACGACGACCAAGCGGTCACCGAACCCGAGGCAAAAGAAGCCGCTTCTGCGCTCGCCAAGTCAGTCCTGGCCGAGACCAACGTCACCATCGTGCCTTTCACAATCGCGCTCAAAGAGATGGGTAGGAGGGGCGGCCTCGCCTCTGAGCTCAGGGACAAGGAAGTGATTTGGAAGGAGTGAGCGTCCCCTTTGGCCCGGTCACGGGGAAGGAGCCTTCGAGAAATGATCGTAGACCAGCCTGGCGATCTTGGCCTCGACCAGCTGGGTCTTCTCCGGGTTCTTCTCCTCGAGGTTCTTGAAGAACACGCAGAGCACCACTCGGGACTTGGGGCTGACGTAGATGATGCCAGCATTGTTCACGGTCCCGGCGGTGATGCCCGATTTCGAGGCCATCAGGACTTCGTCGGAGAGGTACTGTGACGATGACGAGCCGGATGTGGTCCGCATCATGAGCGCGAGCATCTGCTTGCTGGACTCCGCGGACACGACCTCGCCCCTCAAGACCTTCTCCAGTATGAG
Organism: Thermoplasmata archaeon; assembly: GCA_041559015.1. Classification (GTDB taxonomy): domain Archaea; phylum Thermoplasmatota; class Thermoplasmata; order UBA10834; family UBA10834; genus COMBO-56-21. The sequence goes on along the minus strand of JBFFED010000008.1, from coordinate 26,898 downwards.
GCCGATCTCCCTCGGAGTGCCCAGGTTGTCGAAGACCTGGTCGTACTCACGCTGGGTCTTGAACTTCTTCTCCTCCTTGAGGCCGTAGAGGTTCTCATAGCGCCGCCTGAACTCCTCGACCGAGAGGTTCGCGTAGTTGCGGTCTATCTCGTTGAGTATCTTCATGCGTTCTATGTCGCTTAAGCCCTTCCAGGTTCTCGCTGCCTCCTGTACGGACTTGTCCTTGAACGGGCCCATGCCCATCGTCAGGAGGAATCCCTCCCGCCATGGAAGGTATATCGATGTCTTGGCGAGGCCCAGTTCCCGGATCAGCATGTTGACGCGCTGTATCCCGATCCTCTTCCAGAGCATCTCAGATGCAGTGTTGTCCGTCGCTATGATGAGGAGAGTCACGAGGTCCCTGACAGTGAGCTCCAGGCCGGGGCTCAGATACTGCAGTATCCCCGAGCCGATGCAGTAGTTGCGGACCTCGAGCTTCAGCTTCTCGTCCATGGATATGAGACCCTGGTCCGCCTGTCTGAGGACCTCCACCACGAGAGGTATCTTGAAGACGCTGCCCAGGGGGAATATCTTGTCTCCTTCGATGGATATCTCCTTGCCGCTCTCCATGTGCTTCATGTAGAGGCCCATCTGACCTTTGACCTCTTTCGACATCTTGACAATCTCCGCCCTGAGCTTCGCCATGGACGGATCGGTGGCAGTCCTACCCTTTTCGGCCGTCAAGTTGTCAACTCACCCTTCCGAGCAAACATGCCGGAGCCGCCATCAGTGCCGCTGTTGATGCGGGTCCAGCTGCGGCCGAACGCATCGGAGTGAAGGTATTTAGCGACTTCGATTCCACCTTGGAAGAACCCCGAGGACCCATCTGGGTAGCAGGCCCGGACGCTAGAAAAGTCTTTAGGCGGGTTCCGATTCACCCCTCCCGAGGTGGGGAATCTTGGGTATAGCGGACTTCCAGAGACTGAGCAAGAGAAAGAACGCGAAGCAGCTGATAGACGCGGACGCTTTCAGCAGGATACACGATGAATCGCTGGCGATCCTCGAAGAACTTGGGATCCGGATATACAGCAGGCCGGCCCTGGATCTGCTGAAGGAGCACGGAGCTGCCGTTGACACGGACAAGATGGTCGCCAAGCTCCCCAGGGGCCTCGTTGAGAAGGCGGTCTCCAGCGCCCCGAAGGACCTTAGGCTGTCCGCGAGGAACCCGAAACATGACCTTCTCCTGGACGGCTCCCATCTCTACTTCACCTTTGACGGATGTGGTGTTCAGACCATCGACATCCAGACCGGCAAGAGGAGGCCCGCGAGGAAGCAGGACATCGTGGATTGCGCCAGGTTGGCCAACGCACTGCCTGGAGTGGGCTATTTCACACCGTCGGTCGCCCCCCAGGACGTGCCGCTCCACGCACATGTGCTGCACCAGATGGAGGCAGCTTACTCGAATACCGACAAGTTCGTCGTCTCAGAGTCCACAACGACCGCCGCTGAGGCAAGGGCCCAGATAGAGATCGCGGCCGCTGTCGCGGGAGGGCCAGAGGCGCTCAGGAAGGAGCCCACGCTGTCAGCCATCATATGCGCGGTGCCCCCGCTCAACCTGGACGGAGGCGGGAGCGAGGCGGCGATGGAGTTCGCGAGGGCGGGCGTGCCCGTCATCATGATGAGCATGGTCGAGGCGGGGGTCTCCGGCCCAATCACGCTGGCCGGCACGCTCGCGGTGAGCAACGCGGAGGTGCTGGCCATACTCACACTCACGCAGTGTGCCAGCAAGGGCGCCCCCGTGATATACGGCTCTGTCCTCTCGATGATGGAGCCGAGGACTGGGGCCTACGTGTCCGGGGCGCCCGAGGCGGCACTGCTGTGCTCCGCGGTGGTAGACATTGGAAGACACTACGGCTTGCCTACCCAGGCGGGCACCTTTGGGGCGAACGCCATCATGCCGGGTAGCCAGGCCGCGACCGAGCACTGCCTGACCACCCTCCTCGCGGTGGAGATGGGTGCGGAGATGGTCAATGGCTTCGGGCTCCTGGACGCGTCGACCGTGCTGTCGTTCGAGCAGCTGATGCTGGACTACGACATCGTCACCGAGATCCTGCACATAGCCAAGGGCATCGAGGTCAACGACGAGACGCTGGCATCCGGGCTGATCAGGGAGGTCGGCATCGGAGGGACATTCCTGGCGAAGAGACACACGCTCGCTCACCTCAGGGAGGCCTGGGAGCCCATGGTGTTCGAGTACGGGACCTATGAAGAATGGGTGAAGAAGGGCTCGGTCGACCCGGTCAAGCGAGCCAACGAGAAAGCGAAGGCCCTCCTGGGCTCCGCGCCATCCGTCCCCCTGCCTCCTGATGTCGAGAAGTCCATCCGCGATATCGTGGCCAGAGGCGAGAAGGAGCTGAGCTGAAGAGTCGCCCTGAGATCCCCCCTGGGAGCGCATGGCACTCGCTGGACAGTGAGGATGGGAGACTGGAGCGAGGGCATGGACCTCATCAGGGGGGAAAGGGGGGAGGAGAATTGTTGACTCGGTCCCGAGAGAAGAACTCTGTTCCCTCTTCCAATCTCTCAGCCGAAGGATGGCCCGACAGGCCTCTTATACGTGTTGTCCTTGGAATCAGCCATGATAACGATGTTTGGCCGGGGCCAGCTCAAAAGATATAACAGAACGTAGAGGAATCAGGCACGCGGCCGGAGGCGGGACTTGTCGGAGAAGGATAGCGGACCCCCCAGGAGGTTTCGAGCGGTCATATTCGACCTGGACGACACCCTCGTCATATCCACGGTGGACTACGGCAAGTTCAAGCGACTCGTCATCGAGAAGATTGTCAAGGAGGGGGAGCCGAGAGCGGACTACAGCCCAGAGGAGCTGATAGTCGCCATCATAGCCAGATACGAGGCGGCCCTGCGCTCGAGAGGTTTCTCGGAGAAGGGAGTCCGGGAGAGGGTGGCGGAGCTGGACCGCATAATGGACTCGGTGGAGCTCGAGAGGGTCTCGGAGACCGTCGCAATCAACGGCGCCCGCGAAGTCCTGTCCATGCTCAAGTCCATGGGCGTCAGGGTAGGCATACTCACGAGGGGGTGCGAACAGTATGCCAGGTCGGCCCTGGAAAGGACTCGCCTAGACGGTTTCGTCGACGAGATCGAGGGCAGGAACTCAAAGACGAGACCGAAACCCGACCCAGAGAGCTACCTCAAGCTGGCCAGGGCGCTCGGGGTGGGCCCGGAAGAGACCGTCTTCGTGGGAGATCACCCGATGGATGCGCAGTGCGCCGTCAACGCGGGGGCGGCGTTCGTCGGGGTGATGACGGGCGACGTCCCGGAGAGGGACCTCCGGGAGGCAGGCAGCATTGCGGTCTTCCCCGATGTCGGACAGATGCGGCCCTGGCTTGAGAAACACCTGTGTGATTGAACCCTTAAACGCGCGCAATCATACGAACTAGATATAAATTGCATCAAAAAAGACCTATCTCGAACCGGTGTCCAGGAGCCGGAGCACGCCGACATCGTCAACGCCCATGAGGGACTCCTCACTCTGATCGCCCTCGACCTTGGGTATGATCGGCTCCATGCATCTCTCCATAAGCGCCAACTCCCTCTGGGACATGGTCCTGGGGTCGACCGGGACAAGCATTATGCTCTCGTTGGTGACGACGACGTCCCTGAGCTGGTGCATGAACTGGAGCATGCGGTCGTAGGTATTCAGGGATATGAGGTATTCGAGTCCGTCCACCACGACAACCGCGCGGGGGTTGCCCTCGATGAACGAGCGCACCTGGCCCATCAGTATGCCTATGGCAGTCGGGTTGATCCTGAACTCGCCGACCATGTTGGTGAGCCAGAGCACCCTGCAGTTCCCCAGCTCCTTCTCGCTGAGGAGCTTCTTGGGGAAGTCGCGGGTGACCACCATACCCGCGTATCCGGAGGAGATGGCCTGGTCGAACAACTCGAACGTGGCTCTCGGCCTGCGCTCCTCGACCAGGTAGACATTACCAGGTCTAGCCTCTGGCGTGATAGAGGAGCCTGAGCTAACAGCTGGACTCAACGCTGCATCCCATCCGTGATGACAGATATGCCTGATGTCTTTATATAATACTGTTGGGTAGATTGCTACTCGGTAACACTCAGCCCCTGAGGAGCGGCCTCCGGGCTGAGCGAATGACGATTGCGCGAATCGCTGAGGAGTCCTCAGGACGCAGGCGACTACTGCTCCTCCTTGAGCTCAAGTCCCAGGTGGGCCATCTCCCGCTTGTACCTCTTGACAACCGACCTATATTCCTTCGTCGGCTTCCTGGCTTCGGAGTCCCAGCACTCGTACAGGCTCTTCCCCAGCGGCGGCGAGTTGAGATTCTTCTCGTACTTGCCCAGGAGCTTCCTGACGAGCTCGTTCGCGTCCTTCAGCTTCATGCCGGCGACTGCATGTCCCACCTCGGCGGAGATCCTTGGCTCGACCGGGGTGGTCCTGTCCTCATGCTTGTTCGTGGCGACTCCAAGGGACTCGATCGATAGACCCGCGGTAACGGAGGCGATCACTGCAGCGCTCGTCTCGTACAGGCACATCGGCGTGCAGGGCCCGGCCGTCGTGTAGTTCAAGTTGATGCTGAGCAGATGGGTGTTCCTGCTCACTGCCTGGCCCATGGAGCTGATGACCCACAACATGTCCCTCGGGCTGCTTGCGACATGCTTGAGGTGTATCGTGAAGGGCAGCAGCCAGCTGGACTGGTATGTGAGTATGCCCATCATGTGGTGCGCCACGTTTGAGACCGCGGTGCCCTCGGGGCCTCCGGAATATCCTCCCAGAAGCGGTCCAAAACACATGCCTATGTGCCCTCCCAGGGAGAGCGCCACCGCAGCTTTGTTCAGCCTTGCGAAGTCGACCTTCATCGGGTCCATGCAGCATATCATGTATCCGTCTGACTGCCTCATCCCGAACTTCGGGTGCAGCGCGGCCGCGAAGGCGATGTCGCTCTCGGCCGTCGCCAGGGAGTTCATGATGGGTATCCCCTGTCTGCCCGCCCGGTTGCACGCCTCCCTCGCGAGGACAGCGTTCCTCATGGCCGCGAGTACCTCGAGTGGGGATGCTGGCCTGACCCTCATGCCGCCGACCCTGGTCATCGCCGGGGTGGTGATCGCGTTCGTCTCCGGTATCTCGGCGTAACCCTCGACGAGCGTGAGGAACGACCGGTCGCTGGAGCAGGCACCGCCTCCCGCCCCGAGAAGGCACCATGGGGGCGTCTTGTCCTCGACCTTCCTCGCAACGAGGGCCTTCCTGTCCCTGCCCTCACCGAAGTGGAGCTTAGAAGGGGCGCCCTTCAGCGCCTGCTTGATCTCGGACTCGGTGTATGATATCACCCTCCCACTGCTGGTGCAGAACGCGCCGACATCGACCAGCAGCTCTAGCCCCGCCTGGAACAGGTCGTCCGCGAGCCCTTTATCGTCCGGTATCGGGTTCTCAGGGTCGTACTTGATCTTGTACTCCCGGACCTTCTCCTGGACCTTCGGGGCGAACAGTCTCAACTGGTAGTCCGTCTCGCTCATCGGCTTGCCGTTGAGCGCCTTCTCCATGACGTCCAGTATCTGAACCATAGTCCTCACCCGGCCTTGGCGACCTTCGTGGCCAGCTTCACGGCCTCAACGGCGTTCATGCCGCATCCGTCAGCGCCAATCTCCTTGGCCCACTCCTTCGTGGTCGGGCCTCCGCCAACCAGGACAGCGTGCTTCTTCCTGTCACCGGAGGAGACGAGGTAGTCGACTATGTCCTTCTGCGAGCCTATCGTGCTGGACATCAGGGCTGATGCGCCTATGATCTTCGCGCCGGCCTTCTTAGCCTCCTCTACGAATGTAATCGTCTTGACATCCACGCCAAGGTCCACCACATTGAATCCGCCGGCCATCAACATGCTTGAGACTATGTTCTTCCCTATCTCGTGCACGTCACCCTGAACGGTCCCGATGATGACGGTAGCCTTCGCGCCCTTCGAGCCCTTCGGGATCAGTGGAAGGAGAAGTGCCAGCGCAGACTTCATGGCGTCAGCGGCGAGCATCAGCTCGGGCAGGTATATCTCCATCTTCTCGAACTTGTCCCCGACCTGCTCGATCGCTGGCACAAGTCCCTTCTCGATGGCAATCAAAGGGTCGATCTTCTCGGATATGGCGGCTTTGGCGGCTTTCGTCGCGCCGTCCGAATCGTATCCAAGAATAGCCTTCTGCAAATCCTTCAGAACCTTCTCCTGAGTCATCAGCCCCACCTATATCTGCCCCCGGCGCACTTTCCCGCGCATGGGGCCGCCCCGGAATCCGCAGGCCCCTACTTTAAGGTTCGGTCAGCTCACCGCTGCAATAGCCTGGCCGAGGACGACTGGCCGCACGGAATGCCTGGTGAGTTCCCGCCTTCTCGGCCGATGAGCGCCGGGCCGGCCTCGGCGAAAGGTTTTAACTCGGAAAACTCCTAAGAGTCCGCAGTCACAGGCACTCCCCCTGCCTTCAATCCGCTTTGCGAATCTTGAGAGGTTCTGATCGGAATGGCGTCTCCTGTAGATTTCGGACATCTCGTAGGAACGTTGTCAGACGGTGTTCTCGTTTGCTCTAAAGAGGGGGAGATACTCTACTCAAACCCTGCCTCTGCAGCGGCCGTTGGCAGGACCGTGGCCGAGCTCCAGAATCTGAACCTAGCTAAGGATGTCATCGAGAGGAACCTCGAGTGGAGGGCGATGGTATCGCTTCTGGAGCAGGGCGGCCTTGTCGAGGACTACGAGATAAGGTTCAAGAGACCGGACGGAGGGCCAGGGGTCGCCGCGGTGTCCGCATCGCTCCTGAGGGGAGAGGACGGCCAGCTCCTGGGGATAGGCATCGTGTTCAGGGACATATCGACCAGGAAGGGCATAGAGGCGGAGTTGAAGGAGAAGGCCTTCCGGGTCGACGTGATGAACAAGATCGCAAGAGTCGCGACTGCCGAGGTGGACCTGAGGCGCCACGCCCTTGTCGACATAGCGAAGGAGCTCAGGAAGCTTGTCAACTTCGAGCTCCTGACAGTCGGCATCACGGAAGAGAACGGGAGACATGTCGATGTGCTAGCGCCCGAGCCGGACAGCGAGGCTGCCAAGAAGTCCCTCGGGGTGGTGCTCTACGAAAGTAGCATGGTCGAGAAGCTGAAGCTCAGCAGAAGCCCGATAATCGTCGGCAGAGAGGTTGGCAAGAAAGGATTCTCCGAGCTGTCGGTGATGGACGTCAGCCAGTACTCGTCGATGCTCTGCGTGCCGCTCACGAGTCGGGGCAGGGTAATCGGCTCCCTGAACATCTTCCATCCGAGGCCGAACCAGTACAGCATCGAGACGGCTGACCTGCTAAGGTCGGTCGCGGACCAAGTGGCTGGCCTGATCGACAACATGGTGCTCATGTCCTTTCTGGAGAAGAAGATACGGCTCCAGGACACGCTCGTGAAGACCGGGGTCGAACTCCAGAAGGCAATCACCACCCAGGAAATATACGGAGCGATAGCGAAGCACCTGAAGGAGATAGTTGACTACACTGACCTCTCCTTCTACCTTCTGGACTGGTCGAAGGGCTTGGTGTACCCTGTGTATGCTGCTGGGAGCTACGCTGACGAGGTGCTCGCATCTCCAGGCACCCTTGACGAGGGAGTCGTGGGGCACGTCGCAAGGACCGGAAAACCGGAGTTCATGGACGACGTCGACTCAGATCCGAGGGTTGCGGAGATACCTGGGGTCCCTCTGGGACACGACGCCATGCTGGCAATCCCGCTAGTCGGGAGCGATGGCGTCATGGGAGTGCTGGAGCTGTACAGACCTCGGGGTAAGCTGTTCACTCAGAGCGACCTCGATGCTGGGATGCTGTTCGCCCAGCAGGCGTCCGTCGCCCTCTCCAACTTCAACCTCCTGAATAGCCTGAAGGAGGCGAAGCAGGAGATCGAGCTGCTGAACGACCTCATGTTCCACGACATCAACAACTTCAACTTCGCCACGCTGAACTACATGCAGATGATGGCTAGGGCAGGGAATGTGCCCCCGGAGCACAAGGCCCATCTCGAGAAGTCCTTGCACCTCATAAGGCAGACCGCGGAGCTGATAGAGAACGTCAAGAAGCTCACGAAGATTGGCGTTATGAGCTCAGACGAGTTCGTGCCTATAGACATCTCCGAGGTCCTGACGAAGAACGTCTCCAGCCTCGAGACGTCCTTCCCGGAGAGGCGCGTAAGCGTCAACATGAACGTGCCCGAGGGATGCAGGGTGATGGCCAATAGACTGGTCGAGGAACTGTTCATGAACCTCCTCACCAACTGCGTCAAGTACGACCCCCACCAGGAGGTCGAGATTGACATCGATGTCACAAAGGTGGTGGAGGGGCCCAGGCATTTCTGCAGGATCTGCATCAGCGACCGGGGCGAGGGCATCCCAGACGATAAGAAGACTCTGCTATTCCAGAAGTTCATGAGGCTCAAGCCCGACCCAAAGATTCCCGGGACCGGCCTCGGGCTCTCGATATGCAGGGCTCTGACCGACAAGTTCGGCGGAAGGATATGGGTCGAGGACCGTGTTCCGGGCAGGAGCGAATTGGGCGCCAGGTTCTGCGTGCTGCTCCTGGCCGCAAAGGAGCACGGGTCGTAGTCTCTCGGCTCCGTGATTACTACTCCGTGGAGCCCCGGCTAGCCCTGAATGAAGATAATAAGAAGAATCGGAAAAGGTTTGATGGATTTTTCACGCTTGCCGTCTAGTCCTTCCTGGGTCTGAGGTCCGCTTCGACTATGTCCGTCGCGACTATGGACAGCGTTATGGCCAGGGCCAATGCGACCATCGCCGCGTACATCGACGACGACACAGACGCTGACAGCGACACACTCGACGATTCCTCAACGACGACCACTTCAGCTGCGTCAGGAGAGGACGCCATCTTCACGACACCACCAGGCCATGTCAAGTTGCTAATGTTGAACTCGATCCATGGGGCGCTGTTGTACAGCTCACCCGTCGGGTGGTGGAAGTTGTCGAAGATGTACGGACCCTCGATGTACAGTATCTTCGTCTCGTCATCCCACATGGATGTCAGGTCCGGGTTGCCGCCTATGTCCTGTGCGTGCCATCCGAGTGATACCTCGCCATAGTGGCTTATCATCTCGTAGGGCTCCGTGATGTGGTACATCCTCAGGTCGCGTATCGTGCGATCGGGCAGCATGAGACCTCTGTAGCCGATGACATTGTTCCCGGTGGGCGCCTCAATGGTCAACGTCATGTACGAGGTCAGGTTCATGTAGGTCGGCGTGTAGTCGTACGCGACTTCCATTCCGAACTCCTCGTCGCCGGAGTTCCAGCTCGCGTAGCTGAGGTATGCATATGGGTTGTAGTCCCCTGGCTCTTCGTCCTCGTACCAGACGTAGTCGACGTTCTGCGGGTTCCATACCCAGGCTGCGTCACTGTCGCTCTCGTTGGCCTTCACCGCATGCAAGCCCCACTGGGCAACGCCGTCGTAGGTCACGTTGCCGTAGTACGACTCGAACTGGGCGCTCAACTGGAAGTCCTCCATGTACGGCTCGTGCACGCAGACCGCGCGGTCCGTCATCCACCTCAGGAGCAGGATCTCCCAGCCGTAGTTGATGTGCGCTATCGTGAGCACGACATCGTCACCCACCACGGCGAGCTTGGCCATGCTTCCGAGGTCCGTGTACGGCCATTCGTATCCGGCCCATATGTCGAATGCCACGTTGCCCTGGTACTCGACCCACTCACTCCAGTTCGCCAGGTACGACCCGGAGCTGGTGCTCCACCAGCTCATCGGATCCGCGGACATGGACATGTTCAGCCAGGTTTCGGCGGCCTCACGGTTCATCGTGACCGTGTAGATCGTACCCAATATGTACCCGTCATCCGGCATGAGATCCATGTTCGCAACGATGTGGGGACCCCATTCGTCGTCCGAGGACCATACTGGCACCCAGTAGTCATCCCACCATTCGTAACTCAGGTACTGGGAGTAGACATCCACATGAGCGCGCGCACCCTCCACATCAGGTCCGAACACTGGCATTATCGCCGGGTCGTACACGCTGACCGTCGACATGTTGAGCGCGCTGACGTTCCACCTGTACGGTGCGATAATGATACCGTGCAAGTTCCTCCTATCCGGATTATACACCGCCGTGTACTCGCCGGAGTTGTTGTTGAGGATGAGCTCGGTGTTGTAGACTGTCGTGTTCCTCCAGATCCACCAAGGTTGCCACGGGTACCCGAACCAATCATAGGCCTTGTAATCGATCTGAGCCGGATCCGATGTGATGACTGTCGTCTCGCCAGTGGCCGTGATGACGATAGTGTCGCTCACGGTCACTGAGTACATACCGGTCTCATCGAACATCAGGCCAGGTACCACAGCGAAGCCCTCATCCGCTACCCCGCCGAAGGTGTAGTCGGACGGGAGCGTGAAGGTACCCGGTGTCGCGTTGGTCGCGAAGGTCACAGTCCCTTCGTACTTCTTGAACAGATTCCCGTACTGGTTCCATGCCCAGATATGCACGTCGGCAGGCAATCCAGGTATCATCAATCCGTTCACCCCTGGCACCTCCACTGTGAAGTGGTCGATGACAGGTGCGTCGGCGACGACCCAGATGTTGGCCAGGACCCCTGGCTTCACCTCTCCCAATTCGGTTTCGGGAGTGGTGTCGCTCACGGTCACCTCATACCAGCCGGGATTCGCGAAGCTCAGACCAGAGAGAACCTTGTAACCACCGTCCGCAGGCGTGAACGTGTAGTCATCCGGCAGAGTCACACCCGTCGTATCATTGACGGAGAAGGTTACCGTGTGATTGTAGAGATCGTAGATCCTCCTGACATTGTCCAATATCGTGACATTGAGGTCCACAGTCGCTCCAGCAGTCACCATCGGGATCTCCCAGTCATCCCAGGACGTAGTGGTGCTCAGCTTCAACTGGTCTGGAACAATGATCCACTCCTCAGGCCTCCACTCGATGTACGGCGCGCCGTAGGGAAGTATCTCTAACCGTTCCCACTCGTCACTCAGCCACCAGTGATCTGGGTTGGCCTGCGTCTGGGACCAGTGCCACATGTCGATCGGTCCCGTGAAGACCATCGTGCCGCCCCCTCCGGTATCGTTCACGACACTGAAAGTGCCCGGTAACATCTCGCCTGCATCGGACCAATATGGCTCGCAGTAGTCCAACGTCATCGAGTTGTAGTACGGGGTGGTCTCGTTGTCCCCGACATGCACCAGGAACATCTGATCACCTGAGGGCCAGACGATCGTCAGGGTCTCGTTCTCGGTGAGGTTCCACGCGGTGGGTGTGTAGTCGTACGGCATGTCCTTGCCATACCACTTGCTCCCAGGGGCCGTGTTGTAGTATGTGAACGCATCGGACTCGTCACCGTCTCCATCAGGATCGATGTACTTGTTGACCAGAGATAGCCTGTGGTCCGGTGGCGCGGCCCATACATAATCCTGCACGAGCGCCTCCCAGGTCCACACCGGCACGCGCTCCTCGTTAGTGGCCTCGTAGGCATATACGGCATACTCAACTACGGTCTCGACATTCAGCGTGGTCCACTCAGGGCCAATGGTCGCGTGGAAGTTCATGTCCTCGAAGTACCACTCGGTTGGCATGAACGCCTCTCGCATCCACATGGTCAGGAGCACCTCCATACCCCAGGTAATGAGGTCGTAATGGAGCACTATCTTGTCTCCGACCTTCTCAGCCTCGATGTCCCAGTAGAGTGTGGTGAACGGGTAGTCGTAGGCCGGGTATATGTCGAGCCTCTCCTTGCCCGCCTCCCTCTTGAAGAAGTTGCTGAAGTCATCCTTGACCACTCCCTTCTTCTGGTTCCAGTAGGTGGTGAAATCGTCGTAGTATTCCGAGGTCAGATCCTTCAGCACCGAGAGCGCCGCCTGCTTGTCAAGCTCTACGGTTCCATTCAGGGACACGACCCAGCCGTCATTCCATGCGGCAGTGGCGTCGGGGAACCTATCCATTTCGTCCCTGGTGAGGTACGTCATGTACCAGTCGATAACAGCAGTCCCTCCTCTCGCGATGCCGCTCTGGGGCAGGAACTCCGGCCATTCGTTCATGTTCACCTCGGTCATGTTCTCAGCCGTGATGTTGAGCCTCATGTTCGAGTATATCCAGGTGTTGCCAGCGGGCGGGCCACTCCAGCGGAAGAGATACGGATACTCATCAGTGAGGGGAACGTCGTTGTCGTACGTCTCAGCCCTCATGTCCCACCACTCTCCGAACTCGACGTCGAACATATCATACCAGTAGTAATCGACGCTCCTCGGCGGCAGGGGTCCCACCGTCACGCTCGCCTCTCCGGTCTTGGTTGCCCCTCCGTAGGTGGCAGTCGCAGCGACCGTGACACTGCCATGAGTCGAACCCGCGGTGAAGCGCACCTTTGTGCCTGTTGTCGTGTTGAGAGTGCACTCACCAGCGACATCGCCACTGATAGACCATGTATATGAGAGACCGGGAATCGGCGCGGCCACGCTATCCACAGCGGACGCAGAGAAGTTGTACGCCATCCCGCTGTCGAGCGTCTTGGTCGAAGGGAATACGAGTATCTGGTCCAGATATGGAGGGCTGATTGTCAGCTCCTTGGAAACCGATCTTGTCTCTCCCTTGTATGTCACGTTGCAATAGATGGTACCTGTCGCCCCGACCTTGCCCGCAGTTAGATTGACCGTCGGCTCGGCCCTTTTCTGCCAGCTCCCAAGATTGTTAGGTGACACAGTCCACAGAATCTTCACATCATCGCTGTCTGTGAGGTCACTCAATCCTTTCTTGATCGTCGCGGACACCGTCAACACTCTACCAGCGTCAACAGTGAAGTCATCAGGCGACACTGACACTTTCATGGGCGCCAGGAACATGATGTACACTGACGACCCGATCAGCAGCACCACGACGACCACAGCCGCGATGACCATCCAGAGCTTCTTTTTCCCGCCGCTTGGCGGCGGAGAAACGGGTGGCTCCGGAGAGGGTTCTGGGCTTGCTATCTCACTAGAAGGCTCACTGGAACTTGTCTCTTCAGACATTGTATCCCCCAAATACGAATGGCTCAACCAACAAACGTTCGCCGTAACTGCATCCAGCTATATATATGCTGGCGTTTTCTTGCTGCACACGACTGAGATTTCGGACACTAGCTGGTCAAGAATCGCGCACAGTCCTCGATGATCTCTTGCGGTCGCGGAATCATGCAAACACAAGAATGAATCGGGCCGGCTGATGTGTACCTGCATCCGTCTTCTCTTTCACGGCGATATACACTCTCTCACCGCACAGAATTCAGAGACTCTCGGCGATGAAGAAGAGATTACTGTCATGACTTCGCGATGTCTGAATGGTTGGTGACAGATAGCATGTGTTCTCGGAATGACTCGCGACTAGGGATATCGCGATTTCGCCGACAGCGAGACGCATCACACCGTCATCACTCAGGCGAATGACGTTGAACGGAAAACATCGGCCGATTTTCTGATTTCTTCCCACTAGACTCACGACTTCTTGAACGAAAATCGTAACGCTCCGCGCATTACAGCAATGTTCTTATACCATCGCCCTTATTCCTTGTCCCGTCATGCCAGTTCCCACGGAAAAAACGCATATCCAGCATGCGGGAATCGGTGGCCTGAAGGGTCGCGGAAAGCGGTCGGGATGACGCGGTCGCGCGGGCCCAATGACTCGGTGGAAAGTGCTGAGTGTGGGGGAAGAAGTCTTGCGAAAGGGAGTGGTGCGTTTCCTCTTTGTGTGCCTGGTTGTATTGAGCGTGACCGTGCTGTCGATGCCCATCGCCGGGGTGTTTGGGATCGTCGGCAATGCGAAGGCGGCGAGCCCTGCGGAGCTCAGAGTCGGTTTCCTGCAATACATTGACAGCCTCAATCCCTACCTGGGGTTGAACGACGCGTCCTACATCTTCTACGGACTTGTGTACGACGGACTCACGGTTATTGACAATGATATGAACCCTACACCGGACCTGGCAAGATCTGTTTGGGCGGTTCCGATTACCGACCCAGAGATGGCCGAGAGCGGTGAGCCTTACGGGTCCGTGTGGCAGTATAACATAACGGATAGCGCGTACTGGAACGACGGCGAACCGTTCACTGCAGACGACGTCGTGTGGAACGTCAACATGAATGCATGGAATTTCGAGGAGCTCTGGGCGTTCCAGCCGTACGCATACTTCATGAGATACGCTGAGAAGATCGACGATTACACCGTCAGGATACACTTCTACGACAGGGTGACAGGCGAATCCATGCCTGCCTCGTACGGATACCTGATATGCATACCGATGCTCCCGAAGCACAAGTTCGAGGAAGCGAACCTGGGAGTATCGGATATCGGTTTCGGGTGGACCGGCCTCTTCATGGACGAAGATGTGCCGATCGTGTCCACGGGCCCCTTCATGGCCACAGAGAATATCGAGAGTGAGTGGCTCGGGCGCAACAGGATAACGCTCGATGTGAACCCCAACTATCACTGGAAGGCGGATAAAGGTCTGGAGATCTCATTCGACAGGCTCGTGATGAAGTTCTACAAGGAGCCCACGGCGATGGTGCTCGCCTTGCAGAACAAGGAGCTTGACTGCGCCGCGCTCCCGCCGGCCGCATACCTCGATGTGAAGAACAAGGTCGACTCTGGACAGCTTCTGAACGTGACGACCTTCGCCAGCCCGAAGATCACCCAGTACTGGACAGAGATAGGCATAAACATGAACAACGCGGGCCCGAACCCGTCCAGGTTGGACCCGGATATCAGGATGGCGATGGCGATGGCGACGAACAAACAGTACATCGTCGACCAGTTCTACTATGGCCTCGCTGATGTTGGGACAACGGCAATCCCGCCGATCAACACCCAGTGGCACTATGAGCCCACGGCAGAGGAACTGATACCATATGATATCGACGCGGCGAACGCCCTGCTCGAGGCGGCCGGCTACATAGACACGAACGATGACGGGATACGAGAGTGCACGGCATCATCCCTCGCAGTCCAGAAACCTTATGTCGGCGAAGGGACCAAGCTCGAGTATGGCATGCTGATCAGGAGAGAGTATCCTGAGGAGAAGGATATAGCCCAGTACTTGAAGACGGAATGGGCCAAGATCGGCATACTGCTCAACTACGAGATACTCGACGAGGCAACCCTTGGCACACAGGTCTACGCTTACGAGTACGACACGATGATCTGGTACTGGAGCGCGGACATAGACCCGAACTACCAGCTGTACTGCCTGACCGAGGCCGCTCACGGCGGTTGGAACGACAACATGTACACCAATCCGGCATACGAGGAGAACTACACAAAGTCCGTCAATGAGATGGACCAGGAGGTCAGGAAGATATATGTCGACAACTGCCAGAAGGTGCACTATGCCGACGTTGGCTACATAATAATGGCATATGCGTGGCAGACGTACGCGTGGAGGGATGACACCTTCGAGGGCTGGGGAGACTGGGCAGCCGATCCTGGAAGGACGATGGACAACTTCTGGATGGGTAACCCGCTGTTCTTCGACCTCAACTACATAGGTCCGACGGGTGGAGACATCCCGTGGCTGGCGATAGCCGCCACGATCGGCGTGATCGCTGCTGTCGCGGTGGCGTTCGTGCTTCTGAGGAAGCGTGGAAGGAAGAAAGAGGAGGAGATAAGCGAGAGCCCACTTGGGGAGTGAACGGGCGCTAAACCCTGGGCCCGGAACGGGCCCGACATTTCATTCCACAATACATCCAAAGTAGCGCTTGACGGGTGCTTCGACACGGGGGATTGGATACTTGAGGGGCCAAAGGCCGGAAGCTAGAGTTGCTGAGTGAAGGTGGAGGCGGCAACCGTGGACTTGAAGACGCTGATACTGAGGAAGGTCATATACGTCATCATCACGCTCTTCGCAATCCTGACATTCAATTTCTTCCTTTTCAGGGTAATGCCTGGAGACCCGACGCGTGTCCTGATCCCGAGAGGGGCCACTCCAGAACTCAGAGAGCAGATTATGCAGAAGTTCTGGCTCGACCGCCCGTGGTGGGAGCAGTTAACCCACTATATCCATCAAGTGTTCACGCTGGACTTCGGAATAAGCAGCGGCCTGTGGAAGGGCGCCGACATAACACCGGCCCTCGTCGAGCCCACGATAAACACCATCCTGCTGGTCGGCATCGGGACCGGCCTGGCGATATACCTGGGTGTCATGCTCGGCCGATACGCCGCCTGGAGAAGGGGCACGCCCGCGGACACGGTCGGCATGGCGTTCGCGCTCACGTTCTACTCGATGCCAACCTTCCTGTTCGCACTCGTGATGCTGATGGTCTTCGGGGGCTACCTCCAGTGGTTCCCGTTGGCGTTGCCCTATGGACAGCTCCCTTGGATAGACCGGCCTCCTGACTACGAGGATATGTCGTTGATCCAGAAGTTGATCAGCAGGGGATATCACCTCGTCCTGCCCGTGACCGCGTTCACAATCGAGGTGATGGCTGAGTTCGCCCTGATCATGCGCAACTCGCTCACGGACGTCCTGACGGAGGACTACATCGTGACCGCGAGGGCAAAGGGCCTCTCGAACAGGTCGATACTCAGGGATCACGCGATGAGGAACGCGATGCTCCCCGTCGTGACCGTCGCGGCGATAAGCGTCGGATGGGTGCTGGGCGGGGACATCATGGTAGAGATCGTGTTCTCGTACGAGGGGCTCGGATTGGTCGCATGGGAGGCGGTCAACGCGAGGGACTTCTGCGTCCTTCAAGCGCTCTTCCTCATCATGGCAGTCGCAGTCCTGTTCGCGAATTTCATCGCCGACTTAATCTACATCTATCTTGACCCAAGGGTCAGTATCTGAGGGTGACAAAATGGCTGCATCAGGATCAGGAACCACGAGGCAGCGGCGCCATGTCACGCTGTCGTGGCCCTTGCACGTCCGAGGCGCCATCCTCTGCATACTCACAATCCTCGCCCTCTCAGCCCTCACCGTCGGGGCGATGGTCGGAGACCGGCCCGATGACATGACGACGAGAGTCTGCGCGCAGGGCTTCGAGGTCGATGCGGGACCCGACATCAACTCGACCTACGGCAGCGTGGTGAACCTGGTCGCGAGCGTCGACGAACTGACGCAGTCGATAACCTCGATGAACGTGACCTGGTCGTTCGACGATGGAGGGGAGAAGAGCATCTACGGCTGGAACGTCACTTATACGTTCAGCCAGACCGGAGACTACAGCGTGACTGTTGTCGCCATCAACCTGCTGAACGAATCGGCGACCGACAGCTTGAACGTCGTCGTCGTGCCGATGGCCGAAGCTGGCACGAGCAGGCGCATCAATGTGGATACTGGCCAGACCAACATCAACATCAGCGCCTCAGGCTCCAAGAGCAACCCTCCGATAGTATCGTATCTTTGGACGTTCAGGTATGGGAACGAGGACCTCATCCGGGAGACAGAGAACTTCACCTTCAACTTCTCGAGGAAGGGCGTGTACAATATCTCTCTGGCTGTCACGGACGCCAACGGCATGGTGGGCTACGATTACGTGATAGTCGAGATCATAGGTGACCCGAGCTGGTTCATGGCCCACTGGGTATTCACGTTCGTCGGGATCCCGATCCTGGTTGCCATCGCCCTCTTCATGATCAACAAGTACAGTAAGGGCTCCGGAAGAGTAATGGCAAGACTGGCAACGGACACGGACAGGGAGAAGGCCAGGCTGCACTACAAGGTGTTCAGAAAGAACTGGGACGTGTTCCGTCGGAACCGGCTCGGAATGGGGGGGCTCATGGTCCTGTTGATATTCGTGGTAATAGCTGTGGCCGCTCCATTGCTCGTGACCGTGGACGACCCCGCGAACATACAGGAACCGAACGTGCTGGCGGACGGCTGGATCAACCCGCTTCCGCCATCGCTGACACCTTCACCATATTCGGGGCAGCTTCACCCACTCGGCACGGACCACAAGGGAGGAGATGTCTACAGCCTCACGCTCTACGGGAGCAGGGCATCGCTCATTGTCGGTATCGTTGCGACATTGATATCCGTGGGACTAGGTACCGCAATAGGCCTGTCCGCCGGATACTTCGGCAGGATTACCGACGAGGCCCTGATGAGAGTCACGGACTTCTTCCTCGTCCTCCCCTGGTTCCCGCTCATGATAGTCATGATGGCCATCCTTGGGCAGAAGTTCATCTGGGTGGTTGTGGTCATTGGCATCACCAGCTGGCCCTCCACGGCGAGGATAGTCCGATCCCAGGTACTGACGGTCAAGGAGAGGCAGTTCATAGTCAGGGCGAGATGCGTGGGGGCGGGGGACGGACACATCATCAAGACCCACATACTGCCCAACGTGCTGCCGCTCATATTCGCGAACACCGTCCTGCTCATCGCGATTGCCATCTTCTCTGAGGCGTTCCTGGACTTCTTCGGGCTCGGGGACCCCGATGTCATAAGCTGGGGCCTGATGCTCGAGCAGGCCTACGGCGCACAGGCGTTCATCAAGGGAGCCTGGTGGTGGATAGCGCCGCCAGGAGCCGCGATCGTCCTGATGGTGCTCGCGTTCTCTCTCGTTGGATACGCGATCGACGACGTGCTCAACCCGAAGCTCAGAAAGCGCTGACCATAGCACCTGGAAGACCTACTCCAGTCGTCACTCATGTATGCAGGATGCCCGCTCAGTCCTGAGTCCAGGGCAGCATGAATGAAGAACGAATGGGTTATGACGGGATCTCTTGCGGGGCTACTTCTTAGGGGCGGCCCCTGCGGAAGCCTGCTTCTTCCTGTACCAGCTGAGGTAGCCCATCGCGAACTTGTCCTCTCCCCAGAACAGCTTCGACGACTTCAGGGCAAACTGCATGTTGATCTCGTTAGGGTTGCCTATGAAACATGTCATCCCCTGGCCGGCCGCCATAAGCATGAAGGACGCGTTGAGCAAAGGCCTGTCCGGGAGGCCGAACGAGACGTTGCTGAGCCCTACCGTGGTGTTGACGCCCAGCTCGTCTGTTACTCGCCTGATAGTGTCCAAGGTGGCCCTCGCGCCTATTTCACTGGTGCCGCACGCGAGCGCAACGCAGTCTATTATCAAGCTCTTCCTGTCTATGCCGGCTTTCTCGGCCCTGTCGACGATCTTCCCCGCTATCTCGACCCTCTTGTCTGAGGTCATCGGGATGCCAGCGTCATCTATGAGCAGGCCTACCAGCACGGCGTCATACTGCGCCGCAAGGGGTATGACGGCCTCCATTCTCTTCTCCTCCCCTGTGGTCGAGTTGATACCGGGCCTTCCCTTGACCTCCTTGAGAGCGATCTCGAGCACCTTCGGGTTGGACGTGTCTATCCAGAGCGGCACGTCCACGACGCCCTGGACAATCCGCAACGCCTCCCGCATCGCGTTCTCCTCGTCGATACCGGGTACGCCGACGTTGATGTCCAGGACGTCTGCCCCGTTCATCACCTGCTTCTTGGCCTCGCCTTCCAGCACACCGAACTCACCGGCCTTCAACTTCTCGATCAATTCCTTCCGGTTCGTCGGGTTGATCCTCTCACCGATTATCACCGGGGTCTTCGTCGCCCCGATCTTCACGGTCTTTCCGGTTCCTCTAAGCTCCACAACAGGCAGGGTTGCACAGGGCATATTCTAGCCTCCTTCAGAAGGGGTGAACGCCTCTTCCCAGAAAAAGTTTCCGACATCATCGCACCCGCTCCTGAGGACGAATCTGATTCCCGAGAAGGAGCATGCTTTCACCGTGATTGGCATGTTGCCCGCAGTCGCACCCGTCGCACTAGAGGGCTCACGAGCAACACCAACCGATGAAACTCCGCCGTGTTTGCCAGAATAGCGAAACATTAATTAGGAAGGCACGTATGCCGTTTCAATTCGGTAGTGAAGAAGGCTTAAGTCCAAGCGACGAACGGCTTTCTCTTCCGACACGACCCAGAGGGAAGCGAACCCGAAGGGAATCTATTGGGGTGTAACCAATGGCAGATATGGTAGCACGGCTGAAGGAGGCTGTGGTAAACTACGAGATGGAGACGATAGCCGACCTCGCGAAGCAGGCACTGGCGGAAGGCACTGACCCACTCGTCGCCATCGAGAAAGGACTGGCGGAAGGAATCAAGACTGTCGGTGAGAGGTTCGGGAAGGGAGAGATCTTCCTACCCGAGCTCGTCATGGGCGCAGAGGCCATGAAGGCCGCATTGGCCGTACTCGAACCTGCTGTCCCCGAGGGGAAGCACAGGTCGAGCGCGGGCAAGGTCGTCATAGGCACTGTCCAGGACGACATCCACGAGATCGGGAAGAACCTCGTGGCGACGATGCTCTCATCGAACGGCTTCGAGGTCATCGACCTCGGCGTCAATGTCGCGGCCGGCGACTTCCTGAAGAAGGCAGACGAGGCCAAGCCGAGGATGTTGGCGATGTCGGCACTGATGACTACGACCATGCCCAGGATGGCAGAGGTCATAACCCCACTTAAGCAGAAGGACAAGGCCGTCATGGTCCTTGTAGGCGGGGCTCCGGTCACGGACACGTATGCGAAGGAGATCGGCGCTGACGGCTACAGCGGCGACGCATCTGGCGCAGTTGAAGTAGCTAAGAAACTGGTCGGGTGAGTTCCGATGGCTTTCGGCATCAAGCGGGGCGTCCGCTTCAACATGCTCAGCGAAGCCGATTTCGACAGGATACACTGGGGTACGCTCCATGTCCTGGAGAAGGTCGGCGTGCAGGTCGACAGCGTCGCCTGCAGGAAGCTCCTGAAGGACAACGGCTGTGAAGTGGACGAGAAGACGAGGATAGCCAAGATCCCATCGCACCTGGTCGAGGAGGCCCTGGCAAAGAAGAAGGCCTCGATAACGTTGGCCGCGAGGAACCCGAAGTACGACGCGAAGCTCGACCTCAACCACAGCTACATGACCGCCAACGGCAACGGCGCCGTGGCCGTGGACTTCGAGACGGGCGAGAGGAAGCCGTCGACGAAGAAGGATGTCGCGAACTCGTCGAGGATTCTAGACTACCTCCAGAACGTGCACATACACTGGCCCATGGTCAGCTCCACTGACCAGCACCCGAGCGTCGTGCACCTGCACGACCTCGACGCGTCGATGAGCAACACCCAGAAGCACATCATGTACGAGACGGGCGTAACCCTCAGCGATGCCATGCACCTTACGGAGATAGGGTACATCGCCGCCGGCGGGGAGAAGGAATTCAGGCGCAGGCCGATACAATCGTGCCTCCAGTGCACATATGCCCCGCTCCAGCACGACGCGGGCGTCATGGACGCGAGCCTCTACTTCGCCGAGCACGGCGTGCCACTGGTGTTCTTCGGGATGCCTCAGCCAGGCGCGACCGGCCCTGCGACCCTCGTGGGTTCGCTCGTGGTCGGCAACGCCGAGGTCCTGAGCGCCCTCGTGATGACGCAGCTCCACGCGCCCGGCTCGGCCGTGATATACGGCATGGGCAACGCGCCACTGGACATGCGCACGACCATCAGGGCTGGCGGGAGCCCGGAGCACGCGATCTCAGGCGCGATAGCGACAGAGCTGGCGCACTACTACGGGATGCCTTCATGCGTGGGAGTGTCGGCGACCGCGAAGGTGCCTGGGGACCAGGCAGTCATGGAGTACTACACCGGCTGCGTCGGACCGCTGCTTGCGGGCGCGGACCTGATGTGTGGGGTAGGGCTCCTCGAGGACTCGAGCTGCCTCTTCTACGAGCAGATAGTCATCGACAACGAGATCGTAGGCGCCATCGCCAGGCTCATAAGGGGCGAGTGGGCGGACGATGAGTCCATGGCCCTCGACATCATCGAGAAGGTCGGCGTGGGCAAGAACTTCCTTGCGCAGAGGCACACGATGCAGCACCTGAAGGCGGGCGAGCACTTCATGCCAGATCTCATTGACAGGCGCTCGTTCGACGCGTGGTCCATGAGCGGCTCCAAGAGCCTCGTGGACAGGGCCAGGGACAAGACCAAGTGGATCCTCGAGAACCACAAGGTACCTCCGCTGGACGCTGACACGCAGAAGAAGGTCGACGCCGTCATCGAGAAGGCGAAGAAGCCTATGTGGGGCGGCGAGACCAAGGTGCACTAAACCTTTCACCGGCCGGCCGCGCATGCGCGAGCCGGCCTGCAATACACCTTTTCGTATTCCCAATCGAAGAATCATCACAATGGCGTGAACAGGTAGGGGCGAGATCCGATGGCGAATTCCATTCCGGTCCGCTGCAGGCGGAAAGTACTCGACAGGACGGGTGTGCAGAAGATCAGGTACGCCGCGCTTGAGATACTCGAGGTCACGGGGGTCGCGGTTCGAAGCGAAAAAGCGCAGAAGATGCTTAGAGGCGCAGGCTGCGATGTGGACGGGAAAAGCGCAGTCGTGAGGTTCCCTCCGACCCTGGTAGAGGAGATGGCCCGCAAGAACGACAGGGCCGTGACTTTCTACGGTAGGACGAGACAGCACGACGCGCGCCTCGATTTCAACCATGTACACGTGTGCAGCGATGGAAACGGTACCGAGGCCATGGATTTCGAGACGAGGCAGCGCAGAGCCTCCACCAAGGCGGATGTCGCGAAGAGCGCCTTCGTCGCGGACGCCCTGAAGGGACACGGCATCAACTGGCCCAACGTAACGTCGCAGGACGTCCCCCAGGGGACGAGACACATCCATGACCTGCAGGCCTCGATCGAGAACACTGAGAAGCACATCACGATCGCCACGAACACCACTGCCTGGGAGGTCGAGGACGTGATAGAGTTGGCATCTGCCGCTGCGGGCGGCAGGGACGAGCTGAGGAGGAGGCCTTTCATATCCTCCATCCACACGAGCTCATCACCGCTCGTGATCGAGGGCGAAGGTCTTGAGGCCGGGTTCGTGGCCGCTGACGCCGGCATACCGATCTGCTTCTATGTCATGCCGGGGCCGGGGGCGACCGGCCCTGTGACGCTCGCAGGTTCTGTCGCGGTCGGAGTGGCCGAGGCGCTCGCAGGCAACACGATAATGCAGTTACACAGTCCGGGGACCGCGTTTGTATTCAGCTGCGGCATGGCCAACCTTGACATGAAGACCTCCACGAGGGCGGGCGGGAGCCCGGAGCACGGCCTCACGTCCGCGGCGTACGCTCAGATGGCCCATCACTACGGATTCCCCGCACTGGTCGGGGGCTTCGTGACGACCGCGAAGGAGCCAGACCAGCAGGCGGCGTACGACAAGTTCGCGAGCGCCGTCACACCGATACTCGCAGGAGCGGACATGATCGCAGGCATAGGTCTGCTCGAGGACTGCAGGACCGTCTGGCTCGAGCAGCTCGTGATAGACAGCGAGATATCCCAGATCATAGGGCGCATGGCGAGGGGCATTGACGTCGACGACGAGTCCCTCGCGCTCGACGTCGTGCACAGGGTCGGCATAGGGAAGGACTATCTCGGACAGAGGCACACATTCCAGAGGTTCAAGACAGAGCACTTCATACCAGTCGTGTCGGACCGTTCGTCGTTCGACGGATGGGTCACTCACGGCAGGAAGTCGATTCTGGACAGGGCGGGCGAAGAGGTCAGAAGGATATTCAAGGAGCACAGGGTGGAACCTGTCAGGGCCGAGTTCGGGGAGACGGCCAGAGCGCTGCTCAAGAAGAGGACCGGGTGCGCCTGAACCCTCTACTCCTTCACCGTCGAGAACACTGTGCAGGTCAGCGTCCTCGCCACACCCTTCACATCGCGGAGCCGGTCTATCACCAGTCTTCCGACGTCCTCCATGCTCGACCCGCGCACCTTGAGGAGCATGTCATACTCGCCGGAGATCATGTGGACTTCGAATATCCCAGATAGGAGAGCGATATCCTCCGCGGTGTCCCTCTGTGAGAGTCCTTTCTCCGGTTCGAACTGCACGAGTATGAAGGCCGTTACGCCCAGGCCGAGTTGCGCATAGTCGGGGACGGCCGTGTACTTCCTTATGATCCCCTTCTGTTCCATCTTGGCGATTCTGTCATGAACAGTCGCTCTGGGAATACCCAGGGCCTTCGCAATGGCCTTGGTTGTGTTCCTTGAGTCCGCCGTGAGCGCCTCGAGGATATCGGAATCCTTTTCGTCCAACATGGCCGTCATAATGACGGAATGTCTATATGATTTTTGTCATCAAATTGGATATAAGTCGGAAATATCGTCGAAACGATGATATACTCAGGCGCGCTCACTGTATAAAGGACGATGGAGACCGTGCAGGAAGCGCTTTCACACATAGCGGCGAAGGACCGGGGAAAGATACTCCGCATACAGAGCGCGGCACTGAAGGCGATCCACGACTACATGTACACGAACGGGGTGCTCCAGGCGATGCCCGTCATACTCTCGCCGATGACGGACCCGCTCAACCACCCGCATTTCGACGCCAAGGTGGACTACTACGGCCAGAGGTTGCAGCTAACCAAGAGCATGATACTCCACAAACAGCTCTCGCTGTTCAACGGCGGCATGGACAAGATCTACATCATGTCCCCGAACGTCAGACTGGAACGGTCCGAGCTCAAGGACACAGGAAGGCACCTGTTCGAGTTCACCCAGGTGGACATAGAGCTCAAGGACCAGACGAAGAGGGAGTTCATGCAGTTGGTCGACGGCATGGTCGCCCATGTCTACGAGTTCGTGATCAAGGAGTGCCCAGAAGAGCTGGATGCGCTGGGAAGGCGTCTCAAGGTCCCCGCTCTGCCGTTGAGGGTCTATGAGTCAGAGGATCTCAAGGACCGTTACGGCGAGGATTACGAGAGGATTGCTTCGGAGAAGGCGGCGGACCCGTTCTGGATCACCAACTTCAGAAGGGAGTTCTACGACAGGGAGGACAAGGAGAAGCGTGGGTACTTCCACAACTACGACGTCTTCTGGCCCGAGGGCTTCGGGGAGGCGCTCTCAGGTGGCGAGAGGGAGTACGAGCACGACGAGATCGTCCGGAAGATGAAGGAGAGGAGCACGGACGTCAACGCCTATGCAACATACCTCAGCGTGTCGAAGAAGGGCCTGATCCCGAAGACCGTTGGGGGCGGTCTGGGCGTCGAGCGGATGGTGAGGTTCCTCACGGGACAGAAGCACATCCGCGATGTCACCATGTTCCCCAGAGTGCCGGGCGAGAAGGTAGTGTTCTAGACATCTGCGAGTGCGCGTCAACCTCTGCTCTGGACCTTGGCGCCTCTGCCAGGCACGGTGATGAACGACTCCGAGGCAAGCCCCGCGGCCCTGAACGCCTGCACCATCGACCTGCGTATCGTCGCGGCCTTGCCCCTGGTGATTGCGAATACCGCGGGGCCGGAACCACCGATCGACATCCCGTACGCCCCTGCGGATAGCGCAGCCTTCCGCACATCCTCGTAGCCCGGGATGAGAGCGGCGCGGTACGGAAGCGCGAGCCTGTCGTCGAGGCACGCGCCTATCTTCTTGACATTCCTGCTCATCATCGCATGGAGCATGCCGGACGCGAGCCCGATATTGCCGACGGCGTGCTCCATCGGGACGGATTTCGGCAGAATCTTGCGAGCCTTCTTTGTCTCGACTGAGATATCTGGCACGACAACGACGATCTGGAACGGAGGAGGCCTGATCCTCAGGACCGTCCTGGTCCGCAGGTCGGACACGACCGTGAACCCTCCGTACAGGGCAGCTGATACGTTGTCGAAGTGCCTCGAGCCCGCGACGAGCTCCTCGCCCATCGCCGCCGCCTCGAGCACCAGTTCGCTCTTCCTGACCCCGAGAAGGGTGGCCATGGCAAGAGCGCCCCCGGTGGACGAGGCCGCGCTGCTGCCCAGCCCGCTGCCGGGCTTCATCCCCTTCCGGATAGTCATCGAGAATCCGATGCGCTCGTACCCACACAGCTCCGAGAGCTTCATAGCAGCGTAAGAGGCCGTGTTCTTCATCGGGTCCGTGGGGATCTTGTGCTTCCCCAGGACCTTAACCTCCAGTCTGCCCCTGGGGAGTCTCCTGACGGTGATGGTGTCCTCTGGAGACTCGAGGCACAGCCCGAAGGAATCGAAACCGGGCCCGAAGTTCGCGATCGTCGCCGGCGAACTCACGACCACCTTGTCGCAAGCCATATTGGACACCTGGACGGAATGGCATGGCGTGCCCGCTTATTAATCTGAGCGCGACATGGCCGTCATGGACACAATTGTGCAGCATTCAAGGGCCAGACAAGTGCCAGATGATCCCTCTGACCCTTATCCAGCAGTGCGAAGGGCTTATATTCACGCCAACCATAGTGGGCGCATTCGGTGGGGAAACCACGTCCGAACCATTCCAGATGAGATGTATCGAATGCGGCAGGGTCCATGACATGGCCCGACCCGCATACGCATGTTCCTCCTGCGGCAACCTGCTCGAAGTCCGGATGGACCCAGCGGAAGCCATGACGAGGTTTTCGGAGGCGGACCTTGGATCGCGGCCCATCTCGGTCTGGAGATATCGCGAGCTGCTGCCCCTTGGGAGGAGCGCGGAGACATTCTCGATTAACGAGGGGGGCACCCCCCTCTTCAGGTGCGACCGGCTCGCCAAGGAGATAGGCTTGAAGGATCTCCACATCAAGTTCGACGGCATGAACCCGACCGGGTCTTTCAAGGACCGTGGGATGACCATGGGTATCTCGAAGGCGAAGGAGCTCGGCATGAAGACCGTGACCTGCGCCTCAACCGGGAACACATCGGCCTCGCTCGCGGCTTATGCCGGTCTCGCGGGCCTCAGATGCGTCGTGCTGATACCGGAGGGCAAGGTAGCCCTCGGGAAGCTTGCGCAGGCCATGATGCACGGGGCGATGGTTGCTTCTGTGAGAGGCAACTTCGACCAGGCCCTCGACGTCGTGATGGCCTCGTCCGAGAAGTTGGGACTCTATGTCCTCAACTCGGTCAACCCGTTCAGGATCGAGGGGCAGAAGACGG
>JBFFED010000007.1:0-58777 GCA_041559015.1 Thermoplasmata archaeon | reverse complement strand
GGCTCTGGCAAGGCCTTGTAGGCCTTGATCAGCCCATCTTTCGAGCGTTCCCAGGAGTACGTATTGTCGAAGCACTCTCTGCCCTTACGGCCCATCTCGTCCAGCTTCGAGGGGTCCGCTGCCGCCGCCATGACCACCTCGATGAACCTGGCCTTGCTGTACGGGATCACTATCCCGCAGCCAGCATCCTTGACTCTTGCGGCGATCTCGAGACCCTTCGTGGTGATCATCGGCCTACCCATGGCCATGGCGTTGATTATCTTCCCTGGCGTGCCGATTACGTTATTCGGGTTCCCAGGGTCCATCATGGCCGCCACGAGGTCGCTGGCCCAGGTCAGTCTGAGCGCCTCATCGGTGTCCACCACGCCGACGTACCTCATGGCTGGGTTCTTCTTCGAGGCCTCGGACACCATACTCTCGAGCGAGCCAGACCCGCCTATGAGGACGGTGACCCCGTCCTCGGGGACAAAGGCGTCGACAATCTCCTCGACGAACCTTCCTGGCTCCAGTGATCCGAGGTAAGACACCACGAATCCTTTGAGGCCGTACCTGTCCCTGACCTTCTGTCGCTCCAGCCCCTCGATGAGATCAGGGTTCTGGCTGGTCGTCACGATGGCCGCCTTCCTCGTCCTCCCCTTCGACAGCTCCGAGGCGAGTGACTCGCTGACCGTCACGATCTCATCAGCCCTCCTGGCCATGCAGCGTTCAAGGCGCCAGATGACGCTCGAGAATGGCCCCAAGTCGTCCTGAACCATCTTCGCGTACAGCTCGTGCGCGTCGTAGAGCAGAGGCTTGCGTCTGAGCCGGGATATCAGCATGCCC
The DNA here is from genome assembly GCA_041559015.1 of Thermoplasmata archaeon. GTDB lineage: Archaea > Thermoplasmatota > Thermoplasmata > UBA10834 > UBA10834 > COMBO-56-21. Next base: position 57,955 of record JBFFED010000007.1, on the reverse strand, counting down.
AGGGGAAGGGTGTCGAAGTCATGTGCGTGGACGAAGTCGAAATCGATGTTCCTGCTCTTCCCCAGGGCCTTGAGCCAGAACCTCGGCAGGCGTCTCATGATGGCGAACGGCGCCCTGGGCGGACACTTCGGGCCCAGACGGAAGACATCGGCCTCCTTCAGATTCTCCTCCACGGGCCACTTCTCCTCCCTGTCCCAGGCCAGGAGAGTCACGCCATAGCCCTCGCTTCTGAGCGCCCTGGCCTCTAGGAGCACTCTCGGGTCCGGCCTGTAAGGGTTCGAGAGAAGCATGAGCGTCGAGGGCATCATCCAGTGAATCCCCCGACCAGCTATAAAATGACATTGAGGGCGCTCAGACCTTGACTACGAGCCCCTCTTTCATGGATCTCTTGGCCGCCTCAATGAGCTCGACCGTCTTGACACCGATTGCCCCGCTGTTCTTCGTAGCGGTCTCGGGGTCGCTGAACGATTTGACGAAGTGCATCAGCTCGTCCCTTATCGTGTTGTTCGGGTTGATCAGGACTTCCTTCGTGTAGCCGCTCTCGTAGACAGTCACCTTCTGCGCGACAGCGTCGATCAGTGCCGACCTGGCCTCGCCCGCGATGAATATCTGCCTCGTCTTCTTCGGAATGAGCCAGCTGATGTTGCACATCGATATGATGCCGCTCTCGAACCTCGATATCACGTACGCAGTCTCCTCACCCTCGCTGCGCCTGAAGGGCGCCGCGGTGCAGCTCACTTCCACGGGCCATTCGCCGAGCAGGTAGTTCTGGATGTCGAACATGTGCGGCGCGAGGTCCCAGAGCACATCCCTGTCGGGGAAGGCCTTCTCGAGATTGTGCCAGTTTAGCTCGATCAAGAAGATCTTGCCGAAGTAGTTCTCCTCGCCTATCATCCGCCTGATCTCTGAGAGCGCGTTGTTGAACCGGAATATGTGCCCGACCGAGAGCGTGAGCTTCATCTTGTCCGCAAGCTCCACCAGCTCCCTGCCCTGGCTCGACATGAGGGTTATGGGCTTCTCCACCAGGACGTGCTTCCCCGCCTCGAGCGCGTCCCTACACACCGCATAGTGCATCGAGTTGGGGACGGCGATGCCCACCGCGTGCAGGTCCTTCTGGGCCAGGAGCTGCTTGTAATCGGTGTATCCGTTCTTGACGCCGTACCTCTCCGCGCAGAACTGGAGGTTCTTCTCGTCAAGGTCGGAGACGCCCATAAGGTGGGCGTCCTCGAGCTTGCTGAACTCGTCTGCTAGCTTCTTCCCCCAGTATCCGACGCCTATCACGCCGACGTTGTGCTTTGCCAAAGTAATGCACCTACTTGCTGTAGAACTCCTTGACGCATTCGACCACGTATCTGACCTGATCCGTGGTTATGTCCGCGAACATCGGTATAGCGATGACCTCCCTGCAGCACTTCTCGGTCACAGGGAGCATGCCTTCCTTGAACCCGAACATCTGCCTGTATATTGGCTGCAGGTGGATCGGTATCTCGTAGTTGAGCCCGACGCCCACGCCCTTTCCTTCGAGGAACGCCTTCAGCTCGTATCTCCTCGGTGTCCTCATGGTATACAGATGGAACACGGGAGTGATTTCGCCCGTGGGCTGAGGCGGCAAGGCAAGGTCGCCAACGCCCCTGAGCGCCTGGTCGTAGAGCTTCGCGGCCGCGCGTCTCTTCTCATTCCAGGCCGGTAGCATCTTGAGCTGTTCGATCCCGACCGCCGCGTTCGCAGTGTTGAGCCTGTATGTGTAGCCGATGATATCGTGCTCGTACTGTCCCTTGCGGCCGCAATGTCTCATCCTCTTGCAGAGGTCGGCAATCCTGTCGTCGTTCGTCGTTATCATGCCGCCGTCGCCGCCCACGTGCATGTTCTTGGTCGGGTAGAATGAGAAACATCCCGCATGCGCGAGGCTGCCAGCGACCCTGCCCTTATAGACCGCGCCATGGGCTTGGCAGGCATCTTCGATCACCGCCACGCCGGCCTTCTGCGCTATCTCGTTTATCTCGTCCATGCGGGCAGGCTGTCCGTACAAGTGGACCGGGATCACAGCCTTGGTCTTGCCGTCCATCGCGTCCTTGAGCTTGGCCGGGTCGATCGTGTAGTCGCTTTCCAGCACGTCTGCGAACCCTGGGACCGCCCCGAAAGAGACATACGAGTTCGTCGTGGCGACGAAGGACATGGACGATGTGACGACCCTGTGCCCCGCCTTGACGCCGTGTGCTTCGAGCGCGAGCTGGAGCGCCGCGGTGCCAGAGCTGACCGCAATCGCGTGCTTGGTGCCGCACATCTTCGCGAAGGCCTCCTCGAACTTGAACACGCTCTCTCCCAGCGTGAGTCGCTCGTTCCTGAGTGCGTTCGCCGCGGCCTCTATCATATCCTCGGTCATGACGGGTGACGCGATTGGTACCTTCATCTGTTCCCCTTCCCTGTGTCGTCTTCAGTCATAGTCTTGGTAATCTTCTTGCCAGTAGCGTCTCTGAATCCTATCTGTCTCGCCGGACAGCCCACGACGACTGCATTGTCGGGGACGTCCTTCGTTACGACGGCCCCCGCGCCGACCATCGCGTTCCTGCCTATCGTGACTCCGCATATGACCGTCGCATTGGCGCCTATGGCCGCTCCCTTCTTCACGAGCGTCGGTATGATCTCCCACTCGCCGACCGCCTTTGGCTGGATGTCATTGGTGAAGCAGACATGGGGGCCCACGAAGACCTCGTCCTCGATGGTGACTCCCGAGGGGATGAACGCGTAGGCCTCGACCTTGCATCGGTCGCCTATGACAACGCCTCTCTGTATCTCCACGAAGGCTGCGACCCTGCAGCCGTTGCCGATCCTGCATCCGTAGAGGTTGACGAAGTCGCGGACGATGGTGTCCTCTCCAATCTCGGCGTCGTCTATCCTGTAGTACTTCGCCTTCAGCTTCACGGACGGAACCCCTGGTCTGCAGAATCCCGACCTAGCTATAATAGATTATGGCAGTACTAGGGGAATCTCTCGCGCAGGTTCGAATGAACTGCCTGGGTCATCAGAAGGACAGTGGGAATCACCGTTTCCTCGACATCCGCTCGACGTGCGGCTTCAGCTCGTGCGCCAGGTCCTTCCTGTCCATGCTCAGCTCGATCGTGGCCCTGACCCAGTCCGCCTTGCTGCCTATGTCGTACCTTCTCCCCTTGAACCTGAGACCGTAGAGCCCTTTCTTCCTGCACAGGAGCCTCATCGCGTCGGTGAGCTGGTACTCCCCTCCCTTCCCGGGGCCTATCTTCTCGAGGAAGTGGAATATGTCAGGGGTGAAGACGTACCTGCCTATTATCGCCAGGTCCGAGGGCGCCTCTCCTGGCGACGGTTTCTCCACGAGGTCATCGACCTTGTACACCTCGTCCTTGACCCTCCTGCCCTTGATGACGCCGTACCTGTACAGCTTCGCCTTCGGGACACGTTCCACGCCAACTACTGAGGTGTTAGTGTTCCCGAACACATCCACCAGCTGCCCTATGCACGGTTTCTCGTTGACCACAATGTCGTCCCCCAGCATGACCGCGAAGGGCTCGTCCCCGACATGCTTCTTGGAGCACAGGATCGCATGCCCCAGCCCGAGCTGCTCCTTCTGGCGGATATAGAATATGTCCGCCATGGACGCTATCTTCTGCACCTCTGAGAGCGCCTCTGAGTTGCCAGATTCCCGGAGCTTGTGCTCCAGCTCGTAGGACTTGTCGAAGTGGTCCTCGATTGCCCGTTTTCCTCGGCCGGTTATGATGATGATATCAGTGATGCCGGATTCGACAGCCTCCTCGACCACGTACTGTATAGCGGGCTTGTCCACGACGGGCAGCATCTCCTTGGGCTGCGCCTTCGTCGCGGGGAGGAACCTTATGCCCAGGCCCGCCGCCGGGATTACGACCTTCATCGATGCAAATGAACACCCAGTGGCAATATAATGCTTTCCGGCTGGGCCATGGTCGTTATCAAAAGGGTTTTATCGGGCCAGCCAGTTTGAGGTGCGATGCGCATATGCGTTATCGGCGCCGGGTATGTTGGCCTCGCGACCGGGGTGATGTTCGGAAAGCTGGGGCATGAGGTCGTCTGCGCGGACATCGACCCACGGAGAGTCCAGGCCGTGAACCAGGGCCGGTTGCCGTTCTATGAGCCCCCGCTCGCGAAGGAGCTCAAGCGACTCGTCAAGACAGGGTCTCTGAAGGCTACGGAGGACGTCGTCGGCTCAGCGCTCAAGTCCAAACTCATATTCATCTGCGTTCAGACACCGTCGTCGCCTTCTGGGAGGATAGACATCGGCCCCATCAAGGCCGCTTCAAAGACCGTCGGCAAGGCGCTGAAGAGATCAAAGGACTACAAGGTCGTTGTAGTCAAGAGCACCGTCGTTCCGTCCACCACCGACTCGGTCGTCAAACCTATCCTGGAGAGGTCTTCCGGCAAGAAGTCGTCGTCGGATTTCGGGCTGTGCATGAACCCAGAGTTCCTCCAGGAGGGGAGCGCCCTGAAGGACAGCATGGAGCCCTCTAGGATCGTGGTGGGCTCTGAAGACAGGCGCGCGGGCAGACTGCTGATGGACCTCTACAGACCAATCAAGGCTCCCAAGATATCGACAGACATCAGGTCCGCCGAGATGATCAAGTACGCCTCCAACGTCTTCCTCGCAACCAAGATAACTTACGCCAATGAGATTGCGAACATGTGCCTCAGGTTCGGGATAGACTCCGTCCCCGTCTTGAGAGCCGTGGGGCTCGACCCGAGGATAGGCTCGCTCTTCCTCAGGCCAGGGCTGGGCTTCGGAGGCAGTTGTCTGCCGAAGGATGTGAAGGCGCTCTTGGACAGCAGCCGAACAGCAGGTTACAGCTCGAGATTGCTGTCGTCGATCCTCGTCATAAACGAGTCACAGCCAGCTGAGGGTATCCGTATGCTGGAGGATGAGCTAGGCGACCTCAGGGGCAAGAGAATAGCCGTGCTCGGATTGTCCTTCAAGGGGGGCGTGGACGACATCAGGGAGACCCGGGCGGTCCCGCTGATCACGAGCCTACTCGCGAGGGGCGCTCAGGTAATCGCGTTTGACCCGATGGCGATGGAGAGCTTCATCCAGGTCATGCCGACGATCAGGTATGCGGCCTCCGCGTCGGAATGCTTGAACGGGGCCGACGGATGCGTGGTCCAATCGGATTGGCCGGAGTTCAGGAAGCTCGGAAGGAAGGAGTTCGCCAGGATGAAGAACCCCGTGGTCGTCGACGGGCGCAGGTTCCTCGACCCCGACAAGGTGCGCAGGGCGGGAGCGAGATACCTGGGCATCGGTTACGGGTACAGGTCTCCGTAGCCCCAGCGGTCTGAAAACAATAATATGTAGCAAGAATCTCCAGAGCGTGTATCTGACATGATGATAAGTGTGGTCCTCAACCTGCTCAACGAGGAGCAGCACATCAGGGACCTCCTGGACAGCCTCGTGGTCCAGGAGCCGCCCTTCGAGGTGGTGGTGGTCGATGCTGGGAGTTGGGACAGGACAGTCGAGATCGCAAAGAGGTTCGCAGCCAAGTACCCGACGATAACCCTCTACCACAAGCCGGGGTCGAGAGGTGAGAGCACCAACTACGGCATCTCTCAGGCGAAGGGCGACGCCATCGCAACCATCGGCGGCGATTGCATCGCCAACCCTTTCTGGCTCAAGGAGCTGAGGGCCACCCTGAGAGAGTACGATATCGCTGCGGGCAGGACTATCAACATCGGGTACCACGCATTCGAGGCCCTCGAGAGGGTGGAGCTCTATCACAAGGGCGAGGATATCTCGTACCCCAGCGGTAACATGGCCTGGCGCAGGAAGGCCCTCGAGGACGTGGAGGGGTTCGATCCGTGGTTCGTCACCGCTGAGGATATCGACCTGAACTACAGGGCGGTATCGAAGGGATATCGGATCGGTTACAACGAGAACGCAATCGTTTATCATCGCATGAAGGAGAGCTTCATCAGGTTCTTCAAGCAAGCCTTCTGGAACGGTTGGGGCAGGAAGCAGCTGACGATGAAGCACGGAAAGCTGTGGGGGAGCTACAAGCCACAGAGGCTTTTCGAGACGTCTAAGAACATATGGGCCTACGCCAGGCTGGCGTTTGCCATGCTCGGATACGTGATGTGCAGGTTCTACGCGGAATCGCCCTACGAGCCCGCGAAGGAGAAACGGGCCAGGCGATTCAGGTTCGTCTTCCCAGGGAGGTGACGCAATGGCTGAGGGCAAGGTGTCAGTGATCATCCCGACAATGAACGAGGAGCAGAGCATCGGCCTCGTGATTGACGAGGTCAGGGCGGCCCTCGGGTCCCGGGATTACGAGATACTCGTCGTCGACACCAACTCCAAGGACAGGACTAGGGAGATCGCCACAGGGAAGGGTGCGGTCGTAGTCGACGAACCCAGGCGAGGTTACGGCAGGGCGTACAAGAGTGGTTTCGAGAGGGCAACCGGTGACGTGATAGCCACGCTCGACGCCGACATGACGTATCCTGCCTCCGAGATCCCCAGGCTCGCGTCCATGCTCGAGTCCCAGGGTCTCGAGTTCATCACGACTAACCGGTTCGCCGATATGGAGAAGGGGGCCATGGGCCTGAAGCACAGAGTTGGCAATTGGCTCCTGTCAACGACTGCAAGGCTGCTCTTTCGGGTCAAGGTGAGAGACTCCCAGAGCGGGATGTGGGTCTTCAGGAAGGACATCTTGCCCAGGCTCGAGTTGGTTAGTGACGGTATGGCCCTTTCGGAAGAGATCAAGATAGAAGCCTTCAGGAAGGCGAAGGCGGTTGAAGTGCCAATCACCTACCGGGTAAGGGTGGGAGATGTGAAGCTGAACGCCTGGAGCGATGGGCTGGGCAACCTGAAGTACCTGTTCAAGAAGCGTTTCTGAGGTCACGAGTCCTTCCTGGTGCGTCTGTGGTCCCAGTAGAGAAGGGCCGTGAGTATGCCCACGAGCAGCGCGGGCATAAGCGAGAAAGTCCATAGGACTATGTCGTCCGCCTCTGTGCCATCCTCCGGTTCGTACACCATGATCGTGACCGTAGAGTCGTGCTCTCCTACCACGAAGCTGGATGTCAGCAGTAGGTCCCGGCCTTCCATCACGCTGACCACGACCATCTCGCCGACACCCGCCTGAGTGGGTACGATAAGGTCCATCGAATGCACATTTCCGTTGGGGATTGCGTACCCGGCATATGTGGAGGTGACCACCCTCACATCGAGTCCCTCTCCGATTCGCTCGCCATCCTCTGCCAGAACAATGTCCAACCGTATGCTGCCGTATAGTATCACGTGCACCGTAGCATAGCTGGTGGCGTTCCCCTCAGCGTCGACGGCGCTGGCTGCTATGGCGAGGTTGCCGATGTGTCCGTGGATCGAGATGTTTGACGAGGCGGAGCTCAGGCAGTCCATGAGGACAACCCCGTTTGGCAGCTGGCTGTAGACCCACGCCTCGACCATCGGATGGTCGTCCTGCCACTCAAGGAAGGCCGTGTCAAGAAGACCGTCCTGGTCGGAGTCAGTGTACGAGATTGAAGGCCCTGGAACCATCTGTTCCGTCGGCATCACGAGCCTGGCAAGCGTGCCGAACTCGTCCCAATAGGTCGTGGTCGAGAGCGTCAGGGCGTTGTATTCCGCCTCGAAGTACGAGGTAGTAGGGGCGTATATGATCGCTCCGTTCGCCCTTGCCACGCTCACGTCGTCATACGGGTCTGGATGGTCATACTTCTGGAATGCCACAGTCGCCTCCCTGAACGACACCGCCGCCTGAAGGGCTATGCTCCTGAGCTCCAGGGGAAGCTCGGAGGAGTGTATGATCCCGAGGAGGTCGATCAGGTCTACATACCACTCGGTGTCGTAGTACTCAGCCGAAGTCAACGCGTAGTTGATGACGTCGTGGAATATCTGGCCATACTTGACCCCCTGAATGGAGAGCATGTCAAGCAGGTCAAGGGCGGTATCCAACTTCGACAGGTCGAATGTGGCCATGGTCGCAGAGTAGGGAGAGTAGTACCAGGAGTACTCTACGTACTCTGAGACGATCGCTGAGCCGAACTCCTCTAGCGACTGGCTGGGGGATTCCGAAACCGTCGTCAGCATCTCCTGGTAGGGCAGCCCTTGGGAGGGTATGTTGGTCTGTGCGCCCACGAAGTACGAGACATACGGCCCGAGCTCAGCAAGCATCTCCACCGTGGCCTGGGCGCACGCGTCCACGACGACCATGTCGATATTCCCGCCCAGGTCAGTGGCAGCATCTTCCAAGGCCCCGCCCAGCTCCGGGAGTGTCAGGAGGTCTATCTTGTCCGGGCACAACCCCCGCCAATCCGCCCCGTGACCCCAGAGGATGAGGATTAGTCTGTCCGCCGGGAACTCCGTGGCTGCGAAACCGATGAACGCGGTCAGGGTCGCCGGGTCGGCCATGTCCACCTCGTCACTGACCGGTATCACGGCTCCCCCGTCGTCGATCTGCGTGGAGACTATCGCGCTGTTCCACAAACCGCCTTCATCGTGCTCCACCTTCAGGATGACAGAATCACCGTCGAGCGGGTTGTCGATGAGCGCAATGATGTCGATACCCTCGGCCAGGACGGCGGCTTCCATGGAGTTTATGTTGTTCTCCCACGGCAGAGGGTTCGAGACGTCGTTGGCCATATAGACCATGAATGTCCACGATACTCCAGTCGGGGCCTCTCCGCCAGTGCAATCCGCTGGCGCACCTAGCAGTAGGAGGGCGCATGACACGGCCATGAACGCGGCTACCAAGCGTCCTCTCATCGACCACCTATTAGCATTCGGAGGTAGAATAAGCTTTCATCTGTCATCCCCAGGTCGTCTCTTCGCGAGTCCGGCAGCCACCAGGCTGATCCTCACGCCCTCTTTGAAGGCCTTCGAGTTCTTTCTCTGGTAGAGACACGCAGCGGGATGATATGTCACGAAGAGCCTAGCCGATGTGCCCTTGACTGCGTGGGGGATCTCCTTGCCCACTGTATCCGTCATCCGCACTTCCCTGCCCGATAGATGTTCAGCGACCGTCTGGCCGAGCGCACATATGACTCTCGGCGCGCCCTCCTCGATCTCCTTGTGGAGGTAGAGCGACGCGCATGTGGCCTTCTCGTCCCTCCTTGGCCTCCTGTTGCCTGGAGGCCTGCACTTCACCAGGTTGCTGATGCGCACCTGAGATCTCCCCACCCCTGCCTCCGTGAGAGCCTCGTCGAGCAGCCTACCCGCGCGCCCAACGAAAGGCTCCCCGTCGAGGTCCTCATCCTTCCCAGGCGCCTCTCCGATGAACATGATCTTCGACTTGCGGGGCCCGACCCCAGGGACGACCTTCGTCCTTCCTTCGGAGAGCCTGCATTTCCTGCAGAAGGGGTCCACCAGCACTCGTTTCATGTCAGGTCCTTCGCCTTGAACAGGGAGACCAGCTCGATCCCGTGCTCCCTCAACATGTCCGTGGCCCCCTCTTCCCTGTCGACGACAACCACGGCCTTGGACACGTTCGCCCCCTTCTGCCTGAGCGCAGAAACGACTCTCAGAGTGGATCCACCCGTGGTCGCGACGTCCTCCACGATGATGAACTTCTCTCCGGGTACGACATCCCCTTCGACCAGCTCCTTGGTGCCGTGGTCCTTAGGTTCCTTCCTGACCATCACGAACGGCCTGTTCGTCTCGAGGGACACGGCGACCGCGATGGGCACGGCCCCGAGGGCCATCCCTGCGATCTTCGCCTCACCCACGTGAGGCGCCATCGCCTTCCCTATCTCCCTCAGAATCTCGGGATTGGTGCTCGCGCGCTTGATGTTCACGAAGTAGTTGCTCTTCTTTCCCGAGGCGAGTATGAACTCGCCTGCCTGCACGACCTTCACATCGATCAGCATCTGCTTCAGCATGTGCTCCACCCCTCACCAGGGCACATTCTTCTTGCCCATCTTATAACCTATGATGTTGGCGCTCCTGTGGAGCGCGGGCACCAGCACCAGGAGGAGCGCAAGGGCGATCAGCCCGTCGCCTCTGACGTAGTGGTCGAGGAACCACCCGGGGAAGAGCAACAGAGTCAGCAGGATCGCGCCGGCTAAGAAGTTGTACTGGTCGAGGATCGGCGCTTTCGCCCCTCGGCCAATGCCCAGCCTCCGCTTGATCAACGAGCCGACGCTGTCCCCTGTCATTGACCCAAAGCTGAGCACCAGCACCAGCGCGAAGGCCCCGGGCCACTCCCCGAAGCCCCACGACTGCGAGGTCCCAGTCGCATCGGCCAGGACTATCTGTAGCAGCCCGAAGAGCGTCCCAGTCAGGGCCCCTCCAAAGAAACCTCTCCAGGTCTTGCCCTCCCCGAGTATGCGTCTGCCCCGCCAGGACCTCCCGAAGTCCATGGGCCTGCCTCCACCCCACAGGACTGCCGCCGAGTTGGGTATGAGCGCGGGCAGCATGAGCCAAACACCCGCGAGGACAGTCTCGACCGGCGTCATTGCGGGGAATAATGCGTCGCTCCGTAATAATTCAAGCGCATGGTCGGCCGCGATATCGCATAACTCGCAGCGGTGTCGTCGCCAACACTCACAGCTGGAGTCCCTTTCTCCGCCTCGCGGTCGGTGCATGCGCCTTAGGTGCCATCTTGCCTGCCTCGAAGAATGAGCGTGCGTCATCGGCCGGCGATGTCGACTTCTTCGCGCCTATCGTATCCGAGAACTGCACAGCCCTCCTGTCCAGGATTATGGCGATCCCGCGGTCCTGCTCGCTCCTTATCAGCCTGCCAATGGCCTGCAGGAGCTTCCGTGTCGTGGGCGCTTTGACTGCCCTCTCCCAACCGTCCCCGAACCTGAGCTCGCAGAAGTGCTGGAACGCCCTCTGCTTCGCCGTCGGCTTCGGGTAAGGTATGCCCGCGACGATAGCGACCTCCAGCTCCTCCCCGGGAAAGTCTATACCCTCGCTTATCCTCCCGCCCGCGATAGCGTGCATGAGGGATTCCCTGGGCGACGCCTTGAAGTCGCACACGGTCCTCATGAAGTCTCCCTGGGCCATCTCCCGTCTCTCGGACATTACCCTCCTCCCGCCTATGGACAGCCTGGTCCTGGACGATATCCTTTCCATCACGGCGTACGAGGGGTAGAACACTATCGTGCTCCTCGGCACTCCAGAGACTATTGAGGAGATGTGTTCCGCGATCCTGTCCGTCATCTTGCCGTCTCGCTCCATGTCCTCGTACTTGGTCGTGACGTCGTTCACGTACAGCACGAGCCTGTTCTCTGGAGGGAAAGGGGACGGGACACGTTCCAGTCTTGCGTCTCTTGACAGGCCGACGGAGTCCCGGTACTCGTCCAGTGGGATGAGGGTCCCGGACATGTGCACGCTGGCGTGGCACTCAGCCAGGGGCTTGCAGGCTATGGAGGCGTCCATGCAATAGGCTTCGAAGGCCTTCGAGTCGTACTTCGTGATGAGCTTGACGTAGGCCTCCTCGTCGACCTTCTGCCAGAAAGCGAGGAACCCGGCGGCGCCGTGTATGTAAGACCTGGGGAGCCGGCCCGCCATCCGCCTGTTGTCCCGGACCATCTCTCCGAACTGGTTCAGCTGCCCGAGCATGCCCGTCAGCCCGCGGCTGGTCTGCCGGGTCCTGAACATCAGCTCCTCCTCCAGCAGCGTCTGGGGGATTATGCCATCTTCGTCTATGAGATACTCCTCGACGGTGCTGTCCAGGACCTCGGAGGTCATCATGAGGAAGTCCATGAGGCTCACGCCATCTGCGATCTCGGGGTCGCCGAACTCGTCCACCTCGGCCTCCGCGAGCCGGATGGTGACCTCGCCGAGCATCGCGGATTCTAGCTCCCTGGCGTACCAGGGCAGGTTGTGCGCTTCATCTACGATGAGCACGATGTCCTGTAAAGCGCAGCCTATCCAGTCGAGGAGCGCGTGCCTGATGAATCCGTCGAAGAACATGATGTACGGCGCCGTGACGATGTCGGCTGCGGGCACATGCATCTTGCTGATCTCGTACGGGCAGACCCCGCGGTCTACGCAGTACGCCACGAACTCCTCCGCGGTTGGCAGGTGCTCGCGGGAGTAGCGTATGACTGTCTGCAGGTCCTCGGCGACGGTAGCTGCATAGTACTTGCACGCGGCCTCGTCGCCCCTGATCACACGCGCCTTCCTCTCGCTGCACACCTTGGAAAGCTCTTCGGGGTTACCCTTGGACAGATCCTCATCGGATTGTGCCAGAGGACACATGTGCCTGCGGCCCTGGAGCGCCACCCCGAACAGGTCCATCCGTTCGGCGATCTCACGCAGCTCGAGCATGACCTGGCGCTGCTGGGAGTTAGTCCTGGTCACATAGAGGATCTTCTTTCCCCTGGCCTTGCAGAACTCCAACGCGCCGCACAATGAGCACACGGTCTTCCCGGTGCCGGTGCCGCTCTCGAGGACGAGGTGGGCCCTCTCCTCGCACGCGGCCGAGACCAGCTCCACGAGCCGCTCCTGCCCGGGGCGGGGTGAGTACGGGAACGCTTTGGGTAACATCCGCCTGCGGGTTAGGATGCCATGAGTAGTAACCGCTTTCGCTGGGTGGAGCGAAAGTGAAAACGAGGCATTTTCGATGCGGGTTGGCCTATTCGCGGCTCCAGATGTCCTCGGGGACGTCGTCGTACACGTTCACCGACTCCCCCTCGCCAACGTCGGTGCTCCTCCTTCCGGAGATGAGCTCGCTTATCCTCTCCTTGCGGAACATCCAGTAGTGGATTCTCCACTCCCTGCCGTCGTAGAGCGTGGTCTCCTCGCGCTCTGTCATGAGTATGCCCGCATCCTCGAGCATGTAGAATGCATCCCTGTCCTCGGGCTCGAGTACGTTATCGATTATGCGCTCGCTGTACCCGAAGAAGTTCATGACGTGCTGGGCCATCGCCCTGGCCTCCTCCTCGGGCATGCCTGCCTTGTCAATGCTGTTCTTTATCGCCTTCGTGAGATGCTCGACTGTGAGCGTCGAGTGCGCCGACTCCCCATCGGACTTCTTCAGCTTTGTGATTATGTTCACAGAGCCTATGTTCTTCTTGGCCACAAACAACAACCCCTCAGAGACGGACCCCTTAGAATCCCTGTCGGAACATTCATTTAGCAATCCGATGTATAAATAGGTTGGCGTTCGGAGGCGAACGGCTGTCGGGGGAGCAGCGTTTCCGGTGGAAACGTACTGGCCTCCACCCGATGGACACAAATGGACATGGGGTGACAGGTTGCTCGCAGAGTTCAGCGTCGTTCCGATTGGCAAGGGAGAGAGCGTGAGTCAGTATGTCGCGGAGTGCTTGAAGATCGTCGAGGCGTCAGGCCTTCCCTACAAGATCAATCCCATGGGCACCGTCATCGAGGGCGACTATGACGCTGTTATGTCCGTCATACGTGCCTGCCATATGCGCATGATGGAACTCTGCCCCAGGACGATCACTTCGGTCAAGGTGGACGACAGGAGAGGTGCCTCGGGGATGATCGACAATAAGGTCGAGTCGGTGGAGAGGAAGCTGGACCGCCGGCTCAGGAAATGAGAGGATATAAAAATCAGTCCGGAGTGGCAGATTCTGCCACCTCCAGGGAAGAGGTTTGCCGCCGGACCCTGTGAATCGTGTACTCACGTGATTCCGGGGAGGTTGGGGATGCCGATTGAGATCAGTCCGTGCGGCCAGAAGCCGACGAAGATAATCAGTAGCGTTCCGGCTGCGATCATCGCGAACCTCACCCACTTCTCAAGATCGTGCCTGAGTACCCCGCCGATTATCAGCGCCCAGGTCGCGAACAACATCCCGAACGACCAGAGCCCGTTCCCGACATCTGGATCGTCCATCGTTCCTGCAAGCAGTTGTCCCAGCCAGAGGAACAGCAGCCCCACGAATAGGAGCGCTGCCAGGATGATGTCCGATAGGAGCATCTTGACATAGTCGCTCAAGGGCTTTCGGGGCGGTTGATACACCGGCTGATATGCTGGATACGGACCCTGTGGTCCTGGTGTTTGTCCAGAAGCCATTTTTATCCCATCCATTTCCATAATGGTTTCGATATGTATTATCCTTTTCGGAAGAAATATATAAGGAGTCAGAGGGACGGGCTAGACTCGAAGTGCTGCGGAAAAGCGAGTCCTCGAAAGGGGGGCCGCGCTCGCGCCCGTTTCTCCCCACGCAGTGGCTCAGCTGTGCCCGGCTACGGAGCCGTTCTCATCCTGTGCTAGCTTCTTCCTCACGACGACGAGGCGGCACTTCTTGACGCGCGCGATGACTGGCTTGCCGAAATGTACTTCCACGTTCTGTCCCTCGATTCAATGCGGATCTATGTGGCCGCGCTCTCCTTTGGTCTGTTCTATACTCGGATTACACTTCGTCTTATTTAAACAAGGCGTCGGGTTTCTCAATGTTGATAATACCCACGGCCAGATGGTGCGCCCGTCCTACTGTCACAAGGTCGATTTGTACTTGGCGGCCTTGTCGGCTAGCGCCCTGAGCTCCTCCCTCAGCCTTGCGAGGTCGTTCTGCGAAGTCTGCCGCGTTATTCTGCCCGGTGTTCCTAGCACGAAGGACCCTGAGGCTATCTTCGCCCCCGGAGGGACGAGGCTCCCTGCCGCAACGACTGACTTCTCGCCAATGGTCGCGCCGTCCAGGACGATGGCGGCAATGCCCACCGTGGAATCGTTGCCTATGGAACAACCGTGCAGCCGTGCCCCATGTGAGATTACGCAGCCGTCGCCCACCGTGACCGGTCGCCCCCTGGGTGCTTCGATCAGGGCGAGGTCCAGTACGGCCGACCCCTTCCCGACGACTACCGAGTCGTCGTCAGCCCTTATCACGGCACCCGGCCAGACGCTGGAACGCTCGTACAGAGTCACGTCCCCAATCACTACAGCGGATTCGTCGACGAAGACATCTTTCGCCGCGCTGGGCTTCTTATCGCCATAACTACGGAGGACCATGCGACCATGAAACGCAGTTCGTCCCATATAGGTTTCACTGGTCGTCGCCTGCGGGGTCCCTGGCGAACATATTATCTAGCGGCAAGTCTCATTCCGAGTTTGCGGCACTTGGCCGCATCACGCCATCGTTCTCCCCCGGAGGCCGTGTCATTTGGCGCAGACGTCAGAAGACCGTCAGGATGTGCTCGACATGCTTTTCGACCTCAGCTCGAGGCTCCGGGACATCAGCAGCACCGAGGAGGCCTTCACCATCATCGCCGAGAAGCTGAGGGAGGCAACTGGTTGCGACTACGCAGCCGTCATCACAGTGGATTCGGAACGCGGGACATTGAGAGCGGCCGGGGGCGCAGGCATGGAGCCAGAGCAATGGGCGCGATTGGCGGTCATACCTCCAGACGAGGCCTTCAGGAGCCGCACTGTCTCCAATGACGAGCTCCTAGTCCACAGGTTCGATAGCGTCGACTTGATGCCCGAGTCGTCCAGGGGATTCGCGAAGAGCATTGGCGTGGACAAGTTCCTTGTGTCGCCAATCGTGTATCGGGGGGAGCTACTCGGATACCTGGGTCTCGCGAACAGAAAGGGTGAGAAGGTCTTCGACGCGCGTTGTGAACAGGTCGTCTCAGGGCTCTGCGTCTCGCTCGCGGTGATAATCGACAACGTCAATCTGAACGCGAAGCTGAGATCTTCACGAGGTGAGACGGAGGATCTGCTCAGCATAGCCCCCGTAGGCATCCTCAGATGCGACGCGAGGGGCATCTTCAGGGCGATAAACAGCCAGATGCTGGACATGTTCGACCTCGAATCAGGGGAGGCTCTCCTCGCGACCAGCGTATTCGAGCTCCCTATCATGTCCAGGTCGGGGCTGGACGCGTTGATCATGCAGGCGATGGAGGGCCGTGAGGGCGAGAAGGCGGATGTGCACATCGTCACCAGACCGGACCGCGCGCTGTACCTTCATGTCAAGGCCACTCCGGTCAAGGATGCGGACGGTGAGGTCAGGGAGATCATCCTAGTTGCGATGGACGTCTCGGCCAAGGTGCGCCTTCAGAGCCAGCTCGAGAGGTCATACGAGAAGCTGACTCAGGCCTACCAGGAGCTGGAGCGCGTTGCCAAGATGAAGACGCAGTTCATCGATGTGGTCTCCCATGAGTTGAGGACGCCCCTGACCGTCGTCCGCGGATACATAGACCTCCTGGAGTCTGAGCACGCAACCAGGATGGACCCGAAGCTCGTGTCGAGGCTCAAGACCATCAAGTCCAATACCGATCGGCTCTACAACCTCGTGGAGAGCATGCTGGACGTCAGCCGCCTGGAGAAGGGTTCCCTCCAGATCAATCCCGAGCCGATCAAGCTCGATAGCATGCTGGAGGAGATAGTCCAGATGAGGAAGCGCGAGGCGGAGGACAAGAAACAGAGCATCGTCCTCGAGATCGACGGCCAGCTCCCGCTGATAACGGGCGACCGTAGGAGGCTCAAGGACGTGTTCAACAACCTGGTGGACAATGCGATCAAGTACACGCAGGAGGGCGGGAGGGTGCAGGTCTGCGCCCGCGACGAGGGAAGACTGCTCCACGTTTGGGTGAAGGACAACGGCATGGGTATACCCCTGGAGAACATAGGCAGGATATTCGACAGGTTCCACATAGTCGCGAGCAACGACCTCTCCCACCAGGTCGACAGGCTCGGCCTCGGGCTCCCGATATCGAAGGGGATAATCGAGGCCCACGGTGGCAGGATATGGGTGGAGAGCCAGGTGGGCAAGGGAAGCGTGTTCCATGTGGACCTGCCCAAGGAGCTCCCAAAGTAGGCTTCTAGTACTTCATCGCATTTCCCTTGCGGATGGCAGCTCGTGAGAGAGGCAACGCGATTCTGTTGACGATAGTTGCCAGCCTCCTGTGGGGCACCTCATTCCCCGGCACCAAGTGGGGCCTCGGGTACGTCGGCAACGATGTGTTCTTCCTGTGGCTAAGGTTCCTGATAGCAACCGCGGTCACTCTCAGTGTTGTCTTGTACTTCCGTAAGATGTCGCTTTCGATATTCAGGAACCCGGTGATATGGCTCATAGGAGCTTTCAATGCAAGCGGGTTCCTGATGCAGTATGTCGGCCTCACCATCACGACCGCCTCGAAGACCTCCCTGCTCGTGGACATCAACGTTGTCGCCGTCGCGATCATATCATTCTTCATTTTCAGGGAGAGGTTGGGCAAGCTACAGCTATCCGGCATCATGGTGGGGTGCCTTGGCATCCTCCTCCTGACCCTCAACGACGGGCTCGTGTTCGACCCCGACCAGCTTCCGGGCGACCTCATCGTCTTCATGGCCGGCTGGAGTTGGGCGTTCTTCATAATCCTGAACAAGAAGCTGCTGGACAAGCACACGGGCGTCGAGCTGAGCTCCGCCGCGATCGTCACATGCATGGTCTGGCTCACTCTCCCAACGGGGTATCTGTTCCTCACCGGAGCGGACTTCTCGATTCAGGGGCCAGGCTGGATAGCGATAGTGTACCTGGGCCTTGCGTGCACCTCGGTCGCAACGCTGCTCTGGGCCCTCGGCCTCGAGGGTGTCTCCGCCACAGCTTCGGCGACCATCATGCTCATCGAGGTCCTGACGGCCCTCGCGATATCCTTCACTCTGCTCAATGAGACTCTGAGTGCAGCGGCCACCTTGGGGGCAGCACTGGTCCTCGCTGCGATATACCTCGTCGCCGCAACAGGGTCAGGGGAGAAGGAAGAGCTGAAGTCAGCATGACTTGTCCTTGGCTTGCTCGATGAGCACGAGCCTCTCCGGGCAAACCCGGTTCCTGCGCCCTTCTATGACCTTGAGGGCGTTCTTCGACTTGCGTTGCATGGGCCAACCATCGACTTGTGCGTCTACATCGAGGCCACATACCCGGTCACGCCGTCCAGTATCATCTGGACCGCATATGCGGATCCGAGTAGTCCCATGACCCTGGTGAGAGCTCTCGTGCCTGCTTTGCCTATAATCCTGAACACAAGGTCCGCCCTGAGGAGTATGAGCGCGCTTATGCCCATCACCGCCACGAGGGAGGCGAGGACCATTGGTATGCTCGCAGTACCGGTGAGTATGATCACGACGGATATGGCACCCGGGCCAGCGAGCATCGGCGTGCCGAGGGGCACGAAGGCGACGTCCTCTGGCACATTTGCTTCTTCGGCCTCCTCGGCGCCCTTCCTCCTCGACCGGGGCATATCGCCTTCGTACAACATGCTGACACCTATCAACAGGAGCAGCAGCCCTCCCGCTATCCTGAGCGCGTCTATCGACACCGACAGGTAGTCTAGAATCGCCTTGCCCGTGAGAGAGAACGCCGCCAAGAGCGACAGCGCGAAGGCGACCGAGTACTTGAGCGTCTTCAGCCGGGCCTTCCAGTCCATATCCTTCGTGAGCACAAGGAATATGGGCAGCACCCCGAACGGGTCGATTATGATGAACATGGGTATGAAGACGACCAGGAATTCGACTGCCATCCGTGAGGGCACAGCGTTCCCTCTATATCTTGCTCTCGGCGGGATTGCGCAAACAGCATTACCCTCCTAGACGATTCCTCGGCCGGTTGCGATGACCGATCGATACGACCTTGATTCCGTAGAGCGTCAAGTGGACAGGGATTTGAAGAGGCACATGAGCAGGCTGAGGAAGCTGCTGATGCAGCCCAGCTCGAGCCAGGAGGACGTAGGCATCGAGGACTGCGCAGCCCTCGTGGCTGACCTCTACAGGCAAGTCGGGTGCGAGAAGGTCGAGATAGTCGAGACCAAGGGCAACCCCGTGGTGTACGGGGAATGCAAGGGTGCGTCGGACAAGACCCTTATGGGCTACTTCATGTACGATACGATGCCCTACAACGAGCCCGGCTGGAACCACCCCCCGATGAAGGCCAAGACCGTCGACATGCGGCTACCCGCTGGTAAGGTCAAGGCGATCGTCAACCGGGGCGCGGACAACACCAAGGGCCCCATGGCCGCGTTCCTGAACTCCCTGGGCGCCTGCAACAAGTCCGTAGGGCGCCCGCCAGTGGGAATCATACTCGTCGCGGAGGGTGAGGAGGAACTCGGGAGCCCGAACCTGCCTGCCTATGTCAAGAAGGACAGGAAGCGTCTCTCGAGGGCGGACGCATGCTACTTCCCTTACTTCGCTCAGGACTCCGACGGTGGCTTGAACCACTACTTGGGCGTGAAAGGGGTAGTGTACTTCGAACTGGAGTGCTCCGGCAAGAGCTGGGGTAGGGGACCGACGGAGTTCGCGATACACAGCGCGAACAAGGCCTGGGTGGACAGCCCCGTCTGGAGGCTGGTCCATGCGATAAAGACCATGACTTCGGACGATGGCAACACGGTCCTCATCAAGGGCTTCTACGACGATGTGGCGCCCCCGTCAGAGGCGGACGAGGAAGTCATCGCGAGCTCGGCACCGAAGTTCGACACCGAGTCCGCGAAGAAGGAGCTCAAGATCGAACAGTTCATGATCCCGGAGGATGACAAGGCCGAGCTGATAAAGCTCTATACCTACGCGAGCACCCTGAACATAGACGGCATCTGGGGCGGGTGGATGGAGAAGGGCTCAAAGACGATACTGCCACATAAGGTCACATGCAAGATGGACATCAGGGTCGTACCGAACCAGAAGAAGGATGATATGATGCCGCTGGTGAGGAGGCACCTCGACTCGCACGGCTTCGAGGACATCAAGATGCGCGAGATAGACACGGGCTATGACTGGTGCAGGTGCAGCGTGAACGAGCCGGTCGTCCGCGCCATGATCCGGTCATTCGAGGCCTTCGGAGGAAAGCCAAGCATTTGGCCTACTAGTGGCGGCTCCGTGCCGTTCTATGCCTTCAGTCGGATACTCGGGCTGCCGTTCACCATGGGCGGGATTGGACACAGCTCGCTCGCGCACAGCCCGAACGAGTACATGGTGGTCGAGGGCAACAGGAAGCTTGCAGGTCTACCAGAGATCGAGAAGTTCATGGTGAGGTTCATGAGCGAGTACGCTTACGCATGAGCCAGCGCGGACGCATAGGCGGCTAGGACTGTCCTCGCAGTATCGTCCCACGTGAACGACTTGACGTGAGCGCCTCCCGCTCGCGCCATTTCGGAGCGCGTTTCCGGGTCGAGCAGGAGCCTTACCACCGCCGATGACAGCTGTTCGACGTCGCCAGGGTCGACAAGCAGCCCATCTACACCATCTCTCACGAGCTCCGGAATCCCACCGACCCGCGTGGCCACCACGGGCTTCCCGCATGCCATCGCCTCCATCAGTGAGAGCCCCCAGCCCTCGTTCCTCGAAGGCAGGACTACCAGGTCGCAGTCCGAGTAGAACGAGAGCAGGGTATTCTGCTCGACGGAATCTCGGAACAGTATCCTCCTGTCGACCCCCAGCCGCCGTGCCTGGGATTCGAAAGTGCTCACTTGGTCCGTCCCACGGAAGCCGGACTTCGCGACTACTATCAATCGGACGTCCGGGATCTGTTCTGCTATCTTCGGCAGTGCCTCCACCAAGTAGTCGAGCCCCTTTCTCCGCTCGAGTCCGCCGACGAACAGCAGCGTCGGCTGACAAGAACGCCTCTCAGGGAGGTCTGCGAAATCCCCAACATCCACTCCATTGTACGCGACCTCCGACTCGTAGCCGTAATCCCTCTTGAGCGCGTCCTTCCAATACTTCGACACGACGAACCTGTGGTCCGCCTTTGCGACTGCCGCCTTCTCGAACTCGAAGAGCCGTTGGTCCGCGAAGTCGTCGACGTGATGTATCGTCCTGAAGACAGGCGCCCTGATTGTCCCTGCGTCCTTCATGCGCGACAGGGCAGTCCCCCCAACACAGTCCTGGGCATGGTAGATCTCCGCGTCCTTCGGTAGGTGCGATGAGTAGCTCTCGATCATGTTCTCCAGTCGCTGGATCAGGTCGGAGCTCCACTCGTAAGGATAAATATTGAACGGGGCGGATACTTCTCTGAAGTAGCCAAGGAGGGAGCCGGGGTCATCGGCCCTGGCAAGCGAATGGAGCGACACGTCCGTTCCCAACGCACTGAGCCTCTCGGCCAACTTGAGGGCGTGGACCACGCCCCCGCGCGGCCTGGTGCTGTAGGTCAGCATCGCCACCTTCACGGGACACCACTATTTGACTGAACGGCGTGGTCGGATAACTGTTTTGGCATCTCGGACGAGCCACGAATGACTGAACACAAATCGACATGATGACGCTCCGGGCGTCGCGGCCAGCACCGACGGGGCGCCGCGGCAGTGCGTCAGGTAACTGGGAAATGTTATTAAGTCGGGGGCATTTATCCCGTGTTGCGGGAGAGGTCAGTCTGCCCACACCCACCTGATGACCGTCATGTGGGCGAAGAAGCTGCTGCTCCTGTCCGCTCTCAGGAATAGGGCGAGCTGAAGCTGGACTCGGGCATGCGCGTTTGACACCGATAGTGTCATGATGTTTCGGGCGGGACGAATGATGCTCAAGGGCGAAGACACCGAGCACAAGAGGAACAATGAGCTTCTGCTATGGTTTGAGGAGATAGGTCTCCGGGACATCGCCAAGGTCGGGGGCAAGAACGCCTCTCTGGGCGAGATGATACAGAACCTCAAGGACATGGGTATCAGGGTTCCAGAGGGTTTTGCAGTCTCCACTAAGGCCTTTGGGAAGTTCGTCGAGGCCGCGGGCCTCGAGAAGAGGATCTCGGAGATTGTCCATGGGCTTGACCCTGACAACACGGCGGACCTTGCGCACAGAGGCAAGCGCGTCAGACAGCTCTTCCTCGATGCTGAGTTCCCCGCGGATCTCAGGCGCGAGATAGAATGGGGCTACTGGGAGCTGGGGAGGAAGCTCGGGATGCAGAATCCGAGTGTCGCCATACGCTCGAGCGCCACGTCCGAGGATCTCGACGGCGCGTCCTTCGCGGGGCAGCACGAGACCATCCTCAACGTCAGGAACTCCCCGGCCATCCTCAGGGCCATCAAGCAGTGCTTCGCCTCCCTGTTCACTGACAGGGCCATCGCCTACCGTCGTCACAAGGGCTTCGGCCAGGGGGGGAACGCTCTCTCCGTGGGCGTCCAGAGGATGGTCAGGAGCGACCTCGCGTGCTCCGGCGTCATGTTCACGCTCGACACAGAAAGCGGGTTCGACGGCGTCGTGTACATCACTGGCTCTTGGGGCCTGGGCGAGATGATCGTACAGGGCGCGGTGAACCCAGACCAGTTCTACGTCTTCAAGGAAGCCATAGGCAAGTTCGACGATCCAATAGTCGAGAAGAAGCTCGGCAGCAAGAAGAAGAAACTGATATCGACCTCAAAGGGCCACGAAGAAGTGGAGGTCCCCGAGAGGGACAGGCGGAGGTTCGTGCTCGAGGACGACGAGATCATCAAGCTGGCCGAGTGGGCATGCGCTATCGAGAAACACTACGGCAAGCCCATGGACATCGAGTGGGCCAAGGACGGCATCACAGGCCAACTGTACATCGTCCAGGCTCGTCCGGAGACGGTCCATGCTGTCAAGGCCGAGAACGTCCTCGAAGAGTACGTCCTGGAGGAGAAGAGCGCGGTGCTCGAGAGGGGAGAAGCCGTCGGGAGCAAGATCGGCCGGGGAACGGTGAGGGTTCTTGAGAGCGTGTACGAGATAAGCGAGTTCAGGAAGGGAGAGGTCCTGGTCACCGACAAGACGGACCCGGACTGGGAGCCCATCATGCGCATCGCGTCCGCGATCATCACCGACAGGGGCGGAAGGACCTGCCACGCAGCCATAGTGTCGCGCGAACTCGGCATACCCTGCATCATCGGGACGGGCGACGGCTCCAAGGTGCTGAAGAATGGCCAGAATGTCACAGTCGACTGCTCGGAGGGTGAGGGTCTGGTCTATGACGGCCTCCTCAAGTTCCGGGTCGACAAGACGAATCTCGCGAGCTTGCCGAAGACCAAGACGCAGATAATGATGAACGTCGCGGTCCCTGAGCAGGTCTTCACCCAGGGCCGGATACCGTGCGACGGCGTGGGGCTCGCTAGGCTTGAGTTCATCATAGCCTCACACATAGGCATACACCCGCTCGCGCTGATCGAGTACGAGAAGCTCAAGAAGAGGGCTGAGACCGAGCCCGAGGTGGCGAAGGTCGTGGAGCGCATAGAGGAGGGTACCGCGGGCTACGATGACAAGGAGGCCTTCTTCGTCGAGAAGCTCGCCTGGGGAGTCGGCAAGATCGCCGCGACCTTCTATCCGCGGGACGTCATCGTCAGGCTTTCCGACTTCAAGACCAACGAATACGCAAAGCTCCTGGGGGGCTCGCTGTACGAGCCAAACGAAGAGAACCCGATGATGGGCTGGAGGGGAGCTTCCAGGTATTACTCCGGAGCTTTCAGGGAGGCCTTCAAACTCGAGTGCGTCGCGCTCAAGAGGGTGAGGGACAGGAAAGGTCTGACCAACGTCAAGGTGATGGTGCCATTCTGCCGCACCCCTGAGGAGGGGAAGAAGGTCATCCAGACGATGGAGGAGTTCGGGTTGAAGCAGGGAGAGAACGGTCTCCAGGTGTACATGATGGCCGAGATCCCGAGCAACGTGGTGCTGGCTGAGCAATTCGCCGACGTCTTCGACGGCTTCTCGATAGGCTCGAACGACCTGACGCAGCTGATGTTGGGACTGGACCGCGACTCCGAGCTTGTGTCTCATCTCTACAATGAGCGGAACCCGGCGGTCAAGCACATGATCGCTACGGTCATAGAGCGGGTGAAGAAGAAGGGTAGGAAGATCGGCATTTGCGGCCAGGCCCCGTCCGATTTCCCGGAGTTCGCTGAGTTCCTTGTGGAGTGCGGCATCGACAGCATGTCCCTGAACCCCGACAGCGTGATCAAGACCCGGTTGATTGTGGCGGAGAAGGAAGAAGTGATTGCACACAAGTGAGCAGTATCCCCTCGGATGGCGTTATCACTCTTGATAACATTTATAATGGGCAATGGCATTCCCGGTTTCATAATCCTCCCCCCTTTTTCTGTTTCCAGCTCTTGGGGACCTCATTGGTTCTGGGAAGAAGTGTTCCTCAGTATTTCTTCAGCACCCTGGTCCTGGGGAGGGTCTCTCCTGTGCCTGGAATCCGATCCACTTCCTTGAACCACCTGTGAAGCAGGTAGGCGCCTATCGGCGCGAGGATCAGGGCCATTATCAGGAGAGTCTCCCTCAGGTTGGATTGCTGGGCGTACCAGCCGGCTGGTATCTCGACTAAGGCCAGCAACAGGGTGAAGAGGAATGTGGCAATCGAGATCACAGTGGACCTGTGCTGGGAGGACATCACGCGTTTGTTGATGTAGCCATTGGTGATGGGGAAGAGAAGGCCAGAGACCGCATACATCAGGTATTGGGCGATCATCGCCATGGGCGAGATGACAACATAGACCACGCCGAATGAGACCAGGGTGAATGCGTAGAGCACGACGAGTGCCATCTTCTCCCCGAGGTACGCCTCGATTCTCCCTGCCTGAGTGAGCACTAACCCGTTCACGATGCTGAAGCTCGCGTAGAAGAGTCCGACCTCAAGCAACCCCAGGTCCAGGTCCTCGCTCATGTACACTGGCCTGAAGACTGCCATGACGTATACCGCGATCTCTATGACCACCTGGAATAGGACGAGTACGAGGATGGCTCCGGATCCGAAGACCAGCTTCATCCCGACTTTGAATTGGCTCTGAAATGATCTCGTCCTGGCCTTCTCTACGAGAGGTTCTTTGAGGAATATGATCGTCATCGAGCCGACGAGGCCGATCGCAGCAGATATCAAGAGCGTCAGGTTCAGCCTCCCCGTCGCGTCCACAATCAATCCGCCGACGATGCATGCCGCCGCGTTCATACCGTACATGAGGGCGTTGCACCGGGACATTATGGTGATGAACTCCTTCTCCCGCTTCAGCTCGACGAGCGTGTCGTATAGGAACGGTGTGTCGCCGCTGACTATGAAGCAGACACCAATCGCCCACACCATGTTCGAGCCCAGGAACATCAAGAACCCATCGCTCATTCCGAACAGGAAGATCCCGGCGACGTAGGTCACCTCGCCGATGAAGAGGACCGTCTTCCTCCCGTACTTGTCCCCAATGAGCCCTGTCGGTATCTGGAATCCGATCATCGTTGCCCAGAACGCTGTGTCGATGATGGTGACGATGAGCATGTTCTCGAAATTCTCATAGACCCAGAGGATCCAGAAAGGCAACCAGAGCGAGAACGACGTGACCACCCTGAAGAGATAGTATCTTCTGATGCGGTCGTCCCCAACTGCCATGGTTGTGCCCGTATGCCATCTGAATATAAGCCTAGTGCGTGGGCTCGCGGGCACGCAGGCCATTGGCCTCGAAAATCTCGATGGACGAGGGCCGAATCAGGCCCTCGCCCTGTTCAGGTTTGCGTGTGCTCAGAGCTTCTTCTCCTTGCAGTTCATGCCGTACTTCGGGAGCATCTTCACGAACGGTTTCGGGTCCAGCATCTCGGGCGGGAACACTCCGCGCTGGGTGATTTTCCCCTTCGCGAACAGTATGGCCGCGATGCCGATCGGCACCCCGACGGACCACGCGGTCGCACTGTTCTTGTACTTGTCCCAGGTCTTCTTGTGGTCCAGGGAGGTCCAGATGTAGTGTCCGGCCTTCTTGCCGTTCTTCGTCCCCTTGACGACAGCTCCTATGGCACACTGACCTTTTGACAGGTGGCCGAGCTGGGACGGATCGGGCAGGACCGCGTTGACGACGTCCCTCGGCGCGACCTTCACGCCCTTCACATCGACTTTGGACGGGTTGCCCAGGCCCAGCTTCCCAATCATCTTGATGGCGTCGACGTACTCGTCCCCGAGTGCGATCTTGAAATCGCAGTAGTCGCACCCCTTCCCGAGCACCTCGCCGATGTAGGTCGGGAGGGTCTCAGCCTCTTCGTGGGCCACGTTGTATATCGGTATCTTGCCAACGCGGTCGGGGAAGTCGAACATCTCCTTGTTCTCGAAGGACCCATACTTCCTGTAGTGGCCGTTCGCGTAGTAGGTCGCGGGCATCAGGACCTCCTCGATGAGCGTCTCAGGAGACCACAACGGCGCGAACTCGTACCCCTCGACGTATCCGTTGTCGCCGTCCCTGATGAGGATATCCTTCACCTTGTCGAGCCTGTCCGCGCCCATCCTGGCGAACATGTTCGTCAGGCCGGGATCGCAGCCGATGCCGAGCATGCCCGTGAGTCCCATCTTCTTCCAGGCCTTGTCCTTCTTGAGGTAGCGGAAAGATGGCGGGGCGGGCTTCACTATCTGTCCCGGCTTTGTCTTGTCCAGGGCGATGTCCCACGCAGTGTCAGCGTAGTGCACCTTCGCTTTCTCACAGGCCTCCATTATGGCGAAGTTGTAGCGCGGTATAACCAGGTTCAGGACGATATCGAGGCCCTTGAACGCCTTCGTCATGGCCGAGACATCTGAGGCGTCGATCTTCTTCACTGAGACCTTGTCGCTCGATATCTTCTTCTCCAACCTCTTGCCTTTCTCGACGTTCCTAGCGCCAAGGATGACCTTGTCGAACTCATCAGACTTCGCAAGCACATCCGCAGTCACAGACCCTATCGCTCCAACCCCTAAAACCATGGCCTTCATTCTTTCACATACCTCTGAGTTGCTGGTGTTAGAACCAGACCCCCTGACATCGAACGGCAAGCCCCTAGATAAACCTCTCGCGTGCGGAGGCCGTGCCTGCAGCTATGCTGACGCGTAGGATTGAGATGTCTGATACCGGCCCCATCCGGGGCAGGACGCGCCCAGGTCAGTAAAATCTCTGCTCGAGGGTGTGCACGGGCATGCCGAACTTCTTGAGCATCGCGGGCCACGGCTCCGGGTCCAGCATCTCGGGCGGGAACACTCCGCGCTGTGTTATCTTCCCTTGCGCGAAGAGTATCGCGGCTATCGCAAGCGGTATCCCGACAGAATAAGCGGTCGCACTGTGGCCGTACTTCCTGAAGGTCTGCTGGTGGTTCAGCTGCACCCAGCTGAAGTAGCTGACCTCGATACCGTCCTTGAGGCCCTTGGTCACGGTGCCGATAGCACAGTCCCCCTTGGCTCGCTCCCCCAGCGTGGACGGGTCAGGCAGGCACGCCGCAACGACATCCCTCGGGGCCACCTTCGACCCTTTGACCTCGATCTTATCGGGGTTCGACAGCCCGAGCATGCCGATCATCTGTATGGCCTCGACATACGAGTCGTCGAGGGCGATCTTGAAGTCGCAATAGTCACATCCCTTCCCCAGGACTTCGCCTATGAACGTGGGAAGGGTCTCGGATTCCTCGTGGTCGACGTTGTATATAGGCAGTCTGCCGACTGGGCTCGGGAACTCGAAGAGCTCCTTCCCGCTGAACGGAGGCAGCTTCCTGTACTTGCTGTCCTTGTAGTAGGTGGCCGGCATGAGGACCTCCTCGATCAGAGTCTCGGGGGACCAAAGAGGCGCGAACCTGTGGCCCTCGACCTGCCCATTGTCCCCGTCCCTGACCAGGATATCCTTCACCCTGTCGAGCTTGTCCGCGCCCATCCTGGCGAATATGTTCGTCAGGCCGGGGTCGCACCCTAGCCCCATCATGCCCGCCAGCCCTGCCTTCTTGAACCGCGCGTCCTTCCTAAGCTGATTCCATGCAGGAGTCTCCTTTATCACGTCTCCGGCCTTGGTCTTGTCGAGGGCGACGTCCCACGCCATGTCCGCGTAGCTGGAGCCTGCCTGAAGGCAGGCGTCCATTATCCCGAGGTTGAACCTCGGTATGACTCCGTTGAGCACGAGGTCGATTCCCTTGAACGCCTTCGCCATCTCGTCCACGTTCGACGCATCGACCTTCTTCACGGACACCCTGTCGCTCGAAATCCTCTTCTCGACTTTCCTGGCCCTGTCAAGATTCATGTCTGCCAGGACCACCCGATCGAACTCTTCGGAGCGGGCCAACGCCTCGGCGGCGACGGACCCCACAGCCCCGACTCCCAAGACCATCGTCTTCATTGTTTCACATGCACCCCGGGTGCTGGCTCTCACGGCCAGTCCCCGTCGGGGACACGATTGCGGGAACATTATTTAAACTTCGTGGGCCACCTTCGAAACTCGTGCGATATCTCGGCAATATGGTGCACGACATTCGAAGTTAGGCTCAGTAGCTTGAAGAACTCGTTGTCGGCGTCGGGCGTTCTGTCAGGTCACTGCCGGGGCTTCGCCTTGCCGTGATTGGGGAATCGGGACAGGTCCCTGTGGGGGAGGAACATCGCCTGGGCGAACTCATTCTGGAAACCTGGCTCCGCGGCGAGCTCCACATATTCCACCTTCCTCGAGAGCGACTCTGCGAGGTCCCTGGCATCGGTCGATTTGAGGGCCATCCTCGCTCCCGAGCCAGCCGCGTTCCCTATGAATCTGATTCTTTCCACCGGGACGTCGGGGTACATGCCTATGTTGATCGCGCTCGCCGCATCGACATATGTCCCGAAGGCCCCTGCCGCATATACCCTCGCGATATTCGAGCACCTGACGTTGAGCTTGGCCATCAGGACGGACACCCCGGTGAATATCGCAGCCTTCGCGAGCTGTATCTCCTGGATGTCGTGTTGCCCGATGGTGATGTCCTCGCCCATCCCCGTTTCCTTCGAACGGGCGACAACGAACTCAAGCCCACCGACCTTGGCCTTCCTCACATCCTTCATGTCCCTGGTATCCACAAGTCGTCCGGAAGCGTCCAAGAGTCCTGCCCTGGACAATTCGGAGATCGCATCGACTATCCCCGAGCCGCAGATCCCCCTCGGGGGAGCGTCGTCGACCGTCCTGAGCCTGACATCCTTGGTAACCGGGTCTATCCAAACGCGCTCTATCGCACCCGTCGCTGCGCGCATCCCGAAGCGTATGTGTGCGCCCTCGAAGGCAGGCCCCGAGGCGCACGAGCAGCTGAGGAGGCGCTTCTCGTTCCCGGCGATTATCTCCGTGTTGGTCCCAATGTCTATCATCATCCCGATTTTCTTATCGTTGTACAGTCCGCTCGAGACGAGGTCTGCGACCGCGTCCGCACCCACGAATCCAGCGATGTTCGGGAGTGACGAGACCTTGCCGAACCTGTACATGCGCATGCCGACGTGCTCCGGAGAGGTCGTGAGCGATGTCCTCACGGCCGGCGCATAAGGCGCTGCCGCAACGTGCTGCGCGGGGATGCCGAAGAAGAGATGATGCATCGCGGTGTTGCCGACGACGATCACTTCGAGTATGCTCTCATGCACGACCCCCTTCTGCTCGCAGAGTCTCGATATAAGTGAATTGACACCCTCGACGATAACCGCCTGCAGTTTCTGCGCCCCGTCCTTCTCGCGGACGGTGTAAGATATCCTGGACATCAGGTCCTCGCCGAATGGTATCTGCGGGTTGGGCATGCTCTCCGTCGCGACAGTCTCTCCGCTCCTGAGGTCTATCAGATATGCGACGACCTTCGTGGTGCCGATATCGGCGGCCACTCCGAACGAATCGTCCGTCGTGTCGCCCGGTTCGACCTTGATGACTTCTCGTCCTCGGTAGAGGGTAACGGTCGCGACCCACCCCTTCTCCCTCATCGCCCCCGGGATGTGCGCGTGCACGCCCGGATGGATCGACGCGCGCGCGCTCGCCTGCTTCCCCAACGCATCGAGCAGCCTGTCGTCGTCCGCCCTCAGGTCCTTGAGCGTCGCCGGAGGTATCTTCAGCAACACCTTCTTCATCGCGGGTTTCAGGACCCTCTTCGGCTCCACGCCCGCAGCCAACAGCCTGTGGTGTCCCCTCCTGCTCTCCTCGGGCACCTCGATGACTATCCTGGATGGAGTCCTGACGGTTGCCTGACACGCGAGCCGGACATTCGAGACGCGTGCGCTGTCGCCCAGGATCTTCAGCTCACTTTCGTTGGGTGCTGACAGGGCGAAGGCCCCTGACCTCACGACGACCTTGCACTTGCCGCACTTGCCTGCGGAGCCGCATATAGACTCTATGGAAACGCCCGCGTCATTTGCGAGCTGGAGCAGCGTCCTGCCCTTCTTGGCTTCCGTCTTCCTGCCAAAGGGCTGAAAATGCACGTGCTGCTCCGTCAAATCCATCACCTCAGGGTCGGATGATCACGCGGGATATAGAGTCTCTCACAATTGATTCTTCCGTCGACTACTCCAAAGGCTTCCTGGAGAAGACGAATTCATAGTCTTCAACATAGCCCAGGCGCTTGTAGAGGCGCAGAGCCCCGGACGGGTTGTCCGTGTCTACGCCGAGGGCGGCCTCCTCCATCCCGAGCTCTTTGAGGACCCTGAGGGAACTCGCGAGCAGCGCACTCGCGACGCCCTTCTTTCTCCATGGCCTGCGAACGAACACCGCCTCAGTCCAGCCCCGTTTCCTATTGAACGCGGCGTTCTCCTCCTCGCTGATGATTACCATCACGCTGCCGACAACCTGTTCACCCGCCCATGCGACCTGCCATAGGTCCAGCCTGAGCTTGGGGTTCTCGAGGGTTCTCCGGTAGGACTCCTCGCCCCACCTCTCCTCTGTGTAGCTCCGCTCGTCCTTGAAGGCCTCGCGCGCCCCCTCGAAGACAACTCTGAAGTTCTCCTTCGTCACGGGCCTGATCTCAATCCCAGGCGGGAGCTTGTGGTCAGGTATATTCTCCAGGTTTAGTCTCCTCATCTCGAACAGATGCCAGTCGTCCTTGTACCCGTTCGCGACCACCAGCTTCCTCCAGTCGTTCATCTCAGCCTTCGTCCAGATTTCGAGCATCTTCCTGTCCGGAGTGTCATGCCCCGCGGAGATCCCTCGCAGCCGCTGCTCTCCCCACAAGAACATCGACCGTCTCAGCCCCGGCAGTCGAGCCTCCGGGACTAGGTGCGCATGATGCTCGTATAGGCGGATGCCGTCTGGTTTCTGCTTCCACCTGACTGATGAGACGCCGACCGGCTTCCCATCGAGCTCCACAATCATCACGTCCTCCGAGGGATTGAAGTTGATGGGGGTTCCATACTCGGACTGGACGTCGCTCATCGTGAAGACGAAAGCATCACCATCCGCGTCCATGCTCCGGTTGGAGACATCTACGATTATCGGGAGGTCCTTATCGCCTTCGAAGTGCCTGAACGTCAGCCCGCTCAGCGCAGGTGCCATTGGCGGCCGGATCTCCCTACGTTTCGACATCCGATCTGCGTAACCCCATTCCCCTGGGATAAAGCTTGTCGGGGCCGCTTTGGGGCCACGGACCTGGGCAATCCTTTTATACACCGTCCAGTTTGTTCTCTCCTGCTCTTCTGATACGAAAGGGCCTGTGAATGATGAAGGCGCAGGAGCGCCTGAAGGAGGTATCAACTTGGCAAAGGCAATGTATGTGAAGTTCGAGATGCCGAAGGAGCTGGCTGACAAGGCTTACGAGCTGGTCGAGCTGGCGAGGGACGGCGGGAAGCTCAGGAAGGGGACGAACGAGGTCACGAAGCTCGTCGAGCGCGGCGAGACGTTGATGGTGATCATGGCGGAGGATGTCGCCCCGCCGGAGATCCTGATGCACATGCCGGCGCTGTGCGATGAGAGGAACGTGCCCTACGCGTTCGTGCCCAGCAAGGCCGAGCTCGGCAACGCCTGCGGGCTCGAGAAGCCCACCGCCGCAGTCGCGGTTCTCGACGCGGCCAAGGGCAAGCCGATGTTGGACGACCTGGCGGAAAAGATCAAGGCGCTGAAGAAGTAGGTGTCTTAGATGCCAGATGATGAAAGCATACCAGCGACCGTCGTCGAGGTAATAGGCAGGACCGGCATGACGGGTGAAGCGACCCAGGTCAAGGTCAGGGTTATGGACGGCCGGGACAAGGGGCGCATAATCACCAGGAACGCCATGGGTCCAATCAGGGTCGGCGACGTGTTGATGTTGAAGGAGACTTCGAGAGAGGCGAGGAAGCTCAGCGTCCGCTGAGATCCGCACTCGCAAAGAGGTGGTGTCCCATGGTAGAGCGAAGGGTCTGCACGTTCTGTGGCGGGGAGATAGAGCCAGGAACTGGCAGGATGTACATCAAGAAGGACGGCGTGGTCTACAACTTCTGTTCCTCGAAGTGCTTCAAGAACCTCGTGGAGCTGCGCAGGGTCCCGAGGAGGACTACCTGGACTAGGTACTACGAGAGGGAGAAGTCCGTGCGCATGAAGGGCCTCCCCGAGGTCGAGGAGAAGCCCAAGGCTAGGAAGGTCAAGAAGAAGGAGGAGCCGGAGAAGGCCGCCGACGAGAGTGAGGCGGCTGCGGAGCCTCAGAAGGAGCCCGACGCGAAGGAGGAGAAGGCGGAGGAGAAGTCCGCCAAGAAGTCGCCCGCGAAGAAGGCTCCCAAGAAGAAGTCCGAGGGGTCGAAGCCCTCTCCGGGGAAGGCTTCCGACGGGGATGAGAAGGAATGATCGAGAGGACCTTTGTGATGGTGAAGCCTGACGGGGTCCAGAGAGGGCTCGTCGGGAAGATGCTCGACAGGTTCGAGGCGCGCGGCATGAAGCTGTGCGCGCTCAAGCTGATGAAAGTCCCGAGGGAGCTCGCGGAGAGGCATTACGAGGAGCACAGGGGAAAGGCCTTCTACGAGCCCCTGCTATCGTACATAACCTCTGGGCCGGTCGTGTGCATGGTCCTCGAGGGTGAGAACGTCGTTGCGACAGTGAGGACCATGATGGGCAAGACGAACCCGCAGGACGCCACACCGGGGACGATCAGGGCGGACTTCGCCCAGGTCACCGGGAGGAACATAGTCCACGGTTCCGACAGCCCGGAGAGCGCAAAGCGCGAGATCAAGCTGTTCTTCAACGACTACGAGCTGCAGAAGTACGATAAGATCGACGAGGCTTGGCTCTTCGAGGACTAGGCGTAGTCCAAAACCCTGAAACCTTTTAGTCAGGATTTTATTGTCACTTCAGGAGATCGGCCAGTAGGCGGATCGCATGTTCCCGTCCGCTCGTTAGTTCTATATACGGTGTGGCCTTGTTACGAGGCGTATGTCCGTCCGGCACCCTATCGTATCCGTCATGGGACATGTCGACCATGGCAAGTCGACCATACTGGATATGATCAGGGGCACCGAGGTGGTCTCCCGGGAAGCGGGTGGGATCACGCAGCACATCGGCGCGACGGACGTCCCCATAGACACGATATACAAGCTCTGCGGGCCGCTCATCGGCGACAGGAAGTTCAACGTGCCCGGCCTGCTCTTCATAGACACCCCTGGGCACTACTCCTTCGTCACCCTGAGGACCAGGGGCGGAGCCCTCTCCGATCTCGCGATTCTCGTCGTGGATGTCATTGACGGCGTGAAGCCGCAGACCGTGGAGTCGATAAACATCCTCCGGAAGTTCAAGACTCCCTTCGTGGTCGCCGCGAACAAGATTGACCTAATCCCGGGCTGGAGGCACCACAAGTTGATGCCGATAGGCCAGTCGCTCTCTGAGCAGGACCCACGCGTCGTCGCCGAGCTTGACGAGCGGATATACAGCCTGGCCGGGAAGGTCTTCGACCAGACGGGCTTCAGTGCAGACAGGTTCGACAAGATCACCGATTTCACGAAGTCCATCGCCATCGTACCGGTCAGCGGCAAGTTCGGCGAGGGTCTCCCGGACCTCCTGCTCGTGCTCGTCGGTCTCGCTCAGAGGTTCCTCGAGGGGGATCTCAGCACGGAGGAGGGCCCAGGGGAGGGGACGGTGCTCGAGGTCAAGGAGGAGCGGGGGATAGGCACCGCGATAGACTCCATCGTGTACAAGGGCACGATTGGGGTTGGTGATCAGATAGTGGTGGCCTCCGCCAGGGGGGAGCCTATAGTCACAAAGGTCAAGGGTCTCCAGCGGCCGAAGGCGTTGGATGAGATACGGGACCCTACCCAGCGGTTCGACAGGGTCAAGGAGGTCTCTGCCGCGGCCGGGATCCGGATTGTCGCGCAGGGCCTTGAGAACGCCATGGCTGGCGGCACCGTCAGGGTCGTCTCGGGCGACCTCGAACAGCTCAGGGAAGATATGCGGGAGGAGAGCGAGATCAAGGCGGACCTGGCCGAGGAGGGCATAATCGTCCGGGGCGACGCCATAGGCTCCCTTGAGGCGTTCGCGTTCGAGTGCAAGAAGAGCGAGCTGCTGATACGGAAGATCGACATAGGCAATGTCACGAGGAAGGACGTCGTCGAGGCGTCGCACTTCGAGGACCCACTGCACAGGGCGATATTCGCCTTCAACGTGGATGTCAATGATGACGCTAGGGCGGCGGCCCGCGAGTTGGGAGTCAGGATATTCGAGAACGACGTCATGTACAGGCTGCTCGATGACTACCAGAAGTGGTGCGTCGAGCGCAGAGCGCAGCTTGAGGTGGACCGCCGGCTCGAGGTGGTCTTCCCGGGCAAGGTCATCATACTCAGGGACCACGTCTTCAGGGTGAGCAAGCCGGCCATCGTGGGTGTCAGGGTCCTCGCAGGCCGCATACGGCCAGGTCAGGGCCTGATGAAACTGGACGGGCGGTCGGTGGGCAAGGTCAAGAGCATCAGGAGCGGCGAGTCGTCGCTCAGGGAGGCGATTGCCGGTCAGGAGGTCGCAGTGGCCATCGATGAGCCGACAGTCGGGAGACAGATAGATGTTGAGGACGTGCTCCTCGTGGACATACCGGAGGGGCACGTGGCCGATCTTGCGAAGTTCGAGCTGAAGCAGGACGAGGTCGAGGTCCTGGAGCAGGTCAAGGAGATCAAGAGGAAGGAGAGGCCGTTCTGGGGTGCCTAGGAGCCCTTCTCATTCAGGAACCCTGCAGTCCTCCGGTCCTTGAGCCGCATTATGATGGCGACGTGCAAGCGCCAATCTGGGTGCGCCAGCATCTCAGAACCAACTCCGAAACCTATATAACTCCTTTCGCAATAGGCCTGCTGCACACCGGAGTGGATTGTTTGGCAGATTTCAGGGCCGTCGTGAGCGATCCAAAAGAGGGGAAGACATACCAGATGCCCGTTTCGGGCCACCACGCCAACTCTCTGATAGGCAAGAAGATAGGCGATGTGGTCGACGGGATATTCGTCGGTCTCCCCGGTTTCAAGCTCCAGATCACGGGCGGCAGCGACAAGGATGGGTTCCCTATGAGAAAGGACCTGCCCGGGCCGAGGCGGAAGAAGCTTCTGATGTCCAAGAGCACTGGCTTCAACGCGAAAGAGGGGGGCCTGAGACGCAGGAAGAACGTCCGCGGGAACACGATATCCCCCGACACGCTGCAGATAAACATGAAGGTCACTCAGCACGGCATGAAGCCAATCTCCGAGTTGGCCAAGAAAGAGGAGAAGAAGCAGTAATGAATGTCCCGACCCAGCCAGAGACGAACATCGGCATGATCGGCCATGTCGACCACGGCAAGACCATGCTGACGAAAGCTCTGACCGGGGAGATGACTGACAGGCACTCGGAGGAAGTCAAGCGGGGCATCTCGATCCGCCTTGGCTATGCCGATGTCGCTTTCTACAAGTGCAAGAAGTGCGAAGGACCGCAGTGCTACACCAACCGTCCCACATGCCCAAACTGCGAGGGCGAGTGCGAGCTCCTTAGATCCGTCTCTTTCGTTGACGCTCCAGGCCACGAGACGCTGATGGCCACCATGTTGTCAGGCGCTGCGATCATGAACGGTGCGTTGCTGCTCGTGGCCGCGAACGAGAAGTGCCCCCAGCCGCAGACGAGGGAGCACCTGATGGCGCTGAGTATTATAGGTGTTGACAAGATAATAATCGTGCAGAACAAGATCGACATCGTGACCGCTGAAGAGGCGCGTCAGAACTACAAGGAGATACAGGAGTTCGTCAAGGGGACCGTCGCCGAGAAGGCTCCCATAATACCGATATCCGCTCACCATGATGTGAACATCGACATGCTGATACAGGCGATCGAGGCGAAAATCCCGACGCCGAAGTGGGGGCTGTCGAAGCCCGCGCGCTTGTTCATCGCGAGATCGTTCGACATCAACGTCCCCGGCACCAAGATCAAGAGCCTGAGGGGCGGGGTAATCGGGGGCACTCTCACCCAGGGCAAGCTCAAGGTCGGCGATGAGATGGAGATATCGCCTGGCAGGAAGGTCGAGACCGGCAGCAAGATCGCGTGGGAGCCAATAACCACCAAGGTGCGCTCTCTCTACGCCGGCGGGCTCGAGCTCGACACCGCCCACCCGGGAGGACTCATCGCGATAGGCACGGGGCTGGACCCGAGCATCACGAAGTCTGACTCGCTCGTCGGTAGGCTGGCCGGGGTCCCGGGGACTCTCCCGCCTATGGTGACGGACATCACTTTCAAGACTGAGCTCATGAACCGAGTCGTCGGGGTCACCTCGGAACTCGCGGTGGACAGCCTCAAGACCAACGAGCCTCTCATGCTCAGCGTCGGCACGGCGACAACCGTGGGCGTCATCACGAGTGGCCGGTCCGACTCCGCCGAGGTCAGCCTCAAGATACCCGTCTGCATAGAGAAGGGCCAGAGGGTCGCCATCTCGAGGAGGATTGCCGGCAAGTGGCGGCTCATCGGCTATGGCGCCGTGGAGTAGCCTGGTGGTCGGTTTGGTCGCCAAGGCAGTTGTCCTGGACGCGAACGCGCTTCTGATGCCGTTCCAGTTCAGGGTCAACATCGACATCGAGCTGAAACGACTCCTCGGGGAGGTCCCTGTGTTCGTGCCCAGCTCGGTCATGGGGGAGCTCGCGGGATTGGTCGACAAGAATGCGAAGGCCGCCCTGGCTTTGGCGAGGAGATACAGCATAGTCGAGACTGAGCTGTGCGGCGACGACGCCGTGCTGTCGGTCGCGGAGCAGCGGTCGGCCGCTGTTTTAACGAATGACAGGGAATTGATAAGGCGCCTGAGGGAGAGGAGGATACCTGTCGTCAGGCTGCGGGGAGAGCGATATCTGGTTCTCGATGATTTCTAGTCCCTCGAGTGACGAAATGTTATTATGATGCCTGCCCTATCCGAGCCCCACCATGCATGAGAAGCAGATCGCCACCCTCAAGCACATAGCGCTGATGGGTGGCGTCCACGACTATATTGCGATATCCTCGCGCGAGCTCGGCAATGTTCTCGAGATAAGCCAACAATCGGCCTCGAAGAAGATCCTCGAGCTTCTCGGCGATGGCCTCATCGAGCGCGACCTGGGTGCTCGTAGGCAACGCATAAAGCTCACCGACAAGGGCTTCGACCTTCTCAGGAAGGAGTACTCCGATTACCAGCGCATATTCGAGATGAAGGATCATCTGGTCCTCATCGGGACTGTCACTTCCGGGCTGGGCGAGGGACAGTACTACGTCAACCAGGAGGCGTACGCCGAGCAGTTCCAGAAGAAGCTCTGGTTCAAGCCCTTTGAGGGCACCTTGAACCTCCGGCTGCCAGAATCGGAGATGCCGAAGCTCGACATACTGAAGAAGTCCGAGGGGATACTCATCAAGGGGTTCGAGAAGGACGGGAGGACCTTCGGAGATGTCAAGTGCTTCCTCGCGACGATACACAACATGGAGTGCGCGGTCGTGCTCCCGGTGAGGTCGCACCACACGGACATCATCGAGGTCATCTGCAAGTACCACCTGAGGCGCTCGCTCGGCCTGAAAGACGGGGACCAGGTCGAGCTGATTGTGTCCCTCTGAACACGGACTGGCGCGCGCTCGTCATCACGGCCCATGAGATGCCCTTCTGACTCTCAGCTGGAAACAGCGGGAGGCGAGACTGTTGCACTCGGCTGCGAGAGTCCTAAGCTTCCTGTGCATCTCCTGGCATTCGCCGGGCAGACTTGGCAGCAATGGTTCCATCTCATGCGCCAGGTCATCCATCTCCCTCCGTACCTGCTCAAGCACGACTTCCTCCGGCCCATTGAACCCGGGTGGGATCCTCGACTTGATACCGACCTCGGACAACCCCTGGAGGAGCTTCGAGCGCCGCTTCAGGATGCTCCTCATCTCCCTATCAAGCAGCTCACTAGACGCTCTGTGAACTGACTCTGCAGGGCGTTCTGCCCATCCACCCACGGTCACTGCCTCTTGGTGACATAGTCGAGCACGGACTCGAAGACCGCTCTTCCGTCCCCTGGCCCATCTGGCTCCCTGGTCCAGTCGGGGTGCGTGAACCTGAAGAACACTCTCTCGGGATGCGGCATCAGGCCGAACACGTTCCCTTCCCGGTTGCATATCCCGGCGATGTTGCCCGTGGACCCGTTCGGACACCATGGGTACCCCGCGAGGTCCCCGTCCGGGTCGACGTACTTGAACACTATCTGGTCGTTGTCCTCGAGCTCCTTGATTATCCTCTTGGACCTGTCGAGGGGGAACATCAGCTTGCCCTCCGCGTGGGCTGAGGGTATCATCGATATCTTGTCCGACGAGATCCTTGATGTGAACGCGCAGCTGCCCCGATTCACATTCCGAAGCAGGGTCGGTCTGCACTCGAACCGGGCCGAGTCGTTGGTCCCGAGCACAGCCTCGGGTATCTCGGTCATCACGCTCGACATCGCGGGCAACAGGCCCGTCTCCACCAGTATCTGGAAGCCGTTGCATATGCCGAGCACGGGCTTGCCCGCCTTGATGAATCCTGTCAGGTCCTTCGCGAGCCGGCTCTTCATCCTCGCGGCGAAGATCGCGCCTGCGCGCACATAGTCGCCTGCGGAGAACCCTCCCGGCAGAACGAGTATCTGGTAGTCCGCCAGGCTCCTCCTCTCCTCAGAGACCACGTCCGTGCCCGTGAGCTGTTTCAGGTGCACCTTCTCCGGCTTCGCCCCGAGGCGTTTGAATGCAAGGTAGGATTCCTCCTCGCAGTTCGTGCCCTCGATCCTGAGAACGCAGACTTTCACGTGACTTGCCTTCATCCCAGCAGCCTCCAGAGAGTGCTGTCGAACGCGTCCGCGAGCTTATCGATATCGGCATCGACCAACTTCTTGTTCGCGGATATCACGAGCGATGACCCGCCCACGGAGCCCAGCCGGACGGATTTGACCTTCCTTTCCCTGGGCAGGAGTTTCTCCTTGCCTCTCTTCAGTTCCACCAACCATCGGGTGTTGCTCTCCGAGAACAGGCGGACATCGGATCTCAGTCTCTCCATCCTCGATATGTCGATGTCAGCACCCATATCGCCTCCGATACACATCTCCGCCAGTGCGACCGCCAGTCCTCCATCGGACACGTCGTGGCAGGAGACGACAGCGCTCCTTTCTATCCCCTTCAGGACGACCTCCATGCTCGCCCTCAGGGTAGGTATGTCCACGTCCGGCACCCTGTTCGAGTGCTTCCTGGTCAGCCTGTAATATTCTGACGCCCCCATCTGGGGGCCGGTCGAGCCTATGAGAGCGATCGTGTTCCCCTCACGCTTCAGATCCGAGGTCACGCATTTCCGGATGTCCCTGACTATCCCACATCCCAGTAGGGCAGGGGTCGGCAGGACAGACCCCGTCTGGGATTCGTTGTAGAAGCTGACATTGCCGGATGGTGTCGGGAGCCTGAGCGCGGCCGCGACCTCCCCGATACCCCGAACCGCCTCCCTGAACTGCCAGAGCCGGTCAGGCTTCTCAGGGTTGCCGAAGTTGAGGCAGTTGGTGAACGAATGAGGGCGTGCTCCCACGGACACGAGGTTTCTGCACATCTCGTCCACGCAGGTCTTCCCGCCCCTGTAGGGGTCGACGCCCACTGCGAACGGGTTGGACGCCGTCGCGATGGCCAAGCCCCTGAACGACTCCTCCACGGGCTTCAGCACTGCGGCATCCCCGTGGCTGGAATGCCCGAGCCTTCCCTGGAGCGGCTTGATCACGGTGATCGCTCTGACCTCATGATCGTACTGACGTACCACCCATTCCTTGTTGCATATGTTCGGCGAGGCCAGCAGCCGGAGCAGCTCCCTGTCATACCTGTCCTTGGCTTTCGGCGAGCTCTCCTTTCGCCTGGCCGCCCCCTTCGCGACCCCGCAAGGCCTGCAGTACATCGGCCCCGCGGTGAGAAACTCGAGTTCGAGGTCGAAGACCTTTTCGCCCTGGAAGTAGAGCCTGACGACCTTCTCCCTGATGACCTTCCCTACAGGCGTCGCCGGTACGTCCCAGAGCCTGAAGACGTGCAGCACCTCGTCCACGTTCCTTGCTGAGACCGAGAGCATCATGCGCTCCTGGGATTCCGAGACCCATATCTCCCACGGTGCGAGCCCCTCCTCCTTGAGGGGCACCTTCGATAGATCCACCTCTGCCCCGCACCCGCCGGAGAGCGCTATTTCCCCCACGACGCAGGAGAGCCCACCGCCTCCCAGGTCCTTCATGCCGTTTATGAGGCCCTTCTCGTTTGCCTCGAGGAGGG
The DNA here is from genome assembly GCA_041559015.1 of Thermoplasmata archaeon. Classification (GTDB taxonomy): domain Archaea; phylum Thermoplasmatota; class Thermoplasmata; order UBA10834; family UBA10834; genus COMBO-56-21. The sequence continues at coordinate 17,754 of JBFFED010000007.1, read as the reverse complement.
CGTGTATGACGGGTTCCTTCATGATTGGGTCCCCAAGCTGCACTGCGCCCCTGGACTCCGTCTCGCTCTCCTTGGTCAGGACTGCCGAAGCGAATGTGACTCCGTGTATCCCATCCCTGCCGGTCCTGCCCCCTACCAGTATCAGCACGTCGCCGGCGCCCTTGACCGCGTTCCGCTTGACGTTCTTCTTGTCTGCTATGCCGACACAACCCACGTTGACGAGGCAGTTGCCCACATAGCTCTCGTCGAACCACAGCCCCCCGGAGACGGTTGGAAGACCCACCCTGTTCCCATAGTCCCTTATACCGGCGACGATGCCGCCGAGAAGGTACTTGGGGTGCTTGACGCCGGTGGACAACCTCTCAGCTGGGTAGTCAGGAGGGCCGAAGAACAGTGGGTCCACAAGTGCGATAGGCTGTGCCCCCATGCACAGCACGTCCCTTATGATCCCGCCTATGCCGGTTGCCGCACCACCGTAGGGTTCGACCGCGCTCGGGTGGTTGTGGCTCTCTATCCTGAGCGCGTAGGCGTGGTCCTTGTCGAACTCCATCACGCCCGCATCCCCGCGGTCGATGACCTGCTTGCTCGTGATGCCGAATATGTACTCCTTGAGGAAGACCTTCGAGCTCTTGTAGCAGCAGTGCTCGCTCCAGGCCTGGCCCAGGGACTGCAGTTCGACGTCGGTGGGGTTGCGCCCCTTCTCCTTGAAGAAATCCGCTATGCGCTTCATCTCCTCGAGGGACAGCCCCGTGCCACTCTCCTTGCTGAGTTCGAGGAGTTGGCCGTCGCTCGCGCTCGCGAGCGCGATATCCACGAGTTCGAACGGGACATCCCGACGGATGTACAGATCATCAGTCGACATCCCGGTCCCTCACTTGATCGTTATCGAGTAGTTGTGTATCACCGGGTTGGCGAGCAGCCTCCTGCACATCTCGTCAACCTTCTTCTTCGCCTCCCCCGGTGGACCATCCAGGCTGATGTCGAATACTTTCACTGTCTTGACGTCATCAACCCTTTCGAAACCAAGAAGCTCGAGCGCCTTGAGAGTGTTCTTCCCCTCAGGGTCGGCCACCCCCTTCTTCAGTTCGACCCTGACCTCAGCGATGACCATTCCGTCGTCACCAGTCTGGGGGATTATGCTTGCGCGTACTTAGATTTTGAGGGAAGCGCGGATGGTGGGTACGGAGTTAAGCCCGAGTCTTCCTGCCGAACGCCAGGTATCCAGTGTGCCCGAGGTTCTCGAAGCTCGGGCGCACGCCCCCTTCGTGCACAACCATCTCTCTCTGGATGGTCTCGAAGGCGGTCACCTCCCCGAGCCCCAGCTCCCTCATCTTCTTCACGGCGGCCTCGAGCTGGTTTGCGTTCGGGACATAGACCGCGACATGGCCCCCAACCCTTAGCGCCGAGGTCACATTGGGGAGCGCATCCCATGGATTCGGCATGTCCAGAACGGCTGCGTCGACCTCCCTTGGGAGGTCGGCAGTGCATATGTCGGCAATCATCAGCTCCCAGCTGGAGGCATTCTCTGCAGTCGCGACATTCCTTCGCGCCGTTGCCGCGAAATCCTCCCGCATCTCGTAGGAGTACACCTTCCCCTGCGGGCCGACCGCCTTCAGAAGGACGACCGTCAACCCCGCTGAACCGGCCCCAGCCTCCAAGACTCTGCTGCCACAGCCTATGTCCAAGTGCGGCGGTATGATGAAGCTGTCCTTCGAGGTTATGATCTGCGCCTTCCGCTCGATCATCCCGAGGTTGTCTTTCAGGCTCGGCCTGAGCATCACCAGGACCCTCGTGCCTATCCTTATCTCCCTGCCGAATCCCGTATCCGCCAGTGCTGAGCCGTCGACGACTCCCAGGCCTGGGACGTCGAGCATCCTCCTTTCCAGCCTCACCGCGAATTTCTTTCCGGATTCGTCGGCGATGATGACGCGGGTACCCTCTGCGATCATTTCTGCTGAGGGATTGACTCGACGTGGTATTATTGGTTCCTGCGACGTGGCGTCAGAAATCCTTCAGGTCATGCCTGCACTTAGGGCATCTGACATCATCAAAACCGACAGCTGCGTTGCAGAGCGGGCAGTGTGGCAGCCGCTTCCCCCGTGGGCCATGTCTTTCCGTCACGGAGGGGTGGGCTCTGGACGGCTCCTTCGTCTCAAGGGGCCTGTAGTAGTCGGCGTGCTGTTCCTGCCGCCTGTACAAGGGCGCATGAGGGTGAACCGGGACAGACACATCTCCGACGGCCGCGGCCCTCCGTCTTCTCAACACAAGAAGCGCCAAAGAGGAAGCGGCGATGACCGCGACGACGATGACGAGTGCGACCGCGAGAGTCCCCATCCCTCAAAGCCTGCCAATTAATTAATAGCGATAGCAATATTTAAATGATGCCGTTCCCGGTGCGCCGACCGATAGGCGCGGCGGAGCATATCGATTTGGGGAGCTGGCCATCGTGGAGTCCATAATCACTGTGTCCTGGCGCGGAACTGGAATCCGACAAGTACTAAATACGGAGATTGCATTCTGTCGGATTGTCCCACGGGGGGGCTGGTAGGGTAGGTCGCTGTCCGGGTTTTTCACCGCGCGACGGATCGTATCTCGCACCTCCCACGCCTTTGTATGAGCGTCGTCATCTGATTGGGAGGGAACACAAGTGAGCAAAGCTTTGAAGGCCGACCTGAGCAAGTGCACCGGTTGTCAGCTGTGTGCCCTTGTGTGTTCAGCCACGCACACGGGCAAATTCAACCCTGGCGAGTCGAGGATTGAGGTCCAGGACCTCTTCCCGGAGCCCGGTGAGTTCAAACTGAATTTCTGCAGGCAATGCGAGGAGCACCCGTGCGTGGAGTCATGCCCCGCGGAGGCAATCAAGCTCAACGAGGGACTTGGGATATACTACGTCGACAAGGAGCTGTGCACCGGGTGCGGGGCATGCGTGGAGGCCTGCCCGTACAACGGCTGCTGGCTCGACCCGTCGGGGTCCTATTCCATCAAGTGCGATCTTTGCGGAGGCACACCGCAGTGCGTGGAAGTGTGCCCTAAGGGAGTCCTCAAGAGGTGATTGAGATGGCGGGAGACGGATACCAGGGCAAGATTCTGAGAGTCGACCTGACGAACGAGAAGATCACCACAGAACCACTCAACAGGGAGTGGGCGAAGCAGTTCATAGGTGGGAAGGGCCTTGGCGCAAGATACCTATTCGAGGAGCTCAAGCCGGGCACAGACCCCCTGTCGCCGGAGAACATACTCTCGATATGGACTGGCCCGCTGGTCGGGACGATGACGCCTCTGACCGGGCGGTACGTGATCGTGAGCAAATCGCCGCTGACTGGAACGTTCCTCGACAGCTATGCTGGAGGATTCTTCGGCTCCGAGCTGAAGTACACGGGCTTCGACGGAGTCATCATTAAGGGCAAGGCCAAGAGACTGTCATATCTGTGGATAAAGGACGGCAAGGCCGAGATCCGGGACGCCAAGAACCTGGCTGGCAAGGATACCTTCGAGACGGAGGAGATTGTCAGGAAGGAGACCGGGGAGAAGTTCGCGAGGGTCGCCTGCATTGGCCCAGCGGGCGAGAAGCTCGGGCTCATATCGAGCGTCACCAGCGACCTCACCAGGAACGCGGGGAGGGGCGGCACTGGCGCCCTGTTCGGCTCAAAGAACCTCAAGGCGGTCGCCGCCAGGGGCTACATGGGCGTCGAGGTGAAGGACATCGAGAGCTTCACCAAGATGGCCAAGGAGATGCTGGTTAAGGACGTCGTCGAGAACCCTGACCATTCTGGCATGATTACCGACGGAACGCCCATCCTCGTGCAGATGAGTCACGACGCCGGTATATTGCCGACGAACGACTGGAAGGACGGAATGTTCGAGGGCGTGGAGGGCATCAACTCCGAGGCCCTCAAGGCGAGGGTGCTCGTCAGGAAGAAGGCGTGCTTCGACTGCGCGATCGCCTGCGGCAGCCTGGCGAAAGTCAAGCAGGGCATCTTCAAAGGCGCCTGGACCGAGGGGCCCGAATACGAGACTCTGGGCCTGTGCGGGTCCAACTGCGGCATCAGGAACATAGAGGCCGTCGTGAAGTTCGTCGAGGACTGCGACAGGCTCGGGCTCGACTCGATCTCGACAGGAAACGTGACCGGGCTCGCAATGGACCTGTACGAGAAGGGAGTGCTCACCAAGGACGACACCGGTGGCCTGGACCTCAGGTTCGGGAGCGAAGAAGCTTACGCCAAGATGCCTGCCATGATAGCCAACAGGCAGGCCATCGGCGGCATACTGGCAGACGGCGCGAAGCGCGCCGCCAAGGCGATTGGCAAGGGGGCAGAGAAGCTCGTCGTGGAGGTCAAGGGCATGGAGTACCCTGCATACGACCCGCGGGGGACCATAGGGATGGCACTTGCGTACGCCACGTCCGACAGGGGCGCGTGCCACCTTAGGGCATGGCCTGTAGCTGCGGACGCATACGGCAGCGATGACCCCTGGAGCACAGAGGGCAAGGCGGCCGCCTGCGTGGAGGATCAGACCAGGACGAGCGTGAAGTGGAGCTTCATCTTCTGCGACTTCTACGGTGTGAGCTTCGAGAACATGGCGAAGTACTACAGTGCCGTCACTGGCGTGGAGTCGAGCGAGGCGCACCTGAGGGAAATCGGCAAGCGGATCTGGAACCTCACGCGAGCGTTCAACGCGCGAGAGGGTTTCGCGAAGAAGGATGACACGCTGCCGGATCGCATGGAGACGGAGCCTCTCACGGGGGGAAAGACCAAGGGCAAGGCGGTCCCGAAGGCGGACTTCGAGAAGATGCTGACCGAGTACTATCAGCTCTGGGGCTGGGACCCGGAGGGCAGGCCCACCAAGAAGTCGCTGCAGGAAGCGGGCCTCGGGGACATAATCGGCAAGATGTCGTATCTGCAGTGATCCTTCGGACGCTACGGCCAGATGTGGCGAGCGGTGTACATCGGCGATAGCTGCACCTCGCTAACGGATGGTCCCGCGACGAGACCTCGCCAGGTGTTCGACGGGTTGCGAAAATATACGAAAACCAATATAAAAACACCCTTATTGACCTCTTTTCACTTTCACTTTTGTTGAGTTCGAATGTTTAACGATTGGCCTGGTTTAATTGAGAAGTTTTCAACTTAAAGAGGTTGCTATTCGCATGATTTTCATTTTTTTGGACTTGAAATTGCATGACAGCAACCTAGAAATACCGCAGATTGCGAGGGTATAAATGGAATGACTATCTTAGGGTAAACCACCGGAGTGAGTCGCCCTGATTCATCACGCCAAGCTATTGTTCAGGCGTGGCAACTCAGGAGGATGCACTGATGAGCTCCACTACGAAGTTCGGGATGGGTTTCCACCCGGACAAATGCACTGGCTGCCTGGAATGCGAGAAGGCGTGCGTGAAAGCACACCCCAACACCGTGGCGGCCGGGAAGACGAGGATCAAGATATCGAAGGACGGAGATAAGCATAAAGCGACAGTGTGTGTGCACTGCGGGACATGCCCGCCGAGCGAGGTCTGTCCTTCCGCGCTGCTGGAGTTCCACAGCGAGGGCAAGTACTGGACCCTGGACGAGCACAGGTGCTTCGCGTGCATGGCCTGCATCCCGCGCTGTCCGTACGACGCGGTGTTCTTCGAGGGGGCGTTCGGGGTTGAGACTGCGTACATATGCGACCTCTGCGCGGGCGACCCAGCCTGCATCAAGGTCTGCAAGCCAGGAGCGTTAACTCTCGACAAGAATCGGGAGGAGTGAGGGATGAGTGAGATGACAGAGGACGAGTCGGTTGCTGAGCAGGTGAAGCAAACGAAACCGACCGATGCACAGCAGAAGGCCGAGAAGACGACAGAGGAGTTCCCGCTGCCAGACTGGGTTCCCCAGTGGGCCAGGGAAGCTCCGAAGATAAGCGTGAGGGCGCCGGGTCCCAAGAGCAAGGAGATCATAAAGATCGACAGGGACTACGTGTCATACGCCTATGACAGGTGTTTCACTTTCACCATCGATAAGGCCGCGGGCGCGGCTGTCATGGACGCGGACGGCAACGTCCTTCTGGACTTCTCGTCTGGCATAGCCGTTCAGAACGCCGGCTGGACCCACTACAAGGTCAGCAAGGCAATCCAGGACCAGGCTGCGAAGCTCATCCACTCGATGGCGAACGACGCGTATTTCGACAAGGAGGCCTACTTTGCGAAGCTCCTCTCGGAGATATCGCCCAACAAGGCTCTGAAGGGGACCTTCTTCGGGAACAGCGGTGCCGAGGCAGTCGAGGCCGCATTCAAGCTCTCGAGGTACTACACGAAGAGGAACGAACACCTGGCGTTCTTCGGCTCGTACCACGGCAGGATAGGCGCGGGGCTCGCGCTCACCAGCAAGCTGAAGCTGAGGTACAGCTACGGCCCGATGTCCCCTGGGATCATCTTCACGCCGTTCGCCTACTGCTACAGGTGTGCTTTCAAGCAGACATATCCGGAGTGCGGACTGTACTGCGTCGACTACATCGAGAACCAGGTCCTGACCATGGGCGGGACAACGGGCCAGATCGCGTCTGTGTTCGTCGAGCCAATCCAGGGCGAGGGCGGCTATGTGGTCCCGCCGAAGGACTACCTGCCGAGGCTCAGGAAGCTCTGCGACTCGCAGGGAGCGCTGCTCGTCTTCGACGAGGTCCAGACGGGCTTCGCCAGGACGGGCAAGATGTTCGCATGCGAGCACTTCAACACGGTTCCGGACATACTCGTCCTGGGCAAGGCGCTCGGCGGAGGCGTGCCTCTTGGCGCGATCATAGCGAAGCACGACATCATGAGGAAGTGGAGGCCGGGCTCGCATTCGTCGACCTTCGGCGGCAACGCAATCACGATGGCCGCGGGGTTGGCACACGTTCAGGCCATCATCGAGGAGAACCTGGCGGACAGGGCTCAGAAGCTCGGCGACTACGCCATGAAGTTGCTCAAGGAGATGCAACTGCGCAGAGAGATCATAGGCGATGTGCGTGGCAAGGGGCTTATGATCGGCGTCGAACTCGTCAAGAACCAGTATACCAAGGAGCCGCACGAGGCCACGAACATCCAGGGCAAGTGCTGGAGGGCGGGTCTGATGACCATAACATCCGGTTTCTTCGGCAACGTGTTCAGGATCGCGCCTCCACTCTGCATCTCGAAGGCGCAGCTCGAGAAGGGCTTCGAGATATTCGAGCAGGCCCTGAAGGACGAGGAGGAGTTCCTGAAGCTGGGCACGTCCTCGCCTCCGGGATGAGACGCGAATTGGAGACCGCTTAGCGAAACCCTTTCAGTGTCTACCTTTTCCTGCGGCAGCCTGCGGTCGGAGTCACTCCTCATCTCCGGCGCAGCTTCGGATTGAGCACCTCGTCGAGCGCGTCGCCTATCAGGTAGAACGCCATTATCAGTATGACGATGCATCCTCCTGGGAACGCATAGTCCCACCACGCCACGCTGTTGAAATCGCCGTTCGAATAGGATTCCTCGAGCATTGTGCCCCAGCTGATTACATCGGGGTCCCCGAGGTTGAAGAACTCGAGGAACGACTCCGAGAAGATGGAGTTGGCGATCAGGAGGATCGTGTTCGCGAAGATGAGCGGGACCACATTCGGGAGCACGTGCCTTCCGATGATTCGGAAGTCACCTGCGCCGATGCATATAGCCCTCTGGACGAACATCTTCTCCTTGATGGACAGCACCTGGGCGCGGACTATCCTCGCCGTGGAAGGCCAGCTCGTGATGCCTATCACGATTATGATGTTCGTGAAGGAGCGGCCCATGACCATCGCGAAGACGATCATGAGCGGTAGCCAGGGGATGACAAGGAAGAAGTCCGTCAGCCTCATCAGGGCCTCGTCCGAGAACTTGCCGAAGTAGCCTGCGCTCAGGCCTATCGAGGTCCCGAGGATGATGGAGATGAGGGAGGCCAGTATCCCTACTGTGAGGCTGGCCCTTGAGCCCCAGACAGTCAGGCTCCAGATGTCCCTGCCGAAGAAATCTGTCCCGAACCAGTAGTCGGAAGACGGAGACTCCCTGATCGGGTTGGAGTCTGCCCATGCAATGTTCTTTGGGTCCTCGAAATGTGCGATGTAAGGGGCGAATATCGCCATGATGAGGAAGAACGAGAGGATGGTCAGGCCGAGCATGCCACCTATACTCTTCCTGTACTGTCGAATTATATGGCGCAGGGAAGTCATGAACAGGAGGACCTTCTCCCGGGTCGTCGGCGGCAGCGCGGGCTCCCTTCTGAGCACTCTGGCCAGGGCGAACATCAGCCATATCCCAGGGGGTATGCCTATCGCGGCCCCGAACAATAGGAAGAGCCAGTACTTCTCCATGAATGAGACTCTCTTCTCCTCGACATAGACCGTCATCTCGTCGGAATCCGTCCTGTCAAGGCTGTCTCTCACAGTCAGCGTGACGTTGAGCTGCCCGACCTGGCTCGCCTTGAAGAACACGGTCTGCTCATACAAGGTGACATTCCCGATCGGGAACCGGAGGGTCCACGTGTAGTTGAGGTTCTCAGGACCCTCGAACCCTGTGGACATCGAGCCGTTCAGGGTGATCCTGTCGCCTGCGGTGACATACAAATCCGACCCTGCGTCCGCAACAGGGTCCTCTTCCTGCAGGGTCCATGCGAGGCCCGGCTCCTCTGCGCCCGCTACATGCGTCCCGAATGCGAGACATAGGAGGACTGGGACGAGAGCGGCGAAGAGGAAGAGTAGTGGGCCCTCAACGCGGCGGTTCCCAGGGGCGTCGTAGTGGTGTGGACATCGTGACTTCCCCGAGGAGGACCCTGTCGGACGTGACACCGCAGATGTCATATCTTCACCCTCGGGTCGAGCCTGAACAGCAGCAGGTCTGCTAAGTAGTTCGCTGCGAGGACAGCTATAGTCTCCAGCATGAAGACTGCCTGCAGCACTGGGTAGTCCTCGCCCCAGACCGCGTCCCATGTCAGCTTTCCGAGGCCAGGATAGGAGAATATAACCTCGATCATGATCGACCCACTGAGCACCCATCCGACGTACATGGCGACCACGGTGACGACAGGGAGCATCGCGTTTGGCATGGCGTGTTTGTGTAGGATGTCCTTTGACCTCATGCCCTTGGCAACAGCCGTCACCATGTACTCTTCCGTCATCACATCTATGAGGGCGCTCCGCGTGATTATGGCGAAGGCCGCAATCTCCTCGACTACGAGGGCGGCCAGGGGCAGGAGCGTGTGGTAGGCCCGGTCCCCTATCTTACCGAACACGTCCAGGTACCTGTAGTCCTCCCCGTATGCTCCTCTCGACGGCCAATTGGGGATGTAGGTGGTGAAGAGGCTGAGCATGATCAGCGCGAACAGGAAAGTCGGCATGCAGTAGAATATGAGGAAGAATCCGCTCGCGACCCTGTCCGTGGCCGTGCCCCTCTTCCAGGCCGCCAACCTGCCCAGCACTATCCCGGCGAGGACTGCCAGCACCGTGCCAGTCCCGACGAGGACCAGTGTATTGGCCAGCGCGGGTCCGATGATGCCCGCGACCGGATAGTTCACCCTCACTGTGAAGCTATTTCCCAGGTCTCCTTGGAAGATGTTTATGAGGTAAGTCACGAACTGGTTCAGGATGGGCTCGTCGAGGCCCCACTTGTCCCTGAGCGCGTCGATGATCTCCGGGCTCGCCCCCTTCGGGATGACAGCTCTCGCAGGGTCGCCGGGCATCACCCTGAACAGCAGGAAGTTGAATGTCAGGATGAGGAATATCGTTATGGTCAGGTAGATGGTCTTCCTGAACAGATAGGACCTGAAGTCACGCGCCATCTCATTCCACCGCTCCTGCAGTCAACTCGCCAAAGGTGCGCAGATCCCCCGTATCGTCCGAACGTCAATGTCAATCCAGCGTGATCTCAAGGCAGCCTGACATCCTCTTCCTTGTCCCCACCTCTGCGCCTGATGAACCATACGACAACGACCACTGCGGCGACTATCGCCAGGCCCGCAACCGCATAGAGCACCAGGGAAGTATCGTCGTCCCCCTTCAGGGGAATAAGGTCGAAGTAGAGCTGGTTCGCGCTCCAGAAGTTCGCGAGCTGTCTTCCGGAGTGCTCCTCCCAATCGCCCCATCCGGAGAAGCTGTCCGTCCTCCAGCCCCAGCAGCCGTAGGGATATGTGGTGACGACGAAGGCCGCATCCTCGTACATCAGTTTCTGACAGTTGTGTATGGCCGTCTTCTTCTCCTCGTAGGTCGCGGCCGTGATGTACTCCGTGTAGTTCTCGTCGTACAGCGGGTTCTCGTAGCCATTCTCGGACCAGTCTCCGACGCAGAACGATGTCTGGGTGTACAGGAGGTATGCAGGGTCCGGGTCGCCGCTCCAGTAGGTCAGCGTCAACTCGTAGTTGTAATTGTAGATCAACGTGCTCCAGAGGCCTATGCTGACATATCTGGGCTCGATCTGTATCCCTATCTTCCTGAAATCCTCACGGAGTTTGATGGCGGTATCCTTGTCCTCCATCAGCTCCTGCTCCACGATTATCTCGAATGAGAGCGGGTCGTCCGCGGGACCATAAGCGTTCCCCACGCCGGCCATTCGGATCCCGTCGGGGCCCCAGTAATATCCCGCCTCGTCGAGGGTCTGATTCGCCTTGGCCAGATCGAATGAGTAGATCTCCTCCGGACCAGGTTCCCAGTAGAGGTCTCCGTAGATCGGTGGTATGATCGTGGAGCCGATTTCCGCATAGCCCTTGTATATCCTGTTCTTGATGAACTCTTTGTTGGTCGCATATGCCATGGCCTTCATCACTGCAGGGTCTCTCCTCAGGTTGTTGAGAGTGTTATCCTGCATGCACACGCTGAACTCGACTGAGAATCCCGTGCACTGCAGGCCGGAGTAAGTCTCAATCGGCGCGTCAGGGTTGCTGGCAAGCCACGCCTCGAGGTTCTCGAAGTTCGCTGCGTTGAACGCGGCGACGTCCAGAGTGCCCCTCTGGATGTCCGTGAACATCGCTGACGGCTCGAGGTAGAACACTAGGATGACCCTGTCGAAGTCTATGGTGTCTCCCCGTTCGACGTCCCCGTGGTAGTCCGGGTTCCGCAACAGAATGAGCGGGTCCCCAGACCTGTACTCGTCCTCAGTGTGCTCAGTGCACATGAATGGGCCGGTTCCAATGGGCCAGAGGTTCTCGTAGCCGAACACCCTCTCGGAGACGTCCATCGCCTCCCAGATGTGCCTCGGTATTATTGGGATCATGAGCGATTCCGCGGACGGACAGGGGGACGGGTTCCCGTCCAGGTCCTGGTAGTGGATCCTGACCGTGTACTCGTCAATCCTCTCGATTGAGTTTATGAGCGCCGTGCCGGGCTGGTACGCCCATACCGTTGCGAAGTTGATGCCGATCTGCATCTCCATGGTGAACACGACATCATCAGCGTCGAATGGTTCCCCGTCGTGCCAGGTCGTGTTCCTGCTAAGGTTGTACTGCCATACGGAGCCAAGGGGTTCGTATTCCGGCACCGCGTACCAGCTGGTCGCCAGGTTCCCCTTCGGCTGCATGTCCTCATCCACGGTTATAAGATCCTCGTAGATGAACTGCCAGAAGAGGTATGCATTGTCAGTGACCCCTATGAACGGGTTGAGGCTGTCTATGGGTTCTATGAGCCCAATCCTCAAGGTCGTGCCGCCGTTCGCCTCTGCACCCCTCGTGCCGGCCATGCCGAGTGCGGCCAGCAGCAATAAAATGACGAGACCTACCGCAAGAACCAACCTCTTCGTTGACTCCGCCTCAGTCCTCGGTATCGTTCTTCGTCTGGCCCACGATATTGACGTGTCCCGGATGACCGACAGTGTCCCACTTTCCTCCCAAGTAGGCCGTTTATCCGCTTCCTCGAATGTCTAGACTGGTAATGGCTGAACCCTTTGATAAACCCTCTTCCGGAGGCTTTGGCAAATCAATTTATACAGCCAACTCATTGGGCGCGCTGATGGCCGACCCTGAGGGCATGGAGTTCCAGAGGAAGGTGACCTTCTCTTTCTTCGCGGCGCTCTTCATCTCTGGCCTCGTGGTCTTCTGGGCCTGGGGTGTGCTCTATGACACCTGGTATCCATTTGACAGGGGCAACATAGGCATATACACCATCTATGTACCGCTGATCGCTCTCGGCGTTCTCGGGATGCTTCTCTATAGAAAGATGCCAGTCACGAGATAGGCAGGCTCACATTGCCCTTGCGAGGTACACCGGCGTCTGCGTGGGCTTGCCGCATATCACGCAGCTGCCCTTGAATTTCTCATCGTCCACTGGCGTGCCGAGAATATTTCTGTCTGAGCGGGCCTCTATCTCGTGCCCGCAGTCCTCCCCTCCGCACCATCCAGTCCGTATGATCTTCTCAGGTAGCCCGTCCATGCTCTCTACGGTGACGACGCCCGAGTCCAACTCGGCCTGCGCCCTCGCGAGCATATCCCTCGATACTGTCGCCAGGGTGTCTTTGACCTCGGCGACCACGTTGGTCCGGTCCCTCAGGCTCTTCTCGCCCGTGTCCCGCCTCACGAAGGTCACCATCCCCTTGTCGATGTCCCTCATTCCGAGCTCCAGCCGGAGCGGGACTCCTTTCAGCTCCCAGTCGTAGTACTTGACACCCGGCCTCACATCCCTCTCGTCTAGGTGGGCCCTCACACCAGCCTGTCTCAACTCCTCCCAGAGCGCCCTGGAGGCCGCTGTTACCTTCTCGGTCTCTCCCTTGGAGAGCACGGGCACTATGACGACCTGATTCGTCGCCACGTCAGGCGGCAGGACGAGACCCTTGTCGTCCCCGTGGATGGCGACTATCGCGCCCACCAGCCTCTCGCTCATCCCGTAGGTCGTCTGGTGGACGTACTTGTGCTCGCCCTTCTCGTCCTCGTACTTCATCTCGTAGGGTCTGGAGAAGTTCTCCTTGTACTGGTGTATCGAACCGAGCTGCAGGCTCCTCCCGGACGGGAGCACGGTATCGATGCCGACGGTATAGTCGGCCCCTGGGAACTTGTCCCAATCCGTCCTCTTGAGCAGCTTGTAAGGGATGCACCACTTCCTGGAGAGGCGCGACATTATCTCGTAGTCCTCTCCGATCTGGCGCTCCGCGTCCCCGAAGTCAGCGTGGCATGTGTGGGATTCGAAGAAGTGTATCTCCCTGACCCGGATGAACGCCCTGGTCTGCTTGGTCTCGTACCTGAAGGTGTTGACTATCTGGTATGTCTTAAGTGGCAGGTCCGCGTGGGAGCGTATCCAGACCGCGAACATCGGATACATGGCGGTCTCGCTCGTGGGCCTCAGGAGGAGCTTGACGTCGAGCGGGTTGAGCCCAGCATGCGTCACCCAGAACACCTCGGCGTCGAACCCCTTGATGTGTTCCTTCTCCTTGGCGAACTGGTCCTCCGGGATCAGCAGGGGGAAGCACACCTCGTCGTGCTTGGTGGCGTCGAACTCAAGCCTTATGTGGGAGTCGATGGCCTGCATGATCTTCCAACCATAAGGCGTCCAGACGTTCATGCCCTTGATCGGATAGCGCTTGTCCGTCAGGTTGGCCTTCTCGACTATCTCGTTGTACCACTCGCTGAAGTCCTCGGCCTTCTTCATGCGTGGCCGAGAAACCCAGGGGTGAATAAGTAGCTTTTGGTGTGTCAGCAATCACTCGTTGGCGATCCTGGCTACCTCTGAGGCGACGCTTATGCAGGTGGTCGGGTTCTCTATCGTGTCAGTCGAGCATATCTCGTCGCAGACCGACCTCAACTTGTCCAGGCCGTTCTTCGCGAAGACGCCGTGCGTGCACACTGCGAGGATGCTCTCCGCGCCCTGTCTCCTGAGCTGCTCAGCGGCCTTGGCGATGGTCCCTCCAGTGGCGATTATGTCGTCTACAATCGCGACCTTCTTGCCCTTGACGCCCAGGGACTTGGGGGCCATCTCGACGGTCTCGCCATCGAGCCGTGACTTCACCAGGAAGTCCGCCTCGCACCCGACCACGTCCGCGACCCTCTTCGCGTTGTCGGCCCTGCCTTCGTCCGGAGAGAGCACGAGGTCAATCCCCTTGCTCTTGAGGTGTCTTCCGACGCACGGGTACGCGTGCACGTTCCTTGCAGATACGTCATCGAACCAATCGATTACCGAGGGTGCATGGACATCTACCGTCACGAACTCGTCCGTGTTCAACTGTACCAGGCGCGCGAGGGCGCGCGCGCTTATCGGTTCCCCCGGGAGGAACTGCTTGTCCTGGCGCGCGTAGCCGAAGTAGGGCACGACTGTTGTCAACGAGGCGACATCGAACTCATACACGGCGTCCTGCAGCAAGAAGAGCTCCACTATGTTCCTGTCAGGCCATGTGGTCTGCACCACGAAGACCTCCTCGCCGTCGAGGTTCTCGTCGATCCTGACATAGCACTCGTCATCGGGAAAACGCTTCGTCTCGACCTTCGCGAGCTTCGCCCTCAGACATTTCGCCAGCTCCTTTGAGAGGAGCTGCGACGCCGACCCCCCGACCACATACATGGTATCGTTGGCGGGGAATGTTGTGCCTTCTCTTATAATTTGACGGCATTTTCTCACTCCGCCCCGCCCGGCGAAAACATTTATAGGCCGCGCCGGTATATTACCCGCTTGAGATGGGATGCACTTGAACGAGAGTGTCGACCAGCAGTACGCATCTACCTCGACCGCGCCGCCTGAACATGTCGAGCCGGCACCTGAGGTGCAGGTCAGCAAGCATGCCCGGGCGCCTTCCGCGAAGAGGAGACCGTCCACCAACGGCCTCGAGACCGTCGGGATGGTGTTCGGCAATGTGGGCACGCTCAGCTTCAACTGCGGCGTCACGGCCCACCTGGAGAAGATGGAGTATGTCCAGGTCAACCATGAGACCAACGGCTGGATTCTCGGGCAGGTGTCTGAGATCGTGAGGAAGACCAATCTGACGGTCGAGGGTGTGGAGGAGATATCTCACGGCACTCCGGTCCCCATCGACGAGAAGGAGATCGCAGTCATATCGGTGGTCGGTTACAGGGATGACAGGAACCTTCTTCAGACCCCCAGGACGCCCATGAAGGCGGGCGAGCCTGTCTTCCGTGCGGACGAGGATCTGATCAAGAAGATAGTGGGCCTGCACGAGAACACTGACACGGGGGCCTACATCGGCCTGCTCTCGGGCCACGACATCAAGGTCGAGCTGGACATAAATACCATGGTCCAGAAGCATGTATCCATCCTGAGCAAGACAGGAGGGGGGAAGTCGTACTGCTCTGGTGCGCTCATAGAGGAGCTGATGAAGCACAACGTCACCGTCTGCGTCATCGACCCTCACGGCGAGTACTCGAGCATGAAGCACAAGGGCGTCGTGAAGAAGACGACGCGCGACTTCGGCGTCTCGCCCCGTGGGTACGACAACAAGATAGTCGAATTCGCCACGGATACCAACATCAACAAGGGCGCGAAACCCCTCAAGTTCACGCTCCACAACCTGGACGCGAGGGAGATACTCAGCCTGACCAACATCAAGAACGTCAGGTCATTCCTGACTATGCTCCGGAAGGCGGTGGACACCCTGAAGGAGACGAAGGGCAATTACACGCTCAACGATGTCATTGCGTACCTCGAGAACAGCGGGGAGGCCTCCAGCGGCACGCTCGTGAGCGAGCTGGAGTACCTGAATGAGGTCGACGTGTTCGCAGAGCAGGGCACCAAGATCGACGAGCTCATTCAGAAGGGTCGGTGCACCGTGATCAACCTCAGGGGCACACCTCCGGACATCCAGGAGCTCATAGTGAACAGGGTCGGGAACGCCCTGTTCGAGCTCAGGAAGATAGGCAAGATACCCCCCATGATGCTGGTCGTCGAGGAGGCGCACAACTTCTGCCCGCAGCAGGGTCAGGTCGCCTGCTCCAAGGTATTCAGGACCATCGCTTCCGAGGGAAGGAAGTTCGGCCTCGGGCTCACAATAATCACGCAGAGGGCCGCGAAGGTCGACAAGAACGTCCTCAGCCAGTGTAACACTCAGGTCATACTGAAGGTGACCAACCCCAACGACCTCAAGGCTATCGCCTCGTCCATAGAGGGCCTCACCCAGGGCATGGAAGAGGAGATTCAGAGGCTGCCCATCGGGTCCGCGATCATCACCGGTGGCGGCGTCTCGATGCCGCTCTTGGTCGAGATCAGGCCCAGGGAGTCGAAGCACGGGGGCGAGAGCGTCGAGGTCATACCGTCCAGAAGGATGTAGCGATGACCGCGAAGCCTTCCGAACTGACCGAGGAGCGCGTGGAGAGGTACATCTCGATAACCTCGGAGGCGCTGGACAAGCTCGCTGTCTCGCCGCCCGAGAAGTCGTTCAACAGGCGGTTGGCTGAGGACTTCCTACGGATGGCGAAGGCGTATCACGAGGACGCGAAGGAGTTCTCGGCCAACGGCGATCTCGTGAATGCGTTCGCTTGCGTGAACTACGCTCACGGATGGCTCGACGCAGGCGCGAGGATAGGTCTTTTCGACGTCGGCGGGGACGACAGGCTTTTCACGCTCTTCGAGTGAACGGCTGATCCTTCGTTCACATCACCAGGTTCATCAGGGAGTGAGCGAAACACACGCCCCAGTAGACCAACAGAGCTGCCGCAGTCATCGGCCCCATCTTGTGCTTCAACATGCTCTTAGGGGTCTCTCCCCAGACCCTGAACTCCTGAGTCACCCCGAGGTCACTCTCGAGCGCGAGGGCCTTCTTCTTCCACAGGCACAGGTACTCCCGGGCCTCCATCAGGAGGAGGAAAAGGTAGCCGTTCAAAGCCAGGGCGATAAGTGCGATCGCGGTCCTGGACAGGTAGTGTTCCTCTTGCTGAAAGCATGCGAAGACCAGCACGGCGTTCGCGACCATGAAGAGTCCTAAGGTGGAGCCGAAGTAGCTCTCCTGCCGGCGTATCATCGAGTTGAGTTCACGAAGCTGCCCTTCTCCCCGCTCGCTAGCTTGCCAAGATTCCTGCATAGACGACTCCCCGCAGCACCACCCCGGCCGCGGTGTGTATGCACTTCGGTTCTATTATGATTTTGACTCAAGGACCTTCGGGCCGCTCGTGTCGACGCCGCATGTCCAGACTTCACCCAGCTTAGACAATCTGCGCCTTAGGGTGACGGTATCTCCCACTGCGAAGACCGAGTTCCCGAGCATGGACATGCTCGCCGCGCCCGCTCCGGATGCCGCGCGCATCGCCTCCTGGACCTCCTCCGACGCGAGCCCCGTCTCGGAGGCGAACTCACAGGACAGATGCATAAGTCTCTCGAGGGAGGGTTCCGCGACCAGCTGGTCGACCTTCCTGGACCCGCTCGCGTTTATCGCGGCCGCCTTATCTTGGTCGTCCAACACCGCTTTCGTGTGGAGGCCCCTCCCGACCACGGCAAGCACCACCTCGGGGGTGCCTTCGATCCTCAAGACCTCTCCCTTGGGAGGGAGGCCCGCCCTCTTCCTGATGGTGATCCCACCGCCATGGATGGCAGACACGTCTCCCAGGCCGCAGCGGCATCTGACCTCCGCGATGTGCGCGGCCTCGAACGCCTTCTGCCTGGGGATGTCGAGCATGTCAGCAGTCGCGATCGTTGCGGACAGCGAGCCCGCGGCGCTCATTCCGAATCCCTGCCTCATGGGCAGGTCCAGGTCTGTCCGCACGTCTATCTCCAGTGGCTCCGCCCCAATCAGCATCTTCAGAGCGTCGCGCGTGACCTCTGCGCGAGCGACGCTCCCCGCGATGAGAGCTCGTATCCTCTGATCAGACGCCCTCCTTATCACCACCCTTGAAG
>JBFFED010000006.1:0-61015 GCA_041559015.1 Thermoplasmata archaeon | reverse complement strand
GATGAGCACGTTCATGAGCGACACCTACCAGAAGGCGCCCTATCTTGAGCTCGAGCATGGGCCTTCCCTGAAGTACATGAAGGAGGTCAAGAGAATCTTCGACCCCAAGGGGATTATGAACCCGGGCAAGAAGTTCCCCAGGGAGGTGCCGGAGGAGTGAGCACCAACCTGGAGGAGTTCAAGGAAGAGCTGGAGACCTGCTTCGGCACATCCTGCGGCTTCTGCGAGAAGGGGTGCCCCGTCTACCAGACCATGAAGGTCAAGACACTGTGCATGAAGGGCAGGAACAGGACCATGCTGGGCGTGCTCCAGGGGAAGCTGGAGATCACGCCCGCGGTAATCCAGGCGGCTTTCGAGTGCACCCTCTGCGGCAACTGCGACAGATGGTGCTCGCTGAAGAACACCGAGCACACGAGGGCATTCAGGGAGTATCTGCTCAAACACGGCGTCGAGCCGATGAAGGAGCACTCGTCCCTGTTGCTCAGCATCAAGAACTACGGCAACCCATGGTTCCAGCCGAGGAGCGCGCGGATGAAGTGGACCCGGGGGCTGAACCCGCCCAAGGCGGCCCCGAACCAGCAGGAGGTGCTGTTCTTCGCGGGGTGCACGTCGGCTGTGACGAAGGCGCTGAACAGGGGGTTGGTGGCGAGCGCGCGGCTGATGCAGAGGGCAGGCGTGAAGTTCGCGATCATGGGGACCGAGGAGCCTTGCTGCGGCTCGACCCTCCTTCGGGTCGGCCAGACGGAGGAGTTCGAGAAGCTCGCGAAGGAGAACGTGAGGAAGTTCGAGTCATTGGGCATCAAGAGGATAGTCACCGCGTGCCCGGGCTGCTATGTCACCCTGAAGAAGTCGGCCGAGATGAGCGGCTCGAAGATCGAGGTGTTCCACATCGCGCAAGAGATCGCCTCCCTGGTCAGGGACGGGAAGCTCAAGCTGAAGAAGTCCTCTGAGAAGATGACATATCACGACCCGTGCCACCTCGGCCGCCTAGGAGGCGTCTTCGAGGAGCCGAGGGAGATAGTCAAGGCAGTGGCGGACCTGGTGGAAATGCAGAACAGCAGGTACGAATCGAGGTGCTGTGGCGCGGGCGCGGGACTGCAGTCCGCATTCCCGAAACTGTCCCGAGAGCTCGCGTCTAAGAGGATAGCCGAAGCGAAGGCGACCGGGGCGACCACTCTCGTCACATCGTGCCCGTTCTGCGAGACGCAGCTGAGGACAGTGCCGGGTATCAAGGTGATGGACCTGATGGAGCTGCTGCTCGAGGCCACCGAGGACATCGAGAAGAACTCCGGGAACAACAAGAAGCCATCCGGCGGCTAGGCGACCTTCTTCCTCCTGGCCTCCAGCTCCTTGGCCCTCATCGAGTCCCTGGCCATCGTCCAGACGATCGCGAACGCGAGGGCGACGCCCATCGAGAGGGCGCTCGCCCACAGTATCTTCGTCTCGAGCGGGGCGCCCGTTATCGCAATCGCCATGTACAATAGGCCAACGCCTATCACTGCGAACGCTGCGCTGAACTGTATCGAGAGCTTGCTGACCTGAGCCGCGGTCTCCATTTCTACCATCTCGGACCCTGAGCATCTATCCCGTGGGACGGTACTTAAGCATTTACCTGGAGTACCAAGCGCATACCGAGGTTCCGGGAGGCCCCGCGCCCAAGAGGGTCATTGAGCCCGCACCAGCTCGTAGGTTATGCGCTCCCTGTCCTTCCCCTTGTTCTCCTTCTTGACTATCTTGACCCTGCCGATCTCAGAGAGCGAACGGACATGCGTGCCCGCGCATGGGCAGACATCGTATTTCTCGACCCTGACCACCCTGAGCTCGCGGACTGATTTCGGGAGCAGGTCGAGGTTGGCCCTCTGGGCGTCCACATCCTTCCCGATGGCATCCCTGCTCTCGGTGCATATCTCGACTCCGGCGCCCGTCGCGAGGACCTCGTTGCAGCTCCGCTCCACCTCGGCGATCATCTCGTCCGTGAACTTGACCGGGGCGAAGTCGATCCGGGAGCGGTCGTGATATAGCTGATTGCCCACGGTCCTCGCCTTGTAGAGGTCGTAGACTATCCCCGAGACGATGTGCTGGGCGGTGTGCATGCGCATGTGCGCGTACCTCCTGTCCCAGTTGAGCTGCCCGTGGACGACCTCTGGCACGATATCAGGGTTCTGCACAAGATGGTGCTTCACCCCCTCCTTCTTCGTGACCTCCCTGACCTCCGCCTTGCCCCCGGGCCAAGTCAGCCAGCCGACGTCCGAAGGTTGGCCTCCCCCGAGCGGGTAGAACGCGGTCCTGTCGAGGGCCACATAGTCGAAGCCTCTCTCGAGCACCTTCGCGTCGAACTCCCTGATGTAGTTGGAGTCGATGTCTTTCATGTAGAGCATCTCGGTCATGGTTCGCACTGACCCATTGGGTTATGAAAAAGCGAAACGCGGGGAAGTGGTTTTATTCTTTCGGCGCTCCGCAGTTCGGGCACGAGTGCATGAACTGCGGGAACTGGACGCTGCAGTTCTTGCACCTCACCATCGGGGCGTTGTGGTGCGCCGGGCCTGTCGGGTGGGCGGGCTGCTTGGCCTGAGCCTGTATCGGCGCGGGCGGCGGGGCCGCAGCAGCAGGCGGTGGCATGTACGCGCCCGGCTGCTGGACCGCGACCTGGCCAGACTGGTAAGGCTGGTAGCCCACGGGCGCCTGGCTCACGACCGCGTCGCTCAGCTTGGCGTAGGTGAGTATCATGAACAGCGCTGGGATAACGAACCCCACCAGGCCGAACAGGATCCATATCAGGCTGTCGTTCCTGGCGTCGTGGAACCTGCCCTGATCGATTGCGTCTATGACCGTCTTCTTCATGAAGACCCCGGCGAGCATGCATATCAGCATCGCGAAAAACCCGAACGAGCCCATGATCAGCATCCCCCGGCCGCCATCAGTGGCGTAGAGTACCAGGCCTACGATTGCGAGTATGAACCAGATGAACGCCATCAGGAAGAACATCAGCTGTCCCCACCATGCGAACTTCCGGCCCTCAGCGACGTCTCTCGGGAGCCACGGCGGCGTGGCTCCGTGAGCGATAATGGTGCCCATTGGAGTATTCATATCAAGTGCCTCCTCTAACTCATCCCTTCTATGACCGCCCGTTGGCGGCCTCAGGTCAAGAATCGTGGTGGCCATATATAGGCTTATCTGGTTGCCATCGACCGCTGGCCGGAAAGGCGTCGAAAGAGCGTCCGGGTCACGCCAGAGCCGCCGCGAGCCTGTCAACCTCTTCGATGGCCTCCAAGACCATCCTCGGTGTCACCTCGAACGGCATGCTGGACATCGAGTCCTTGGGGTCGCAGGCCTTCTCAGCGGCCATGATCAGCGCCGCCCTGTCGAGCCTGCCGAGGTCTTGGAGCCTGTAGGGAAGGCCCACCGACCTACACCAGCGCATGACCCTCTCCAACTCGCCCATGGGCCGCCCTTCCAAGACCATCTGGACGAGCGTTCCGAAGGCCACTATCTCCCCGTGCTTCCTGCTCATTCCAGGGACTGCGGTCAGACCGTTGTGGACCGCGTGGGCGGCAGCGCACCCGCCTCCTCCGAACCCGAATCCGCTCATGAGCTTGATCGCCTCGATGACGGCCTCGACCGATTCCGTCACTTTGCCGGTCTCGACATCCCTCTTCGCCTGCAGCCCGTGGGCCATTAGCACGTCGAAGCACCTCAGGTTGACCTCTAGAGACGCCGCGGTTGCCTGGTCCTGCGCCTTCTTCTGCCGCTGCGTCGCCGCGTAAGCCGGTTTCTCGAACGCCGCCGCGAGGGCATCGCCCATGCCCTGGACGATGTACTGAGGTGGGGCCCTCCCGACCACATCCGTGTCCACAAGCACCAGCACCGGGGCCCTGACGAGGTGAAGGTCCTCCACGAACCTGTGGTCCTCTGTGAATATGACCGCGTCGGCCATCCCGTCCGCGTTCGTGGCGCACTGGGTGGGCACGCTTATGCAGGGCACATGGAGCTTCTCGCCAACCGCCTTCGCCGTGTCGACCGCCTTCCCGCCCCCGCAGCCGATGACGATGTCGATGTCCAGCTCTTCCGCGCGGGCCGCTATCAAGTTGATCTTCGAGCGGGTGCACTCGGTCACCGAATCGTCGTAGCCGACTAGAGGCACGCCCGCGGCCAAGAGGCTCGCCTGGACCCGCGCCTTCACCTTGGAGAAGGCGGTCCTGCCGCTGACGACGAAGGGCCTCTGCCCGTACTGCTTCGCATAGGCCCCCAGCTGGCTGAGCACCCCGGCCCCCTGGACATACCTCGAAGGCAGGATCATCTTCCTGACGCCGCTCTCGGCCACGTACCTCACCCCTCAACGGACCGTTCCCGGGTCGCATTCCGACCCATGCCTTACGCGCATTTCAAGGTTGTGCAAGGCTCTGGCTCCGTGCCAGGGCCGGGGCGGGAAGGTAAATAGTGTTTGCCACAAAGGCATAAGTAGAGCGACGGGATAATACGACCCCAACGGAAAGACTAGAACGACATATCGTTCAGCCAGACGCTGGACTGTGAAGCAATGAAGTACGAAGACTACAAACAGATTTACGCCCAACTCAGGAACCCATCTGACATCGACCGGCTCGCGAAGAAGCTCGGGATGGACGAGGAGTTCCTGTTTGTGTTGTACACGCAGAGAACGGTGAGGGACGCCACAAGGCGGTTCTACATCGTTAAGAAGGACATGAAGAAGATAGCCAAGGAGTGGAGGCGGGGCGTGCCGATAGCCAAGCTGGCGCGCATGATGAACTTCCCGCCTGTGCTCCTAGGGCTCATGCTGTCCGCGGAGATCAATATCGCGAGGAAGCAGTACTGGAAGTACATCCGCGAGCCCGAATCCTGCAAGGACAAGAGGCTCAAGAAGGAGATGCAGCAGATAGCCCATGAGGACATGATCTACTCCCCCAGGGGGGCCCAGATACAGGCCGAGAGGGGCGCCTGGGGCGAGAAGAAGCTCCAGAAATGGCTGGACAAGAGGGGCCTGAAGTACAGGACGGAGGAGGACCTGAGGGCCACCCACAAGAAGACCCCGGACTGCCTCCTGGACGCCCCGATAACAATAGACGGCATGAAGATCCACTGGATAGAGTCCAAGGCGTCCTTCGGAGACGACATCGAGCTCAGGAAGAACGTCAAGAGACAGCTGAAACCGTACACCGACCTGTTCGGCACAGGAGCGGTCGTCTACTGGTTCGGGTTCGTCGAGGACATCGCGCCCCCGGAGGGCATCATGATTCTCCCAGGGACATACTTCGATGACTGCGTCCGCGACGGAATCAGGCACAAAGGCTCATAATCAATGTGTGGCATAGGGCCGGTCGTGGGCAAGCAAGCGCGGAGGTTCATTTCTGCGGGCGACATCGAAAAGTACAGCTACTGCCCGCTCAGCTGGTGGCTCAGCCTCGAGCATGAGGAGCAGTCCGAGCCGCTCGCCCAGGGCGTCAAGAGCCACGAGAGGCTGGGGAAGTCCCTCTGGAAGATAGACTCCGGGGAAGAGAGCGCCCGGGAGTCTGAGAGGATCGTGTTCTGGTGGGCCATCGTCGCGACTGTACTCGCGATAGTCGGCCTGGAGCTCCTGCCGCTAGAGAACGCGGACACGCTCAGCATCGTGCTCACCGTCGTGGCGCTGATATGGATACTCGCGGCGCTGTTCTTCCTGTACAAGGCGTCCCGGTCGACCATCGAGAGCAAGATCATGGGTTACGAGAAGATCATACTCGTGTTCGCCATCGTAGCCGTCATAATCGCCGTGAACGCGGTCGCGTTCCTGTTCGATGATCCCGACATGGCGAGGGTCATCGAGGGCGTCGCGATTCTCTGGCTGGCCGGCGCATCGTATTTCCTCTACAGGTCCCTCAGGGAGACCGAGATAACCGAATCCCTCAGGAAGGAGTTCAGGGTCGAGGGGAAGATAGAGTACATAGATTTTGACGATGCAAAGGCGTTCAGGTCGGAGACTTACGGCGTCTCCGGCGCTCCGGACTACGTGATAAAGGTCGGCGACCAGACGATACCCGTCGAGGAGAAGACCGGGAGGACACCGAAGGGACCGCTGTTCTCGCACATACTCCAGATAGCCACCTACTGCCTGCTGATCGAGGAGTCCACCGGCAGGGCGCCGCCTTACGGCCTGCTCAAGTACCCGGAGCACGAGCACGAGATAGAGTACAATCAGGACCTGAAGAACTTGCTCCTGCAGAAGACCGCTGAGATGCAGGGGATACTGCAGACAGGTGATGCCCACAGGAACCACAACAGACCTAGGAAGTGCGCCAACTGCTCGAGACGCGAGGTGTGCCCCGAACGGCTCGCGTGATCGCTCACTCGACGGTGACCGTCTTCGCGATGTTCTTCGGCTTGTCGATCGGACAGCCCCTCGCCCTCGCGAGGTAGTACGCCCAGAGCTGCAGCGTGACTATGACCGGGACTGGCGAGAATATGGGCGGGACCTGCCTGATGGACACGATGTCGTCCGCGAACTTGGGGAGGTCCGTGTCCCCCTCGAAACCTATCGCGATGACTGGACTGCCGCGAGCGGAGACCTCGCTTATGTTCCCGAGCATCTTCTCATAGGTGTGGTCCTTGACGGCGACTGCTATCACAGGGGAGTCCTTGGACAGCAGCGCCAAGGGCCCGTGCTTCAGCTCGCCCGCGGGGAACCCCTCCCCGTGGATGTAGCTGATCTCCTTCGTCTTCAGGGCGCCCTCGAGCGCTATCGGGTAGTTGATGCTCCTGCCGATGAAGAACATATCATTGGCCTTGGAGTACTTCTCCGCGAGCGACTCGATCCCCTCCGCCTTGTTCAACACGTCCTGGACGTACCTTGGGAGGTTCCTTAGGACGCTCGTCATCGACCTGCGGGCCTGGGCGGTCAACGAGCGGTTCTGCACCCCCAGCTCCATCGCCAGCAGGTAGAGCGCGATCAACTGCGTGACGAATGTCTTCGTCGCGGCCACACCTATCTCTGGCCCGGCCCTGGTGTAGATCACATGGTCGACTTCACGCGTTATCGCGGACCCGACCACGTTCGCGATGCCGACGGTCTTGTTGCCACGCTTCCTCGCCTCCCTCGCGGCCCCGAGAGTGTCCGCGGTCTCGCCGCTCTGAGTTATGAGCACGACCAGGGGGGTCTCCCTCGAGACGGGGGAGTACCTGTACTCGCTCGATATCTGGACCGTTGTCGGCACCCGGGCGAGCTCCTCGATGATGTACTTGCCCACCAGGCCCGCGTGGTATGAGGTGCCGCAGGCGACTATCTTCACGCTCGAGAAGTTGTTCTCCTGGAAGAACGGCTCCGGCTCGACGCTCTCGATCCGCCCCAGGAGCGAATCGTGGATTGCCTCCGGCTGCTCGAATATCTCCTTCAGCATGAAGTGCGGGTAACCGCCCTTCTCTGCGTCCTCCAGGCTCCAGGTGACCTTCTCGGGCATGCGCTCGACCACCGAGCCCTCGGAATCGAATATCCTCACATCGTCCTTCGTGATCCGGACAACCTCGCCGTCCTGGACGTGCACGAACCTGTTCGTGTACTTCAGGAGTGCGGTCACGTCGCTCGCGAGGAAGTTCTCGCCCTCCCCCAAGCCCACCACGAGCGGGCTCTCGCGCCTGGCGGCCACTATCTCCTCCAGCCCTGCGCTAACGACGACGAATGCATAGGTCCCCTCGACCTTCTCGAGCGCCTTCCTCACAGCGGTCGCGAGGTCGTCCTTCATCTCCTCCTCCACGAGGTGAGCGAAGACCTCCGTATCTGTCTCGGAGACGAACCGGTGTCCTGTCGCAAGGAGGTGCTCCTTGACCTCCATGAAGTTGGATATGATCCCGTTGTGCACCACCGCAAGCCTGTTGGTGCAGTCGGATATGGGATGGGCGTTCTCCGTCGTCGGCTTCCCCTGGGTTGCCCACCTGGTGTGTGCGATCCCGACGGTGCCGACCATCTCAGGCATGCTCGACTCCAGCACCGCTATCTCGCCCTTGCTCTTGAACAGCTGAAGGCCCTTCTGTATCGGCTCTCCGACGATGGCGACCCCGGCCGAGTCGTACCCCCTGTACTCGAGCCGCTTCAGACATTCGAGAAGGATGGGCTGCGCGTTCCGCCCACCCGCATAACCCACAATGCCGCACATCCGAGTAACACCCTAGGTCACGAGCGCCTTGTTCGGCAGGTTCCTCGTTATCCTCGCACCGCTGGATACCTTGCACCCAGCGCCGACTATGGTCCCCGGCTCGACCGACACCCCGGTCCCGAAGCTGGTGTCCTCACCTAGGATGGAGCCTATGTGAGGCACCTTGAAGAACTCGTCCGCGATGTTCACGTACGCCTCCGACCCGGCAGCCATCAGGTGGGACTGGGACTTCACGCCGTACCCGAGCACGGAGTGCGACAGGTACGAGTGCGCCCCGATGCTGCAGTTGCTCATGAGGACGCAGTTCTTGATGACAGTGTAAGGCTCGACGGTGACGCTGTTGCCTATGCTCGTGGACGGGAAGATGGTCACGTTGGGCCCGATCTCGCACCCGTCGCCTATCAGCACGGGCCCGTAGATAGTCGTACCAGCACGGATCACAGTCTCCTCGCCGATGCCGACAGGCCCGGAGATCACGACCTGGCTCTCGATCTTACCGGCCGTGCGCACGGCAAGGTTCTCGAGCGCAGCCGCGTTCAGCTCGAGCAGGTCCCATGGATACACGGCGTCTATCCACAGGCCGTCGGAGAACACGGGCGTCACGGGCTGCTCCCCGAGGCTCGCCTGCACGGCGTTGCTTAGCCCGTACTCACCCTCCGCGATGCACCTGTCGATCGACGAGAAGATGCGCTCGTTGAGGCAGTACATGCCCGTCAATATGATGTTGGATATCATCTCCGAGGGCTTCTCGTGGACGCTGGTGATGGCGCCCCGCTCGAGCGTCACGACGCCGTACTTGGACGGGTTGTCGCTCTCCACCACGAGCGCGCTCGGGCACGCCTTGGCCTTAAGAAGATCGCCGACGGCCCTCCTGTCAACCACGTTGTCCCCGGGCAAGACGACGAACTCCCCGGAAAGCCTGTCCTTCGCCACCAAGAGCGCGTGCCCGTTCCCGAGCTGCTTCTCCTGGACCACATACTCTATCCGAGCGCCGAACTTCCTGCCGTCCTCGAAGTGGGACATGATCCGTTCCTTGCGGTACCCCACGACGACAACGATGTCCGTCACGCTGTTCTTCACGAGCGAGTCCACGACATACTCGAGTATCGGGCGGTTCGCCACCGGGATCATGACCTTCGGCTCGGACACGGTCAGAGGCCGAAGACGCATCCCCTCACCCGCGGCCAGAATCACAGCCTTCATCAGAAACCCACCGGCCCAGTCGCTAACATGAGTGCGGCCATTTAAGGGTATCGCAGAGGAGCGCTCACTCCTCCTCTTCCTCCTCGCCTATGGTGCCGTATATCGACCGGTTCTTGGCCTCGACCTTCATGCGCGTGGCCTCCTCGAAAAGATTGCACTCACACCTGATCCTCGTCACGATGTCCCGGCGGACGCAGTAGCCCAGCCCAGGCCCGGACGCGTCCTCCGGCCTCGGGTCCCAGTGAAGGCAGATTGGGCACAGAAGCCTCTGCTTCTTCGAGTTGTCGCAGGTGTTGTGGTAACTCACGGGCGGCCTATGTGTCGTTCCGGATATATCACGATTTCTATTGCAGGGTTCGGGGGCGATAACGGCACGGAATATGCCCAGGGTGCGCGAAACTGATTCCGTCCAGTGCGTAGCATAACTGCAGTGCCGGACGTTAAACGTCGGCCCGCGCCTCGACGTCCCGATCGACATGACAAGAGGCACAAGGGGCGCGTATCGGAAGGAGGACAGGGTGGCGCTGCCACCCGCGCTGCAAAAGGAGATCGTCGAGAAGGCGGCCGCCAAGTACGGCAACTGCCAGGAACTCGCAAGACACCTGGAGATACCGAAGTCGTCCGTGCACTACTATCGGATCGGCCGACTGACGATGCCGGAGTCACTCCTCAAGAGGATGCTCGATATCGCGGGGGACGACGGGCTGAGGACGCGCGTCGACGACCGGGGCATCACCAAGGACAGGACATGGGCTAACGAGTACGCCGTGAGCGTCTACCGAGAGATGTGCAGGGACAGGGTGAGGCTGCCGACGAGAGAGGAGCTCGAGGATAATGATGGTCTCAGGCGAAAGGCGGCGGCGATCATCTCATACGTGATGGCGGAAGGGTCTATCTGGCTGCAGAAGGAGAAGTGGGGAGAGTGTGCAGTCAATATCACGTTTGCCGAGCACGAAACAGACCTCTATCAGCACTTCAGAGGGCTGTGCAGAGATGTCTTCGACTACGATATCGGCCCGCCGCAGAAGCCGGGGAACAGGGCAAAAGCGATCCGGGGCTTCATCTACTCCAGGTTCGTGGCTGAGTGGTTGATAGCGAGCGGCGTACACCCAGGGGACAAGGCCGAATATCCCACACATCTCCCCAATTGGATCATGTCATGCGAGGACAGGGGCACCTGGATTGCCTCCCTCCAGCCCTGGTTCGACGGAGAGGGAACAGTCAAGATCGGGGTGAGGAGCAGAGCTATCGGCTTCTCCGTGAGCCAGGCAGTGCACACGGACCTCGACTTCCATGTAATCCCACATTCCCTCCACTGGCGAGGGACCTTAAGGAGTGTCGCCATGGGACAATTGAAGTGGGTCCCGGTTCACGGAATCCATGTGAAGGACTATGTTGCGGCACTATTCCGCAGCCCCGCACTTGACGACGTGGCCGACTTGCTGGGACGCCTCGACATCAGGGCCCGCAGAAGTCTTACGAAGATGTACCTGAAGGACGACGGGTTCTGGAGCGCTAATTGGGAAGTCGCTCTGGGAAGTGCGACCCTTGTGCGGCTGATAGACCTAGGACTCGTCAGGCAGCAAGAGAAGGTCAAGAGAATCATTCGCGGTCGACAATAATATGCTGATTATTATAGAATTATAAAGATAAATCGTAGCGGGGGCTAGATTTGAACTAGCGATCTTCAGGTTATGAGCCTGATGGGATTTCCAAGCTACCCCACCCCGCTGCTCCGCACTAAGGCGGATGATATAGTTAAAAGTATCCTTTGGACCTGGGCCAGTTCTTTTCAAAAGAACTTCCTGAGCCTGAGGACGTCCTCGAGCGGCGCCTTGACCTGTATCTTGCGCGTGGCGTAGGCCTTCATGATCCTCAGCTCGCCTGACTGGAGCTGCTTGAAAGTCTCGGTGCTAGCGGTTATCTTGATGTCCGGGTTCTGGATCTTACCCTTCGAAAGCGTGCCGACCCTTGCGTTCTCGAGCACGAAGTTGTATGACTCGCCGTCCGTGACCTCGACCATGATCGTCCTCCTTATCCCCTGGAGTTCCTTCGGTATCCTCGGGTCCTCTGCGGCCTTCTTGTTGAACTTGTCTATCGTCTCTCTTAGGAACTGCTCGACCATGTGATCACTCGAACGAGTCTAGTGGGCGCAGGCGTTTCCTCATGATAATGTTTTTCGAGGTGTCCCAGGACCTGCGGGTGTGCGGTGGGAGGTCTCCTTTGCTGTCCAGGTAGTCCTCCATGAATGCGATGGTGACCTTGTCGTGGGAGTATCCCGAGCCGATGTCCCGTCCGAGCAGTTCGGCTATCTCCCTCATCCTGAGGTCTCGTCTGACCTTCGCGACTATCGACGCGGCGGATACGACGGGGAACAGTTGGTCCGCCTTGTGCTTCGATACCACCCTGGGCCTGCACTTGAGTTCCGAGCAGACCATGCGTTCGAACTCCGATTCGCTCGCGTCTGCGGCGTCGAGGTACGCCTCGTCCGGGGCGAGGCGGTTGACTATCATGGAGAACATCTTGGCCTCTATCTGGTTCATCGTGAGTCTGGAGCGCATCGAGTCTATCTCGGAGGCCGAGACCTCGATCAGTTCTATGTCTGCGATGCCGCGTATGGCTTTGTCCAGGACCTCGCGTTTGTCGGGCGTGAGCTGCTTGGAGTCCTTGACCTTCAGCTCCCTGAGTCTCGAGTCGGAGCTCACGCATATGCCGCATATCACGAGGGGGCCCATGACCGGGCCTCTGCCCGCCTCATCGACGCCGCATATCATCTGGCCTGGCCATGGGGTTGTGCTTAGATATCCGTTTCGGGGAGCGAAGGGTTGAAGTCGCAGGTAGGGGATATTCGGTCCGATGAACGGCCAAGGTCCTCAGGAGTTCTTCGGGTACGACCTGGGCGTTAACAGCGAGGTCCTTGCGGTCATCGCCCTGTTGCTGGTGATAGTCGGGCTGTTCCTGGCCTTCGCTGGGAGGAAGGCCTGGAGGCATGTGATGTCCTTCATCGGGGCCATCGTCGGCGGGCTGATAGGGTTCGCCATCGGGACCGCTATCGGCGGCTGGCTCGTCGGGTTCATGGTGAGCATCCTCGCCGCGATAATCGGGAGCGCGCTGTTCATCTTCATCGCTAACGTGGCCATCGGGTTCACCGCCGGGGCCCTCACGTTCATCGTGGTCGGGGCGCTCACAGGCAGCACCTTGGTCGGGCTGGTAGCCGGGTTCGTCGCGTTCGTGGTGACGATAGTGTTCATCGAGGCCGCGATAGGCGTCGTCACCGCGGTCGTGGGCGGCCTTCTGGTGGGCATCGGGGCCATGTGGCTCGGGCTCGACATGCTCATAGTCGTGGTGGTGATGCTCGGGTCCATGATCCTCGGGGGCGCGTTCCAGATGCTCGCGCTGAAGGAGGAGACGGACCTGAGGGCGAGGGCGAGGCGTGTCGGCTCTGACTCTCCCTTGGCCATGAGGGCAGCGGCGGCACCCGCGCCCCCTCCGATGACCGTGAGGTCGTGCGCGAGGTGCGGAGCGGCGATGACCTACATATCTGAGTACAACCGCTACTACTGCCAGAAGTGCGCCCGGTACGATTGACATAAAAAGGGCGGCCGAGCTACCGCCTGGTAAGTAAACTCGCCACGCTTTATATCGAGCCCAGGTTTACGCGGGAGCGTTGAAGCAGGAGTCGATGGGCTGTCAGGCCAAGAGGCTTGAGGACAGTTTCGAGCTGACGAGGGTAGGCGTGACGGGTGTGGTGAAGCCCGTGCTGGTCCACAGGGACGGCAGGGACAACCACCTCACCGCGAGGATGGACATTTTCGTCGACCTACCGTCCACTCAGCGCGGGTCCCACATGTCGAGGAACATCGAGGTCGTCACCGAGATGATCGACGAGAGCATCCGGACGAAGGTCTCCAGCCTAGAGGACCTCGCTGCGAAGATATGTAAGGAGCTGTTGGACAGGCACGAGTACGCCTCGTTCGCGGAGGTGCGCATGTCTGCCGACTACTTCCTGGAGCGCAGGCCGGACGGTGGGAAGGCCTCGCTCGAGCAGTTCAAGCTGATGGCGAAAGCGACCGCCATGCGCGGGGACGGCCTGATGAAGGAGATAGGCGTGGAGGTGTCCGGGATGACCGCGTGCCCATGCGCCCAGGAGACAGTCAGGCAGCTGATGTTCTCCGAGACGCCAGAGCTTGAGCGGTTCGACGGGAAGCTCGCTGTGGCCTCCCACAACCAGAGGAACAGAACGACATTGATGGTCGAGGTGCCCGAGGAGGTCAGGGTCGAGGCGGACGACCTCATAGACATCGTGGAGAGCTCCCTCAGCAGTCCGACCTTCGGCATACTCAAGCGCAGCGACGAGGCTGCGGTTGTGCTCGCCGCGCACAGGAACCCGAAGTTCGTGGAGGACATCGTCCGGGACATACTCTGGAAGTTGCTCGAGAAGTATCCAGACCTCGACGATTCCGTGCATGTCGAGGTCAGGAGCGAGAGCGAGGAGTCGATCCACAAGCACAATGCTTTTGCGGAGAGAGTCACTACCCTGGGAGAGCTCAGGAGATAGTGATGAGTTCTGGCAGGAAGGGCAGGCCTGGCCCGGGAGAGGTGAAGGCGGTAGCCGTGGACATCGACGGCACCTTGGCCGACGACTCGAGGCGAGTGCACCTGGAGGCGGTCACCGCGCTGAGGGAGGTGCAGGATTCTGGCGTGGATGTGATGCTCGCGAGCGGGAATGTGCTGCCCATCGCGTACGCGCTCTCCAACTACCTTGGCCTGACGGGCCCGATAGTCGCAGAGAACGGTGGTATCGTCTGCCACGGGCAGAGGATATGGGTCATGGCCGACCCCGAGAGGCCGAGGGCGGCCTACGAACACCTCAGGAAGCAGATGAACTCAGAGAGGCTATTCACCGACCGCTGGAGGGAGACTGAGATAGGCCTCCGGCGAGAGGTCGACCTCGAGGAGGTCCAGAAGAGGCTCCGAGGCTGGGATGTCGAGGTGCAGACCACCGGCTGGGCGATGCACATCATGGAGAAGGGGATGAACAAGTTCGTCGGCGTCAGGAAGGCATGCGAGTTGCTCGGGATCTCCGTCGGCGATGTGGCGTCCATCGGCGACTCGGACAACGACGAGATGATGATCCGCGAATGTGGCTGGGGCGTCGCCGTCGGGAACGCCTTCGAGGGCGCGAAGAAGGCCGCGTCCTTCGTGGCGGGAAAGAGCGACGGTGAGGGCGTCGTCGAGGGGCTCGCTTGGCTCGGGCTCCTCAGGCGCTGAGCCCGGGAAGTTTTATCTCCGCATGAATCGCTTCGGATGACGTCATGGCGATGATCGGCATGTGCTCAATATGTGGCAAGCCGGCGACTTCGACCTGTCCGCTGTGCGGAAGGCTCGTCTGTCCTCAGGACTCCGACCCAGTGACCCACATCTGCAGGTTGTGTGCTGGCAGGGGCGGAAGGGTGAAGATGACGACCTGAGCGCTCAGAGGAGCTTCCTGGCCTCTTCCTCTGTCAGTCCAGCGGCCTTGAGCAGGTACTTGAGCCCCTTCTTGAGTATCATTTCCTTCGTCTTCTCGTCCAAGAACTTCTCCATGACGACAGGGGCCTTCTGGATGTACTCCACACCGAACTCCGACCAGTAGTATCTCGCGTTGTCCGGATCGATCTCCGACGCCTTGTTGTACGCAGCTTCCGCCTCGTTGAACCTGCCTATGTCGATGAGGTAAGAGGCATAGGATGACTGGTAGATCGGGTTCTTGGAGTCTAGCTCGACGGCCTTCTTGTAGAGCTCCATGACCTCCTCGGGGGTCATCTTCGGGACTCCGACGGAGGCTTCCGCCTTTCCGAAGTAAGCTTCGGCGCACTTCGGGTCGGCTTTGATGGCCTTCGAGAATTTCGCGACCGCGCTCTCGAACTCTCCGTTCGCCAGGGCGTCCTGGGCATCCATGATGTCCTTTTCGATGTTGGCCATGCTCTCTCTCCAGTCACCGGGTGACCGCAGTGAGGCATCAATGCTCGCAGGGTGTATAAAACATTTCCATGAAGGAATCGGGAAGGGCATTCCTCGGTATCCGACCATGGACCCATGACGAGACGACCGGGTCGGGCATCGCGGCCGCGGGCGGATAAGCCGCGGAGGCCAAAACTATTTTATCAGGCGCCAGTGTTCGGAGACGTTGTACGGCTGAGAGGTGCCCAGAATGATGCCAGGCGGCAGGATGAACCCCAAGCAGATGAAGGCGATGATGAAGCGGATGGGAGTCGACCAGGAGGAGGTCGCCGATGTCGAGGAGGTCGTCATACGCACGAGGACGAAGGAGATAGTCTTCAAGGACGCGTCCGTCTTGGCGGTCTCGGTCCAAGGGCAGAAGTCATACCAGGTCGTCGGGACTCCCCAGGAAAGAGAGCGCAAGAGGGAGGAGGGAAAGGACGATGGGGGCATCCCGGAGGAGGATGTGAAGCTCGTGATGGAGCAGACCGGATGCACGTCCAAGGAAGCAAGGAAGGCCCTAGAGGAGACGGACGGCGCTCCCGCGGAGGCCATCCTCAAGATCATGGCCTCGAAGGGCTAGACAGGGCATGCTGTTGCGGCGAGACTTTTATCATCCTGCCGAATCTCCTCTCTGATTGCCTGGGAGAAGAGCGATGATAGAAACTTCTGACCTCTGCAGGAGCTTCGACGGAAAGCCTGCGGTCGAGAATCTCAACCTCAAGGTGCGGCAGGGGGAGGTCTTCGGCCTGCTGGGGCCGAACGGGGCTGGCAAGACGACCACCATTAGGATGCTCGCGTGCCTGATCAAGCAGAGCGCAGGCACTGCCTTCGTCAACGGCTACGAGATCAACAAGCACCCCGACTCCGAGATGATCAGGGGGATCGTTGGTGTGCTCCCCGAGTCGCCGGGATTGTACGAGTCGCTCAGCGCCCAGAAGAATCTGGACTTCTTCGCCCGGCTTTACGGGGTCCCCGGGGACAAGAGGGAGGAAAGGATCGAAACCCTGCTCAAGATGCTTGGGCTCTGGGACAGAAGGGACGAGCCCGTCGCAACCTTCTCGAAGGGCATGAAGCAGAAGATAGCCATCACGAGGGCGTTCGTGCACGACCCCGAGGTCGTGTTCCTGGACGAGCCCACTGCCGGGCTGGACCCCGCAGCCTCGCTCACGGTGAGGGAGTTCCTCACCACCCTCAAGAAGGAGGGCAGGACCGTGTTCATCAACAGCCACCACCTGGACGAGGTCGAACGACTCTGCGACAGGATAGCGGTGATGGACAAGACCGCGCTGGCGGTCGGGTCGCCCAGCGAGCTCGCACACAGGTACTGGGGGAGGACCACGGTGATAGAGCTCGCGGAGGTCCTGCCACTCCATGTCGACGTCGTCAAGGATTTCCCGTTCTCCTCGAACGTCAGGACTGAGGACGGGAGGCTCATGGTTGATGTGGACGACCCCGAGTTGAGGAATCCTTCCCTTGTGGAGGCCCTCTCGCGCGCGGGCGCGAAGATAGAATACGTTACAGAGCTGAAGCGTTCTCTTGAGGACGTCTACATGAGGCTGATAGGGGGCGCGAGGGAATGAGGTTTGACCGCGCCTGGATTGTGGCCAGGAAGGACCTGGCGGAGTTCGCGAGGAACCGGTACATCATGCTGACTATCGTACTGATGCCCGTGTTCGTCGCCGTGCTGTTGCCGATCATCTACGTCGTGCCCATCAACCAGCTGGCGAGGCAGAGCACGGGCGAGGTCGAGCTGGCCTTCGACATCAAGTCGAGCCTCTCCAACCTGACCCTCCAGAGCGCGATATTGTTCGATGTGGAGCTGGACAACGTCACTGTCACTAACAGCATACTGAACAGGTGCATCGTTCGCGATTCGGTCATAGAGAACTCCAGCTTCTCCGAGTCGATGATAGAGCGGAGCGAGGTGAGGGACACGATGCTCTACAGATGCTATCTCGTCAACCTCACTGTGGACAGCGGGAACACGCTCAAGGAGTCGAAGTACGAAGGCGGAAGCGTCGAGCTCGAAGCGCTGAAGGCCATCATGTTCAACGTGCTCCTCATACTGCTGATAATGACGCCCGTCATGATACCGACCGTGACCGCCTCCTACAGCTTCGTCGGCGAGAAGGTCAACAGGAGCCTGGAGCCGCTCCTGGCGACGCCCGCGACCGACCTCGAGCTGCTCGTGGGCAAGTCGGGCTCGATATTCCTCGTGAGCATGGGCGCCACTTGGATAGGGTTTGCGCTCGCGGTCGTGACTGTGGATGTGCTGACGCAGCCCGTTCTGGGATACTACCCGCTCCCCAACCCTTACTGGATGGTCGGGATACTCCTGCTCGCACCAGGGATGTGCCTGATGAGCATCCTCACCAATGTGATCATATCCTCGAAGGTGAACGATGTGAGGGTGTCGCAGCAGATTGGCGGAGTGCTCGTGCTGCCCATCCTGCTGTTCTTCTTCTTCACGCTTGCGGGGTTCCTGTCGACTGACCTGGTGCCCATGTTCGCCTTCTCCTTCGGCATACTGGGCGCGGACCTGGTCATACTCTGGATAAGCCTCCGGGTGTTCAACCGGGAGGAGATACTGGTGAGCTGGAAGTAGGCTGCGGCCTCGGCCAAAAGCTTTATCGCAAGGCCGTCATTCCGAGGACACCCATAGGCGGGTCGAGATGAAGCTCCACGAGATGAAGACCAAGTGCAGGATGTGCGGCAGGGAACTCATAGGCGACACAAAGGACGAGGATTTCGTGTCATTCTACTGCATGAAGTGCGGGGTCTACACAACGAAGCCCTTGGAGGAGTTCAAGGACGAGCCGAAGCCGCCGCCCGCGGCCCCTGCCCCAGAGACTCCGAAGCAGTGATGTCCGCGTGAGCGGGTGAGTGCCCTGGCCAGCTGAAGCCAGCATCTGTGCGACCCGCCAACGCTTATATACGCAGTCGGCTTTTGCCTCAAGAAGGCGCTCTGCGACCGCTACTCCAGGGCGCTGGCCAGGAAGCCCCGGTAGTGTAGCGGCCTATCATCCGAGCCTGTCGAGCTCGGGACTCGGGTCCGAATCCCGACCGGGGCGCCACCAGCCATCGTGTTCTCAGATCCTTCTCAGCCTCAGCTGATAGTAGGCCTTCGTCTCGAACCTATCCTCGAGGCTGAACATGCCCCTGCCCGCAGAGAGCACATGCCCTGGTTTCTTTCGGACCCATACCGGAGGGCCGTCCATGCTGAACCTCTTCTGGAAGTCTATGACCGTGAGGATCCCGGACGGCTTGAGGACGCGGTGGCATTCCGTGACCAGGCGCTGCTGGCTGTCGACCTCGTGGTAAACGAACGACGCAAAGATGTGGCTGACCGAGCCCGAGGCGACGGGTAGTGATGTGATCTCACCCCTGAGCAGAGACACGTTGTCGTGGCCCCGGTCGGTCACGCGCTTCCTGAGCAGCGCGAGCATCTTGGGCTCGATGTCCACCGCGATGACGGAGCCGCACTCGCGCGCAATTGGGAAGGCGAAGTAGCCCACACCCGCTCCCAGGTCCAGGACAGTGTCGTCGGGACGAAGAGACAGCCTCGGCAGGACGGCCTCGACCGGTATCATCTCCCGCCTACGCTCTCCCTCGAGGTGCTCTGCGAAATCGTCGGATGCCTCGAACCTGTGCGCCTTCCCGCTCATCCTGCCTGGTAGACTGGACGAGGCATGGATATCGTTTGCGCCGGAGGTATCTCAACGGATTCCCTCGCACTGGCGGGGGATTCCAGTGGAAAGCGCGGTGCACTGGCTACGTGGATCCCGTCATTTCGCGACCTGAGTTTCAAGTGGACACCTATATCTACTCCCGGCGTCAATCCGCACCTTCCTCTTCAACAGGGAGATTATGGCGGCCAGAGAAGAGATGGAGAGACTGCTTTTCTACGTCCTCAGCGAGAGCAACAGGCAGCTGCTGATAACCAAAGGGCTCGACTCGCTGCCGAGCCAGACCCGCGTGGCCGCCCTGAGAGGGCTTCAGGACCTGGGCTGGATCGGCCATGGTGGCTTGGCCGACTTCGAGAGCAGCTACTCGCTCACGAAGGAAGGCAGGAGGATAGCCCACTCGCAGCCGTCTATCGACTCGTTCCCGGAAGGAGTCAGGAAGCACATCGAGAACCTCAGGGACCTCGACTCCGGGACCGGATGCGCCAGGAAGAAGGCGCTGAGGACAGCCATCACATCCATGTTCGAACGCGGGAACTGGGACAGCACGCTCATGACATGCATCGAGCTCCGCGGGATCGCCAAGAAGACGAAAGATGTGGAGGCGGAGGCGTTCGCGAGGTTCTACGAGGGAAGGGTCGAGATGATCCAGAGCAAGTGGGACGAGGCTCTCGAGTCGAACCTGTCCGCGGTCGAGATGTACATGGAGATTGGGGACCGGAAAGGTGTCTGCGAGGCGAACAGAGCCCTCGGGATAGTCTACGGCAACCGCGGCGACCACGACTCGGCGTTACGCTGCTTCGAGAGCAGCCTCGCGATGGCCGAGCTGATAGGGGACGATGAAGCGGTGGCGAGGACGGAGGCGAACCTTGCGATCGTTTACGACCTGCAGGGCAGGTACGAGGAGTCCGAGGACGCGGGCCGCAAATGCTTGGACTGGTTCCTCCGAAATGACGACATGTCGAACGCGTGCAGGACGGCGAACAACCTGGGCGTGCTCAACCTCGCACAGGAGAAGTTCGCGGAGGCTGCGGAATACTTCGAGAAGACAATCTCGTCGTGCAGGCAGATAGGTAACATGGAAGTCCTCGGGGCGGCCCTGGTGAATGCGGGGTACTGCTACTCGAGGACCGGAGATCTGACCAAGGCGCTCGCGTGCACCGACGAGGCTGTCTCCGTCTTCAAGGAACCGAACAACCTGAACATGCTCGCCCTTGCTTACAGGAACTATGGGGCCCTGGAGTTCAGGAACTCGAACCGCGAGAGGGCATTCGAGTGGTTCGAGAAGAGCGTGAGGACCGCGAAGGCCTCGAAGGTGGACGACACATTCGCGGCTTGCTGCTACGAATACGGGATGTGCCTGATCAGGGCCGCTACGGACCCGCGGCTCGCCAAGAAGCTACTGACGAAGGCCGCCGTGCTGTACAAAGGCGTGGGCAACAACCTGCGGGCACGCGCAGCAGACCGCGCAGCATCCGCAATCTGACTGCGTCGGGCCGGGAACCCGTCAGTGGGTTCCTTTCCGGGCCCGAAATGGACGCAATCGCACGTCCCCCGCCACATCATCCTATGTCTCTAGTAGATCCACGTGTGGCCACCGGTCGCGCTGACCTTGCACACGGCAGTCTTGATGGCGTAGACCCATGTGTGGCCTCCGTCTGGTGCGACGCCGAACATCGCGAGCGCAAGAGTCGCACCGAGTGCTAGCACTCCGGCTACCACTATCCAAGTTCTCCTCAGGCTTTCACCCCCATGCGGAGAAACCGCCCGCGGATATATGTAATATTCCATGAGGTCATTTCCGCGGCGATCCCGATACTGACTCCGCGAGGACCGGCGTACTGACTCATCCCGGGAGAATATATCATCGGGATAACCGTTACGAGGCATGGAGATGGCGGACAGAATCTACATCACGATGACTGGCGTGAGCAAGTGGCCGGTCCTGAACTCCCTCTGGGCGGCGATATGCTGCAAGGGCTACCTCCCCGATAGGATCTACATGTTCGTGACGAAGGGCAGGGAACCCGACTCACAGCTACTGGCGCAGTGGATAGGTGCACTCACCGAGTCTTACGGGAAGCGGGTGGAGCCCATCGTCAAGGCGATTGAAGAGGGCGACTTCACCTCCTCCGGGAAGAAGATAACCGCGATCATGGAGGAAGAGCGCTCTGCCGGGAACGAGGTCGCGATAGACATCACGCCTGGCAGGAAGGCGATCATCTCGTCAGCGCTGATATCCGCCTGGCAGAAACAGGTCGATCACGTGTACTACCTGTACCTCGAGGACATGCGGAACTCCGCCAACCCCTACCCGATGATACCTTTCCACCTGCAGCACTTCGTCGATCTCAAGGAGGAGGTGTGGAAGTGAAGGAGCTGGTCATGTCCCGCGGGGAGCTCCAGATACTGACCAACTCAATCCAAAGAGGGGACAGGAGATACATACATGTCTCGTACCCGTTCTACGACCTCGAGCTGTTCACGCTGGACATCGGCAGGCCGGAGCTGACGAAGATAGTCCGGCCTGACGCTTTCGACTGGGCCAGGACCTCGAGGAAGCCCTTGGACAGGTCGGTCAGCGCGGACGAGCTCCCGAGCTACACCGACCTGAGGAATTGCCTGCTCTCATCCGGGTTCCTCGACTACAAGAACGAGGCGGAGATCGCGAGGAAGCTGAGGGACCTCAGGGACGAGGCCAAGGACCCGAACAAACGGCCGAGACCGGTGTTCGTGGCCGTTGACACGAACATACTCTACAACCGATTCCTGTCCCGCCACCTGCCGATGAGGGACGGGAGCGGCAGGTCGTCCGTCAAGGCGGCCGACTTCAGGTATGTCCTGAGCGAGATCGTCCAGATGGAGGTCGACTCTCATATCACACACAAGTACGACAGGGACGAGATACAGGCGCTCGCCGCGGTGTTCGCCCACCCCGAGATCCTGCGGGAGTTCGCCAACGCTAGCGGCAGACGCACGAGGGTTTCGAAGCTGGCCTTCAACGAGATGAACCATCTCCTGACTGAGCTGAAGGCGCTCAGGATCAAGGGCACCCCTGTCAGGGGCAAGGAGAGGAACGACATAGAGATCGCTCAGTCGTACAAGCACTGGGCCAGGGGAGGGGACTACGACGTGTTCCTCCTGACTGCGGACGAGGACATGGTGAACCACGCTAGGACGAGCGAGCTGATGACGCTGCAGCTCGAGCTGCCGTTCGCGGTGCCGGAACATGCAAGGATAGATCCGTGGAAGATGTCCGATCTGCTCTACGACCTTGCGGTCACGCTCGGTGCTATCTCCCTCGACAACGCGGGCATCCTGCTGCTCGGGGAGTGGGGAGGTAAGTCGAGTTCCGATTACCAGGGCGAGAGGGTCAAGGTCCGGTTCCTCGACGAGCACTCGCACCCCGAGGCCGCGAGGCAGCTAGAGATCTGCCGAAAGGTCACCTCGATGGGCACGGCCTGACGACAAGGCCGCTTGCGCCCACCGCCGTTCGGGCGTCGTATGTGTTCTGGTAAAACATATTATCGTGCGACGTTCTTCATGCGTCACAGGCACCCTCGGACCCAGAGCGTCCGCGTGCCCAAGGACCGTGAATGTGATGGCAGGCAAACCGAAAATCTACGCCCTCAGCACTTGTCCGTACTGCAAGCGCACTAAGCGATTCCTCGATGAGCATAAGATCGTCTACGACTGCGTCGATGTCGACCTCCTAGACGACGCCAAGCAGGACGAGGTCCTCGAGGAGATCGAGAAGATAACCGGCAGGAGGTCGTTCCCAGTCGTGATCATAGACGAGGAGGTCATAGTCGGGCACGACGAGCAGAGGCTCAGGAAGGCACTGGACCTATGAACGAGTCGAGAACAGAAAGGGTGTACTGCCCGGTCTGCCTGGCCAGGTTCAAGATGGAGCAGGGGTGGTCAGATGGAACGGCGGTCGTGTGCCCGGTCTGCGGGCAGAAGCTCATGCTCGTCAGGGCTCCCGACGGCTGGCAGGGCGAGAGGGTGGACAAGGGCACCGAGAAGGAGATCCGGGAGCGCGCGGAGAACTACGCTCGGCTGAAGGGATACGTATTCAACGAGATCAAGGAGGACCTGATAGAGGGTCTCATGGGAAAGTACCGAAGGTTCGGGGATTTCTACTGCCCCTGCAGGATGGAGCACAGCCCAGAGTACCAGTGTCCCTGCAAGCCCACCAGAGGCGGCGACGTGGAGCGGGACGGCAGGTGCTACTGCGGGTTCTTCTGGAAAAGATAGCGCTCAGACCTCGCCTATGGCCCCGTGAGGACAGTTGGAGACGCAGACGGCGCAGGCCGTACACTTGTCGATGTCGAAGGCCGGCCTGAAGGTATTCCTATCGATGTACAGGGCGCCGTTAGGGCAGCTCTTGGCGGCGGGGCAGTACGGGCTCTGGTCGCAGAGCGCCGGGTCGAACTCCACAGGCATGTTGTCAGCGACGGCGAATGCGCCCCACGGATTAATGTTTGTGCACTAACAATACACAACCGTGCGACCTGATCCTCCCGCGGCCGACCACTGGCACAATATCAGAAACGATAGCAGGACACACAAGGATGATATATCCCTCGATATCTGGATAGGACTGTGAACGAGGAGCATCTCCGCAAGACCCTCGAGCTTGCGACTTCCCTAATGCGCGACCAGGACATCGACCGCATTCTGAACGGCATCGTGGATATAATCACCAACGATTTCGGCTTCGAGGCGTGCGACGCTTTCCTGCTGGATGAGGAGAAGGGCAATTTCGTTCTCAGGGCGACCAAGGGGTTCCCTCTCGCCGTGGCGGACAAGGTCCTCGGCATGGCGAAGTCAAAGGCGCTCGTGCAGGAGGACCTCTCCAAGACTCGGAAGATCGGCAGATTCACCTACATCCTCAAAGCCGAGCCGGACACCAATGGGACCGAGTACTACAGCCTCCTCCATCCAGAGCGAGCCTCCCAGCCCCGGAAGGACCCCAACTCGTGGCACGAACTCGATGTCCTGTACGTCACATTCCAGGACTCTGATGGCAACACGGTCGGGTTCCTGGAGCCCGATGGACCGACGGACGGGATGTTGCCTGATGAATCTCTCATCGGGAACCTCGAGGTGTTAGCGAGCCTCGCCTCCATCGCGATGACGAACGCAAGGCTCGTGGGGGCATTGGACAGGACGGTGAAGCTGCTTAGGACCATGCTCGACGTCACCGTCGCGATGCAACAGCCGGTCGAGCTGAAGGACACGCTGAGGGTGATAGCGGAGAAGCTCAACGAGTTGGTCCCGTTCGATGAGGTGAGCGTCTATCTCGTCGATTGGGAGAAGAACCTTCTCGTTCCGCTGTACGCGACCGGCCCTTACGCGGACGATGTCATGGCCGATGTCGGCCCCATAAACGGCCTCGCGGGGCAGGTCGCCAGGAGCGGCAAGGTCGATATCGTCGAGGACTCTTCGGAGGACCC
Organism: Thermoplasmata archaeon; assembly: GCA_041559015.1. Classification (GTDB taxonomy): domain Archaea; phylum Thermoplasmatota; class Thermoplasmata; order UBA10834; family UBA10834; genus COMBO-56-21. Next base: position 36,544 of record JBFFED010000006.1, on the reverse strand, counting down.
GCGGGTTGAGGACATACCCGGCCTCGAGGAGATCGAGCTCAGGCAGGCCATGATGGCCATCCCGCTCATGGGGAAGCACGGCGTCGAGGGCGTGCTGGAGCTCTACCGGGATAAGGACCGGAAGTTCGGCCCCGTGGAGGTGACCATCGTCGAGCCCTTCGCGGCACACGCGGCGATGGCGCTGGAGAACGCGCGGCTCCGGGAGGAGCTGAAGCAGAACCTCAACGCTGTCCAGAAGGCCTACGAGGACATGAAGGACCTCGACATGATGAAGGACAGCCTCGTGGATACGATATCACACGAGCTCAGGACGCCTCTCACCACCATACTGGGGTACATCGAGATGACATCGTCCGGAATGTACGGCGATGTCACGCCTAAGATGCAGGAGAAGTTCAGTGCGGTCGTCGAGCAGGCGAGGAGGATAAACACCCTCGTCTCCGCCATGCTCGAGATGTCGAAGATGGAGAAGAAAGGGTTCCAGATGGACTTCGGCGATGTCAACCTGGCGATGGTGACCCGCGAGGTGATCGAGGACCTGAACGCGGACATAGTCATGAAGAACCACTCTATCACGGTGCTGTTCGGGAGAGAGCTGCCGATCGTCCAGGCCGACCGGGTGAGGATACACGATGTCGTCGAGAACCTGCTCAGCAACGCCGTGAAGTACACCGACTACGGCGGGAAGATAACGGTCGGTGCGGACATCCTGGGCGGCAAGATCCACATGTGGATCAAGGACACCGGCATAGGCATCGCTGAGGAGGATCACGACAGGCTGTTCGACAGGTTCTTCCTCGCGGACGCGGGCCTAACGCGGGCCGACGGACGAGTCGGCATAGGCCTATACACCAGCAGGGAGATAGTCAGGAAGCATGGTGGGGAGATATGGTTCGAGAGCAGGAAGGGGGCAGGGAGCACCTTCCACTTGTCCCTGCCCCTGAGGCAGAAGGCACGCCCATAATTGGGACAATGAGGAGTGCTCTTCCATAAGAATGGCGCTTTTATGAATAGAATGTCGTGAAGGGGTTTCCCAGTCGGCAGGCTATCACCCGCTCACATCTCACACGAGAGCTTCTCGAAGACCTCGGGGCCCGGCCAAGACGCCTCCCCCATCAGGTACATGTGCATCGACTTCGCGGCCTTCTTGCCGTCTCCCATCGCGAGAATGACCGTGGCCGCTCCCGAGGCGATATCGCCCCCGGCCCAGACGCCCTTCTTCGAGGTCCTGCCATCCGGGTCCACCGCAATGGTGCCCTCTTTGGTCGTCTTCAGGTCCGGTGTCGTCATGGGCACGAGCGGGTTCGGGCTCTGGCCGATGGCAATGAGCACAGTCTGCGCGTCGATCAGGAACTCGGAGCCCGGAATCTTGACCGGTCGCCTCCTGCCTGAGGCGTCCGGCTCTCCCAGCTGCATCCTGATTGCCCTGACCTGCTTCACGTTGCCGCACTCGTCGCCTATGAACTCGACGGGGGCCGCGAGCAGCTCGAACCTGACACCCTCTTCCTTCGCGTGGTGGACCTCCTCGCGCCTCGCGGGCAGCTCGGCGTCCGACCGTCTGTAGAGTACGACACTCTCCTCGCATCCCAACCTGAGCGACGTCCTCGCGCAGTCCATCGCGACGTTGCCGCCGCCGATCGTGACCACTCTCTGGCCGACTCTTATCGGCGTGTCGTACTCTGGGAACTTGAAGGCCTTCATCAGGTTCACCCTCGTCAGGAACTCGTTCGCTGACATGATCCCGTTGAAGTTCTCGCCCTTGAGGCCCGTCCAGCCGGGAAGGCCCGCGCCCGTCCCCACGAACACTGCGTCGTACTCATTGAGCAGCTCGTCGACCGTGTCCAGCTTCCCGATGACGTAGTCGTTCTTGATATCGACGCCCATCCTCCTGATGTAGTCGACCTCGGCGTGGACTATCTCCTTCGGTAGCCTGAACTCGGGGATGCCGTACACGAGCACGCCGCCGCAGTACTGGAGCGCCTCGAACATCGTGACCTTGTGGCCCAGCTTGGCGAGGTCGCCCGCGACCGTCAGCCCGGCGGGTCCAGCGCCCACGACCGCGACCGTCTTGCCCGTCGGCGGCTGGACCTGGATCTTGCTCTTCTTCATCTCCCTGCGCTCCCAGTCGGCCAGGAACCTCTCGAGCCTGCCGATGCCGACGGGCTCGTTCTTCTTGCCGACGACGCAGTTGCCCTCGCACTGGTTCTCGTAGGGACAGACCCTTCCGCACACCGCGGGCAGGTTCTGTTTCTCCCTGATGATCCTGATGGCCTCCTCGAAGTCGCCCTCCTGGACCTTCTTGATGAAGCCTGAGATGTTGATCTCGACAGGGCACCCGTCCATGCAGAGCTTCCTGTTCGGGCCGGGCTTGCACTGGAGGCACCTCTGCGCCTCGAGTATGGCCGTCTGCCCGTCCTGGCCGATCGGGACCTCGTTGAAGTTCTTGACCCTCTCCTTCGGGTCCTGCTCCGGCATCGGGTACTTCTTGGGCACTATCTTCCTCGGCTGCTTCGGCTTCTCCTCAGGCATCTACTTCGCCTCCTGGAATCGCCTAAGGGCGATCTGCTCCTCTGGCATGTATCTCCTGTTCCTCGCCGTGAGGTTGTCGAAGTCCACATCGTGCCCGTCGAACTCCGGGCCGTCGACGCACCCGAACTTCGTCTCTCCCTTCACTATGACCCTGCACGACCCGCACATGCCCGTACCGTCCACCATGATCGGATTGAGGCTCACGATAGTCTTGATGTTGTGCGGCCTCGTGATGTTCGCGATGACCTTCATCATGATTATGGGGCCGACCGCGTAGACGAGGTCTATCTTCTCACCCTTGGCGATGAGGTCCTTCAGTATGTCGCTGACGAAGCCCCTGTGCCCCTTGGAACCATCATCCGTGCACACGAAGAACTCGTCGCTCACGGACTTGATCTCGTCCTCATATATCAGGAGCTTCTCGTTCCTCGCGCCTATGATGTTCACGGTTTTGTTGGCAGCCTCGCGGAGCGCCCGCACGACCGGATACATGAGCGCGAGGCCGATGCCGCCGCCAATGGAGACGACCGTGCCGTACTGGTGCAGGTGTGTTGGTAGCCCGAGCGGCCCGACCAGGCTGAATATCTTGTCCCCAGCCTTCATCTTGCCAAGCTCCCTGGTGGTCTTGCCGACCTCCAGGGCCGCGATCGTGATCGTTCCCTTCTCAGGAGAGAAGTCCGCCATCGTCAGCGGGACCCTCTCGCCGTGCTCTGCCGGAGTCACCATGATGAACTGCCCCGCCTTCGCCTTCTTGGCGATGTGCGGCGCGCTTATCTCCAGCTTTATGACATCCGGCGTGAGCTTCTCAGACTTCACTACTTCGTACATCTCAACACGCATCCTGCCCGCGACCAGGACATCCGCCCGACGGGTTTGGAATGACTTCGCGACGCCTCTTCGGCGCTGCATTTCCACGTTCGTATATAAGCCTGCTGACAATACGATTATCTAGAGCGCTTTTTTCCGATGGAGGCTGCCTACTGGAGCGTGTTTTCTGAATCATTTCCTAAAATCGTCTTTCGCTGCTGAAAATCGCCCTCGATCACGAGCCCATATCCTGCATTTGGATGGCCCCCTCGAGGGTCACCCTGGGCAGCGCCTCTATCTTCCGGTATACTTCCTCAGGCGGTTTAGTCACCCCGTCGACCTTCAGCAAGAACTGCTCCACGGAGATCCCGAACAGCTTCTCATTCTCCTTCAGGTGCGGGAGTATGAGCTTCCAGTCGCCGGGGTTGAGCTTGGATATCCTGCCGCCGTTGAGCTGGTCCTCTCCGACCTTGCGCTTCGGGTCTCGGACGTATATCGCGCCGCCAGAGGCAAGGGAGAACAGGTTGCCACCTGGGTATGGCTCCTGCAGCTCCACCGGCCTGCCCTTGGAGTCGAACCCGAGCCCGTTCAGTATGACGAAGCCACCACCGTAGAGCGGGTTGCCCGCCATGAACGACTCCGCGAGATAGTCCAGGCAAGTGCCGTTTATCACCACCTTCGGCCTGCCGACGGCGTTGATGAGCGGCCTGCCGGCTGCGTTGCCGAGCACGTACGCCTCTCCACCCTTGGCGCCGTAGAGGAACGTCTGGCCCACATCACCGTGAACGACCATCTTCCCGTTTGCGAATATCTGCCCCAGCTGGTCCTGGCCGTTCGAGTGCACGACTATCTCCGCGCCGTCCAGGCCCGATCCGAGGTAGTCCCCGGGGCTGCCGTACACGTCTATCCTCAGCGCCTTCGTGCGCGCGCCGAGCCCCCCGCCTATGAACCTCTGGCCATGGACGCCTATGAGTATCACCCGGTTCCAGCCCAGCTCCCTCGCCTTCCCGATCAGGAACGAGACGCCCCCGCCGCCCTCCATCGGGAAGCCCTCGCAGTCTATGACGAGCCTGTCATATGGCGACGAAGGTGGCTCGAGCTTGTCCTGTGTCTTGAGGCCGATAAGGGAGAAGAGCGAGCGGCCCTCGCTGCCTACCGGCCTTGACGAGCGCAGCAGCCTCTGCACGGCCTCGTTCGCCTTCCCGACCATCCTCCCGCGTCTGTACCTCCCCGAGTCGTATCTGGAATCTATCAGCTCAGTCAAGAACCCGAGAGTCTCGTCCGTCTCGGTGTCCGTCCTGGTCGAGTTCTTGACCACGTAGGAGAGCGTGTTGTTGACCTCGGCCCCTGTCATCTCGCTGAGGCCTTTCAGGAACAGTCCGAGGGACGACTTCGGGTTCTTCATCGCTATGATGTCCCTGCCGAGAGCGGACTCCTCAGGCTCAACCGAGAGCTCGGCCGCCAGCTCGAGGTCTTCCTTCTTGTCGTAGTCGTAGGATGGGGCGGTGATCGGAGAGCCGAACTTGTTCGTGCAGATCAGCCTCATGCCGTTCTTGGCGGAAGGCTCGGGGAACAGGCTGAACACGAACGCGCCACCGTCCGTGTGGCTCCCGCCCCTCGCGTTCCAGTAGATATCCGCGCATTTCGGCACGGACGGGAGGTCCGATGATATGCTCGCGAGCGCTGCATCGATCGCCTGCTTCTCGGACGCGATGAGCCCGAGCTGCACATCGCCGTCGACGAGCGCGAAGACCTGCGGCCTCAGCATCGACGTATCCGTTATGCCCATGAGCTGGAGCCTCTTGTCGTAGTAGCTGTTCCTCCCGATTATGAAGAACCACGGGCCATCCGGGGAACCGTGTATGTGTGTGGCCTGGATAGCCCTGTATGTCGCGCGCTTCGTCTCCGAGAGCAGGGCGAAGTCCCTCTCCGTGGTGGGAGCGAGGGCCTCGATGATGTATTCGAGAGGGTAGCCGTAAGTCCTGTTGAGCAGGTCGAACAGGAGCACGGACACCTCAGTGTCTGTCAGGAACAGCGGGGATATGTTCCTCTGGGCGAGGTACTCCGAGACGGAGTGGTAGTTGGCAAAGTCGCCGTTGTGCACGAGCGCTTCGTCCAGCCCCACGAACGGATGCGCACCTCCCGGATGCCACACGCGCCCCTTGGTCGGGTACCTCTGGTGGCCGATCCATATATTGGCGACCATGTCCTCGAGCTTGTAGTACCTGATGACGTCCTCGGCGTATCCCACGATCTTCATCACGACCATGTTCCTGCCGTGGGACATCACGAAAGCCGTCATCTCCTTGCCCGCGTAGTACTCCTTGTTGATCCTGAAGCTTGTCTGGTAGACGAACTCGTCCTCGGCCTTCCTGCGGTCGAGCTTGGAGAGCCTGTTCCTCTTGACGAACTCGTCCAGCACCTGGTCCTTCGCCCTGCAGAAATACCTCCAGACCTCCGGCGGCGTCACCTCGAGGCCGGCGACGTACTTCTTGTCCGTGACAGCGTCCACCTTGAGCTTCGCGTCGACCTTGTAGTTGGGATCGATGAACTCGGATTCGAGGGCCTGCCTCACCGAAGGGTCCAGGTACGCTATCTGTACGAGGTAGTCTTCATCGAGTATCTCCCTGGTGACGCCCATCTGCTCGGGGCTCAGGCCAACGGCGGCGATGCCCCCGCCCTTCCCGTTGCCCCTGTTGTGCATCTGCTGAAGCGGGGTGAGTATGTGCCTCCCCGCGACCGGGACCGTGCTTGCGAGACCGACGACCCCGCAGCCACCCTCGGCCTCCTGGGCCTGGACTGCCGCGCCGCCCCGGGCCTGTCTCATCCAGCTCCTGGACGCCGTCATGCTCTCCCAGACTGCCGTCACTTTCCAACCTCCCTAGTCGGGTTGTCTCCGTGCCTGAGAAGGTCCGTCCTGCCCCTGAGCTCGGATATGTCCGTCATGCCGAGCCTCGAGAGCAGGTCGCACCACTGCAGCCGCCACGCGCCATACAGGTTGGATATCCTCTGGGCGCCCCAATCCGAATCCGTGATCTTCTCCAGGGAGGGGTCGGTCGTGGCTATACCCCTTGGACATCCCCTTCCGCTCTCGCAGTTGCCGCACCTCACGCATGCGAGCGCGACCAGGTCGGATGTCCCTGTGACAGCGCCGTCGGCCCCGAGCGCGATCGCCTTCGCAACGTCGAGGGCGGTCCTTAGGCCTCCGCTCGCCAGGAGCGTGACCTGTTCCCTGATGCCCTCCTTCTGTAGGAACCTGTGGACCTTGGGGATGGCGTACTCGATAGGCATCGCGATGTTCTTCTTGGCTATCTCGGGGGCGGCGCCCGTCCCTCCGTAGCCGCCGTCCAGGTGCACGATGTGCGCCCCTGCGTAGTAGCTGCCCACGGATACCATCTCGACATCGTTCGGGGTCGAGACCTTCACCGAGAGCAACGCGGACGGGTTGATGGAGTGAGCCCAGTCCAGGTGCTTCTTGTGGTCCTCGACGGAGTAGACGCTGTGGAAGGGGAACGGGGAGAACAAGCTGGTGTACGGGACTGCCTCCCGCATGCGGGCGACCTCAGGCGTGTTCTTCTCGTGGAGGAGGTGCCCGCCCAGCCCGGGCTTGGCGCCCTGGGCGTACTTGAACTCGACTATCCTCGTCCGCTGTATGGTCTCCTCCCTGACGCCGAACAGGCCCGTGGCTATCTGCGTGATCACATGGTCCTCATACGGGACGAGCGCCGCTGGATAGCCGCCCTCGCCGGTGCATGTGAACGTGTTCCACGCTCTGGCTGCCTTGGCCCTGGAAAGCATCGTGTGGACGCTCACGGAACCGAAGGACATCCCACCGCCGTAGAACGGGACGGGTATGCGGATGTCGGGGCCGGAGCCGCGCCTATTGAGCGTGATGGCGGTGCATATCCGGTCCGGGTCGAACCTCTTTGATTCCGGGAGCTTGAAGTGTAGTCTGTCGAACCCGCCGCCCGACGCACCGGTATTGCCCCGGTGCTCGAGGGGCAGGGGCTTGCCTGTCTCAGACATCGCCCAGGTCGCGAGGATCATCTCGGGGGGCCAGCGCGGGTCCCCGAGGCTGGCGTATGTCTCGCTCTTCCCGACCGACAGAGATCCCGTCGGGCAGTTGGCGACGCAGAAGAAGTAGTTCACCTCGCACGACGGTCCGATGCACTTGCGGTCGTCCGGAGGGAGTATCCTCGCGTGTCCTTCGACCCTCTTGTGTACCCCGTAGGGGCAGAGGCTCGCGCAGAGCCCGCACGATATGCATGTGTCCGCCCTCGTCACCGTGAACCTGTTGATGAACCTCAGGTGCTCCGACGGGGTGAGTGCCTGCTCAGGAAGGCCTTCCGCGCATTTCCTGGGGTTCTCAGCCACGGCCCGCACCTCCCTCGATCTCCGAGAACGCCTCCCGCTCCACATCCTCGTAGAAGATCGCCCTGCCGAGCTCGCCCCTTAGCCTCCGGACCTCCCGGAGACCCATCGCGCCCAGAACCTCAAGGAGCTGGTCCCTCCAAGCGCCGATGAGGTTGGTGATCCTGCCCTCCGTCCATTCGGCGGATGCCTCGCTCAGGTAAGCGGGGCACGAATCGACGGAGCATGTGACGCAGTCCCTGCACTCGAGGGCGACTAACATGGCCTTCTCGAGGGCGACGACGTCCGAGCCGCAGATGATAGTCTTGGGGACATGCTCCGCGGCAGCGATGCCCCCGCCCGCGATGACAGTTATCTGGTCCCGTACGCTCTTAGCGACCAGCGCTGAGTGTAACGCCCTGAGGCTCTCCTTGGCGTGCCTCGGGGCCTTCTGTTCGGGCTCCATACCCTCCTCGTCGAACACGACATGAACGACATCGACCTTGCCGCGGACGAACTCAAGCACGGTCTTCTCCATTCCCTTGCCCGACGTGATCCTGAGTGCGAGCACGGTGTTGGGGTACATCGACCTGAACCGCTTGACGTCCTCCTTCCAGGACGGGCTGAAGGGCAGCTCTACCATGCGCACTCCCTCGGGCAGCAGTACGTCCCTCACATCCGTGCCCTCGGGATAGACTGGGACGAAATGGCTATTCAGATGCGCCTGGGCTTCGGGCGGGAGAGAGCCCGGGGCCGCGAGCAAGAGGCTCTCTAGATGCCTCGCCGCCTTGGCGAGTCCCAGGAACATGTCGCCTGTGGTCGCGCGAAGTCGGGTCGTGTCCATGACCACGGGTACCTGGAGCTCGATAAGCGGCGGCATGACCGTTGCGAGCTCACCCTCCGTGCCGAACTCGAGCGCCGCGGGCCTGCTCCCGATGTCCACGCTGGTGGAGATGTACTCCCTGCCATGTATGCCGTCCCTCGTGGGCCTCACTATCTCCGACATGTCTGTCCACATGCCGTCGAACCCCGGACCCGTGAACATGCCTCTGTAGCCCGCGCCGAGCACTGGTATCTTGCCTGTCTCCGCCTCACCCCATATGGTCGTTATCCTGAGAGGCGTCCAGAGGCCGCGCCCCAGCGCCAGGTACTCGTCCCCCGGCATCATCGAGAGCGCCCTCTGCGGGCATTCCTGGATGCACATGAAACAGTTCTTGCAGAGGTGGCTCAGCGGGTCCTGCATCTTGCGCGGGTCGTCCTCGCGCCTCTTGTGGGCCCCGTAAATGCAGGCGCGCTCGCACTTGCCGCAGTTGACGCAGTTGTCCGCTCGGACGATGACGAACTTCGGGACTGGGGGCGCGCGGCTCAGGGCGGGTGAGAACGGTATATGGTATCTCTCATATGCCATCCGAGTCCACCTCCCGCGGTCCAACTATGCCCTCGTCCGTGCCGTGCCTGGGAGCGCCCAAGACCAGCCCCTGCTTGATCAGGTCGTCGTACTCCGGGGTGTCCTCCGCATATCTGATGAAGTTCTCTATCTCCTCGGTGTCCTTACCGTGCAGCCTCTCCAGTTCCGCCTCGAGGATCTCGTAGGCGTCCAGGAGCCCAAGCTTTGACTGGCAGACCTGCTCGCAGGCCTTGCACTTCATGCAGAGGAAGGTCCTGTCGGAGTGCTCCTTGGTTATCGTGGCGCCTCTGGCCATTGCCTTGGCCGTCAGCAGCTTGCCCCTGCCGGTCACGCGCTCGTCGCCGATGACGAGATACGCCGGGCAGACGCTGACGCATGCGCCGCACATGGCGCACTCGTCCGCAACCCTCAGGAGCTCCGTCCTCGCCTTGGGCCGGAGACGCCTCTCTGCGAATCTGTAGCCCGTGCGCATCAGGCGCATCGTGAGGGGCGAGAAGACCCGCATCGTCTTCAGGGCAGGCCTCATGAGCTTCGGACTGAAGACCAGGCCCGCGAGGCCGCCGAACCTGCCGGAGAGCGAGAACATCTTGCCCGCGTTCATGACGCCTCTCGGGTCGAGCGAGGCTTTCGCATCCCTCAGCGTATCCAGCTTGGCTCTTTCCTCGGCATCAGCGAACGCGTTGTTCCACACGCCTATCGAGTACGGCCTCGCCCCGGAATCGATAAGCATGGATGTGAGTATGAACGACTTGGCCGCGTCTAGCGTGTAGCCTATCGTGTTCCCCTGGTCGGTCACGTAGTAGCACAGCAGCAGGCCCCTGCCGTCGCCCAGGAAGTGTATCTCGAAGAGCGCGTCGAGCCCGAGCTCTTTCGAGAGGCCGTCCGCTTTGGACATCGCACCCGGGAGCGTCCTGAGGTCGACCACGACCTCCGAGCCGAGCAGCCCCGGGCCGAGCCTGCGGAGCTTCATCGGGAAGTAGCGTTCGTTCCACATGTACCTCGCGAGGTACTCCTTCTCCTCCTTGAGTCCGGCCGACTTCAGGAACTGCTGGAAGAGTTCCTCGGACTCCTCGCCCTCGATGCTGACGATGATGCCCTCGGAGGGCGTGAAGTGCTCCTGGCTGAGCATCCTGTTGGTGAGCGCGAACTTGCGCGAGTTCTCGTAGATGATGTGCGCGGGTCTGACCTGGCTGGCCATCAGGGCGTACGCGAAGCCGAGGGCGGCCTTCATGTCCTCGAACATGACCAGGTGTGGTCTCGCCTTCCGCGGCCTCTCGCGGACCCTGAGCTTCACCTCTGTGATCACGCCGAGCTGGCCCTCGCTCCCGAAGACGGACGAGAACATCTTGTCGTCCCTGCCCATGCGTCGCATGCTGCCGTCTCCGGACACGATGGTGATCTCGTCCACGGACTCGCTCAGGTGTCCCTTCGAGAGGCTGTTCAGGCCCATGCCTCCAGTGGCCACCCAGCCACCGACGGTCGAGAACCTGCTGGAGGGACACGAGATCAGCGCGAGGCCGAGCTTCTCCAGCTCACGGTCGACATCTGCCCATCTCGCACCCGCCTGGACGACTGCCATCATGGACGGCTTGTCCACGGATAGGACCCGGTCCATGACGGACACATCGAGCACGATGCCTCCCCTCACGGGAACTGAACCTCCGAACGGGGACGAGCCCGAGCCTCTGGGGATGACGGGGATGCCCCGGGAGGAAGCGAACTTCACCGCCGCGGAGACCGCCTCTGCCGTTCTCGCCTGGACGACGACGGACGGCAGTGACGAGAAGAGTATGTCCTTCATGAACCTCGGGATCTCGGACTGATCCCTCGAGTAGAGCATCCTCTCGCCCTGGGAGGACACCACCCTCAGGCCCGGGGCATTCATGGAAGAGAGTGATTGGGCTAGTCCTCCCCGGGGAGGTTCCTCCTTGACCGAGAACTCCGCCGGAGGCGGAGGAGGGCGTGCCTTATTGGAATAAATAGCCCGGCCTGCCGCTCCGTCATCGACCGCGTGCATCCCCCCTCACGAAATGAGGGCCCTCAAAGCCCCTTCCGGAGTTCGAGGGATAGCACCCAGAACGCCGTGCCCCGTCGAGGGGCAGCACATCGCCGGCGGTTCCATCGCGTACATCGCTGGTGCTGATCTCCCCAAACAGATAACGCCGTACGCAGGAGAGCATATATAGCCCTTTCCAGGCGCATGGCCGTCCAAATGAGCGCACTAGAGGCTGTCCAGGCACGATAATCGGCAGTATGACGGCCTTCTGGCTGCCAGTATAGGCAAAGGATATTAATACTCCCCAAGCATAGTCGCTAACCAGCACGAGTTGTGCCGACAGATACGACAAGCCGAACATCGCATGTTTCTGAAGCCGATAGTTTGACCTGCGTTGCAAGCCGGATGCAATTGTGCACAAACAAAGGAAGAATAGCCATGGAAGAGAGCGTTGGTGGAGCCCAAGCAGAGGGCCAGAGCGTAGAAGTGAAAATAAAGGACTTGACGCCACAGTCGAAGCGTGTGGACGTCACGGCGAAGTGCCTTGAGGTCAGCGAGCCGAAGGACATCCCCGGCAAGTTCGGGAGCAGCAGGAAGGTCGCGGAGGCCACGGTGGCCGACGAGACGGGAGCGATCGTGCTCTCCCTCTGGGACAACCAGATCGGGAGCATCGCGAAGGACGACGTCCTCGACATCAAGAACGGGTACGTCTCACTCGTCAGAGGACACATGCGCCTGAATGTCGGCAAGTACGGCATACTCAACAAGGCCGAGAAGACCATCGAGAGCCCGAGCACCGAGCTGAACATGAGCGACAAGGAGTACGAGCAGGAGCGCAGGCAGTACGGTGGCGGAGGCGGCGGCCGGAGAGGCGGTGGCGGCGGACGCGACCGCAGGGACAGCTGGGGCGGCGACAGGAACCGGGACAGCGGTGACAGGCCCTCGTACATGAACAAGGGCCGCAGAAGGTTCTGAGTTCGACGCGGACCCGCTGGAAGCTCAGCAAACCCCTTACATCTTCAGTTTTTCGCACAGTCTACTAATGTCCCAGCGCCGGCTCTTTCCTCCTCACCTCATGCTTGCCTGGGTGGTCCTTGATGGGGCCGATCATGCGTCCGAAGTAGATGTATGCGACACTCGACGCGATCGCAACGGTCCCGAATATGAGCCACATGGTGTCGCGCTGCGGAAGCACGTCCAGCATCCAGAGCCCGAGGAACATGCCGACTCCCCACCCCAATGTCTGCATGAACCCAGAGAAGCCCATGTAGATGCCCCTCTTGTCCTCTGGGGCCATGTCGGCCACTATGGCCCCGAGGATTGACATGTAGATCAGTTCGCCCATGGTTATGACGATCACGCAGGCTGAGAGCGTGAGCATGTCCGTTGCTAGGTATATGAGCCCGACCCCGACGCCCAGGACTATCTGTCCGGACATGAGCACGAGGGAGCGTTTGAACTTGACCATCTGGGACGTGACCCAGAGCTGCAGGAAGACTATGATGAGGCCGCTCAGAGTCCACAGGGGCCCCACGGACGTCTCAGGCTCGCCCAGGTCCGCCACCATGTAGAGGGGCAAGGCGGACATGAACTGCGTCATGCAGAGGAAGAGCACGGCGCTCATCGCGCATATCACCAGGAACGGGCGGTCTCTGGACACAGCGAGACACTTCCTGAAGGTGACTGCCTCGCCCGTGTCCTCCGGCTTCGTCTCCGGGATGAAGACGAGGTTCATGAGGAACGCCCCGAGGAGTATCAGCGCACCGAAGAGGAACAGGACCTTTATCGAGTATGCCGCTACGATGACCGCGCCCGCCGCGGGACCGAATATCATGCCCACGTTCCAGGCTATCCGGAGGGTGCTGTACGCCTTCGGGCGGTCTCCCGGCGGTATCACGTCTGCGATCATCGCGTTCGCAGCGGGCATGTACAGCGAGCCGACGAAGGAATCGGCCATGGCGACCAGGAGGAAGGTCACGAAGTCGAACGCGTAGAAGTAGAAGAATATCGTCAGGGACATGAGGCCGAGGCTCGTGAGAAGGACGGCCCTTCTGCCGATCTTGTCGACCAGCATGCCCCCGAATATCATCCCAGGGATGCCGGAGAGCGTGTACCCGGCCAAGACCACGCCGGACAGGGACTCGGATATCCCGACATCCGTCACCATGTAGATCGTGAGAAGCGGTATTATCAGCCCGAAGGCCATGTTCTCGATGAGCGCGCTCGCTATGAGCACTTTGAAGGCCCTTGGCGCGGCGCGCAGATCCTTGAACATCATCGCATGATCCGTTCCTTTCGCGGATTGCGGGGATTCCGGAGAGCGATATCTAGGCCTCCCGCACGCGGCCCCAATGGATTAATAACTCCACTCCCAATCTCCGGTGACGGAGCGGAAGAATGGCGATAGCCAAGATAAGTGTTCTGTCCAGGGACGAGATAGAACGAGTACACGAGAAGACGCTCGAGATGTTGCTCGACCCAGGCGTGAAGGTCGGGAGCGAGAGGGTGCTCAGGACGCTTGCGGATGGAGGCGCCGATGTGGACTTCAGGCGCATGCGTGCCAGCATACCCGAGAACCTCGTGAATGAGACCGTCAAGAGGATGCCCAGGCAGGTCAAGCTCTGCGCCCGGAATCCCACCCAGGACATGACCGCTCCCAGGACGGGGCCGCCTTACATGGCGACCAATGGCACCGCGGTGTATGTGACAGACCTCGATACCGGGGAGAAGAGGACATCGACCGGCAGGGACCTGAGGGACATGATGGTCCTCTCGGACGCGATGGAGCCTCTCGACTATGTGTGGCCCATAATCACGGCACAGGATGCTCCCGAGAAGACGCGCTCACTTCACGACCTCGCGATATGCCTCACGAACACGACCAAGCACGTCCAGGGGGAGGCCATCTCCGCGGAGGAGGCGAGGGCGCAGGTTGAGCTGGCATCGGCCATTGTGGGCGGAGCTGATGAGCTTGCCAAGAGGCCGATATTCTCGGTCATACAGTGCCCCATCTGCCCGCTTGAGTTCGAGAAGGGTTCCGTGGAGGCCGTCGCTGAGTTCGCGGCCGCCGGCATCCCGGTGGTCTCCATGTCCATGGCCCTCACAGGCCTGACATCGCCTGTGACATTGGCCTCCACGCTCGCGATTATCAACGCCGAGAACCTCGCGAGCTTCACCATCTCCCAGCTCATCAGGCCAGGAGCGCCCGTGGTTTACAGCTCCGAGTCGACCTCGCCCAACATGTTCACCGGGGAGATACACTACGGCGCGGTCGAGGAGGCGCTGCTCGCAGCGGCCTCTGGACAGATGGCCAAGCGATACGGCGCGACGACCATGGTGGGGGGCTTCGGAGTCGGCCTGGGAGGCGAGTCGCCCGGGATATGCTGCAATCCTGCGGAACTGTTCTTCACGAGCGTGACCAACGCGGCGCTCACTGATTTCGCTTCTGGGATAGGCGGCCTGGACCAGGCGAAGGGAGCTTCCCTGGAGCAGATAGTGATAGACTGCGACCTCTGGGAGCAGGTCCGAGAGATCAGGAAGGAGGTCGCATTGGACGATGCCCGATTCGTGCTCGACCTCGTCAGGAAAGTCGGCCCGGGGGGCAACTTCCTGCACGAGCCGCACACCGCCCGCAACCTGAGAAAGGAGCTGTTCATGCCCCCGAAGGAGAAGTCCGATGTGTTCAGCAGATACGCATTGGACAAGGGCTGCGCGGAGATGGTCCGGGAAGCAAGGAAGAGAGTCAAGGACATTCTCGAAAGCCACGAGCCCGAGCCCATCGACCCCGATGTCAAGAAGCAGATGGATGCCGTGCTGAGGAAGTACGGGCGCTGAGATCATGCCGTAGTCCGGATTGCCCGAGGAACTTCTGTCGCCGCCTTCGCCGCAACAGCCTTCGCTCTGAACACCAGGGGGATCTCCGCAGTGATGGCCATCGGGTTGGCGATTTGATTCTCCCAGAGATGACGAATCGAATCACGACACGCTGGAAAACTGCCGATGCGCCGCTACTTCTGAGGCTCGACGATCACTTTGATTGATTCGTCCGCCTTGGCCACTAATGCGAATCCCTTGCCAGTGTCGGCGAGGGGGACCTTATGGGTGATCATGTCCCTCACCACGAGGCTCCTGGATTTCATGTACTCGATCGCCTCCATGATGTCCCTCGGGCTGCCAGCGTAGGTGGATGTGATTTTGACCTCGTCCTTCCATAGCTCGTGGAACGGCACGGACACCGCCGTCCCTGGCGATGGCGGTGCGAAGATCAGCACCGTGCCGCCCCTGTCGACCGACCTGAAGGCCTGCTCGAAGGCGATCGGCGCTCCGGTGGAAACGACCACGAAGTCCGCGCCCCTGCCACCGTTCACATCCCTCAGCAGTCTGGGTACATCTGCCTTCCCGTCTAAGACCGCATCCGCGCCCATCCTCTTCGCCGCATCCATCCTGTACTTGGAAACGTCCGTCGCGACTATCCTCTCCGCGCCCAACGCCTTCGCGAGCTTGATGTTCAAGAGACCTGCGATGCCGCTGCCGAGCACGAGGACCGAATCGCCCGGTTCGAAACCTCCCAACCTGAAGCCTCTGACCACACATGCGAGCGGTTCTATGAGCGCCCCATCGTCGTAGGTGATCTCCCTGGGAAGGACATAGGCGCCGCGATCGACGTTGACCTCCGGCACACGCACGAACTCGGAGAAACCCCCTGGGAAGAAGTTGGTCGCCCTCAGGGTGTCGCAGGTGGACTCGTGCCCACTCCTGCAGTACCTGCACTCCAGACATGGCACATGGTGGGACACGAATACCCTCTGCCCCACCTTGTACTTCTTGACCTTTGCGCCCACGGAGGCTATGTCGCCGGCAATCTCATGCCCCAGCACGAGCGGGGCCCGCTTGATCCTGTACCACTCCATGACGTCGCTGCCGCAGATGCCGCTCGAAATGACCTTGACCAGTATCTCCTCTGGGCCGATTTTCGGCTTGGGCATCTGCTCAAGGCGCACGTCGTCGTTCCTGTAGTACATCGCCACGCGCATCTGGATCTGACTCCCTGATGTGTTGTCGAACCCTACTTGGCCTTCGCGAGCTTCTTGTAGAGCTCGTAGGCCTCTTTCGCGGTCGCGTCCTCGTGCACGATCTTCCTGACAGCCTTGATCATGGGTATCGGGTTGTCGGACTGCCATATGTTTCGTCCCATGTCGACGCCCGCCGCGCCTGCCTTGATCGAGTTGTAGGTGAGTTCGAGGGCGTCCTTCTCCGATATCTTGGTCCCTCCCGCAACGACTATAGGGACAGGGCAGCTCTCGACGACCTTCTGGAAGCCGTCACAGTAGTAAGTCTTGACGATGTTCGCGCCTATCTCGGCGGCGATCCTGCACGAGAGCGCCAGGTACCTTGAATCCTTCTTGCCCAGCTCCTTTCCCACCGCCGTGACAGCCAGGACCGGCATCCCGTGCTTCGTCCCCTCGTTCACCAGCTCCGAGAGGGCCAGCAGGGTCTGCCTCTCGTGCTTGCTGCCCACGAATATCGAGAGCGCCACGCCCGAAGCGTTCAGCCTGAGGGCGTCCTCGACAGTGGTGATTATCCCCTCGTTCGAGAGGTCCTCTCCGACGATGCTCGTGCATCCGGACACGCGCAGGACGATGGAGTTGCATATCGACGGATCCACCGAGGACCGCAGCACTCCTCTCGTCAGCATTATCGAATCCGCATATGGCGCAAGAGGCATGATTGTCTTCCTGGGCACCTCGAGCCTGCTCGTAGGCCCCAGGAAGTACCCGTGGTCGACCGCGAGCATGACCGACCGGCCGGTGTCAGGCGCTATTATCTTCGATATCCTGTTCCTCAAACCCCAGTCCATTGTAGAAACACCTCGCACATACCTGGTCTTGGCGTACCTTCGGTTAGAAGAGGGGCCACGATATTTATAGGTTCTTGGCTTGGGGACTGTCAACGACATGGTAGGGCAATGTCGTGCTCAAGGAGCCAGAGGTTCTCCGGGAGCTACTTCTTGTCGAACTTCCTTCGCCCTATGAGATACTCGAGGTCGAAGACCTGCTCGACCTGCTCCTCGGTCAATATGCCCTTCTCGAGGACCAGGTCCTTCACGCTCATATTCCTCCTCAGGGCCTCCTTGGCGATCTCGGCAGACTTCATGTAGCCGATGTACGGCTCCAGGAAGGTCGCGATGGCCGGGTTCTTCTCCAGGTAGCTCCTGCACTTGCTCTCGTCCGCCTCGATGCCTGAGACACATTTCTCTATGAACACGGGGATGTAGTTGTTCAGGAGCACTATCGACTCGAGTATGTTGTGTATCATGACCGGGTTCATCACATTGAGCTCCATCTGGCCCGCCTGGACGGACATCGCGACGGCGACATCGTTCCCGACGACCTGGAAGCATATCATGTCCATGCACTCCGCCATGACCGGGTTCACCTTCGCGGGCATGATCGAGGAGCCGGGTTGCGTCGCTGGGAGCCGTATCTCCGCCCAGCCAGTGACCGGGCCGGAGTTCATCAGCCTGAGGTCGTTCGATATGCGTATCATCTCGAGCGCGAGGTTCCTCAGGCCGCTCGAGACGCTGGCGAAATCCAGCCTGCTCTGGAGCGCCTCGCAGGGATCCTCGGAGACGGTCAGGTTGAGACCCGATATCTCTCTGAGGTGCGTGACGACCTGCTTGTGGTAGTCGGGATGAGTGTTCGCACCGGTGCCGACCGCGGTCGCCCCCAACGGCACCTCCTCCAGGAGCTTGAGCGTGCCCTTCAGCTGGTCCCTGGCCTTCTTGATGGCCACGGAGTACGCAGCGAACTCCTGGCCCAAGGTGACTGGGAGAGCGTCCATCAGATGAGTCCTGCCGGACTTGAGCACGCGGTCGAACTCCATCCCCTTCTTCGCGAAGGCGCCCCTGAGGCTCTCCAGATTGTCGAGTAGATCCTGGGCGAGCGCGAGTATGCACAGCCTCATCGCGGTCGGGTATGTGTCGTTCGTAGACTGGGCCATGTTCACGTGGTCGTTGGGGTGGATGAAGCTGTAGTCACCCCTCTTCCTGCCCGTAAGCTCGAGCGCGCGGTTGGCGATGACCTCGTTGAAGTTCATGTTGAAGGATGTGCCCGCACCCGCCTGGAAGTCGTCCACGACGAACTGGTCGTGCATCTTGCCCGCAAGTATCTCGTCGCACGCGGCCACGATGGACTCCGCGATGTACGGATCCAACCAGCCAACGTCCTGATTCGCAAGGGCCGCCGCCTTCTTAACCATCGCGTACGCCCTTATGAACTCCGGCCGCGGCATGATGCCGCTCACCGGGAAGTTCTCGGACGCCCTGAGCGTCTGGATCCCGTAGTAGGCGTCAGATGGAACTTCCCTCTCGCCGAGAGAATCCCGTTCCTTTCGCGTGTCCATCATCGCATCCCCGATTCGAGCGCCTGAGAATCCTGGTGCTCCGTATTTCTAGGTTCTGCCTGTGTGCGCACGCAAGCGGCCGCAACCCCGAAAGCTTAACGCAGAGAACCAGCATATCAAACTGACGAGGCGGGCCGCGAGATGAACGAGAGGATACACACGCACATCAGGCGCGAGGACGGATACAGGTTCAACATCACATTCGACGAGCTCCCAGGCGTCAGCATGCGCATGGACGAGCCCAGGCCGCTCGGGGGCTCCGAAGGGGCGAGCGCCGCGATGGCGCTCTCCGCGGCAGTTGGGCACTGCCTCACTTCGAGTATGCTCTTCTGCATGCAGAAGTCGAGGGGCGAGCTGAAGGATATTGAGACGGATGTGGAGACGGAGATGCGCAGGAACGAGAAGGGCCGATGGAGGATTGGCTCGATTAAGGTCAGGATGAAGCTGTCTCCTAACGATATTGACGCACAAAAGCTGGAGCGTTGCGGGGAGCTGTTCGAGGATTTTTGCATAGTGACCGCGAGCGTCAGAGAGGGCGTGAGGGTGGATGTCGAGGTCGTCAGGTGAGACTGCGTCTACGAGGTGGATGAGATGACGATGATAGGTCAGAAGGAGAAGGACTTCCTCGCGAAGGAGTTCGGCACGAAGCTGGTGAACGATGTCAGGTTGGTGGTGTTCACACAGGAGGTGCCCTGCATGTTCTGCAAGGAAACCGTCGAGGTTGTCCACGAGCTAGCTCGGATAAGCCCCAGGGTGAAGGTCGAGGTTTACGACTTCATAAGGGACCAGATGAGGGCCAAGGAGCTCAGGATCGACAAGATACCTGCGATAGCCGTCATCGGGGCCAAGGACTATGGGGTCAGGTTCTTCGGCATACCCTCCGGATACGAGTTCAGCTCCCTCGTGGGGGCCGTCATCGATGTGTCCAAGGGTGAGAGCGGCCTGTCTCAGAAGACCAAGGACGCATTGAAAGCTTTGGATAGTTCCGTTCACATCCAGGTCTTCGTGACGCCGACATGCCCATACTGTCCAGCGGCCGTCCGGACCGCGCACAAGATGGCCATCGAGACGGAGATGATATGGGCGGAGATGGTCGAGGCGACGGAGTTCGTCCCCCT
This sequence comes from Thermoplasmata archaeon, assembly GCA_041559015.1. Lineage (GTDB taxonomy): Archaea > Thermoplasmatota > Thermoplasmata > UBA10834 > UBA10834 > COMBO-56-21. The sequence continues at coordinate 16,935 of JBFFED010000006.1, read as the reverse complement.
GGCCCAGAAGAACAGCGTGACCAGCGTCCCGAAGGTGGTCATAAACGAGAAGTTCGAGTTCAACGGCGCAGTCTCGGAGGAGCTGTTCGTGGAGCATGTGAAGCACGCGCTCGCGCATCTCTCCCCCGTGCAGCCGAGGTAGTCAGGAGCGGGTGATAGACTGGGGTCGATAGGAACCGAGGCGGCGAAGCTGGAGGAGGTGCTGGGGGTCCTGGCGCGGCTAAAGGGCGTCAGGCACGCGTTCTACCTCACCGACGAGATCAGGCGCGCAGTAGCTGACATGGAGAAGAGGTACCCGGCCATCGGCCCTCTGACGGTGCACAATGAGGGCGTCATGGAGGCGGTCAGGAGACGGCATGTCGCGTGCATCATCAAGGACACCAGCTTCAGGGCGCCGCCCCACGCGACCGTGCAACTCGTGGACGAGGACGGCGCGGTGATCGGCAAGGAGCTGCTCCCTGGGGAGGAGATCTCGCCTGCGGAAAGAGGGAAGGCCATATTCCTTGGCAAGGACTTCGTCATATTCGCAGATAAGGGCAGGGGCAAGGGAGCGAGGTTCGTCCTCCCGCCAGTGCCTTTCAGGGAGGTCGAGGAGATACCCGGTGTCAGGAACGTCTGCTCGTCGAGCCCGTCCACGGCGGGAGACCTGTTCATCCGGAGGGGCATGAGGCTGGATGACGACCCCAAGCTCGCCTCGATACTGATCGGCTTCGACATGTCGTCCTAGGCGCAGCTGGAGCGAGCCCTGCGCCGGTTTCGTATTACGGTGTCGAACTGCGCGGTCAGGCGCGCTACGGTTTTCCACATCAAGGCCGTTTTCAGGGCATCCCGTCCAAGAAGCTACCCCCTCCTTCGAAGGTCCTTTTAAAACATCCCTCTGTTAATCGCACCATTTCCGGTGGGCGGCAGGGTTAATGGGCAACCTTTAAATTCATTCTAGTGATGCGCTTATTCAATCGTCCTGAGCACAGCGAAGTCACGCGCTCGGACGGCTAGGCCAATGGTGTTAGAATGGCAGCCAAAGTGAATCCATTTGAGGAAATGAAGAAGATGGTCGACAAGGCGGGGAAGACCCTGGGCCTCGACCCCGGCATGGTCGAGGTCATGAAGAGCCCGAAGAGGGAGCTCTCGGTCAATTTCCCGGTCAAGATGGATGACGGATCGGTCAAGGTGTTCACTGGATACAGAGTCCAGCACAACGAGGCCAGGGGGCCCTACAAGGGCGGCATAAGGTTCCACCCGCAGGTCGACATCGACGAGGTCAGGGCGCTGGCGTCATGGATGACCTGGAAGACCGCGGTGGTCGACATACCCTACGGCGGCGCGAAGGGCGGCGTCATCGCCAACCCGAAGCAGATGTCGGTGACCGAGATCGAGAGGATGACGAGGAGATACGCTTCCGAGATATCGATCATCATCGGCCCGATGAAGGACATACCCGCGCCGGACGTCAACACCGGCGGGCGCGAGATGGCCTGGATCATGGACACCTTCAGCATGCAGAAGGGGTTCGCCTGCCCAGGCGTCATCACCGGGAAGCCGAGGGAGATCGGCGGGTCCCTGGGACGGCCTGAGGCGACATCCAGAGGTCTCGTGTTCACCGTGAGAGAGGCCGCGAAGAAGATCGGGCTGAACCTGAAGGGCGCGACCGTCGCGATACAGGGATACGGCAACGTCGGCGCGTTCGCCCACATGCTCATCGAGCGCGACTTCGGCGCGAACGTGATCGCTGTCAGCGACTCGCAGGGCGGCATCGTGAGCGAGAAGCCCCTCAAGTACGCGGAGGTCTGGGCGCACAAGCGGAAGACCGGAAGCGTCAAGGGTTTCCCCGGGACGAAGCCGATTTCGAACGAGGAGATACTGGAGCTCAAGGTGGATGTGTTGCTCCCATGCGCACTCGAGAACGTGATCACCAAGGAGAACGCCGACAAGATAAAGGCGAAGATATCGGGAGAGGGCGCGAACGGCCCGACGACCTTCGAGGCGGACGCCATCCTGTGGAAGAACGACGTGCTCGTCCTGCCTGACATCCTCGCGAACGCGGGCGGCGTCACGGTGAGCTACTTCGAGTGGGTCCAGAACAACTACAACTTCTACTGGACCGAGGAAGAGGTCAACACGAAGCTCGACCACATAATCACGAGGGCGTTCCACGAGGTCTGGGACATGCACGACAAGTACAAGTGCAACATGAGGGACGCCGCGTACCTGGTGGCCGTGAAGAGGGTTGCGGACGCCACGAAGCTCAGGGGCTTCTACCCGTAGAAGAGCCTCAAACTCCAACCCATCCGGGGATTTCCGCCCCGGATGGTTCAAACTCCATTTCTGTATTGTATTTCACAGGATGAAGAGCACTAGCAGGACCACGAACGCGAAGAATCCTGCGATGACGACCACCGGGAACAGCCACGGCATGATGGTCGAGCTTCCCTGAGGTTCGTATCCGAGCTCCTCCACCTCCGACTCGTATTCCAGATCCAGCTCCGGCGGCTCCTCGCCAGGTTTCTGCATGCGGATCGCCTGTCACCCCACGCGCTTAGCGATCTCAGGCGCGACATTGTCCGCCGGCACGACGGTCTGCTCGCCTGAGGCCATATCCCTGAGCGTCACGGACCGCTTGGCCATCTCGTCCTTGCCCACTATCACCGCGAACCGCGCGCCCATGGACGAGGCGTACTTCAGGTTCTTGCTCATGGTCCTGCGCATGAGGTCCACATCAGCCCTCAGACCCTGGGACCTCAGCCTCGCCGCGATGCCAAAGGCGTACTTGCGCATGTCGTCCTTGGCGGGGATGACATACGCGTCGAGGAGCGCCCTCGGCTCTGCCCTCCTCTCAGCGTCGATGGCCAGCACGACCCTGTCGATGCCTATCGCGAACCCAGTGCTGAAGACAGGCTCGCCCCCGAACAGTTCCGAGAGCGTGTACGAGCCGCCTCCCATGACCTGCTTCTCCGCCCCGAGGTTCGGCGCGTCGATCTCGAAGACCATGCCGGTGTAGTAGTCCAGGCCTCTCACGATGCCGAGGTCGACCTGGCAGTCTTCGATGCCGTATATCCTCAGGGTCTCGAATATCTCTCTCAGGTGCCGGATGGTCTCCGAATCCTCGAGGTTGTTCAGCTCCTCAATGCCCCCCTTGATATCCGCGATGGCCGTGATCCTGTCGAAGAGCTTCCTCGGGAGGACCCGCGCGTCGAACATGTCCCCCAGGGCGTCCCAGTCTTCCTTGTCAATCATCCTCAGGACGTCCGCGGCAACCTTCTGGTCCTCTATCTGCTCCCTCACGAGGGACTTGAGGACACCTATATGCCCTATCCTCACGACGAAGTTCTCGAGACCCGCTGACCTGATGCAGTTGACCGCGAGGGCGATCACCTCAGCGTCGGTCTCCGGGTTATTGGCGCCTATCAGTTCCGCCCCCAGCTGGAAGAACTCGCGGTACCTGCCGCTCTGGGGGTTCTCATATCTGAAGCAGTTGCCCACATAATAGAGCTTCAACGGCTTCGGCTGAGTCGACATCTCGTTGACGTAGAAGCGGATGACAGACGCGGTGATCTCGGGCCTCAAGGCCATCTCCCTGTCGCCCTTGTCCTTGAACACGTACATCTCGTCGACCACACTCTGGCCAGACCTGAGAGTGAAGAGCTCGGAGTGCTCGAAGGTCGGCGTCACGACCTCGCCGAATCCGAACCTAGCACAGGCCTCGCGCATAGCCTGCTCGACCGTCCTGCGCTTGGCCATCTCCTCAGGACCGAAGTCCCTCGTGCCCCTTGGCCTCTGAATCATCGTCCGCAAGAACGGACAACATTCTCTTAATCCTTTGGGGCTGACGATGAAGAAACTCAGATCGTGACTAGCGGTCGTCCGCATCGGCGTATCCCTTCTCACTCGTGCTGATGTCGGCCTGACCTTCGCGGACGATGATATCGTCCTCAGGGGCGGCTCACCGCATGGTCGCGGAGGAGAAGGATGCTCGGCGTTGAGGAGTGCTTTCGGAGGGCCACGCATGAGGATCTTCCCGCGTACGCGGGAACCCTGCTCGCATCCACGCCGACGCTTCAGGGGATGGCCTGAGAACGGCCTGAACAGTGTCAGACAGCTAGCCAGCATAGAAAAGCGAGCTTCTGGCGTAAGTGCTTTATATGTCGGACGGCAATGTACTGACCGTCGGAAACGATTCCGACACACGGAGGGATGCACAATGCCGATGAAGCCAATATCTCTCGACAGGGCAAAGGAGATCGCAGCTGAGAAGAGCCTCAAGCCAGGCAAGGTAAGGGGCACGACAGAGATCGAGTTCACCAAGGGCGGAAGCCCGAGGGTCGAAGTGATCGACTGGCCCGAGTTCGAGCAGATCCTCGCCCAGAAGGGTCTTGAGATCCACGAGGGCGGCGGATTCATGAAGCTGATGAAGAAGTAGGCCCCAGGCCGCCTTCTTCACCGACTCAAACCCCTTAATCCACACCTTTTAGGTTGTCTCATCGCCTGACGATTATCGTGACGACGTCCTGGTCCTTGACGACATGGTCCAGGCCGACTATCTGCCCGGGGAACCGGGCGCTCTTGCCCCAGACCTGGGCGTACCTGAAGTTGCGTCTGAAGTCCCTGTGTATCGCGTCGCAGACCATGCCTATGTCCGAACCGTCCTTGATGACCAGGGGCTCGACCATGTCGGCCTCCTTCCCCTGGGGCTTCATGAAGACGCGAATGAACCTGAGCGCATCGAATATCTCGTCCCTGAGCCTCTCAATCCCCAGCTCCTTCTCCGCGGATATGGGTATGACCTTCCACCCCTTGAGCCGCTTCTCGATGTGCTTCAGGTAGGCGGGGTTCACCAGGTCCGTCTTGTTGATGACCACAAGACCGGGCAGGTATATCCTGTTCCCCGAGATGTAGTCTATCAGCTGATCCTCGACTATGTCCTCCCTGACGACGATGTCCGCGTTGATGTGCCCGTACTCGTTCATCATGTCACGGACCAACTCCTCGTCCAACGTGGACTGCTTGGTCGTGAAGTTGACGATGACGCCGCCCCTGTTCTTCTTCGCGATGACTATGTCCGCCGGTCTCTGGTTCAGCCTTATGTTCGCGGTCTTGAGCTCGTCCACAAGGACCCGGACATTGGTCTCGAACACGTCTATCATGAGGAGGATGAGGTCCGCCGAGCGCACGACCGAGAGGACCTCCTTGCCCCTGCCCTTGCCCTTCGAGGCGTCCTTGATGAGTCCGGGGAGGTCGAGGACCTGTATCTTCGCGCCCTTGTACTCCATCAGTCCAGGGACGACCGTGAGCGTGGTGAACTGATACGCTGCGACGGCGCTCTCGGCGTTGGTAATCTTGTTCAGGAGGGTGGACTTGCCAACGCTCGGGAAGCCGACGAGGGCCACGGTCGCGTTTCCGGATTTCCTGACCGCGTACCCCGCGGTCTTCGGCCCCTTGGAGCGCCTCAGCTCGACCTCGTCCTTCAGACGCGCGAGCTTGGCCTTCAGCTTGCCGATGTGGTGCTGGGTCTTCTTGTTGTAGTCGGTCTTGGCCAGCTCTTCCTCGATATCCTTGATCTGCTCCTCGATGGTGGCCATTGCCTCAAGCCTTGACTTTATCCCTGTAAATGTGTGTTCCAGCGCCTTCCTCGACGGCCTCGAGAATCTTCTCGAGAGAGCAGATGATAACCTCTTCGCCCCCACCCTCCAAGAACCTTATCGCTGCGAGCATCTTGGGGCCCATGGTCCCCGGGGGAAACTGCCCCTCGGCGTAGAGCTTCTTGACCTCGTTCACGGTGGAGCGCGTGAAGGGCCTCTGGTCGATCGTGCCGAAGTCCAGGAAGACGTGCTCCACATCGGTCGCCATCACGAACAGTGTCTCTTTGATGCTGACCGCGAGAAGCGAGGCCGCGAGGTCCTTGTCCACGACCGCCTCGACCCCGTGGTATGTGTGTCCTCTCCTCACGACAGGTATCCCGCCTCCCCCGCAGGCGATGACCACCTCCGCCTGGCGCTCCCCGCCGAACACGAGCCTCCTTACTGGCTGGTACTCGACTATCCCCACAGGATCGGGTGACGGCACGAGGCGTCTCCAGCCGCCGCGCTTCTTGTCGTGTTGCATCGTCCAGCCCTTCTCCCTCTCGAGCTGCTTCGCCTCCGATGCGGAGTAGTACTTCCCCACCGGCTTCGTTGGGTTCTGGAACGCGGGGTCGTTCTCGTCGACGATGACCTGAGTTATCAGGGACACGGCGACCTTCTCCAGGCCCCTCGCAAGGAACTCTGATGTCAGGGCCTGTTGCATCATGTAACCTATCTGTCCCTGGCTCTCAGCGTCGCAGACGTCCATCGCCATCGGGGGTATCTCCCCCTTTGCGAGCTCGTTCTTGAGAAGTATGTCACCCACCTGGGGGCCGTTCCCGTGGATGATCACGATGTCGTAGCCCCTCTCGATCAGGTCGGTCAGGCCTCTGGCGGTCACCGCGACGTTGCGCATCTGGTTCTCCTGGGTCGGCTTCTCGCCTGAACGCAGGAGAGCGTTCCCGCCAACTGCTATGACCGCGGTTTTCATCGCTGGAGCCTCTCTCGGAGAAGGGCAATCGATGGGGAAATCCACTATATAACTGCTATCACGGCACAGGAGCACGCAGAAACAAGTATTTATGGGACGAGCCGATTGCCTCAGAATATGCCTACACCAGCTCAGAGGATTCAGAAGGTCCTGAAGGAGCTGTACGCAGAGTTCCTCAAGTCACCCTTCGTCATACCAGTGGGGGTTGCGTTCGTGGCGGGCGTGTACCTACTTGTCCTTACTTACATCTCTGGATTCTGCCTCAGCGGACTGATAGCGCCCCTTGCGATAATCGGGATCTTCTGGAAGTTCGGGTTCAAGGACGTCAAGAAGCTCCTGCTCCTGGGGGCTGTCGCATGTGTCGCGTGCTCGGTCGTGATGGCCGTCTACCTGCCATACTCATGGTCGGACCTGGACGACCCCCTTGTGGAGTCGGACGACGGCACTTTCACCGACGGCACCGTGACTCCGATGTACGGCGACATCTCGACGGACTACAACTTCACTGTGACAATCCACTGGGCGAACCTGTCGGAGGCGCAGGACGTGCGTCTGATTGTGACGGGTGTGGGATACTTCCCCGAGCCCGAGATGAACCTGTCAATGACACCTGTGTACAACGCCGACCCGAACTCGACGGCCATCAGCTACTACCTCCAGACGGAGGTCGTGAACCCGATGAACGTCTTTTATTTCGGGGCGCCCATCGACGGCAGCTGGACATACGTCGGGGGACTCGGGCCGGTCCCTGGAGACTTCGGAGGGCTCATCGCATGGCTCACGCCGACCGCGTTCGTGAGCACGTTCGCGAGCGTCTACCCGATCTTCGCCCTGCTCCTCCTGATGGTCTGGTGGACCAGGCGCGCGAGGAGGATGCGCACGGAGGCGTACGAGAGGGCGATGACCGAGCGCGAGAAGGAGCGCGAGGGCGTTGGCAAGGACGAGGCCAAGGTCCCGAGCCTGTCGAAGGCCATGGGGCTTGAGACGGACGAGGGATTCGTGTGCTCCGAATGCGGGGCCGATGTGCCCGCAGAGGCGAAGGTCTGCCCCAAATGCGGTGAGAAGTTCGATTGAACGAGAGGCTCGAATGAGGCGCCGCGGGCATCTGTCGACCGAAGAAGTCACGAGCACTTGAGGTTTGGCAGCTCGATGATATCCACGAAGAGGTGGACGGGCGTTACGCTCTCGTTGTGAGCCGCCCACAAACATGTTTTTATGTCGGGAGACTATTTCGACCACCTGGGATGCACCAGTCAGATAGGCGCTTTTGCACCGATCACGGAGGCGCGTTCGATTGTCATCGATAGCACACGAACTAGCGAAGAAGCAGAAGGAGATCTCTGTCTCGGAGTTCTTCGAGAAGAACAAACAGATACTGGGATTCGACTCGCTCACCCGCGCGCTGATCACGAGCGTCAAGGAGGCAGTCGACAACAGCCTAGACGCCTGTGAGGACGCCGGGGTCCTCCCAGACATAACCGTCCAGCTTGAGAAGATGGAGAACAACGAGTACAGGGTGACGGTCGAGGACAACGGCCCGGGAATCGTCAAGAACCAGGTTGCGAACGTGTTCGCCCGGCTGCTCTACGGATCGAGGTTCCACACGAGGGCCCAGCGGAGGGGGCAACAGGGCATAGGCGTGTCAGCGGTCGTGATGTACAGCCAGCTGACGACAGGGAAAGCCGCCAAGGTGAGGTCCAAGATATCGGATGAGGACGTGGCCTACGAGGTCGAGCTCATCCTTGACACCAAGAAGAACAAGCCGGACAAGATCAGCGAGGACTATGTGATCTGGGACAAGCCCCACGGCACCAGCTTCCAGGTCTACATCAAGGGCAAGTACGTGACAGGCAAGCAGTCCGTGTTCGAGTACCTCAAGGGCGTCGCAATCGTGAACCCGCACTCGAAGATTACCTTCGTCCCGCCCGAGGGCAACACGGTCGTCTTCGAGAGGGCCACGGAGCAGGTCCCGCGCCCGACGAGAGAGGTGAAGCCGCACCCCGAGGGCGTCGAGCTGGGGGAGCTCCTGAGCATGGCCAAGTACACGGAATCGCTCAAGATGACCAGCTTCCTGAACACGGAGTTCTCGAGGATATCGTACAGGGTGGCCAGGGAGATATGCGAGGTCACGGGAGTTCCCCCGGATCAGCGTCCGGGCAAGTTGACCCTTGAGCAGGCTGGGGCCATACTTGAGGCCATCAAGAAGGTCAGGATAATGGCCCCCGAGACAGACTGCCTGTCGCCCATAGGCGAGACGCTGATAAGGAAGGGGCTCAAGAACGTCCTGGGAGGGGTCAAGGCGGAATTCTACGCGCCCCCGGTCACGAGGGAGCCGCGCGTGTTCGCAGGGAACCCGTTCATAGTCGAGGTCGGGATAGTCTACGGGGGCGAGCTCAACAAGGAGGACCCTGTCCAGATACTGAGGTTCGCGAATCGCGTACCTTTGATGTACCAGCAGGGGGCGTGCGCCATCACGCAGTCGATAGAGGCGGTTGACTGGCGCAGGTACGGCCTCGAGCAGAGGGGCGGCCAGGGGATACCTTTCGGGCCGGCGATAATCCTGGTGCATGTCGCATCGACCAAGATACCCTTCACATCGGAGTCCAAGGAAGCCGTCGCGAACGTGCCCGAGATACGCGAGGAGATAGAGCTCGCGCTCAAGGCGTGCGCCAGGCGGCTGAAGACGCATCTGAACAAGGCCGCGAAGAGGGGCAAGGCGAAGGTCAAGTTCGAGATAGTACAGGACATCATACCCATGATTGCTGAGAAGAGCGCGAAGATAGTCGGCAAGCCCGTGCCTGACATCGCCGGCACCATCACCAAGATCATGAACGTCGTCTGGATTGACGACGATGTGAAGTCCGAGAAGAAGAAGCAGCTCGTGACAGTCAGGATATTCAACTACACCCCCAAGTCGCAGAGCTTCCACCTGCACATGCTCGTGCCCTATGACAAGATCGACCCGAAGAGCCTCAAGGAAAAGCCGATCGAGATGCGGGACGGGGACAAGGTCACGTGGGAGATCAAACGCCTTCAGTCCACCGCCGTTTTCGAGCTCAGCTTCGAGCTGACAAGCGTGACCGCCGAGCAGTATGCCGACAACGAGATCTACGTGAGCGGCATCGACCCCGCGTCGATAATCGGCGTCGAGGTGCTCCCAGGGGACTGGGACCTCGAGCACCTGAAGATCACGGAGGAGGGCCCCGAAACCGTCGACGAAGGCGAGGAAGGAGAGGTGGACTACGACGAGGGCGCGGAGGTGATGAACAATGAAGAATGAGGAGCGTCACCAGAAGGCGGTCGACAGACTGATCGACCTCGCGGGGAGCGTCTACGACCAGATTGACGATGGGAAGATACCGAAGATGATGATACCTCTGAGGACCAAGGGGAACATCAGGTTCGACTCGAAGTCCGCCGTGTGGAAGTACGGGAAGGCCATGGGCGCGAGGTCCGCGAAGAAGCTCACGGGCGCCCAGATGCTCCTGAGAACCATGTACATGCTCGAGTTCATCGAGGACATGATCAAGCACGAAAAGTCCTCGACCTTGAGGGAGATGTACTACATCTCCGAGGGCTGGGCGAAGGCGAAGTTCTCCGCGCAGGACGAATCGAACATGCTCGCCGAGGACCTGGAGATCATCACCACCTGCATGAGGGAGGACTTCAAGCTCAGGCCCGAGGAGGACGGCGCGAGGGTAATAGGCAATATCACGATCCAGGAGACCGACAGGAAGGGCAAGAAGAAGAAGATCAACTGCAGGGACGACGTGGGCGACTCCGGCTACGGCATACCCTACAACGTCGAGAAGGAGAAGATACGCTTCCTGGACTGCGACGCCGATTTCGTGGTGGCGATCGAGACAGGTGGTATGTTCGACAGGCTGGTCGAGAACAAGTTCGACGAGGACTCACACGCAGTCCTTGTCCACCTGAAGGGACAGCCCGCGAGGAGCACGAGGAGGTTCATCAAGAGGATGAACGAGGAGATGAAGCTCCCAGTGTGCACGTTCACCGACGGAGACCCCTGGAGCTTCAGGATACACGCGTCCCTGGCGTACGGGGCCATCAAGACTGCGCACCTGTCGGAGTATCTCGCGACCCCGACCGCGGAGTTCATAGGCATAACCGCATCCGACATCCTGAACTACGAGCTGCCCACCGACTCCTTGAACGACAAGGACATCCAGGCCTTGAACGCCGAAAAGACCGACCCGAGGTTCAAGGACGAGTTCTGGAAGCACGAGATAGACCTGATGCTCGAGATAGGCAAGAAGGCGGAGCAGCAGGCACTCGCAAAGTACGGCCTGGATTTCGTCACCGATACCTATCTCCCGGAGAAGCTATCGGAGATGGGGATCATCAAGTGACTCACCCTGACCAGGTGCAGAGGTTGAACAGTCTCTCGTCCATGCCCGAGCTCCCGAGCCAGATGAGCCTCTCGAACGACTGGACGACCTGGTAGCCTCTTGAGAACACCGAGTCGACCGCCCGCCTGCAGACGGTCGGGACCGCGACGGATATCTCCTTGAGGCCCGCGTCCGCGGCCATGAGCTCCGAAGTGGCCAATAACGACTCCAGCACTTCGGCTTTCGCACCCACGTCGACGACGAGCGCCCTGATTGCTGCTCCTGGCATGTCTTCCCTCTTCTGGGCCAGGTGGACTATGCTGAACCCTTGAACCTTTCCCCGGGAGGTCGCGACGAGCGTGTCCCCGAACGAGAACTCCTTCGTGAGCAGGGCCTCCTTGGTGTAGTCCAGCCCTGGCCTGTGAGCGTTCGATATCCGGCGTATCTGCCCCAACATGTGCCCCTCGATCGGCGACTCTGAGAGCCTCTCGATGCCCACGCTCCCGCTGGGCTCCTCCTCAAGGTCGTAGTCCTCCAACGTCCTCCCGAAGACGACGACCAGCCCTTCTGGCCTCAGGCCGACCTTCAGGTACATCCCGAGGTTGGTCGCGTTCTCTGGCATCGTCTCGAGGCCTATGTCCACGCATCCCTGGTCCTCGAGATATCTCAGCGAGTGTTTGAGCAGCTCCTTCCCCACGCCCTTCGCCTGGTAGGACGGGAGCACGGACAGTGGACCTACCCAACCGGTCGAGCCCCAGGTGTGGGAGAAGGACAGACCTATGATGCCTGCGAATATGTCCGATGCAACGAACGCGCCGTCGACATCTGAGTGCAGGTACGAGAGCAGGTTCTGATCCGTCCTGGGAGAAATCTTGCCCTTGATCCCGTACTGCTTCTCGAACAGGTCCGTCCAGCAGACCAGGTCCACGCCCTTGACATCGATCAGGTCATCGACCTTCATCTTCCTGATGGTGACAGTCATATGCGCAGCCTCGGGATGGAGCCACACACGTTAAGGTGGCGGGGGAATATCAACCTGCGCCGCTGGCAATCGCCCCGCGAACCGAACCGCGTCCTGCCTGTGCCAGACGTCCTCTTTTTATACGCAGACCAAGATTAGCGCAACCGCCATGAGGATGACCCCAGAGTGCGTGCCGTGCCTCATCCGGAGGGTCCTGTTCGAGACGGAGGAGGTCAGGCCCGAAAAATCGGTGGAGTCGGTCAGGAGCGCGGCCGAGGCCCTTGGCAAGCTGTTCGGGGACGATGTCTGCTCCGCGACCGTCGCGACGGAGGTCCACAGGGAGACCTATCGCATCATCGGGGACGACGATCCCTACAAGGCCTTGAAGAGGAAGAGCAACGAGGTCGCCCTCGAGCTCTATCCCGCCGCTGAGAGGTTCGTGAAGGCGTCGAAGAACCCTCTCCGAGACGCGTTCTTGTGCGCCATCATGGGGAACGTGCTTGACTTCGGCATCGGGACTGGCTACGACCACCCCTCGAAGTTGAAGAAGGAGTTCAAGAACCTCCTCGCCGAGGGGCTGGGACATGACGATACTCCCAGGATACGGAGAATGCTCGGGAAGGCGGAGACCGTCGTCTACCTCGTGGACAACTGCGGGGAGGTCGTATTCGACAGGCTGGCCCTGAAGGAACTCAAAAACCTCGACTTGGGCGTCACGCTGGTGCTGAAGGAGGAGCCCATACTCACCGACGTCACCAGGAAGGACATCAGAGGTCTGGGGATAGAGAAGATCGTCGACCGCGTGATAGAGGCCCCGGGGTTCGCGATAGGGATAGACCTCCGCTCGCTCAGAGGGGCTTTCGGGCGGACGCTCAGGGACGCCGACCTGGTGATAGCGAAAGGCATGGCGAACTTCGAGGCGCTCTCCGAGACAGATATCGCACCGATAGCGTATCTACTGAGGACCAAGTGCACCCCTGTGGCCAGAGCGATGGGGCTAAGGAAGGACATCAACGCGGTCAAGCTATTCCGAGGGGATTGACGGCATGATAGATTCGCTCGAGTTCGGGACATTCGTTAACAAACGCGCGAGCACCTTCAGGATCGCAACCGGCTCGTCCGATGTGGAGGAGAACACCGTGGTCAAGGTAGTCTCCGGCGACTGCTTCGGGGTGGGGAGCGCCAACCCCAGCGACGTCACGCACGAGACGAGGGATTCAATCGAGACGTTCCTTGCGAAGGCCCAGAAGAAGCTGGTCGGGACCGAGGAGGACGACCCAGACAAGCTGCACACGAGGCTCGACTCGATAGCTGAGGGCAACACAGCGGCCAAGGCAGCTATCGATATCGCCATCTTCGACCTGCTCAGCAAACGCGACAGCAAGCCGCTGTATGCGTTCTTGGGCGGGGACCGGAAGAAGATACTCACCGACATGACTATCGGCATAGAGTCCAAGGAGGTCACGGTCCAGAAGGCCCTCAGGCACTACAAGGCCGGCTTCAGGGCACTCAAGATCAAGGTCGGACTCGAGCTCGAGGAGGATGTCAGGAGGATAGCGGCCGTAAGGGACACGGTCGGGCCCAAGGTCGAGCTGAGGGTGGACGCCAATCAGGGGTACACGGTCGAGCAGGCAATCAAGTTCTGCCAGGAGATGAACTCCCTGGACGTGGTTCTCGTCGAGCAGCCGGTGAAGGCTGAAGACCTCACAGGGCTGAAGGAGGTCACCCTCGCAAGCGATGTCCCGGTCATGGCGGATGAGTCCGTGAAGTCCATCCTAGATGCAAGGAAGCTCGCGCGGGAGGGCATCGCGGACATGTTCAATATCAAGCTGATGAAGTGCGCTGGGGTCAACAGCGCCGTCATCATAAACAGGTTCGCTGAGGCGGCCAATATGCTCACTATGGTCGGATGCATGGGAGAGATACAGCTCTCTATCGCAGCCGGGCTGCACTTCGCCCTGAGCTCCGAGAACGTGCGGTTCGCGGACCTCGACTCGCACTTCAACATAGTGGACGACCCGACCTCTGGGCTCAGGTTCGAGGACGGATATCTGCTCGCGCCTGACGGGCCTGGGCTGGGCATCCGGACACCAATGGACGGCTAGGCTCCGAGCGCTCTGACTGATGCCCTGCTCATCGCCGGTATCGTCTTCTCGAGCTCGTCGCTTTGGAACCCTTCCCTCCAGGTCTCGCCGTGGACCGTGTCACTGATCGCCAACGCGGCCGCGAACTCGACCTTCCTCATCATCGCGACGGACATGAGGGCCGTGCACTCCATCTCCACGGCCACGACCCCCTTCTCCGCATAAGACCTGACCTTGTCCCTCGTCTCGCGGTAAGGCGCGTCCGTGGTCCACACACCGCCCCTCACCACTTCTCTCTTCCCCAGCGCTCTCACGACAGCCTCGCTCAGGTGCTTGGACGGTCTTGGGACCGCAGACGCGGGCAGATAATGGAACGAAGTGCCCTCTTCCCTGAGGCCCCAGCCGGGCACGACGATGTCGCCTATCCTGCAATCCTCAACCAACGAGCCGGCCAGCCCGAGCAACACCAACTCGCGAACACCGGAAGCGATGAGAGTCTCCATCACCAGCGTCGCCGCGGGAGCGCCCACCATCGCCTTGTAGACGACAATTTGCTTGCCCAGGACGCCCCTGCCCATGGATCCGTTTATCAGTGGCGTCCTCCGCGCGTTCCTGAACTCACGGCTCTTGCGTAGACACTCGAAGCACCCGCCGACGTTGCAGATGATCGCCTTTTCGACTCCGAGGCTGATGGCCCCAACAGAAGGATTGATGACCCCTGGGGCCCCGGACAGCCATTCCCTGGGCTCCGAGCCCTTCACGACCATTCATACCACCTCGTCCATCGAATCCGAACGGATGTCAATCGATTTGTGGGTATTTGAGCCCTGAGGAGGAGACAACAATCTTATAGCGTACCTCTTGTATCCAGTCCAGAAGCGTCAGGGACTGGCGGATTGGATGCCTAAGAAGATCAGTGAACTCCAGAGCGCCGAACTGAAGCTCAGGGCTCTTTTAAACAAACGCGACGAGATAAACGAGCATGCCGCGCTCCTGCGGTCCGAGCGCGACACCCTGAACGACCAGAAGAAGGTCTTCCAGGATCAGATGAGGACCGCGAGGGACAAGAGGGACGCCCTCGTCGCCGAGATGCGCGTGCACAAGAAGCGCAGGGACGAGCTTCAGGCCAAGGCCAAGGAGCTCATCGAGTTCAAGAAGAAGATGAAGGGCAAGCCGACGGGCGACCTCAGGGCCGATATCAGGGAGCTCCAGAGGCAGGTCAAAGACATGGAGCTGAAGCAGCAAACCGTGCCCTTGACGATACCCGAGGAGAGGAAGCTCATCGAGCAGACCAAGGCCAGGGTGGCGGAGGTCGAGAAGCTCAAGAAGACCCTCGCAGAGCAGGAGACTATCACGAAGGAAATCAAGGACGTCGACAAGTCGATAGACGCCCTCTTCAAGCAGGCGGACAAGGCCCACGAGGAGGTTGTGAGGCTCTCAGAGGAGCAGCACAAGGCTCACGAGGAGGCGACCGCCTTCATGAAGGAACTGCTTGCGGTCAAGGCCACCGCGGACAAGAAGCACGCGGAGTTCGTGAAATTGCGGGAGGAGGCGGATGCCGTCCACCAGAAGGCCCAGGAACTGCGCTCCAAGGTCATCGAGATACGCAAGGAGAAGCGCATGGAGCGCATGGAGGAGTTCAGGGCCGTGAGGGATGTCAACACGGCCGCCCGGAAGGCGCTGGACGACGAGAAGAAGCGCGAGAAGGCCTTCGACGAGGCCCTTGAGACGCTGCTGAAGAAAGGGAAGCTTGAGCTAGGGTAGCTCTTGCTGGCTCGGACGAGTCCAATGTTCGTCGAAGCATCATAAACGAGACGAGGGATTCGGACTCATGCCGACGGTATGCAAAAGGCCAAAATACATCATACCGATGCGGTGGCAGGGAAATGGACATGAATTGCCCACATTGCGGACGTACCATGCCAGTAGGCAGTAGATGGTGCGCTCATTGTGGGACTCCTTTGCAGACGGATGTGGGCAGACAGCCCTCCGGCAAGATGACCTGCACCGTCTGTGGAAAGCTGATGCCTCTGCGGGGTGTTCTCGAGCACAAGCAGATGTGCGCAGAATGCGAGCAGAAGCATCTGCAGCACGCCCAATATATGAAGAATCTTGAAGAAAGGAGGAAGTGCGATCATGTGAATAGAATCGCGTCCGAGCACCCTGAGCTTAGAGCGAAGATAACGAACAGGCTCGGTGCTCCGGTTCTTGGAGGAGCCTTTTTCGTCGAGGACTCTGCATATTACGATATCTGCAATTGGGGCCGTGCAATTGACCAAGCACACAACTATGAACTCGCGAAGAGACATGAAGATGCTGCGAGGTTGTATGAATCACTGGGCCTTTGGAAAGAGGCTGGAGAAGCGAGAGACAGAAAGACTTCAAGAACAGTCAAGCACGTCACAGTGAACCTAAATGACCTCATCAATTCACTTAGGTCCGGCGGATTGACCGTGCCGTACAAATGCACTGGCTGTGGGGCGACCATAACTGTCGACAGCGGTTCGAGCGTTGACTCGCTCAAGTTCTGCTCGTACTGTGGAAGCGCTGTCAATATTTCGGCTCTCACCAAGCTGCTTGAAGAGGCCCTTAAGTGATTGCTGGTTTGCGGATAGATATCACACGATGGCCAACGCGAATGGACCTGGAACGAACCATCTACCTGAAGAATGCCAAACCATTATCGGCTAGGGTCATGCTCAACGCAGGTTCCTACGACAAGAGAGGTAGGAAAAGGGAAGGGGTTTGTGGACGCCCCGGTGCATTTTCTTTTTAATTGAAACGATTCTATGATTGTCTGGCTCGAGCGAGTTCAATGCTCGCCCAATCCACACATCCTCCATCGGTCATGACGGATTCACTGTACGAGAATCGAGATGTCAACGTAATACTGGCGAAGCATGAGAGTGGCGACCTACGATTATACCTGAACGAGTTCTCTCCCAAGGGTGGTGAGTGTCTCTCTCCCCTCAGCGGTCACGAGAACGTCGTCCTC
>JBFFED010000005.1:0-68191 GCA_041559015.1 Thermoplasmata archaeon | reverse complement strand
TTTACGGAGAGTTCGGTCGGCTCGTTGACCTGCACGATACCGTTGGGCGTCGTTGACACGACCACGAACGGCAGGAACCCTCCCATGAGCGCGATGTTGGGGATGATTATCTCGTCGCCTTTGACGAGTGCTCTGTTCAGCAGGCCTTTCTTGAAGAGTCCCTCCACGCCCTGGCCGAACCTGACCCTCTTCCCGTGAGGTATCTTCGGGGCGACGACGACCTTCGAGGCGGGCTGGGCCGATACCTTGTCCACGACGACCTTCTCACCTATCGAGACCCCCGCGTTGCCCCTGATCATGCCGTCTATCCTGATGACGCCGAGCCCCTCGTCCTCGTTCGACGCCCTGAACACCTTTGCGGCGGTCTTCTTCTTGCCGACGATCTCTATGATTTCTCCGACCTCGACGTCGAGCCGCTTCCTCGTCTGAGAATCGATTCGGGCCCTCCCGAGGCCGACTTCCGACTGGTGGTGCGCCCTCGCCACCCTGAGCGTCACGCCCTCCGCCTGCTTCTTGGACATCCTCAGCTTAATCCCCTGCATGCTCAAAAAACGTTCGTACGGGTTTGCCCCGTCCCCCGAGCGTTCCTCAAGGTCGTTTTCGGGCTATCGCCGGCGCCCATTTATCGACGCTCGAAATCACCCGCCGTGGGCCACTCAGGATTCGTGATTTCCGGGGGTGCTGGCACCTGCGCCGAGACAAGAGGGGTATCTCGGAAAGGCTTAAGGTAGGCATATTCATTCGAAACCCAGCGAGGTTT
This sequence comes from Thermoplasmata archaeon, assembly GCA_041559015.1. Lineage (GTDB taxonomy): Archaea > Thermoplasmatota > Thermoplasmata > UBA10834 > UBA10834 > COMBO-56-21. The sequence goes on along the minus strand of JBFFED010000005.1, from coordinate 67,431 downwards.
CTAGGATGTACGAGGTACGTTTTCATGGCCGCGGCGGTCAGGGCGCGGTCATGGCGGCACAGGCACTCGCGAGCGCCGCCTTCCAAGAAGGCGGTTACGCAACGGCATTCCCCTTCTTCGGGGCCGAGAGGCGTGGCGCAACGGTGCTCGCCTTCACCAGGATCGACAAGGAGAGGGTCTACAGGAAAACACAGGTCTACGAACCGGACTTCGTCGTCGTACTTGACGAGTCCTTGCTGGACACGATCGATGTCGTCGAGGGCCTGAAGAAAGGCGGCATGGTCTTGGTCAACTCCGTGAGGAAGCCCGAGGAGATAGACGTGGGGATCGACGTGAAGCTCGCGACCGTGGACGCCACAAGTATCGCCCTCGAGGTCTTGAAGCAGCCTTCGACGAACTCAGCCATACTGGGCGCTTTCGCGAAGGCAGCTGGCATAGTTAAGATTGAGTCCATAGAGAAGGGCATAATGCAGGTCTTCGGCGACAGACTAGGGCCGGTCATAGGCGAGAAGAACGGAAAGGCCGCCAGGGTGGCGTTCGAGAGGACCATCGTGGGCGAATCGCACGGCAAGAGGAAACTCCAGACCGCCAAGAAATGGCTCCCAGACGTCAACGAACTCCCGATAGGCGCGGCCGCCATCCCCATGAAGACTGAGGCGGGGCTGGTGGGGCCTGGGTCGTTCGTAGAGAACAAGACAGGCAGCTGGAAGGTGTTCCACCCGGAGTACGACCGGGCGAAGTGCACGATGTGCAATTTCTGCTGGTTCTACTGCCCGGAGGGATGCATATACAGAAAGCCTGACAAGATGGAATTCGACATGGAATACTGCAAGGGCTGCGGGATATGCGCCAATGAGTGCCCTGCGGACGCAATAAAGATGGTGAGGTGATCGAGGATGCCAAAGAAGGTCGTAACTGGAAACTACGCGGCTGCATATGGTGCGATGAGGTCCAGGGCCGCGTTCGTCGCAGCATACCCGATCACGCCACAGACATTCATCGTGGAACATCTCTCCGAGTTCGTGAACAATGGCGAGATGCAGTGCGAATACGTCGAGGTCGAGAGCGAGCACTCAGCTCTGAGCGCCTGCGTGGCTGCGAGCGCGACCGGCGTGCGGGCCTTCACCGCGACGTCCTCACAGGGCCTCGCGCTGATGCATGAGATACTCCCGTGCGCATCGGGCATGCGCCTGCCCATAGTCATGGCGGTGGTCAACAGAGCCATAGCCGCGCCCATCAACATATGGGTCGAGCACAACGACATAATGCCGGAGCGGGACTCCGGCTGGCTGCAGGTATTCTGCGACAACAACCAGGAGGTCCACGACATGGTGCTCCAGGCATACAAGATCGCAGAGGACAAGCGGATCGCGCTTCCAATGGTGGTCAACCTGGACGCGTTCATACTCTCGCACACGGTGGAGCCAGTTGATTTGGTGGAACCCTCGGATGCGGACAAGTTCGTGCCGAAGTTCAAGTCCCCGGGGCCTTTCCTCGATCCCGACAATCCGGTAGCCTACGGGACCCTTGTGCCGCCAGATTACGTGCAAGAGACGAGATGGCAGATGGACAAGGTCATGCGGGACGCGCCGAAAGTCGTGGAAGAGGTCAACGCCGCGTTCGCCAAGCAGTTCGGAAGGGACTGGGGTGGCATGATCGACCCGTACATGGTCGAAGACGCCGACGCCGTCCTTGTCACGATGGGCTCCGCGAGCTCGACGGCCCATGAGGTTGTCGACGAATACAGGTCAAAGGGCAAGAAGGTCGGGCTCGTGAAGCTGAGGTACTGGAGGCCATACCCGACCGAGCAGATGAGGAAGATCGCCCAGAATGTCAAGGCGCTCGGAACCTTCGACAGGGCTGTGTCATACGGCGTAGGCGGCCCATCGTACATCGAGTTGAGGAACGCCCTGTACGGATTGAACGTCCCGACGATAGACTTCATCGGCGGCCTGGGAGGAAGAGACGTCTCACTCGGCGATCTAGGGCTCATGTTCGACAGACTGCTCGAGGCGGCCAAGACCGGAAAGGCCAAGCGCGACATCGTCTGGATCTCCACAAGGGGGGTGGAGCCTTGAAGTTGAAGGAACTGCCTGATGAGGAACTGTTCACGAGGGGACACACTGCGTGCGCAGGCTGCGGAGGCGCGATCGCCGTAAGGAACCTGATGAAGATACTCGGGCCTAACACGGTCGTGCAGAACCCGGCATGCTGCATGCTGGTCTTCGGGGGTACGTATCCATTGGTTGCGTGGAAGGTTCCCTATCAGGACGTCGCGTTCGAGAACACCGCCGCGTGCGCTACAGGCACTAAGAGGGCGCTCAAGGCCAGGGGCAAGGACGACACCATAGTCATGGGCATTGCCGGCGATGGTGGCACTGCGGACATAGGCATACAGGCACTCTCGGCGGCGGCCGAGAGGAATGAGGACATCATCTACGTGATGTACGACAACGAGGCGTACATGAACACGGGGATACAGAGGTCTGGGAGTACCCCGTACGGGGCGTGGACGACCACGACCCCCATCGGCAAGGTGAAGTCAGGCAAGTCGGCCTTCAAGAAGGACATGCCCCAGATCATGATAGCGCACAACGTGCCATACGTGGCCACTACCTCGGTCGGGCACATACAGGACTTCATTAACAAGTTCGAGAAGGCGAAGAGGATCAAGGGTTTCAGGTACATCCAGGTGTTCGCACCGTGCCCCACCGGCTGGAGACACGACACTGCGAAGACAGTGGAGATAGCCAAGCTGGCGGTCGACACGGGCATGTGGACGCTTTATGAGTGTGAGAACGGCAAGTTCACCATAAGCAAGAAGCCCAAGATGACGCCGGTGCGGGACTACCTTAAGCTCCAGGGCAGGTTCAGGCACATGACCGAGGACGACATCACTAAGATCCAGGACTGGGTCAACAAGAAGTGGCAGGCGGACGAGAAGACGGCCCAGTACCGCCAGTAGCCGCCCGATCAGGAACCTGAAACCACTTCGCCCCTCATTTCTCAGTCAGATTCTTCCTCATCTCGAGCTGCCCCATCGTGACCTTGAAGTCGAACATGTCCAGGAGCTTGAGCGTGGGCGTGTCGTCGTTGACGTTGTAGACGGTCACCTTGAACGCCCCGAGGTCCCAGAGCTTCGTCAGGGCGAACTTCGCCAGCGAAGTCGCGACGCCCATCCTCCTCTTCTCCGGGAGGACTCCCAAGAACGGTATGAACCCGCTTGTTTCGACCGACCTGACCAGAACGAAGCCCCCATCGACCCTGTAACGCTCTGCGCCCTGGGCGGATGAGATCACGGCGTCCGTCTTCCGCTTCTGCCAGCAGGTGTCACCATATGACTTCGCGTGCATCCGCACTATCTCGGCCTGGCTCGCCGGCTCCGGCATCTGGCCGAAGCCCTGGAACCTGACGGGCCTGCCCTCTGCCGTCAGGTACCTCCTGCCGCCGACATACCCGAGTCGGTCATAGAGCCTCATCGCACGGTCGTTGCCCTCTATGACCTCCAGGGATATCTCTCGGACGCCTCTCTCTATGCACTCCCGCTCCGCGGCGAGCATCAACTTCGTCCCGATGCCCATGCCCCTGTGGGACGGCAGCACACCGATGCCGCCTATCCACGCCTCGTCCCCGTCCACGACCGGGTTCGCATAGCCGACTATCCTGTCGCCGTCCAGCGACACGAGCACGTTCCTGAGGTCCCCTCCGACCGACTTGAGGAAGTCCGTGAAGAATTGTCTCGAGGACCTTATCGGGATGATGTAGTCCTCGAATATCCCGTTCTGGGCATCTATCAGGGCGTCCAGCTGCCCATGAGCGAGATGCTCAATCCTGATACCCTCCGCGTCGGCCGCCATCCTACGACCTCTAGACCTGCTCGGGCTTCATGTGCGGGAAGAGGATGACCTCCTTGATCGAGGGGGCATTCGTGAGGATCATGGCGAACCGGTCGATGCCTATGCCGAGGCCGCCTGTCGGCGGGAGCCCGTACTCGAGCGCGTTCACGTAGTCCATGTCTATCGGGTGCGCCTCGTCGTCCCCCTCGTCCCTGTACCGCTCCTGGTCCCTGAACCTCTGCTCCTGCTCCTTCGGGTCGTTGAGTTCCGAGAAGGCGTTGGCGAACTCCCAGCCGTTGATGAACAGCTCGAACCTCTCCACCAGCTGCGGGTCCCCCCTCTTCCGTTTCGCGAGTGGGGAGACCTCTATCGGGTGGTCGATGACGAATGTCGGATTGACAAGGCTCGGCTGCGCCTTCTGGTCGAAGATCTCGGCCATGACCTCTCCCATGGTGTCGCAGCCCTCGACGTCCCTGGTGCCTATCTGTATCGCGGCGTCCCTGGCGTCATCCACGGTCTTGAACGAGCCGAAGTCCAGGCCAGTGAGCTTCTTTATCGCATCGAGCATGGTAATCCTGAGCCAGGGCCTCGCGAAGTCAATCGTCTTCTCGCCATACGGTATCTTGTCGGTGCCGCAGATCTTCATCGCGGTATCGTACAGCAGGGACTCCGTCAGGTCCATTATGTCGTTGTAGTCCGCATAGGCCTCGTAGAGCTCCAGCGAGGTGTACTCCGGATAGTGCTGAGCGTCGATGTCTTCGTTCCTGAAGTTGTGGCCTATCTCGTACACCTTCTCGAGGTCGCCGACTATGCACCTCTTGTGGTACAGCTCCGGCGCTATCCTCAGGTAGAGGTCCATGTCCAGGAAGTTGTGGTGAGTCACGAACGGTCTCGCCAGCGCGCCTCCGTAGAGCGGTTGCAGTATGGGGGTCTCGACCTCGAGGTACCCCTTCTCGTTGAGCCAGTCGCGCATGAAGGCGACCATCCTGCTCCTCTTGACGAACCGCTCTCTGACGTCCTGGTTCATGATGAGGTCGAGGTATCTCTTCCGGTACCTCGTCTGGACGTCCTGGAGCCCGTGGAATTGGTCGGGATACGGCTCGAGCGCCTTGGTGAGTATCTCGAAGCCCTCCACAGCCACCGTTATCTCGCCCATCTTGGTCCTGAACACTCTCCCTGTGACCCCGGCCATGTCGCCCTTGTCCAGTGACTTGAACAGGTCGAACCTCTCCTTGCCGAGTTCGTCGAGCTTGAAGTAGACCTGGACCCGCCCCCCTCTGTCCTGGAGGTCGGCGAACCCCGCCTTGCCGTGTATCCGCATGCCCATTATCCGGCCCGCGGTGGAGACCTTCCTCTCGCTCCTGTCCGCGCCGACACCCTCGAAGTCCTTCTTTATCCCGGAAGAGTCGTGTGTCCTGACGTACTTGTACTTCTCGTACGGGTTGAGACCCTTGGCCTTGAGATCTTCCAGCTTCGCCCTTCTAAGGGCCCTCAGGTCGCTCGCATCTTCAGGCATCGCTTCACCCCTCCAAGGGCGCCGCTCTCTGCATTCCGGCCTGCGTACTTAAAAGTAGGCCGATGCCGTCACATCCTTCGCACTCCCTATCGTTCACACTACTCACCTACATGAAATCAGTCGAAGCCCGCAGAGAGACGCCGGCCTCGCTAGCACTTGGCCTTGACCTTTCCAGCGATTGTCTCTTCGATGGCTTCGAGGAGCTCCTCGATCCTGAAAGGTTTGAGCAAGAATCCCTTGGCCCCCGCAGCGATGGCCTCCTTCTCGATGTGGAGGTCCGCGCTTCCGAAGAATATCGTCGCCTCGGGGTCCATCTTCAGGATCTCCTGTGTCGCGCTCACGCCGTCCTTGACGGGCATGCGCTGGTCCATGATGATTATGACGGGCTTCTCCTTCATCTCGCGGTATTTCCGGACGGCCTCATCGCCGTCCGAAGCGACGCCGATGACCACGTGCCCATTGGCCTCGAGGATGTCCCTGTAGAGGTCGACGATGAACTTCTCATCATCGACTAGGAAGACCGTGGCTATCTTAACTACCTCCTGAGGTCAGAGCGCGTCCGCGGACCGACTTTTGTGCCCAGAACATGCTCCATGGGCCATGCGCCGGGGGAGCCAGGCTGGGAACTGTTGATTATCTTGCACGTTATAAAATGGTTTTCACCACGGACTCACGGGCGAATCCGGCCTTCTGGAGGGCGCGCCAGACCCTCTAAACGTTTAAATATGGAATCCCTCAATAGGTCCTTTCGGGACCTATGGCTAAGAACAAGAAGGGCGAGGGTTTCCATTCCGCGGCCGGTCTTATACGGTACTTCGACTCTGAGGATGACAAGGCCCTCAAGATAAACCCGTGGTTCGTGGTCGCTATGTGCATAGCTGCCTCAGCGCTGGTCCTGATCCTCGGAGTTGTCTACCCCGCATCCTAGGCGGGCTCTGGAGCCTTGGGCAGCATCACTTTGAACACGCTGCCTCTGGTCCTGTCTCCCGGGACCCTGTCCTCGACCCATATCCTGCCCTTGTAGGCGCTGACCAGCTTCCTGGCGATGTGCAGTCCGAGTCCGCTGCTGCCCTTCGCGCCAGAGGTTCCGGCCTGCGCGAACCGCTCGAAGACCCATTCCTTGAGCGAGTCATCTATCCCAGGGCCGTGGTCCGCGACGGACACGCACCAGTACTCCCTTGTCTCCGTACGCGACCGGTCCATCGTCACCTCTATGTCGACTACCTCGTTGGGGTCGAACTTGATGGCGTTGGAGAACAGGTTGACGAATATCTCCTTGGCCAGGTTGTCCACCAGGCACAGCTTGTGTTCACCGTCGTCCTCCACCGCGATCCTCACCGTGCGGCTAGGGTAGTTCGACTCGGCCGCTGCGAGAGCGTCCCGGATCACACAAACGAGATCCATCGGCCGTACCTCGTTGCCGTTCGCGGACTCAATCTTACCGAAGAGCTTCACATTGGTGACCAGCTTGTTGAGGTTCCAGACCTGGTCAAGGGCCTTCGCGAGGCTCTTCCTCGATGGCTCAGGCACGTTCTTCCTCTGCATAGCCAGCTCTATGAACCCGCTTACGGCCTGGGCGTAGTTGTTGACATCGTGGCCGATGAGGTCCAAGAGCAGCTCTATCTTGCGCCTGTCCGTGTCCAGCTGCTGGTACAGCTCGGCGTTCTGTATGGCTATCGCGGCCAGGTCGGAGAATATCTCGATTGCCCGCAGCTTCTCGTCGTCCGGCACCCTGTGATCGTCTGGCTCGTCGATCTCCAGGTAGCCCAGGAGGCTGCCGTCTCGCCTGTGCATCATGAAGTCGATGAAATCCAGTTCGTGCCATTCGTTGGGGAACCGCCTTGGGCGGTCTATGCGTTCGGGGTGCACGACGAAGAGCATCTCGTCGTCAGTATCTATCTGGTAGCTCTCGCCGGGGACATAGAACACGTTCCTCCCGACCTTGAACTCCGGCCTGAGATCCTTGGTCATCCTCTCCTCGGAGTACCTGATCTTGAGGATCCTGCCCTCTACCTCTGAGGAGTATCCATGCGATGCCCTGACGCAGAAGTCCCCGGTCTCCCCGTCCTGGATGCCTATGGACACGCACTTGAGGCCGAAGGTCTCCGAGACGGTCTTGGCTATCTTGTTCAGGAGTGCGTCGACATCTGTCACGTACAGGATGTCGGATGTGACCTCCAGTATGCTCTCTAAAGCAGTGCTCCTCAGGTCGCTTCCTCTGTGCTCGGTCCTGAGAGTGTCAGTGGTCATTTTAACCAGCTTGTCTGCGAAAGGCCATTTCCGACCATGTCCCGTGCAACGGAACGAGCACGCGCTCTAAAGAATCCTCCGAGGTCGTTATCATGAGTGATTCTGATGACCCGTGCGGACGGTGCTCGGGTGCGGGGTATCGGGAGCGAGTCGTCGCTGTGTACAAGGATGGCCAGTGCGCGTCCCGCCTCGACCGGAATCAATATATACGGTTCAGTTCTTCACGCGGATGCTCGAGGCGCAAGGACATGGCATGGACTGAAGTCGTGTTTGATTGCCTTCACGGGTGATTCGACCCGTCCCAGCCAGTGCGCCGAAGAGGAGTTTTTCGAGAGTACCGAGCCAGGCGTGGCCATGCCCGTGCCAGGACCCTGTCCTGGGTTCGGTCCGGAGGTGTCTAGATGATGATGGTAAGGATAGCCCTGCCCAACAAGGGCAGGCTGAACCAGAGCGCGATCAGACTCATGAACAAGATAGGGTTCCCGGTCCCGGATGCCAGCAACCGGACCCTGCTCGCGGAGTTCGGTAAGGGCAGGTATCAGGTCCTACTCGCAAGGGCGCAGGACATACCTGAGTTCGTGGAGATGGGGGCAGCCGACCTTGGCATAACCGGGCTCGACCTCGTGAAGGAGACGGGATGCATGGTGGAGAACCTGATGCCGCTCGACTTCGGCAGGTGCAGGTTGGTGGTCGCCGTGCCTGATGAATCGCCGATGTCCGATCTACAGGGTGTTAAGGACGGCTGCACGGTTGCGACATGTTTCCCCAACCTCACGAAGGCGTTCTTCGAAGACATGGGTAAGTCCGTCGCCATCGCGGAGGTCTCAGGGGCCACGGAGGTCGCCCCCCAGGTGGGGCTCGCCGATGTCATCACCGACCTGACAGAGACGGGCTCCACCCTCAAACTGAACCACCTGAAGGAGATAGGCGTCATCCTCGAATCGACCGCGGTGCTGATAGCGAACCCGAAGGCCCTCGAGGAGAAGAAGGCAAGGATAGAGGAGGTCACGAGCGCCATCCAGAGCGTGATGAATGCCTCCAGGAAGCGATACATCATGGCCAACGTCCCCAAGGACGCCCTCTCGAACCTCGAGAAGCTCCTACCGGGCGTTTCAGGACCGACCGTGATGAACATAATCGGCCGGGAGGACATGGTGGCGATACACGCCGTGACGAACGAGGACGAGGTCAACGGCGTGATCACTATGCTGAAGAGGATTGGCGCGGCCGGCATACTCATACTTCCCATTGACAGGATGGTCCTCTGACATGCGCACATACGAGCTCGGGAAGATGACACCCTCGCAGAAGAGGTCTGTCATGACCAGGGAGGGCGTGGACATGGAGCGGGCCATGAGCCTCGCGAAGCTGGTGGTCGACGACGTAAGACTGTATGGCGACTCCGCGGTGCGGCGGTTCGCCAAGAAGTTCGATTCATTCGGGGGCATGCCTCTGACCGTCCCGCCGTCGCGCCTGAAGGCGGCCAGGGGCCGGGTTCCTAGGGAGCTGATCAGGTCCATGAAGGTCAGCAAGAGGAGGATAGAGGCGTTCCACAAGCGTCAGAGGTTAGAGCCGTTCTCATACGGGGATGAATGTGGCGAGTTCGGGCAGCGGATAGTCCCCCTGGAGCGCGTGGGCGTATACGTGCCTGGCGGGACCGCTGACTACGTGTCATCGGTCTTCATGTGCTGCATCCCCGCCCGTATCGCGGGCGTGGATGAGATCGCCCTCTGCACGCCCGGCAAGAAAGGAAGGGTCCCCGACGCTATCCTTGCCGCAGCCGAGATGTGCGGGGTGGAGGAGGTCCACCCGGTGGGAGGGCCTCAGGCTATCAGCGCGCTCGCCTATGGCACAGAGTCCATACCACGCGTGCAGAAGATAGTGGGCCCAGGGGGGGCATATGTGGCCGCGGCGAAGCTCATAGTCAGGAACGACTGCGAGATAGATTTCCTCGCAGGTCCGTCAGAAGTGCTGGTGATCTCGGACGGCAGTGGCGACCCCGAGATGATCGCATCTGATATGGTCGCGCAGCTCGAACACGACCCTTACGCCCGCTCAGTCCTCGTCACGACCTCCGAGACGTTCCTCGAGCAGGTTAGGGCAGAGCTCAGGAGGATGCTCAAGAGTTCAGAGAGGAAGGACATTGCGTCAGAGGCGTCCGTCAAGGGGGCAGTGTTCGTGCTCGTGGAATCCCTGGACGAGGCGATCGAGTTCTCCAACGAGTTCGCCCCTGAACACCTGCTTATAGATGTCAAGAGGCCAGCGCGACTGCTATCATCAGTCCGAAGCGCAGGGTCAGTGTTCCTGGGCGGCTATTCCTCGGTCGCCTTCGGGGATTACTGCTCGGGGACAAACCACGTGCTCCCGACCAAGGGCACGGCCTCGATGAAGTCCTCGCTTTCGGTCTATGACTTCCTCAAGATCATCCCGTATCAGAGCATCAGCAGGGAGGGCGTCTCCCGGCTAGCGGGCGTGGTGGACTCCATCGCATCCGCCGAGGGGCTGCCCGCTCATGCGGCCGCGGCCAAGCTGCGCGCGAGGAAGGTGCGTCGATGACGTCTGTCAACGAGCTCAGGCGACGCACCCTGGAGGCTTTGACCCGCCCCTCCTACTCCCTCTCAAACAAGGACATGTTGCTGCTGAACGACAACGCCAACCTGTTCGGGGTTAACCCTGCAGTGGATGAGGTGGCCAGTTCGTTCGATTTCGCGAGGCTGTGGGCATATCCCAGCGAGAACTCCGATGCGCTCAGGGAGCGCATAGGGTCGGAGTTCGACGTCTCCGCTGACGAAGTCATAGTCGGGAATGGGTCGGACGAGATACTCGACATAGCCTCCAAGTGCTTCATCAACCCAGGAGATGTCTTCTGCTCCCCCGCCCCGACATTCAGCATGTACAAGTTCTACGCTCGGCTTCACCTCGCAAGGATACGCGAGAAGCGGCTGGGGGAGGACTTCTCCCTTGACCCTGTCCAGTTGACAGAGGAGCGCGCGAAGCTGACCGCACTCTGTCAGCCGAACAATCCGACCGCTTCGCTGTTCAGGCCACAGGATATCAAGATGGTCTTGGATGAGTCCGCCGGGATTGTCATGCTCGACGAAGCGTATGCGGAGTTCTGCGGATCCGATATGTTGGCCGACGTCATGGCTGCCCCTCACGCGATTGATGTGCGCACTTTCTCCAAGGCGTATGGTCTCGCGGGCCTGAGGATAGGATACGCGATATCAAGGAAGGAGGTAATCGACGAGCTCAGGAGCGTGCGCACTCCATTTGGGCTCAACTCGTTCGCCGAGGCTGTGGCCGTGAGGGCGCTAGACAGCAAGGACTGGATGCGGGAGGTGACTCTGAAGGTGAGATCTGAGATGGCGTACCTCCGTCCCAGGCTGGAATCGCTCGGCTTCAAGGTGTACCCGTCCGACTGCAATTTTCTGCTGTGCGAGGCGCCCGTGCCGAGTCCGGCTCTGGTCGCCGCGCTGAGGGGAGAGGGCGTGGCCATCAGGGACTGCAATGCCTATCCGCTCCTGGAGGACCACGTGAGGATAACGATGGCCCCCAGGCCGATGCTGGAGACCCTGCTTCAGAAGCTGGAACCACTTGTAGGCGGTGGTTCTCGGTGAGAGTGTCCATCATGGACTACGGCGTCGGGAACCTTCACAGCATAGCGAAGGGGCTGGAGCGCGCGGGCGCGAGGGTCGAGATAGTCTCCGACCCCGCGATGCTGCTGGAGTCCGAGAGCATCGTCTTCCCGGGCGTCGGGGCGTTCGGCGCTGCGATGGAGACCCTCAGGCCGATTCTTCCGGCGCTCAGGAGACGGATAGACGACGGGACGCCCACGCTAGGGGTCTGCCTGGGCATGCAGATACTGTTCGAGCGCAGCGAGGAGTCCCCTGGTGAAGGAGTGGCCGTGCTGAGAGGCGAGGTTAGGAGGCTGAGGGCCGAAAGGATACCCCAGATGGGCTGGAACGACGTCGTTCCCCTTGAGGATCCCCTGTTCGACGGCGTCCCCGGACGCACGCAGTTCTACTTCGCGAATTCGTATGTATGTCATCCGGATGAGGCGGTCGGAGTCGCAAAGACCGAGTATGGGGAAAGCTTTCCCTCTGCCGTGAGGAAGGGGGCGCTCTGCGGCGTGCAGTTCCACCCGGAGAAGAGCGGTCCCCTTGGGCTGAGGTTGCTTGCGAATTTCATCAGGATAGCGGAGGGGTTGAAGTGAAGATCATACCTGCGATAGACGTCAAAGGGGGCAGATGCGTCCAGCTTGTTGGAGGAAAGCCCGGGACCGAGAAGGTCGTCATCGACGATGTCATGGGGGTCGCCCGAAGATGGCAGGACGAAGGGGCGGAGATCATACACATGATCGACCTGGATTCCGCCTTCGGGACAGGCAACAACGAGCAGCTCGTGGAGATGGTGGCAGCCTCCGTCTCGATCCCCGTCCAGGTAGGGGGAGGAGTCCGCTCGACCGAAAAGGTCCAGAGACTGTTCAGTATGGGCTGCGAGCGTGTTATCGTCGGAACGAGGGCCATACAGGACAGACAGTTCGTGGAGGAGATCGCGAATGAGTACCCTGATGGAATAGTGGTGGCGATAGACTCGGTCGCCGACGAGGTGCTAATCAAAGGCTGGCAGGAAGGCTCAGGCAGGAACATCATCACAGTCGCGAAGGACCTCGAGACCATGCCAATATTCGGTTTCCTGTACACGAACGTGGGGGTCGAGGGCCGCCTGGAGGGCATAGACCCGCAGCCCATCCGGGCGTTGATCAAGGCGACACGCAAACCTGTCATAGTCTCCGGGGGCATCACCGACACTATCGATCTGGACACCCTCAGGCGCATGGGCGCCCACTCCGCGGTTCTCGGCATGGCGGTTTACACCGGAAGGATAGATTTCAGAAAGGCAGTGAGGTCTTTCACATGAGCCAGAGGGAGGAGCGGACAGCGTCGATATCCCGGGAGACGAAGGAGACCACGATAAGCGCAAGATTGGCGCTCGACGGCAGCGGCTGCTCGAAGTGCGGAATCCCGGACGAGTTCCTGAGGCACATGGTAGAAACGCTCGCAAAGTACTCGGGGGTCGATCTCGAGATCTCTGCCAGAGGAGACATCGAGCACCACCTCGTCGAGGACGTCGCAATCACCCTGGGAAGGGCGTACAGGGAGGCCATCGGCGACACGCCCGTCAAGAGGATATCCAGTCAGACTGTCCCCATGGACGAGGCACTCGTGCAGGTGACTGTAGACCTCATCGACAGGCCGTACGTGCACCTCGAGCTCCCCGACCAGATGTACGAGCACTTCATGCGCTCGTTCGCGATGGAGCTCAGGGCCACTGTGCACACCGTTGTGGTCCGTGGCAAGGACGAGCACCACATAATCGAGGCGACATTCAAGGCCCTCGGCCTCTGTCTGAGGGACGCGACGACGGTCTCCTCAACGACGATGTCGACCAAGTCCAGCGTCAAGTGGGGGGTGGGTTGATGCCGCTCACCAAGCGCATCATGCCTTGTCTGGACGTGAAGGACGGGGTCGTCGTCAAGGGCGTGTGTTTCAGGAACCTGCAGAGTGTGGGTGATCCTCCCGCACTCGCGGTGGAGTATCAGAGACAGGGTGCGGATGAGATAGTCTTCCTGGACGTGAATGCCACGGTTGCGGGCGCGGCGACGATGCGCTCAGCGGTGAAGAAGACTGCTGAGAACCTGTTCATACCTCTGACTGTCGGAGGCGGCACCCGGTCGTTCGAGGACGTGAGGGAGACGCTGAAGGCGGGTGCCGACAAGACCTCGGTGAACACCGCGGCGGTGGAGAGCCCTGGGCTCATCACCGAGTGCGCTGACGCCTTCGGGAGCCAATGCGTGGTGGTCGCCATAGACGCGAAGAGCGCGGGTGATGGCTGGGAAGTCTACACCCATTCTGGGACCAAGCCGACCGGCAGGGACGCGGTCGAGTGGGCCAAAGAGGCCTGCGAGAGGGGTGCGGGCGAGATCCTGCTCACTAGCATGGACGCCGACGGCACGAAGGCTGGTTACGACATCGAGCTCACGAGGACGATTGTCAGGGCAGTCAGCGTGCCTGTGATCGCCTCCGGAGGCTGCGGGACTATCGAGCACATAGTGCAGGTCCTCACGAAGGGGGAGGCCGATGCCGCCCTGGCCGCCTCGATATTCCATTATGGCCAGCACACGGTCGCTGACGTCAAGAGGGCGCTCAAGGCAGCGGGCGTGCCGGTCAGGGAGAGCGTGGTCAAATGAAGCTAGAGGACGGTTTGACACCGGTCGTGGTGCAGGATATCAAGAACAACAACGTGCTCATGCTCGCGTACATGAACGAGGAGTCGATCGAGCTGACAAAGAAGACTGGTTTCATGCATTACTGGAGCCGCTCAAGGAACGCCATCTGGAAGAAGGGCGAGACATCGGGTAACCTCCAGAGGTGCATCGAGCTCATGACGGATTGTGACGGGGACGCATTGCTCGCGAGGGTGGAGCAGACAGGCGTTGCGTGTCACACGGGCTCTTACTCATGCTTCTTCAAGGAGCCTCTCAGGCAGGAGGATGTCGTCAGCGAGCTGTGGCGTGTTTTTGATGAGCGCAGGAGGGAGGGTCCGGAATCGTCCTACACCTTGAAGCTCCTCAGGAACAGGAACCTCCTGCTCAAGAAGATAGGCGAGGAGAGCGCGGAGGTCATACTCGCCGCGAAGGACGGGAAGAGAGAGGAGATGGTCTACGAGGCCGCAGATCTTCTCTATCATCTCATGGTACTGCTGTATGACGAGAAGATGACTATCGAAGACATCTACAAGGAATTGGAGGGCAGAAGGAAATGAGGGCAAGGAGATGCGACTTTCACATGCACACTCTGTTCAGCGACGGCGATCTGCTGCCCATGGAGCTCATCCGGAGGGCCGCTGCGGCTGACCACAGGGCGATAGCGATCACCGACCACGCTTCTTTCTCCAACATGGAGGAGGTCATCGAGTCCGCAGCCAGGGACTGCGGGAAGGCAGATGTGTGGGGCATAGAGGCTATTCCTGGTGTCGAACTCACCCATGTCCCGGTGAGGCACATCGACGATGCGATTAGAAACGCAAGGAAGCTCGGCGCTGAGATCGTGGTCGTTCACGGGGAGACGCTTGTTGAGCCCGTCGAAAAAGGCACCAATCTCAAGGCCGTCTCAAACCCGGAGGTGGACATACTCGCGCACCCCGGGCTCATGTCGGTAGACGATATCGAGCTGGCCGCCAGCAACGGTGTGTTCCTTGAGATAAGCTGCAGAAGTGGTCATTCGCTGGCGAACGGTCATGTCGCATATCTTGCGAGGGGAACGAAAGCGAGGCTCGTCGTGAACACGGATGCGCACTCACCAGAGGACCTGAGCACAATGGCCTTCGCGACCACTGTTGCCAGGGGCGCGGGCATGACCCCAGAGGAGGCTCGCGCTGCCTTGGTCGACAGCCCGGAAATGCTGCTCAGGAAGCTGGGGAGATTGTAGCCCGCCACTTGATGAGGTCGGCACCAGGCCGGCCCCGCGGAGGTGGCATTCTCAGCCGTCTGCCAGGTAGAGTTCCGCACAAATGATTTTCTACTGAATACCGCGATATCGGGTGGCGTTCGGATTCTGGTCTGAGCGCATCGGAGGGGGGATTGTACGAACGGAGTTAGATTGGCAACGCTTCTGACCGCAATCGCCTTAGCGATACTGGTCGCAGCACCTGTCTCAGTAATGGCAGCGAAGCCTGTGAAACCGGATTGGACGGCGAATGTAGTCGAGAAGTTGGACATGTACTACGCGGAACGCATAATCGACGATGTGTGCGCGATGGGAGACAGCGCCATCGGTTTCAGGGGGGCGGGCGGCCCGGCTGACATCGAGGCGGCCGAGTACATCGCGAATGAGATGGAGCTGATGGGCCTGACCGATGTGGTGTTGGAACCTGTGCCGGTCGATTCATGGGAGTTCAGGTCCGCATATCTCCAGGTCCCAGGACTCGGAACGATGACCGCCGCCTCCTTTGGCGGCTTTCCAGGTACGGACGATCAGGCCACTCCTGATATGGAGTCCATAACCGCAGAGATAGTCTGGATCGGCAATGGCTACGATAGCGACTACGATGGCAAGGACGTGAAAGGCAAGATAGTCCTCGCAAACTGGATCGGCTACGATTACTGGGTCGACTCCATGGCCTACGGGGCAATGGAGCACGAGGTCGCAGGGATGGTCGTGACGACCATCGATTCGAACGTCGGCCAGGGCCCGGATGCGATATCGTGTCACGATGGCCTCTACGTACCAGGATTCCCGCCGCTGATATCGATAAGCAAGGAGAATGCGCTTAAGGTGATCGAGAAGATAGAGAAGGGAGGCATGTGGACCGCGACCATGTACAGCGACATCGTGAAGGGCTCACGTGGCGACGGTGACAGCTTCGGGTACAATGTCGTGGGATACCTGCCTGGGAAGCACTGGGGCACGGACTCTGACGAGTATGTCATCATAGGCCCGCACCACGATGCCTGGTTCCAGGGGGCGATGGACGACACTTCCGCTGTGGCAGCGCTGCTTGTCATCGCGAAGGCGATGGTGGATACCATCGACGAGGATGGATGGGTGCCAGACAGGACGATGATATTCACTTCGCATACGGCCGAGGAGTACGGGATAGATGACACGTACTTCGATTGGTGCTGGGGCGCCAATTACCAGATCATAGAGGCGCACCCGGAGTGGGTCGGGAAGAGCGTGGCGTATCTCTGCCTTGAGCTGATGGGTATGGCCGGAGAGCCAGTCTACATCAACTGCGTGCCTGAGATTGCGACCTTCGTGAAGCAGGTACTATCGGACAATCGGGCCAACGTGCCTTATGGGGCCATACTGGCACCTACAGTGCACACATGGGCTGACCATTGGACCTTCTCGGCCGCGGGCATACCCGGCATAGAGTTCGAGACGGTATCGACGGCATGGGAGGAGTTCTACTACCACTCGAATCTCGATGCGCCGAACATCATAGACTACGGCTACCTTGAGCAGTTGTTCACTCTGCTCACCGACATGTCCGTGAGGTTGATGACGACACCTATCGCGCCTTACGACTTCAGTGTGCTTGCGGGGCAGCTCGAGAGCACGCTCCTGGGAGGCAACTTCGGCGTCGACGGCCTCTATGACATCTACGACGAGTACGGCGTGAGCACGGAGAACCTGGAGAGGCTCCTAGGGGAAGTGTCAGAGTTCAGTTCGAAGGTGTCAGCTCTCCAGCCCGCCCTGGGACTGGTCCCAGTCTCGGAGGCTCACGAGGTGAACTTGCAGCTGATGAGCATAGTCGAGGCCCTCGATACGGCCCTGATAGCCATAGGTGTCTGGGAGCAGGATTGGTACCCGTACCAGCAGCCGATAAACGACGTGTACAAGGCAGACGCAGCCATCGGTATGCTGAAAGCGGCAGCGGGGAACTCCATGGTGACAGGTGCGATCAGACATCTCAACTGGGTCGGCATGGTCTGGTACTACGACTACAGCTCCTACGACAACTACTTGGACCAGAGGGACAGGCTGACGGGGAGCAGGATGGCCTCGTGGGGTCTTCAGACGCACCTGCAACTGTCGGTCGACGTGTGGCCTGAATATGATGCCCTCGTCGGGCTCATGGGCGAGAACGCAGTCACCCCGGAGGCGCTCGGGCCGATCATCGCCTCGTTGGAGCAGAAGCTCGTGGACGTTTCCATCGTGCAGCTTGAGAACGCCTTCGTGATGATGTGCGACGCGATCGAGGGCGCCAACGACCAGATAGATGTCCTGTCCTCACAGCTGTAGGCGCCCCCTTTTAAACCCCTTATCACTCGTTTTTCTGTACCATGGACCTGGCAGTCCACTCACCTGGGGCGAAATGGAGTGGCCGTATTCACCAGATAGAGGCCGTGCCCCTCCCGAGCAATGAACACTGGCGTGTTTTCCGGATGTTAATCCATGGTCATACTGGCCGCGCACGCCCCCATGTGTTCGGAGCCCTCAAGCGGTGATAGCCAGACTTGCTGGAATCGCGGTCGACGGCCATGGGCGTAGGTTTATATACCGTCGGCCAAGACCTGTTATCAAAATTGCGAACCAGGTGAGGCGGTACAAATACACCCCATCGAGATAGGCTCTCACACCCGAAGCATGGGTATGAGGCAAAGAATATGGGATTGTCAGAGATGATAGCCCGAATGCGTGAGAGAACATCGAGACTGAACTCGAAGACCGGGAAGATCCTGGGCGTTCTGCTCTTGTCAATGCTGATGGCAACTGCGAGCGCCTCGGTTTTCGTGAACTACTATGGAGATGCGACTGCGACCGTCAGGACACCAGATGTGCAACTGGTTGCCGGGTCTGACTCTGGTGGCTCTGGATATCCGAGTGCGACAGTCACTGTTGCCAGCACGTATGACTACGCCGCCATCGCCATCGACATGTTCCCGTCGGTGACGAACACGCCGCAGCCCGCGACGTACTACACAGACCTTCTGCAGATCGACAACCCGAGCGCCACGGCCCGAACGGTCAACTCCGTGACGATATCGAACATTGTCGATACTAACAGCGTCCTTGGGAAGATCGTGGTGTACTACTGCACCAGCCAGACGGATGACCCCGCCTCCAGCAACGTTGGTTCCTTCGAGATAACGAGCACGACCGGCGGGTCTGTCTTGGGATCAAGCCAGGCGCTTGGAGCTGGCGCTACCCACTACATCGAGGTAGTTGCGTACGCGATATCCACGGCGACAACGGGACAGGCAGTGACGTTCGACATAGCCATCCAGTGGGCTTAGACGCTGAACGCCGCCAGTGGCGGCAACCCCGCCACTGGCGGATGTGTCCAGGGCGCTTCCTGAGTTGGAGCAAGGCTGGGATGGACAAATGGGGCACTGTCTGCGTCCGCTGATAGTCGTAGTCTCCTCGTTCATGATAGCCTCAGGGCTGTCCAGCGCCCTCGTGATAGAAGAGTATGGATGTGATGGAACGTCAACTGCTCAAACCGCTCCCGTTGCCCTCAATACCGGAGACATAGGCAGTTCGTCGATCTCCTCTACAGGGGATTACGGAGAAGTGACTATCGGCGCCGGACTTGAGTTCTACGAGACCGCGGATGCGACGGTGTCGGCTTACGCAGCGCCAGCACTCGATGGTTCGGGGATGGTGGCAGACACCGCGAATTCTGGAACGGTAAGTGGCCTCTCCACGAGCAATGCGGACGACCTGATCTATGTGGCTGCGTTGATCAGAGGCGATGCGACGGTGACCTCCGTGACGAATTCCGGGACCGCGCTTACCTGGACACAGAGGG
This sequence comes from Thermoplasmata archaeon, assembly GCA_041559015.1. Lineage (GTDB taxonomy): Archaea > Thermoplasmatota > Thermoplasmata > UBA10834 > UBA10834 > COMBO-56-21. The sequence goes on along the minus strand of JBFFED010000005.1, from coordinate 48,510 downwards.
GTGCTGTCTCAGATGGCACGAACGAGAGGGTCGAGACTTGGTGGGCGGTAGCGCCGACTGCGAGCTCAAGGGACATAACCGTGAGCTTCAGCGCTAACACGATCTTCATAGTCATCGCCTTTGGGATCAGCGGCGCGAACACCGCTGATCCCTTCGACCCCGGCCTGAGCTCTCCAGTCACTGGCACGGGTAGCGGGACAGCGCAGTCAGTGACCCTCTCGACCGTGAACCCCAATGATTTCCTGATCGGTGCGGTGGCCGTCAGAGTTTCCTCTGGGACCGCTCCAGATCCATCTGCAGGTAGCGGATTCACAACGATATACAGCACAGACAGATCTACATTGGGCGGAGCGGCGGAGTATAAGCGAGTCATGTCGCCACAGACTTCAACCACAATAGACTTCTCGACGACGTCAAGCGTCACATGGGCGATGATAGGCGATGCTGTACAGGGGACGATACCATCGGCTTCCAGCAATACGGACCTAACCGCTCCTGCCACGAGCGGGTCCTTCACAGTCTCGGCCGGCAATTCAGCCTTCCTTTGGTCGCCTGCATATACCAGCGCGGCGACGGTATACGCCGGGACATGGGCGCTGGACCTCTGGGCCATGGCGAGTTCCCAGGGGTCGATGGATGTGCTCCTGCTCGTGTATACGAGCGGCGCCGTGACTGACTGGATCGTCAGCGACAGCACTGACCCCATAACCACCTCGAAGTCCGAGGTGATCACCACGTTCGCGGGGTCTGAGACCTCGATATCATCGGGAGACCGGCTGCTCGCAGTGCTCACCAACCCGACTGGCAGTGGGATAACCTACACCATCTACTGGGGCACTGGACAGACCACGAACTTCGCGACACCGAGCGACTTCGACTACGTCCTGAGGTTCGTGAATTCTGAATCGACAAGCTACTCCGTCAGTCTGTCCGTGTACAGCTACTCCTCGATCGACAGGATAACCAGCATGAATGTCTCTCTTTACTCTCCCGCCACTGCTCAGGTATTGATCGCCGACGGAGCCGTGACCCAGTCCTCTGGATCTTCGGTCACACTGTCGGGTAGTTCGACGCTTTACATGAGGATACAGGCGGTCGCGGATGAGTTCGGGAGCTCGAGCATCGTTCTGTATGCCACAATCAGTCCAGGTACGAGCCCATTCTGCTACTATGCAATCGATGTGACGGTGAACTGAATGAAGAACATGAGGAGATACCTGAAGTATCTGAACTACGGCTTCGCTGTAGTCATACTCAGCCTCCTCGTCTTCTCAGCAGTCAGCTATGCCAAGGGGACTCCGCCGTTCTTCGTCGTATCCGACAACCCGAGCAGCATGTCACCAACGATAGACTACGCTGACGCCGTAGTGGTCTACAAGACTTCATTCGACAGCATCGAAGTTGGAGACATCATAGTGTTCAAGGATCCTAGAGGGGTCCCCACGACAGTGATTCACAGAGTTGTCGCGGTCAACACCAGCGGGAGTGCCACATTCCTGTTGACCAAGGGGGACAACAACCTCACGAACCCCACAATCGACCCGTGGCAGGTCACCGAGGAGGACTACATCTCCAAGGTGGTTGCGACAATCCCCTCTGCGGGCTACATCTCGCCTTCTCTGTGGGGGTCCGGCTGGGTGCTCGTGGCGATGGGCATCACTGCCTTGGCGCTGGTGGTTCTCCTGTTCGGGCCCAAGAAGAACCCGACAGAAAGCACTGAAACCACTCAGGCAGAGAAGCCTCTAGAGATTGACCAAGAAGGGGGGTGCTGAATATGGCTGTATTCCCCGCACAGTTCTTCCTACTCCTGGGGATAGACTTCTTTCTGGCAGGCTCCATAGCCGCCATCGTCTTCGAGGAACGCTTCCCGAAGGCCATCCCCTACATGTTGATCCTGGGCAGCTTCCTAGGATTCTCACAGCTGCTGGCAGGGCCAGAGTATATGGACCAGATGGATGACGCCATTCAGTTCTACTACTGCGCCAGCTTCACATTGGTCGCCGTGGCGAGTCTGGTGGGGCTGAGCCTCTACCTCTTCTTCGGACAGCCAGATCCGACAAAGAAGTCCGTTATGGTCCAAAGCGTGTTATTCACCGTAGCTCTTCCCATCCCCGCAGCTGTTGGATTCCTGTTCTTCGCTAGCGCATATGTCAACGACAAGGCCGTCGCGCTTCCATTCCTGCCCGCGATACCCGTTTCTTTCGTCTACGCTGTGGTATTGGGCGCTATGGCTCTCTTCTGCGTCGTGCTGGGTCTGGCGTACATGGACAAGGTCAAGGCCCTCAGAACACGCCTCCGCAGGAGGAGCACCAGGCAGAAGAGGCCTGGTAACCCTTCCAGAACGAAGGACAGGGAGCAGGAAGAGGTGGAGATGGGTGAGTGCCCCGTATGCGGAACGCCTTCTCCCCTGACGGCTCCCAAGTGCCCTGAATGCGGCGCGGAATTCGATGAAGGCGTGGACGAGGAAGCCTGATAAGCGACCCCTCTGCGCTAGACTGTAGGAATGATTGACACCAGTAGTGCGAGGGCCGTTGTGACGCACAATGGCAATCGCCGGTCAGCGATTGTCCGCTCCCCTCGCACGGAAAAGACCCGTTCTGATAAGAAATCCCTCAAGTCGACCGAACAGGGTTGGTGGAAGGGTTACTAGCGTCTATCACAATGTGCGGTCGGTAATCGATATCAGGATGCGTGTTGCGAAACCGGTGGGGGCAATCGTCTTCGTGTCTCTCGTCGTGCTATTGGCGGTACCCGACGAGTCGAGTGGCCATCTTCCTCTTTACCGGTCGGGTGGCTCCACGATTAATGACGCGCTGGAGATACCCGATATCCAGGTGTCATATGCCATATACGCCGAGTTCGAGCAAGGAACCGGGACCCATTTCTACTCCTTTCCTGCAGAAGCAGGAGAGAGTCTCCATTTCCAGCTTGGTGTCCCAACCTTCGACCGTTTCGACGCCTTCGCGCCTGAGGTGCTGCTGATAGGTCCAGGGCTCCCTCTGCCTGACGAGAGTGCTCAGCAGATGCTCTCATACTACTCGGTAGCTCTCCCGCCTGAGACAGGCGTCTTGAGCTGGATGTATGATGGCCCAATGTACGATGAGGAGTTCGAGCCGTTCACTCAGACCGAGTTCTGGGTGAGACAGACCGTTGACACGACTCTCGATGTGGAAGGTACCTACTATTTCATGATCGCCCTGTCAATAGCTCTCCACGCCCTGGAAGGCGTGAGCGATGGTACAGTCTACAAGTATCTGTTCGCGCCCGGCGTGGAGGAGGACTTCGGAGTTCTCGACTTCGTTCTCATACCGTATGATTGGTACAGCACCAAGGTCTTCTGGGAGGAGAACCCGCTCGTCTTCATGCTCCCGACATACCTCACGGTCATTGGAGGTCTGGCCTTCCATGCGTTCGTGTTGCCGCGGTTCAGGTCGGTATCAAGAATCAGCGACAGGACGCAGAAAGCCCTTTTCTACTCGGCTTTGTCTGGGGCATTGCTCATGATTGGGGGCGGCGTCAATCAGACAGTCTTTCTCGTGCTGTCCCCGCTCTTCAGCGAGTCTCCAATAGGCATGGTGGTGCTCCTGCTGCAATCGGCCGCCATCGTGCTCGGTATGGTTGCGCTGAGATATGCTGGACGGGGGCAACCCCCGTCCACCGTGCCGAGATTGGCGGTATCGCTTATGGTTGCTGTAGCGGCTCTTGTCATCGGCGCCGGGCTCATAGTTGGCCCCATCCTGGTCTTGGGCGCAATACTACTGGATTCCTGGCACTCTGCGTCTCCGAAGACCTATCGTGCATAACGCTAGAATGCGTGCTCTACCGGCGTCCCTGAAGGGAGAGCCATCTCCTGCGCGAGCAGATTCAGAGCTGGACCGTTGTCTCATTGGGTGTTAGCGAAAATGTTGTTGGTGCGTGCTCGGCGCGGGCGCCCGATCCAATCGTATCAGGACTGAAGCCCATCCTACATGAAAGTCTATCCATGAAGAGACACATCTCCCAGTAGAGGTCATCGGATGACAGGCACACACGTCACTGTTAGGGCACCGAGGAAGAGACTGACCCGCTTTGCGGAGTTCTTCATCGTCGGTCTCATGATGGGCATTTCGGAAGACCTGATGGCGATATACTTCGCGACGGGAGACACAATCACTATTCAAATCGTTGTAATCGCGTCAGCCGTGTCTCTGCCATTCGCCTTCTTCAGCGAGCTGGTGGTCGATCATCCGGATTTCTGGCCGGGCGTCTTGAGGAGATTGGGAAGTGGAGCCAAACAGTGAATCCGCCGATTGTGAATCCGTATGCGGCAGCTCGGAGCGGATTCACGTCTCATGCTGATTTGCCACCACAGCTCAGGATGGTCGAATCTTAGTAACGGAGGAGAAGTGCTCCCGCCGGGATTTGAACCCGGGTATCGAGCTTTCCCCGGCCAGCCTTGAAAGCGGCCGCGAGAGGCTCGAATGATTGGCCGGACTACACTACGGGAGCCCTCAGGAATCCAGCGAAACCGGTGGGCTTACATAAACGTTTGCGAGGTCATGGTCGTACGGTACGGCGCCCATCCCAGGCAGTCACCCCTCCTGGCCAGCAACCATCGCAGGATGCGGAGCAGGGCCGCCTTGCGGATTCTGCAGTTCAGACATCCTCGTCACCCTCGCGCCAGTCGAGTCCAGGCGTCCTGAACCCGATCTTCGCGGCCGGTGGGAACTTCCGCTTGTGCGAGGAGAGCCTGACCATCTTCGCAATCCTCTGGACCTCCCTGACGCCCGTCTCCGCCCTCTTGGCAATCTTCCTCTCGTCGAGTCCGAGCTCTATGCCGAGCAGGATCGCGTCGAGCCGCTCATAGGAGATGCCCATCTCACCCTCATCCGTCTGCCCTCTCCAAAGGCCAGCGGAGGGGACCTTATTGATAATCCTGTCCGGAAGGCCGAGGTTTCCCGCGAGCTGTCGCACCTCGGTCTTGTAAAGATCTCCTATCGGCTCGAGGTCCGCGCCGCCATCCCCGAATTTCGTGAAGTAGCCGATCAGTATCTCACTCTTGTTGCTCGTGCCGGCTACCAGCCTCCTCTCGGTGTTGGCGTAATGGTAGAGGGCAATCATCCTGCACCTGGCCTTGATATTCGCGAGGGACTTCTTGTCCATCGGGCCTTTGATCGCCTTCTTATACGCCTCGACCGGACCTGTGATATCCACGATCTTGTACTTCACGCCCTCATGGCCACAGAGATCCTTGGAGTCCCGCAGGTCCATCTTTGGGGAGTCCTTCCCTGGCATCAGCAAGGCAAGGACCCTACCCTTGCCAACTGCGCGCGCGCACAATCTGAGACACACGGCGGAGTCAATGCCTCCGCTGACACCTAGCACGAAACCCTTGGCGCCAATCTTCCTCAGCTTCTCCGCGAGAAACTTCTCTATGGTCTTCTCTGTGCCCTCCCTGAGCTTGGGCAGTATCATCGTGCTTGAATGCCACCCTCTGGATATATCCGTTATGGTGTCTCCCCAGCACGGATCCGAGGGAAAACCCTAATCTATCCGAAGGTCCTCGGAGTGCCTATGAGCAAGGTCCATGTCACCCTGGCCCAAGTCACATGCCAGTTGCACGACAAGGCGGCCAACCTGAGGCGTATGAAGGGTATCGTCAAGAAGGCCAAGGGGAAGATAGTGGTCTTCCCCGAGCTTAATCTCACTGGTTACATTCCAAGGGACGACCTGTTCAGCCAGGCGGAGACGGTCGTCGGGCCCACCATCAAAGCTGTCCTGAAGCTCGCCAGGGACACCGGGAAGGATGTCGTGTTCGGATGCCCGATGAAGGATGAGCGCGTCCCCGGTCTCGTCTACAACTCGTGCCTGCTGGCGACAGGGCACGGCCGGCTTTTCAGGTACGACAAGATGTACCTGCCGACGTTCGGCCCTTTCGAGGAACGGGTCTTCTTCGCTGAGGGGAAGGATGTGGTGGTGGGTGAAGGCAGGCATGCAAGGATCGGCCTCACGGTCTGCTATGACATGTTCTTCCCGGAGATAGCCAAGCTGGAGACGCTCTTGGGGGCCCAGCTCTTGGTGAACATATCGGCGGCCCCCACGACCTCTCTACCATCGTTCAGGAAGGTCATGCCAGGACGGGCGGTCGAAAATGCGATATATCTCGGGTACTGCAACATGGTGGGCGTCCACGGCAGCCTCGTGTTCGGCGGGGGGAGCGTGGTGTATGGTCCAAGGGGCGAGGAGATCGCATCGGGGGGTCCGCTCGAGGAGGAGATCATCGATGCCGAGATCGATCTCTCCGATATCGATGTCGCCCGAAGGTTTCGACCCACCGTGAGGGACACCAGGGCGGAGATACTGGACGAGATAGGCGATGTCCTGAGGTCTAGCCGGAGGTACTGAGGGGACTGCTGGCCAGGGCCGGATACTGTTAAATATGAACACCCTTTTTGAGGTACTCAGGCTGAGGTGGCCCAGACCGGTAAGGCGCGAGCCTGGAGCCTTTGCGAAGAAGCCAGCAAGCTCGTGGCGCTCACGCGCCTCGGGAGTTCAAATCTCCCCCTCAGCGCTCATCCCACTTCTTGAGGTCGAGGGCCATCAGGTGCTCGCTGAAGTATCGGTCCCCTTCCCTGACCGCGTCCGGGATCTCCCCCACCTTGACGAAGCCGAGTCTCATGTACAGCCTCTGGGCCCTCTTATTGTATCCGAAAGTCGAGAGGTCGATGAACTCCACTCCTTTCATCCTCTTCCTGGCGAGGTCTATGGTAGCCCTCATCGCGAACTCTCCGATTCCCTTCCCCCTGGCTTCCTTGACGAGGGCGATCCCTATCGAGGCGCGGTGGGCATGTTTCATGGCCCGTCTGGTCGCGTGGCAGTTGCCGAGGATCCTGCCATCGGACTCCACCAGGAGCATCACCGCCTCCCCGCGTCTTATATCCTTGAGGACCCCGGCCAGCCACGCCTTCTCGGCCTTCAATGTCAGTTCCTTGACGAGGACTATCCCGGAGAGTCGTTCTCCGATGACCGAGTTGATGAACTCCATCAGCCCTCGGGCGTCGTCAGCGGTCGGCTCTCTGAGCACGATGTCGGTGCCGTCGTCCGCCACGTAACTGATCTTCACCATGGACTGGTCAGAAGCGCACCCTCAGAAATATCTTCCCATGTATCAGATGCTCGGTCGACAGCCCCTCTGAGGGCAATCGTTAATAGGTTCGATTCGTCTGCAGGCGATAATCGGGTGGCGCGATGTCTGGCGACCAGAAACGCAAGGAATCGATAATCCCCTCCGATAGGCGGAGGATCATCGAGGCGGAGGCGTCCTGGATAGCCAGTCTGGTGCTCTTCTTCGCGACCATCTATGTGACCGTCCGCATGGACTTGATGTGGGTTGTCTTCGGGATTACTGCGATATCGCTCTACGTGCTGCCGATAGTATCGATGAGGAACCCATTCCGGGCCCTGCCATGGGAGATGGTGCTATTGCTGGCAGCGCCCATACTGCTCCACATCTCCGAGGGCTCAAGGCCGCTAATGGAGGAGATTGGCTGGTGGAAGGATCTCACCTCGATCGCATTCGCGTTCTCCTTTACGACCATAGGTTTCATGCTCACCGTGGAGCTGCAGATGTACACCAAGGTCAGGATGAACCGGCCGTTCGCGATACTCTTCGTCTTGCTGTTCACCCTCGGGGCGTCCGGATTCTGGCAGGTGGGCCTGTGGATTGACCAGAAGCTCTACGGAGCCAATCTGCTCGAATCCAACTCTGATGCTATGGTGAACCTCCTTTGGGCCCTTCTAGGAGGAGTGTTCATGGGGTTCGTATATGACGGCTACATCAGGGTCATGTCGAAGGGGAGAAGGGAGAGGCTCGGGTTCATACACCTTTGGGAGGTGACCGGACGGACGAAGAGAAGCTGAAACTCCTCTCGCGGTCGATGCAGGCGGGGATGCTTGCGGTCGGTCTAGCGGGTATAGTGACGGGCCACCTCACATGGATACCCTCCGCGTTCATCTCGCTCTTGGTCAGCGCGGTTCCATCCTTGCTTGCCAGGGACTTCAAGCTCGTCCTGCCAGTCCAATTCAACTTCCTGATAGTCCTGGCGTTGTTCCTGCACGTCGTGGGAGGGTTCTATGGATTCTACGACCGCATATCGTGGTGGGACCATCTCACGCATGCGATGTCCGCGTCGCTGGTGGCGGCCCTCGGGCTGGTGTTCGTAGTCTCGATAGACAGGTACTACGAGTCGATATACCTCCCGAGGCCATTCCTCGCATTCTTCATAGTAATGTTCACAATGGCCTTCGGAGTCATGTGGGAGCTCATGGAGTTCGGCATAGACGGACTCACCGGGAGCCTGATGCAGTACTCACTCGACGACTCTATGCTGGACATGCTCTTCGACGGATTCGCAGGCTTCTTCGTCGCCGCAACGACGACGCAGTACCTGTTCAAGCACACGCCGCCCGAGAAGTTCGCGGAATCCTTCGACGTCGGGGCGGCCAGAGGCCGGCTCAGGGAAATCAAAGGGAGGATCAGCGGCGGCAACGAGGAGAACGGGCGCTAGAAGATATGCGTCCTGAGCCGCCTCTCCGCCTCCTCCAGGTCCTCGGAGGTGTTCACGTTCCAGAAGCTCTCGAGATGAGGGTCGAGAGCGCGAAGGTCCTCCTCCTCGACGTGCACCATGTGCAGCAGTTTGTATGCGTCCGAGGCCTTCCTGATACCCTCGTCAAGCGCTTCCTCGAACGCGGCGAGGCAGTGCCGGCGCTTGTACGCGCTGTGGAGCGGTTCCAGATACCCACGGACGCGGGGCACGGCAGCGTCCCTTCCCTTCGCGAACATGACTATCGCCTGACATATGTCAAGCCTCACGAAAGGTGTGTCGCACGGGCTGACCATTACATAGTCGCCCTTTGCCTCCCTGAGGATTGTCACAAGGCCCGCAAGCGGCCCTTCTGCGGCCTCTTTGTCCTCAACGATGCGCCTCTCTTCGCCTAGGACCTGCCTGTACCGCTCGGCCATCCCTGGGGCCACTGCTACCACGACTTCGTCCGCCAGGAGCTCCATGGTCTTCGCGACGTAGTATACCATCGGGATCCCGCCGAGCTTCACGAGGCCCTTCTCCTCGCCCATCCTGTTGCTCGTCCCGCCAGAGAGCACGGCTCCGGTCAGCATGTCGGGAAGGGCAAGACATTCTCAGGTATTCAACGTATCCCGGCCTGGCAGCGTGGCCATCGGCTGCGCGTCGGCCAAAAAGGTTATTATCGGCCAGCCTCTACGCGGGATGACCTGGTGCTGCTGATGGCTAAGATATCCATGGCCCAAGGGGCCGGGGGCGAACGCATGCAGGAGTTCATCCGCGAGTTCGTCCTCAAGGAGCTGGATCACGACTTCGGGGAGATACCACTCTCGTTGCTCGACGACGCTGCCATCGTCGACGGCATCGCGTTCACCACGGATTCGTACACGGTGAAGCCGATATTCTTCCCAGGCGGGGACATAGGCACGCTTTGTGTGGCGGGGACCGTCAACGACCTCGCCGCGATGGGTGCGTCGCCCACCGCGCTCTCATGCGCCATGATCATCCAGGAGGGGTTCTCCAGCGACGACCTGCACAAGATTATGCGGAGCATCAACGCGACCTCCAAGAAGGCGGGCGTTAGGGTGGTGACAGGGGATACCAAGGTGGTCGAGAAGCAGGCGGCCGACGGTATATTCATCAACACGAGCGGCATAGGAAGGCGCTCCGAGTACCTTGACAGCAACATCGCCAGGATAAGGGAGCACAGGTCTTTCAAGTGGAACTGGCCGAACGATTCCGCGGTTGCAGCTGGGGATGTCCTTATCGCATCAGGACCTATAGGCAACCACGGAGTGGCAATCCTGTCATCCAGGGAGGGCTATGGCTTCGAGACGTCGGTCGAGAGCGACGCAGCTCCGCTGAATCACATGATATCTGCCGCTCTGAAGGCTGGGGGTGTTTGCTCAATGAAGGATCCGACTCGCGGAGGCCTCTCGAACCTTCTGAACGAGTGGGCGGACAAGTCACACGTTGGCCTCAGGATTCGTGAGGAGGACATCCCGATGGATGAGCCGGTGATTGCGGCCTGCGAGATGCTGGGGATCGACCCGCTTGAGATAGGCAACGAGGGCAAGGTTATCCTCGCGGTAGCATCCCCGTTGGCGGGGGAAGTGCTCAAGGCGATAAGGGCCTTCCCAGAAGGCAAGAAAGCCAGGATCATCGGTGAGGCGGTCGGGGACATCAGAGGTGTGGTGATGGAGACACACACCGGCGGCAACAGAGTTGTCGAGCCACCTGTCGGAGATCCAGTGCCGAGGATTTGCTGAATTCCTCTTCACGAGACCTCTTCAACCACCCTGTTCACAATTCTCGGCAGCGCCTCCTCGACACTGTCCGTGAGCTTCTCACTGAGGTTGTGCAGGTCTTCCGCCTCGACGGCTATGAAGATGACCTCTTTCGGCATCCTTTCAGGCACTATCTTCCTGCCGAGCCCGATGGCCGTAGCGATGTTGATTCCATGAGGAGATGCGCCATGGACCGACTTCTCGAAGTCATCCTCCTCGAGCATGTAGTGCTCCCCAGGCACACCTCCCTTCGTCTTGATGGCATCGACAATCACGACCTTGTCGAAATCGAGCACCATGTCGAGTAGCTCCAGCCCGCTTGCAGGTAGCTCTTCGACGACGACTCCCGGGAGCCTCCTTCCCTTGAGTATCCTGGCGACGTGTATGCCAACTCCATCGTCGGACAGAATCGGGTTCCCGACTCCGAGGACCAGTGTTTTCTTCATCGTTTCTCTCAACCAGATGCCTGTGTTAGGACTAGAGGAGAAGAGGCGTCATGAGGGGGAGGTCCCCCCTCCTCACCGAAAGTGTTCAGAAGTTTCTCAGCTTGGTCAGGACAGAACCGTCTCTGCGCTTTATCGTGACCTCCAGCGCTGGCCCGCCGTTCAGCGAGTGCGTCCCGCACGAATGGCATGGGTCGTAGCACCTGAAGGCCATCTCCACCTTGTTCAGCAGTCCGGGCGAGACCTCCCAGTTCTTGATGAGGGCGGTTGCAGCCTGCTTGACGCTCGTGTTGCTCGCCGCATAGTTGTTCGTCGAGGCCACTATCATGTTGATCTTGGTGCAGAGGCCGTCCTTATCAGAGGCGTAGTGGTGTATCAGCGTACCCCTCGGCGCCTCGCAGATGCCGACGCCCTCTTTGGGCTGCCCAATGGGTCCCCTGATGTCGTCGCTCGTGAGCTTCTTGTCACTCGCCAGCTCGAGCATCCTCTCGGCGGCGTACTGTAGCTCGATTGCCCGCGCCCAATGGTACGCAAGTGTGAAATGCACGGGCCCCGTGACGCCCAGGTCCTTGACGGTCTTCGCGAGGAACTCATACTCCTTCTGTGCGAGAGGAGTGGTGTAGCCACCGCACACGTTGATTCTGCCCAACGGGCCGACTCGGTATATGCCGCTCTGCTTCCCGGTGGTGAACCCCTTCCAGCCGACCTTCTTGAGAAAGGGCATTTTCATGTAGGTCCAGGGCTCGACGTGCTCGGCGATGACGTCCAGGTACTGGTCCGGCTTGAACCTCTCGACCTCCTTGCCCTCCTGGTCGACGACTCTTATGTCCCCATCGTAGAAGTTCGTCTTGTTGTCCTTGTCGACCATGCCCATGTAGTACGTGTCGAGGTAGTACGCGTCTTTGTTGAGGACGAGGGACATGTAGTCCTTGTTCCCGAGGACGAGGTCGTGGAACAACTTGATGGTGAACTTGCCGAACTCGACGCACGATTTCGCCATCTCCTCTATCTGGGCCCTCTCCTCCTCTGAAATCTGTTTGGACACTCCTCCAGGGAGGCCGAACACTGGGTGCGTCGCCCTTCCGCCTGTGATTTCCTGCACCTTCTGACCGTAAGACCTGTGCTTTATGACCTCGGCGCCTATGGGCACTCCGACGGCGTCGACAACCCCCAGCACGTTGCGCTTGTTCGCAGGGGCCGATGGTCCCAGCACGAAGTCCGGTGCCGCGAGCGCGTAGAAGTGCGCTATGTGGCTGTGGACGTACTGGCCCATGTAGAAGAGCTCGCGGATCTTCTTTGCCGTCTCTGTCGGTGTGGCGCTGAACACCGCGTCCAGGGTCTTCATCGAGGCGATATGGTGTGCCGCGGGGCAGACTCCGCATAGCCTGTTCGTGAGCACCGGCAGCTCCATCACGTGCCTTCCGATGCAGAACCTCTCGAAGCCTCTCAGCTCCGGCACCTGGAGGTACGCGTTCTCGACGTTCCCCTGGTCGTTCAGGAATATCACGATTTTACCGTGCCCCTCAAGCCTCGTGATGGGGTCGATAGTGATCTTCTTTTCCTTCGTCTTAGTCGGTGTGTCGTTGATGATAGGTCCGGCCATTATTGATCACCCCTTCCTCTTCTTCTTCTCGGTCACAACCCGCTTGAGCGCGGACTTCGGCAGCGTGAATGCATAGAACGTGCCTAGCGGGTCCTTGACCTGCATCATCAGTTCCATTATCTGCTCCTCACTTAGCTTTGACTCCGAATCCGTGATGTTCAGCAGCGAGGAGACGGCGCTCAGCATGCTCGCACCCTGCTCCATGACTGCCCTGGTCGGACCCATGCAGCCCCTGCAGGGCATCTGTGCGTTCGGGCACATCGCGCCGCACCCAGCTCTCGTGGCAGGCCCGATGCATATGATCCCCTGGTCTAGGAGACACTTCTTCGGGTCTGGCGTGATCTCATAAGCTTGGTAGATCCTCTCGATCCTCCGGTTCTTCTCCACCCTCTCTCTGTTGCACTCGTCGCACAGGGTCTTGTCCGAGGCTATGATGGTCCCCTTGGGTGGGAGTGGCGCGCCCTTCGTGACGTGCTGCGCCACGGCATCCACCGCCATGGCAATCAGGTTGACTGTTGGCGGGCACCCTGGCATGAAGTAGTCGACATCCACGACCTCGTCCAGCGTCTTGACGGTGTCGTAGAACTCCGGCAGATCGAGCTCGCCTTCTTTCACCTTGATGTGGGTCTGCGGCATCACGCCATTCGGGTTGTCCGTGGATTGCGTCTGCCTGTAGACTGTATCGAACACCTCTTTCCTGTTCGTCACGTTCGCGAGTCCGGGCGTGCCCCCGAAGCACGCGCACGACCCGAATGAGATCATGATGACCGACTTCTGCCTCAAGAGCTTGGCTATGTGTTCGTTCTCGCTATTCCTTATCGCCCCGTTGTAGAAGCTGACCGTAATCGACTTGTCTGGCATCGCCTCGATGTCCTTGATCTTCCCGTCGAAGCCTATCGGCCAGAAGACGACCTCCGCGATCGCGTGCACGTCCAGTATCTTCGCATCTATGTCCAGGAGAGCGACGTCGCAGCCTCCGCAACCAGCTCCCCAGTATTGTGCTATCTTGATCTTATCTGCCATGTTCAGTTCACCTCTTTCTTCCTCGGTGCGGCCATGTACTGTGGCGACTGGCCCTTGGTGCCCACCTGCTCTACCAGCCTCCACCTCTTGAGCGCGATCACGTGCCTCACAATCTCGGGCTTCGCGATGCCCGTGGCTCTGTGCAGCTCGTGGACGGTCCTCGACCCTTCCTCCATCTCCTGGAGCAGTAGGTTCCTCTCGAGCTCGATTGCGGCAGCCTTCTGGACTATGAAGTCATACCTCGGCTCGGTGATCACCTCGCCGAAGACATTGCCGGTCGATGTCAGCGACCCCTTCTTGCCCAGGAGCCACCTGACTCTCTCGCCCTCGAGTGTCCTAAGGGCCGCTCGCACCCTGGCCTCCCTCAAGGACATATCATACACCACCTCGGAAGGGCGAGGCCCCTAGTTCCTTGACAGTATTGGTGAACTCGACGATGGTCTTCTGGAACTTCTCGCCTTCGCCTGCTGACACCCACTCCAGCTTCAGTCTGTCGGGGTCGAATCCGAACTGCTGGATGAGCATCTTCAGCAGGGCAATCCTCCTGCGAGTCCTGTAGTTGCCTCCGATGTAGTGGCAGTCCGCTGGATGGCAGCCCGCCACCAGGACCCCATCCACCCCCTTCTGGAACGCCCTCAGAATGAATTCAGGGTCCACTCTGGCGGAGCACATTACCCTGATTACCCTGAAGTACGGGGGCATCTGCAGCCTGCTGACTCCCGCGAGGTCTGCCCCCGCGTAAGAGCACCAGTTGCAGCAGAACACCAGCAATTTCGGATCGAACTTGCCCCCCTCCTCATCCGGGGTGGACGTCTGTGCGATCTCAGTGCTCATTCTGCTTCACCTCCTGCCCGGGATGCTCCTCTTCAAGCATGGCATCTATCATCGCGTATATCTGCTCGTCCTTGTAGCCCATCTGCGTCAGGGCACCGGACGGGCACGTGCCCACACACGCGCCGCAGCCCTTGCAGAGCCCTACATTGACCTCCACGAGCTTCTTCTCCGGATCCTTCTTGTCAGGGATGACCTCGAGCGCCTTGTACTCGCAGACCGGGACACATATCCCGCATCCATCGCAGAAGGTTTCGTCGATCTTGGCCACTATCCCCTCAGCCTCCAGCTCGGTCTTGGACAGGATTGTCCCCGCTCTTGCGACTGCACCCAGAGCCTGGGAGATGCTCTCGTCAATGAACTTGGGGCCGTGTGCCAACCCTGCGAGGAATATACCATCGGTTGCGAAGTCCACCGGCCGCAGTTTCATGTGCGCCTCAAGGAAGAAACCCTCCTTCGTCTGGGGCACCTTGCACATCGGAGCGAGTGCCCCAGCGTCCGGCTGTGCCCTGGTGCCTGTCGCCAGTACGAGGTGGTCCGGCTTCAGGACCACATCCTTGCCAGTGTCCTCATCCTTCACATGCACTGTGATCTTCCCGCCCTTATCCTCCACCTTCGGCTTGACGGCGTCGTCGAATCTTATGAAGGTCACTCCGAGCCTGGCTGCCTCCTTGTAGTACTTCTCTCTGAAGCCGTAGGTCCTGATGTCCCTGTAAAGGACGAAGACCTTCGCTTTCGGGTCGCGCTTCTTGATCTCTATCGCCGCTGTCATCGTGCCCGTGCAGCATACCCTTGAGCAGTTGGGATGTCCTTCCTCTCTGGAGCCGACACACTGGATGAATACATACTCGTTGCCCTTGGCGTGGCCCTTGTGGAGCTGCTCCTTGAACTCGAGCAGGGTCGTCACCTGCTTGTTCTTGCCGTAGAGGTACTCGCCCTCGGGCTTGTACTCCAGTCCTCCAATCGCGAGGATGACCACTCCATGCTCCAGCTCCTTGCCGTCGCCGAGCTTCGTCTTGAAATTGCCGACATAGCCGTCGATGCTCAGTATCTTCGCGCCCTTGTGGACCGTTATGTTCGGATTCGATGTGACCTGCTTCTCCAGGTCCTTCACGAACGCGGTCGGGTCATCTCCAGATGGCAAGTAGTGCAGCTTGAGCGCGTTCCCTCCGAGCTCCTTCTCTCTCTCGACCAGGTGCACCTTGAAACCCTGTTTCGCGATCTCAAGTGCCGCCATCATCCCCGCCACACCTCCTCCGACAACCAGCCCAGTCTGGTTCACCTTGAGCGTCAGGTTCTCCAGAGGTTCCAGAAGCCTTGCTTTAGCTGCCGCCATTCTGACGAGGTCCTTGGCTTTCTTCGTGGCGGCCTTGGGCTCGTGCATGTGTATCCACGAGCATTGGTCTCTGATATTGGCCATCTCGAACAGGTAGGCGTTGAGTCCGGCCTCCCTGATGGTATTCTGGAACAACGGCTCGTGCGTCCTCGGCGTGCAGGAGGCAACTATCACCCTGTTCAGCTTGAGCTCCTTCACCTTCTCCTTGATCTTCTCCTGTGTGTCCTGGGAGCAGGTGTACAGATTCTGCTCTGCGTACACCACATTCGGGAGCGTCTTGGCGTACTCCATGACCTCGGGTACCTTCACGACGCCTCCTATGTTGATGCCGCAGTGGCAGACGAACACTCCTATCCGGGGTTCCTGCCCCTCGACGCTGATCTCGGCCGGGTACTCCTTCTTGGTGACGAGCGTGTTCCTCGCGCTCGCGATCTGTGTCGACGCTTTCGCCGCCGCGCCAGACGCCTCGGCGACGGTCATCGGGATGTCCTTGGGTGACGAGAAAGCGCCACTGACGAATATCCCAGGCCTCGAGGTGTCGAGAGGAGAGAACACATTCGTCTGAGCGAAACCGTCGTCGTTCAGCCCGAACTTCATCGCCTTGCTCAGGCTCTCCGAATCCGCAGGAGGTGCGAGACCCACAGCAAGCACGACGAGGCCGAACTCCTCTTCCTTTGGCTCTCCACCATCGGTGTACTTCACCTTGAGGTTCTTCGTCTTCGGGTCCTCTGTGATGCCGGCTGCCCTCGACCTGATGAACCTGATGCCATATTCGTTCTGAGCCCGGTTGTAGTACTCGTCGAACTCCTTCCCGAATGCCCGCATGTCCATGAAGAAGATGGTTGGCTTGATGTTCCCTCCATGCTCCTTCGCTATGACGGCCTCCTTGATGGAGTACATGCAGCAAACGCTTGAGCAGTACTCGTGGCCGACGTGCTCGTCCCTTGATCCGACGCATTGTATGAATGCTATCTTCTCCGGGATGTCGCCGTCAGAAGGTCTCATCACAGTGCCGAAGTACGGACCTGTCGCCGAGAGCATCCTCTCGAACTCGATGCTGGATACGACGTTCTTGTAGACGCCGTAACCGTACTCCCCCTTGAGCCTCGCATTGAACTCGTCGAAGCCAGGAGAGACGATTATCGAGCCGACCCTGATCTCCATGGTCTTCTCCTTCTGGTCGTAGACGACGGCCTTGGCCTTGCATTCCTCCGAGCATATCCCGCAGCCTATGCACTTGTCGAGGTCGATCGAATACACGAGTGGAACAGCCTGTGGATAACGCACATATATCGCCTTCCTGACCTTGGTCCCCTCATTGTACTCGTCGTCGGTCTCGATGGGACACTTCTGCGCGCAGCTGCCGCATCCAGTACACTTGGTGGGATCGACCCTGAAAGCCCTCTGCTTGACGGTCACCTTGAAGTTCCCGGCCTCACCTTCGACAGATGCGACGTCTGCATTCGTCACAAGCTCGATGTTGTGGTGCCTGCCCGTGGAAACGAGCTTGGGCGCCATGATGCACATCGCGCAGTCGTTCGTGGGGAAAGTCTTGTCCAGCTGGGCCATGGTGCCACCGATGCTCGGCTGCTTCTCGATGAGGTATACCTTGTACCCCGAATCTGCCAGATCGAGGGCGGACTGCATGCCCGATATGCCTCCTCCAACGACCATAACCGCGCCTATCGTGTCCGTAGCAGCCATCACTGCTCACCTCCTATCTCAATTGCCCTGTATGTTGGCGTGAATCCTTCCGGGTGGTCCATCGAGATCAGGTTCCTCTGCCTCAGCACAACGATATGCCGCAGGACCTGATCTGCTGGAACGCCCATTATCTTGCTGAGATCTTTTACGGATCTTGGCTGCTGCCTCGAGAGCTCAATTATGAGACTTCTCTCGAACTCTTCCTCAGCCGACTTGTCCACGATCTTCTCGAGGTCATCCTTGCTCCGTGTGTCACCGTATACATTGCCCTTTGTCTCCAGATTCAACTCCTTTCCAACAAGGGCCTTGATTCTGAAGGTCTCAGATGCCTCGTCGGCGGCGGTCGCCTTCGCCCTCAGGAGATCATCTTTCCCGACCTTGCTGGGCCCGAGCTTCTTGACAGTGTCGGTGAATTCGGTGACGACCTTGGAGAACTTCTCACCCTCGGAGGCCGAGACCCACTCGAGCCTCAGTCTCTTCGGCTCTATTCCGGTCATTTCCAGCAGCTTGTTCATGAGTCTTGCGCGTTTCTCCGTGTGGAAGTTGCCTGATATGTAATGGCAGTCGTTCAGGTGGCATCCGCCTATGAGGATCCCGTCGGCTCCCGCCTCGAACAGGTTCAGCACAAGGTGCGGGCTGATTCGAGTGGAACACATGACCCTGATCAGGCGTATGTCCGTCGGATACTGGAATCGGCTCACGCCGCAGAGGTCCGCCCCCGCGTATGAGCACCAATTGCACAGAAACCCTATCACCTTCGGCTCCCATTCGCCCTTCGCGGCAGCGTCAGAACTGCTGTGTGTGGCATGCTTGTCGGTCACTTCTCACACCTCCTCCAGAGCTGCCTTGGCCTCAGCAAGCAGCTGCGCATCCGAATAGTGCGTCATCGCTATGGCCGCTTCCGGACAGGTCGCGCCACAACAGCCGCAGCCCTTGCAGGCTGCCACTATTACTTCGCATATGCCCTTGTCGTTCTTTCTCAGCGCGCCGTAAGGGCAGACTTCGATGCATGTTCCGCATCCCGTGCATTTCGTTTCATCCACTGCGGGCGTCAGGGCCTCTGCCTGGACGTATCCCTTCGCCATTGGTATGGCGGCCCTTGATGCTGCAGCAGCTGCCTGATACACGGACTCTGGTATGTCTGCCGGGCCCCTGCAAGTTCCGCACACGTAGATGCCGTCCGTCGCGAAATCGACAGGTCTGAGCTTCACATGTGCCTCTTGGAAGAACCCTTCTTGTCCGATGGGCACCTTCAGCATCTGCGAGAGCCGCGGGGCATCAGGCCGAGAGACCAGCGGTGTTGCCAGGACAACCATGTCGGCCTGCATGGTCCTCTCGATCTTCAGAGTCTCATGGAAGTACCCGACTGTAAGCTTGTCGCCATCCATAAAGACCTTTGGCGCATTCTCGGGGAGATACCTGACGAACTTGACTCTCTTCTCCCTGGCCTTGTTGTAGTCGAGCTCGTGCTCGATCCCGTAGGCCATGACGTCCCGGTTGAATACAGTGATGTCCACTCTTCCGGACGGGGCAGCCCTCGCCTCCGAGGAAGGTCCCTCTTCGTCTCGGCCGCGCCTTCTCCGTCTGCGTTCCGTACCTTCTTCCGGCGCCACCTTCTTCTCCTCTGCGGGCGCCGCCTCGACAACTTCGCCCTTCTCTTCAGCCACCCCAAGGATGTTGTCGACATTGTCCGTGAGATTGACCGCGCTCTTTATGGCCACATTACAGCAGATCCTTGAGCAGTACGTAACCTTCTGTCCTCGTGCGCCGACACATTGTATGAAGGCGATGTTCTTCAGGGGTTTCGGAAGTGCCCTCTTCCTCGCCAGCTCTTCGAACTCGGTAAGCGTCACGACATTCGGGCATTCCTTGTAGCCGAACAGCCCTTCCGGAATCAGGGCCTGAGCCCCGGTGGCGACGATTATCGTGCCGACCTTCGACTCGCTCTCCTTGCCGTCCTTGCTCGCGATGACGATGTCGTAGTTGCCTATGAACCCCTCGACCGACTTGACCTGGGAACTCAGATGAAGCACGATGTTCTTGCTAGCCTTGACCTTCTCAATCAGTGGACTGATCGTGTCGGAAGCGCTCTTGCTTGTCAGCGTAAGGCTGTGGAGGTCCTTGACAAGTCCGCCGAGATTCGCCTCGCTCTCCACGAGATGCACGGTGAACCCCATGTCGGCCAGCGACAGGGCCGCGGTCATGCCAGAAACGCCCCCTCCTATCACGAGTCCGACGGGCGTGACTTCGACCTTCGTCTCAATCTGAGGTTGCAGCAGCCTCGCCCTTGCGACTCCCATCCGGACGAGGTCTTTTGCCTTCCTGGTCGCCTTGTCTCGTTCCTTCATGTGCACCCAGGAGCAATGCTCTCTGATGTTCACGAACGTGAACAGGTACTTGTTCAGACCTGCCGACTCGCAGGTTCCCTGGAACAGCGGAGCATGGGTTCGAGGAGTGCAACTCGAAACCACTACCCTGTTCAGGTTGTGTTCCTTGATCCCTGCTCTGATGGAGGCGAGGCCATCTTCGGCGCATGTGTAGAGGTTGTCGGTGGCGTATGCTACCCCAGGAAGTGTCTTGGCATACTCCGTCACCGCCTTGACATCGACGAATCCCCCGATGTTCGATCCACAGTGGCAAATGAAGACGCCGACTCTCGGCTCCTCCGTCTTGACGTCCTTGTTGGTCTCTGCCATTCATCATCACGCTCCTGTCAATACTAGCACTTCGACCGCTTTGGCAGCCGCGTTCGAGCCCTGGGCAACAGATTCGGGGATATCTGCAGGTCCGGCGCAGTATCCGGCCAAGAATACCCCGGGAACCTGCGTCGTCCCGTGTTCCAAGATCCTGTCTGCGGACTCCAGGAACCCGAACTCATCGAGCTTCAAGCCAAGTATCTTCGCCAGTTCGATTGTCTCCTTTCTGGGTATCAGCGTCGTGGCGAGAATCACAGCGTCGAACTCCTCGGATTGCTGCTTCCCCCCGATATCGAAGACTACGATTGGATTGTGCGTGTCGGGATTTTCCTGCACGGTCGCATCCGAGTTCACGAACTTCACGCCATAATCGTTCTTCGCCCTCTCGACGTACTCGAAGAAGCCCTTCGCGCACGCTCTGAGGTCCTTGTAGAAGATCGTCGAGTTGACGTCCTCGTAGTGTTCCCTAGCCAGCATGGCCTCTTTGGTGGAGTGCATGCAGCACACGCCGCAGCAGTATGGATGCCCCACCTGCGGATTTCTCGAGCCTACGCACTGGATGAAAGCCATCTTCTTCGGATGCTCGCCATCGGAACGCCTCACTATGTGTCCTCCGGTAGGTCCCGCGGCATTTATCATCCGCTCGTACTCCATTGCCGTGAACACGTTCGGGTACCTTCGGTATCCGTATTCTGTCGACGAAGTCGGATCCCATATGTCAAACCCAGTCGCGACGATGATAGCAGCAGGGTTGAGTGTCAGGACCTGATCCTTCATGTTGTAGTCAATGCACTTGGGACCGCAGACAGGGACACACGCCTCGCATCGAGAACATGGCCCACAGCTCACGCATCGAGATGCCTCCTTGAGGGCTTCTTCCTTCGTGAGGATCTTCTCGACCTCGCCGAAGGTGGTTCTGCGTTTCTCGAGTGCGAGCTTCTGTCTCTGCACACGCTCGGTCTTAGTGATATCCCCCTTCATCCTTGCCTTGATGTCCTCCAGAGTGACAATGTGTTCGTCCTTCTCCTCAGGATCAGGCTCTATGCTCTTGCCGTCCAGGAATCTCTCTATGTAGATTGCGGCTTTGTTTCCCGCAGCGAACGCTTCGACTGCCGAGGCTGGTCCAGTGACAGCGTCTCCCCCTGCGAAGACACCCTTGACATTAGTGCTGAGGTTGCCGGGGTTGACCTCAATGGTCTTCCATTTCGTCGCTGTAAGGGACTTCGCGCCCAGCTTCTCAATCTCTGGCTCCTGGCTTACCGCAGGGATGACTGTGTCTACCTCAATTGTGAACTCCGAGCCCTCGATTGGAACAGGCCTGGCCCTTCCCGATTTGTCAGGTTCTCCCAGCTTCATCTTCTGGCACTCGATTCCGGAGATCTTGCCTCCCTGGCCAACAATGCGAACAGGCGCCACCAGAAACTCGAACTTGATCCCCTCCTCTTCCGCGCCTTCGATCTCGGAAGCGATGGCAGGCATCTCGTTCCTGGTTCTTCTGTACAGCACAGTGACTTCGGAACCCAAGCGGAGGGCTGTTCTGGCTGCATCCATTGCGGCGTTTCCTCCTCCAATCACAGCGACCTTCTTGCCTATCGTGACCTTCTCCTTGGCAACAAGCTTGTGTAGGAAATCGACCCCATGCATAACTCCGTTCAAGTCCTCCCCCGGGATGCCAAGTTTCAGGCTCCTGTGCGCTCCTATTGCGAGGAAGACAGCATCGTATTCCTTCTGCAGCTGCTCCAGGGTGACGTCCTTGCCCACGGTCTTTCCGTACTCCACTTCGATGCCGTGACTGAGAAGGTACTCCACTTCGGCGGTGAGTATCTCCTTCGGAAGCCTGTAGTCTGGAATCCCCCACCACAGCATGCCGCCAGGCTTGGATGTGGCTTCAAGTATCTTGACGTTGAAACCTCTTAGGGCGAGGCGATAGGCCGCCGCAAGACCCGCAGGCCCTGCTCCCACCACTGCGACCTTCTCCTTGCGCTTCGTCTCAGGGGGCGTTGGTTTGTCTTCGCCTTGCTCGCGAACATGGTCAGCGACGAATGATTTCAACGCGGCGATTGCGACTGGCTGGTCGACATCCTTTCTGTTGCAGCCTTCCTCGCATGGATGGTGACATATGCGACCGCACACAGATGGGAGCGGCACAGTCCTTCTTATCAGGTCCAGGGCTTCCTTGAATTTCTCGGCGCGTATCAGCGCGACATATCCTTGGGCGCTGAGTCCCGCGGGGCACTCGTTCGAGCATGGCGCCTGTCCCTGTCGGTCTATGACGGCCACGCGCGGAACTGATTGCAGGAAGGGCATGAAGATCGCCCTTCGCTCCCTCATCTCCATGTCGAACTCGTTCGGGAGCGCAACAGGGCACACCTTGAAACAGTCTCCACAGCCAGTGCACTTCTCTTCATCGACGAATCTTGACCGCCTCAGGACCTTCACCTTGAAATCGCCAGCTTTCCCACTGACCTCCTCAACTTCAGAGTAGGTCAGCACATCGATGTTGGGATGGTTGTAGCAGTCCGCCATCTTGGGCGCCAGTATGCAGATCGAACAGTCGTTCGTCGGGAATGTCTTGTCCAACTGGGCCATTCTCCCGCCGATGCTTGGAGACTTCTCCACTAGGCTCACCTTGATATCCTTCTCGGCCAGGTCCAAGGCGGCCTGGATGCCAGCAATTCCACCACCAATCACCATCACTGATTTCTCCATTCAAAGACCTCCGTCATGATCCTGCGTGTGTATTCTCCGCCCCCCCGGGCACTGTAGTTGCGCAATCCGCTGTCTTCTTGCCGTATTTCATCCTCTGTCTTATGTGTTTCGTTGACTGCCCCACTAGCCTCATCCTGTCCCTCCTGCGAATACCTTCGGAGTGAGGCACAATCCGCCCTCAAATGAACTCGAATCGTGAATATCGCTGCAAGGAATCTGCAAGTTTCGTCTTTGAATCATGGCCCCAAATGCTTCTTCGTTCATTCCAGAGCCTCCGCGATGAACACGCTCAGGTCCTTGATCGGTATGTCGATCTGCTCCTTGGGGACCTGGGTCTTGTTCTCGACCGCGCAGCTGAGGTGTATGAGGCACTTGTAGCAGCCGGTGACGAGGCACTCAGCGCCGGTCTTCTTTGCCTCCTTGAATCTGTCGATCTGGAGCTTCCTGGATATCTCGTCGCAGGTCGCCCAGGCGCTGACACCGCAGCATACGGCTTTGTCCCTGGTGTTCTCCATCTCCACCACCTGGGCATCCGCCCCCTTGAGGGCGTTCCTGGGTGGGTCGTAGATCCCCATGTGCCTCCCCAGCCTGCAGGAGTCCTGGAACGTGACCTTCTTGGACCCCTTCTTGAACTTCAGCTTGCCCTCCTGGATGAGGTCGTCCACGTACTCCGACACATGCTGCATCTCGAAGTCGAAGTCACCCAGGAAGTCCTGGTAGTCGAGGTTGAACGTCCGCAGGCACTCGGGACACGAGAACACGACCTTCTTGGCCCCTGAGGCCTTGACCAGGTCGACGTTCTTCTTCATCAGCTTCTTGAGCCCTTCCTCGTCCCCCGTCCAGTTGAGGTCGTGCCCGCAGCAAACCTCGTCGTTGCTGACGACCGGAGTAACACCGGCCTTGTTCATTATCTTTACTACCGACTGGGGTATGCCAGACAGCCCCAGGTTGCGCTCCTTGAAGATGGCATCGAAGTAGGCGACGCACCCGGTGAAGTAGAATACCTCCCCCTTGTCGGCGACCTTGAGGTCCGGCGTGAGCCACCCCAACCTGTTCTGCTTGAGGTCGCTGTTCGCCTGGATGCGCATGATTGCATGGATGAGACCTCCCTGGGAGCAGGCGGGGGCGTTGTCGAACTGGACCGCCTCGGCCCTCATGCCCCTTATGAACCCAGAATAGTCGACCTTGTATGGGCACATCGCGTTGCACTGCTCGCACGTTACGCAAGTCCAGACGTCCCTGTTGCTGGCAACGTTCTCTACTATCCCCTCCGACGCCTTCAGGACGACCGTCCTGGGGGCGAAGTCGGGGTTGTACTTGGCCACGGGGCACACGGTCGTGCACTTGCCGCACTCGACGCAGTCGAAGGCACCGGTGTCCTCTATGATCCTGTTCATTGCCTCCTTGATTGACGCCGGATCGCCGACCTTCTTCGCCGGTGGCTTCGGGAGCGGGTTTGCCCCTAGGCCCTTGATCTGCTCGGTGAACTCCTTCATGGTGTGGGCGAACTTCTGGCCCTCGGAGGCAGATATCCACTCGAGGCGCATCCTCTTGCTGCCCAGGCCGAGCGTGTCGAGGACCTCCTCGGTCATCTTCATCCTCTTCTCGGCCTCGACGTTCCCGGACAGATAGTGGCAGTCTCCTATGTGGCACCCCGCCACGAGCACTCCGTCCGCGCCCAGCTCGAGCGCCCTAAGTATAAAGTATGGCTCGACTCTGCCTGAGTACATGACCCTGATGACCCTGGCGTTCGGGGGGTACTGCATCCTCGAGACCCCTGCCAGGTCCGCCCCGGCATAGGAGCACCAGTTGCAGCAGAAAGCGACTATGTTGGGGTCGAACTTCTTGTCCGTCATGTCCTCGCCTCCTCCTGCTCGAGGTCATTCTTGAGGCACGCCTCAATCATCGTCAGTATCTGCTCGGTCTTGAAGTGCTTCGGGCTGATGGCCCGCGAGCAGCATGCGACCGCACACGACCCGCAGCCCTTGCAGAGCGCCTCGTTGATCTTGGACTTCATGACGCCTGGCCTGACCTCCACCAGGCTCGGCGCGCCGTACTCGCAGATCTCCTCGCATCTGCCGCAGGCGATGCACTTGTCCTCGTCGACGACGCTGACGACGCCCTCGGCCTCGATGAACTCCTTCGACAGGACCGTGTTGACCCTGGCGGCGGCCGCGAGCGCCTGGGAGACGCTCTCGCCTATGAGCCTGGGCGAGTGCGCCAGACCGCACAGGAATATCCCGTCGGTGGCGAAGTCGACCGGCCTCAGCTTCATGTGCGCCTCCAGGAAGAAGCCCTCCTTGTTGAGCGGGACCTTCAGCAGCTTGGCCAGCTCCTGGTTGTCGGGGTTCGGATGTACTGCTGCGTTGAGCACCAGATAGTCCGCTTTGATGCGGACCGCCTGCTCGATGAAGACCTCGTCCACCTCCACGAAGAGGTCGTCCCCCTTCGAGGTGACCTTCGGCGGGGAGGCGGGGTCGTATCTGAGGAAGGTGACGCCCAGCCTGGAAGCCTCGTTGTAGTGCTCCTCCGCGAAGCCGTAGGTCCTGATGTCCCTGTAGAGGACGAACACGTTTGTCTCCGGGTGATCGTTCTTGATCTTGACTGCGTTGGCCAGGGCGGTCGAGCAGCATATCCTGGAACAGTTCGGGTGCTCCTCGTTCCTGGAGCCGACACACTGCACGATGACCACGTTCTCGGCCTTGAATTTCTTGCTATGGAGCAGCTCTCCGAGCTCGGTCTGCCGGATGACCTTCTTGTGCTTGCCGAACTCGTATTCCTTGGGCTCGTACTCGATGCCGCCCGTGGCGACCACGACAGCCCCGTGCTTGACCTTCTCGCCGTTCTTCAGGGTGGACTCGAAGTTGCCTATGTACCCCTTGACCTCGGCCACCTCAGTCCCGAGGTGCACCTTGATCCTCTTGTTCTCCGAGATCTCCTTCTTGAGGCTCTCGAAAGCCTCTTGCGGGTCGATGCCCGCTAGGGTGTGGTATATCCTTCTGAGGTGCCCTCCGAGGGCCTTGTCTTTCTCCACTAAATGGACCTCGAAGCCGGCTTTGGCTATCTCGAGCGCGGCGGCCATGCCGCTGAGCCCTCCCCCTATGACGAGGGCTGCGTGCGTGACAGGTATCTTGGGCTGCGGCAGGGGTTCCAACTTGGCCGCCTTCGCGACGGCCATCCTGACAAGGTCCTTCGCCTTCTGTGTGGCCTTCTCTGGCTCCAGCCTGTGCACCCAGGAGCACTGGTCCCTGATATTGGCCATGTCGAACAGGTACTTGTTCAGGCCCGCCTCCCGGATCGTGTTCTGGAAGAGCGGCTCGTGAGTTCTGGGCGTGCAGCTCGCGACCACGACCCTGTTCAGGTCGTGCTTGTCGATGACCTCCCTGATCTTCTTCTGGGTGTCCCCAGAGCAAGTGTAGAGGTTCCTCTCGACGTACGCCACGTTGGGGAGGGACTTCGCATACTCCATGACCTCCGGGACGTTCACCACGGAACCGATGTTGATCCCGCAGTGGCACACGAACACGCCTATCCTGGGGGGCTTTCCCGAGACGTCCTTCTCGGGAGGGTACTCCTTCTTCGCGACGAGCTTCCCCCTCTCCTCTGAGAGTAGCGCGGCCACCTTGCCCGCAGCGCCGCTGGCCTGCGCGATGGAGTCGGGGATGTCCTTCGGGCCGGAGAACGCCCCGCAAACGAAGATCCCTGGCGCCGAAGTCTCCACAGGACTGAGGTCGTCAGTCTCGCAGAAGCCGAACTTGTTGAGCTCGATGCCCATGATCTTGGCTGCGGCAGCTCCGGACGCCGGAGGCTGCGCCCCCGCCGAGAGCACCACCATGTCGAAGACCTCCTCTTTGATCTCGGGGCCTTCGTGGTAGTATATCATGAGGTTGTTCGTGCTGGGGTCCTCCTGGACCTTGGGCACCCTCGTGTTCCTGAGCACCTGGACCCCGTACTCGTTCTCGGCCCTGAACAGGTACTCCTCGAACTCCTTCCCGAACGCCCGGGTGTCCATGAAGAATATCTTCGTCTGCAGGCCGGGGACATGCTCCTGGCCTATGACCGCTTGCTTCAGGGCGGCCATGCAGCAGTACGAAGAGCAGTAGGTGTTGCCGGTCTGCGAGTCCCTCGATCCGACGCACTGTATGAACGCTATCTTCTTCGGCACATCGCCGTCCGACGGCCTTATGACGTGCCCCTCAGTCGGGCCGGAGGCGCTGAGCATCCTCTCGAATTCGATGTTCGTCAGCACGTTCGGGAACGTGCCATGGCCGTATTCCACCTTCCTGCCAGCCTCGAAGACATCGTACCCGGGACTGAGTATGACTGCCCCGACCTCCAGGACCTCCTCCTTGTCCGGCTTCTGGGAGTACTGGATGGCCGTGGCCTCGCAGAACTTCTCGCACACGCCGCAGCCGATGCATAGCCCCCGGTCGATCGTGTACACGAGTGGGACGGCCTGCGGGAAGGGCACGTAGATGGCCTTCGCGGGGGCCATCTCCCTGTCGAACGAGTTGACCCCCTCGACAGGGCAGTGCTCGGCGCACACTCCGCAGCCCGTGCACTTCTCCTCTATTATGTATCTGGAATGCCTGTTGAGTGTGACCTTGAAGTTACCCGCCTTGCCCTCGATCTTCTTGAGCTCGGCATGGGTCAGCATGGTGATGTTCTCGTGCCTGCCCGTCGCGACGAGCTTCGGGGAGAGGATGCACATCGAGCAGTCGTTCGTCGGGAAGGTCTTGTCCAGCTGGGCCATCGTGCCGCCTATGCTCGCTGTGGTCTCGAGGATGTACACCTTGTAGCCCGAGTCCGCCAGGTCGAGGGCAGCCTGCATCCCCGCGGGCCCTCCGCCGACCACGAGGACGGCGCCGACCTTCTTCTCAGCCATCAGCAGCAGCCTCCTGGCCTATCGGCCCCAGCTTCTCCAGCTCCACCACCATCTTCTTGACGGTCTCGGCGAACTTGCGCCCCTCCGAGCCCGCGATCCATTCTACCTTGAACCTCTGGCTCTCGATGCCCGCGTCCTCGAGGAACGACTTGAGGAAGTCCCCCCTCATGGCGGTCTTCTCGTTGCCGTTGATGTAGTGGCAGTCCGCCGGGTGGCACCCTGCTACAATCACGCCGTCCGCACCCAGGGTGAACGCCTTGAGCACGAATGCGGGGTCGACCCTGCCCGAGCACATGACCCTGATGATCCTGACGTTCGGGGGATACTGCAGCCTGGTCGTGCCCGCGAGGTCCGCGCCAGCGTACGAGCACCAGTTGCAGCAGAAAGCGATTATCTTCGGCTCGTAGGCTGCCTCCTGGGCCGGTGCATTGGTTGAAGCCTCCATTGTTCTCAGGACCCCCTGATCTTTCTGAGCAGTGAGTGTGCGGATACGTGATGCGTGTCGAAGCCCAGGGAGATCGGGTCTATCCCCATCGCCAGCGCCTGGAACTGCGAGACGTGCATCACGGGGATGCCGTCCTTGGCGAAGCTCTTCTGGGCGTTGTCGAACTGCAGGAGGCAGAACGGGCATCCTGTCACGATGCAGTCCGCCCCCGCGGCCGATATGTTCCTGCATTTGTCCTGTGTCAGCGAGTTCGCCAGTTCGACTATGTGAGACCTGACTCCTCCGCCTGCGCCGCAGCAGTCGTGCTTGTCCTCGTAGTCCACGCTGGCAGCGCCGCACGCCTCGACTATCCTGTCGAGGAGGACGGGGTCGTTGGGTTCATCGAACTGGGCGTGCTCGGTCGGTCTCAGGTAGTGGCAGCCGTAGTGGACCGCCACCTTCAGGTTCTTGAGAGGGTGTTTGGTATGCTCGGCGATCGCATCGGTGCCGATGTCGTTCGCCATGACCTCGATGTAGTGCCTGACCTTGACGGGCTCGAAGATCTTCCTTCTGCCCTCAGACCTGACAGGTATCCCCGTGTACTTCTTGCCGACCTTGGCCAGCATGCGGTTCACCCTGCCCATGTTCTTGGGCTCCTGGAGGTACTCGGTGGCCTTCAGCAGGGAGGCGAGGCATCCGTTGCAGACGGTCAGGATGTCCCTCTTCTCAGGCTGCGCCAGAACTAGGTTCCTGGCCGCCAGCAGGAGCCATGTGTCCTTGTCCGTGGAGTAGAATATGCCCGGGACAGGGCAGCACGAGAACTCCTCGCAGTTCTTCACGTCCATATCGAACCCGTTCTTCCCCGTGACCCATCGGACGGCGTACTCGACGCCCGGGTACCTGTTGGGGATGACACATCCGAAGAAGTAGAGGTAGGAATTCACACCTTCACCTCCTCCAGTATGCCTATGAGCTTGTCGTACTTGGTCGCGTGGACGAGGGTCTGGATCTCCCTGACAACAGCCCTCAGCTGGTCCGCGTCCGCATGGACCGGCTTGAGACCGAGCTCGACCCTTATCTTGTCAATCTCGGGGTCAGGCCTGACGCTCTGGCCATACCTGACCAGGTTGGTCGCGGCCGTCTTCACGAACGGCGGTATGATGCCCTCCCTGATCGCTATGTGCCTGAGCGCTATCATGACCTCCGCGGGGTTCAGGTCCGCGGGGCAGTGCTCATAGCAGCGGTAGCAGGTCGCGCATACCCACTGCGTCCCGAGGGTGTACTTCTTGAGCCCGAACTGACAGCACTTGATGATGTTCCTGGTCTTGTAGTCGATTTTGAGGCTGATTGGGCACACGCCCGTGCAGTTCCCGCACTGCAGGCAGGTCATGACGTCCTTCCCGCCGTACTTCCTGATCTCCTTCGCGAAGTCACGGTCCAGGTCCTTCTCCTCTATGACCTTCTCCTCGGTGAGCTGTTCGTGCAGGCCGCCTATGAAGACCTTCTCCACCTCGGCCATCTCAGCTCACCCCCACCTCGGCTTTCTTGCGGTCGTTGGCCTTCTTGCCCTCTCCCCCGAGCGCGGCGAGTATCTCGGAGAATATCTGCTCGTCCGTGAACTGCTTGCAGGCTATGGCCTTCTGTGGGCACGACGCCGCGCATGTGCCGCACCCGTGGCACAGGGCCTCGATGATCCTGGCCTTCGTGCCTCCCTTCTCCACCGTCACCAGCTCCGGGGCGCCGTACGGGCACAGCTCGACGCACAACCCGCATCCGACGCACAGGTCCTCGTCGACGGACGCTGTGAGCGGCTCGATAGTGACTTTCTTCGCGAACATGGGGGCCGCCGCGGATGACGCCGCGGCCTTGGCCTGGGCGACGCTGTCAGGTATGTCCTTCGGTCCCTGGGCGCAACCCGCCAGGTACACGCCGTCCAGGGCGGTGTCGACCGGCCGCAGCTTCGGGTGCGCCTCCGCGAAGAATCCGTCGGGGGTGGTAGTGAGCCCCAGCGCCTTGCCGACGTTCTTGCTTCCCTCGGAGGGTATGAGCCCCGTCGACAGGACCACGAGGTCGAACTCCCTCTCGGTGATCTCGTTCAGGAGCGTCTCCTCCGCCCTGATCGTGATGTTCTTGGTGGCGGGGTTCTCCGTGAGCTTCGCGGGCCGGCCCCTGATGAACTCGACCGCGTACTCCTCCCTGACCCTGTGGTACAGCTCCTCGAACCCCTTCCCGAAGGCCCTGATGTCGTTGTAGTATACGGAGATCTCAGTCTCAGGCTCGTGCTCCATGATGATCTGCGCGTTCTTGATAGCGTACATGCAGCAGACCCTGGAGCAGTAGTTCTTGTTGATCTTCTTGGTGCGGGAGCCCACGCATTGAATGAACGCGATCTTCAGGGGCCGCTCCCCGTCAGATGGTCTGACCAGGTGACCGCCTGTGGGCCCGGAGGCGTTCAGCAGCCTTTCGAGTTCCAGCCCGGTGATGACGTTCTCGTACTCCCAGTACTTGTAGACGCCCTTTCTCATGGGCACATAAATGTCGTAGCCAGTGGCGACGATGATGGTGCCGACCTTCAGGTTGACGACCTCGTCCTCCATCTTGTGGTCGATCGCGTTGTTGGTGCAGGCCTTGACGCACAGGAGGCATTTGCCGGACTTGAAGTGCAGGCAGTGCTCCTTGTCTATGGTGTACTTGAGCGGGACCGCCTGGGGGAAGGGCACGTATATCGCCCTGCGCTGGCCGAACCCGAGGTCGAACTCGTTGTCGACCTTGACCGGACAGGCCTCCGCGCAAACCCCGCACCCGACGCAGAGGTCCTCCTTGACGTACCTTGCCTTCCTGCGGACCTTGACATCGTAGTTGCCTATGTACCCCTTGACCTCCTCGATCTCGGAGTACGAGAGAAGCGTGATGTTGGGGTGCCTGGACAGCTCGACCATCTTGGGCGCGAGTATGCATATGGCGCAGTCACCCGTCGGGAACGTCTTGTCCAGCATGGCCATCTTGCCGCCTATGCTGGGCTCCTTCTCGACCATGTAGACCTTGAACCCCATGTTCGCCAGGTCGAGCGCGGCCTGGATCCCCGCGACTCCCCCGCCTATCACGAGCGAGCTCGGTTCGACCGGGACCTCCCTGGCCTCGAGCGGCTCGAGCCTCGAGGCCTTCGAGACGCCCATCTTGACCAGCTCGGAGGCCTTCTCTGTCGCCTTGGCCTTCTCGTGCCCGTGGACCCAGGAGCACTGCTCCCTGATGTTGACCATGTGCAGCAGGTAAGGGTTGAGGCCGGCCTCCTGGATGCACTTCCTGAAGGTCGGCTCGTGGAGCCTCGGCGAGCAGGCGGCGACGACCACCCTCTCGACCCCGTGCTCCTTGATGGCCTTGATGATCTCCTCCTGGCCGAGGTCGGAGCAGGTGTACTTGTTCTCCTTGGCCACGACCACGTCGCCGATCTTCTCTGCCGTCTCCCGGATCTTGCCGCAGTCCACAACGCCAGCAATGTTGCTGCCACAGTGGCACACGAAAACTCCCACTCTGGGGGCCTTCTCGCCCTTCTTGTGCTCCTCTGATGCGTTCGTGGTGACTGTCTTGTCCTGCTTTGCGGGTTCGGCCATGTCCACCTCCCCTCCTGATCAGGTTAGACGATTCCTCGACCGGCCCGAGTGACCCCGCGACAGGGCGCCGAGACAGTCCATCTGGCGCATCCACTCGGTCCATTGAGTGGTCTTACGATTCTCGGTAATAAACAAGTTATTTATATACGTTTCGTTAGGCTCTTTCGAAAAGCGTGGTGATTGTGGCGACAATCATCAGGTCATCGTGCGAGGTGTGTAGATTTTCTTTCAGATATGGGCCACGAAATTCGAAATTCGATTAACCGCCGTTTCCGGAACCCGTCGAATTCACCCCTCCGCTGTCCGAAAGGGGGCAATCGGCCGTACGGGCCCCGGTCGCATCAGGCATCACAGATTGTCTCTGCGTGCCCCTCCAGGTTGCAGGTCTTCCGTTCGTCAAGACCAGGGGAGATTCGTTTTACATGGTTGTGCCCTATCCACGGGGCTATTCTCTCGTTCCTCCATTGCGCCAGGGCGCTCATGTCCTCAGGAGACCGGGGAAGCCGGGAGTGCCTCACTTCTTCAGATACCTGTATGCTATGTAGCAGCTCCCCTCCCTGGACACCATGCAGGGCCCGATCGGTGTGTTGGGCGTGCACTTGTTCGCGAACAGGGGACAGTCCTCGCTCACCGCAATCCCGCGGAGCATCTCTCCGCACCTGCACCCCTTGGCTTCCTTGTACTCCTTCCCACGGACAGGTGCGATCAGGTCATCGAAACGCCTGCTAGCGTCGTGCGCTCCGAACTCCTTCCGGATCGCAAGACCGCTCTTGGGTATGACAGGGAACCCCCTCCACTCCACGTCAGAGGGCTCGAACGCGCGCCCCATCGCCTTGATAGCGGTCGGGTTGCCATCTTGATGGACGACCCTCGTGTACTCGTTCTCGACCTCCGCCCTGCCCTCCCTAATCTGGATGGCCAGCATGTACACTCCCATCAACAGGTCGAGGGGCTCGAACCCAGCGACCACCTGGGGTATCTTGTGCTTCCCGGAGAGGAATTCGTACGGTCTCGTGCCGATGATCGTGCTCACGTGTCCTGGTTGAATCATGCCGTCGAGACGTATCTCCCCCATGCCGGCAATAGCTTCGAGTGCTGGCGGGACCGTCCTGTGGCAGCTGAGGACGGAGAAGTTCGGCGGGGGCGAGGACAGCAGCGCCGACGCTGTCGTCGGGGCTGTCGTCTCGAAGCCTATCCCCATGAAGACGACCTCCTTCTGAATCCGCTTTGCCAGGGAGACGGCGTCATCGACGCCGAACACTACTCTGACATCGGCGCCTTCCGCCTTCACCCCGCTGAGCGACCCGGTCGCACCGGGCACTTTGAGCACGTCGCCGAAGACGGCGACTGTGATGCCCGCGCGCGCAAGCGCAAGAACCTCTTCGATCTCTCTCGGCGTGGTGACGCAGACCGGGCACCCAGGGCCCTGTCGGATGTCTATCCCCACGCGCTTGAACTCACTGTCGAGGCCGAACCTGACCAGTGTGTCCTGGTGCGTGCCGCAGACATGCATCAGCGTTATGTGTAGGTTCAGAGCTCCGAGCTTGTGGAGGATCGCGCGCGACATCTCCCTGTCTCGGAGCCTAAACATCGGGCACCACCAGTCTGATGTTCCTGATGAGGCACTCCCGTCCCTCGAGTATCTTCGCGACGCCACCGCATTCAGGGCATTCGAGTATCGGCACCACCTTGTGAGGCGAGTCTTCGGAGGCAGATGGGGCGCCCTCGTAGCCGCATGAGCACCTGACCTTGCCCGGTCTGGTCGTTATGTTCAGCTTCGCCCCCTCCATCATCGTGTCTCTTGCGAGGACGTCGAAGGCGAACCTCATCTGCTCCTGCCCGAGCATGGTGTAGTCACCGATCTCCAAGTCGACCTGTTCTATCCTCTTCGCGTCCCTCTTCTGCGCCTCCTCGAGGATGCTGTCGACGATCTGACTCATGACTGAGAACTCGTGCATCTCTACGCCCCGGTGGACTCGTAGTCCAGCATCTCGCGGAACATCTCCAGGGTCTTCTCGGCCTCTTCCCTGTCCATGATCTGTATGGCGTAGCCCGCGTGGACTATGACGAAGTCTCCCACCTTGGCCTCGACGAGGGAGATGTTGGCGTCCCTGCTCACGCCTCCGTAGTCGACGGTCGCCATGTGACCATCGATCGATTTGACCTCGGCTGGGACGGCTAGACACATCGGGAATCGGGTAGGCAGGGCTGATTATAAAGCTTTAGCCAAGGTTCGCGCCAGCTATTGCGTTCTGGCCAGTCGAGATTCCGCCATCGCCGTTCGATATCCGCTCATGCCCGACGAACTCCAGCCCTCTCCGTTCGACGGTCTCCTTGACCCATGCGGTTACGGGCCCGCTGAAAGAAACCCCGCCCGAGAGCCCGATCTGCCTCAACCCCTGCGACTCGGCGTACCCGCAGGCGCGCTCCGCGACCCCTCCGACCAGGGTCTTCACGAAGGAGGCGGCTGCGTCCGCCCGCTCGGTCTCGGATTCGAGCCTCATGTCGAGGAGCCTCTCGAACATCGGCAGGGTGAGGGCAGTCTCGACCTTACCCTTCCTGCGGAAGTCGAGATCGAAATCGATGGTCGGCCTGCCCTCCTCCAGCCATCTTTCGAGCCTTATCGCGGGCTCGCCCTCGTAGGTCCTCTTGCAGCAGACGCCCACGATGCAGGACACCGCGTCCAAGACCCTTCCCATGCTCGAGGCGACCACGCTCTTTCCGAGCATCTTCGAGTACAGGTCCACGTCATCGTCATCGACCATCGTCGGCTCGCGGCCGAGCTTGAGTTGAAGGGCCGTCACGACCCTCTTGGGGTCTATGACCGCACGGTCTCCTCCGAGGAGCGGGATGCCTTCGAGCGTGCCGAGCCTAGCATACTCATGATAGTCTGCAAGGAGCGTTTCCCCTCCCCACGATGTGCCGTCGTCCCCGTATCCGGTGCCGTCCCACGTCAGGCACACAATCGGCCCGGAGATGCCGCGGTCTATCTTGAGCGCGGCCGCATGCGCATGATAGTGCTGCGTCTCGACCAGCTCCGCCCCGAACTCCTTGGCGAGTCTCCTGGCCATTATCCTGGTGGAGTATTTCGGGTGCTTGTCCAGGCCTATAGCCTGGACCGACTCCGTCCCGAGGAGCCCCATCAGGTGGTGGAGCGCGTCCCCCAGATAATGGAGCGTGAGGTACTGCTGCGACTCACCTACGTACTGCGTGAGGAATATCTCACCGTCCCTCGACACAGACCCGGTCACGTCCCATTGAGCACCCACTCCGACGACCGAGTGCTTGTGGTTCGCCTCGACGGGCACCGGGACGAACCCCCTCGACTTCCTCGTGAAGTTCGTCCTCCCCGAGTTGACCTTGACCACGCTATCATCGCACCTGTGTATGATCCTCCTGTTGTGCAACAGGTAGTAGTCGAGCCCGAGCGAGAACGCCTTATCGTTCTCTGTGCACATTGGCTCCCCAGGTGGGTTGGCGGAGGTCATGATGACTGCGTCCGCCTTCAGGTGCTCGAACATCAGCAGATGTGCGGCCGAGTACGGGAGCATCACCCCTAGGTTCCCGAGCCCCGGAGAGACCTTGTCCAGCGACTCGAAGGCCTCCCGCCTCTTGTGCAGGAGCACTATCGGTCGCTGAGGCGACCTCAGGAGCCTCTCCTCAAGGTCGTCCATGACGGTGAGTTTCTTGATCGTGTCCAGGTTTCTCATCATGACCGCATAGGGTTTGCCCCCCCGCCGGTACACCTTCCTGAGCCGGGCCGCGTTCTCGAGGGTGCATATGATGTGCATCCCTCCCCAGCCCTTCAGGAGGCCTACGCTCCCGCCGTCTATCTTCTCCGCGAAGATCTCGAACGGTTCACCGGTCACCTTGGTCCCGTCCCCGTCGTACAGCTCGTACCTCGGCCCGCAGCTGGGGCACGAGATGGTCTGCGCGTGGAACCTGCGGTCATCTGGCGAGGAGTATTCGCGCGCGCAGTCGGGGCACATCGGGAAGTCCGCCATGCTCGTCCTTGGTCTGTCGAAGGGCAGATCGGCGATCACGGTGAAGCGGGCACCGCACTCCGTGCAGTTGGTGAACGGGAAGTGATGCCTCCTGTTGCCGACCTCGCGGAAATCCAGGAAGCAGCTCCCGCAGATGGCTGTGTCGGTGGGTATTAGCGAAACCCGTTTCCCGTCGTGGCTCTGGACTATTGTGAACTCCCCGAGGTCCTCCCGGACGTCCTCGAACTCCGCCCTATCGATGCGCGCCAGCGAGGGGAGGGCGCGCTTGAGCTCTTCAAGGAACTTGTCGGCTTCTCTGTCGACATGTATCTCCACGTTGGAGCCGTTGTTCAGGACATAGCCTCTGAGCCCCATCGCCCTTGCGACCCTGAACACCGTGGGCCTGAACCCGACGCCTTGTACGATTCCGTAGACGGTGATCTTCATATCATGTCCTCTACAGCCCGAGGGCCTTGACGAGGTCTTCCAGGCCCTTCCCGTGGCGCGCGTCCATCATGATCACAGCAGCGCCTGGATTGGCCCTGCGGGCGTCCCTCTCCAGTATCCTCGGGTCGACTTCCATCGCCTGGGCGAGGTCAATCTTGTTGATGACGATCACATCGGAGAACGTGAATATCGCGGGGTGCTTCCTGACCATGTCGTCACCTTCTGTGACGCTTATGACCACGATCCTCTTGTGCGACCCGAGCGGGAAGTCCACAGGGCACACGAGGTTCCCGACATTCTCTATGAACAGGCAGTCCAGCTTGTCCAGGGGCAAGTCCTCGAGCGCGTGGTCCACGAGGTGAGCGTCTAGGTGGCACTCTTTGCCGGTGTTGATGTTCGCCGCAGGGATGCCGTGCGAGACGAACCTCTGGTAATCATCATCTCCAGAGACATCGCCCGCCACCGCCGCCGCGCGCTTGCCCTTCGCCTTGAGGACGTCCACGAGCTTCTCTATGATGAGTGTCTTCCCTGAGCCGATGGCCCCGAGGAAGTCGAAAGCCACTATCCCGTGCTTCTCGAGCAGGGCGCGGTTGTCATTGGCTATCTTCCGGTTCGCCGAGAGGATGTCTTTCTCGAGGTCGACGGTCACAACCTTGTGCATGGCTGTCAGAATCAAGGCCTGGAGATTAATCCTTTGGCCCTGAACCGCCACCTTGGCGGTGTCCCGGGGCCTGCATAACTGGTCAGATGTCGTAAAACTTCTGTATCTCCAGCCGCCTGCCCTCAGGGTCCCTCAGGAAGAAGTGGTAGATCCTGTACTTCGGGTTCTCCTTGGGCGGCCCGTCGGCGATGTCCTTGAGGTCCTCGTATCTGGAATCGACCTCGTCCTTCGAGGCGAAGTAGAACGTTATGATGCCGCAAGCGTCCACCACTTCCCTCTGGCAGAAGCCGAGCATCAGGTTCCCATGGCGCAGGATGGTGCAGTCCTCCTGCTTCAGCCAGACCTCCATCCCAAGTCTCGAGGTGTAGAACCCGACAGTCTCGTCCAGCTCCTGTGTGGATAGGAATATCAGTCCGGACATGCCACCGACAACGGACTGCCAGCATAAATAGATGAAAACCCCGGTTTCCTGGTCCAGGCGGATCGGCCCCTTCAGGTCCTATGTCCAGGGTTTCTTTTTCGAGGCCGCCCTCGCGACGACCTCTCGTATCCTTTTGGCTCTCGTTTCGGGCCTCTTTGCGCCCAAGACCCAATACACATAAGCCGACTTATATGAGCGCGCGAGCGCCTCGAAATTCCTGGCAACCCGGTCGTCGGCCCTGAGGGCTGCGGCGAGGTCGTCAGGTATCTCCGGAACCTTCCTCGGGGCACGGGCTTCGGCCCACCTGCCGTTCCTCTTCGCCACTTCCACGCTCTCGAGGCCGGCTTTCGTCATCCTGCGCCTCCTGATCATCCTCTCCGCCCGATCACGATTGCTCTCGGACCAGATGCTCCCGGCCCTGCGGGGGGTGAACCTGATCGCGTGGCGCCTGTCGTCGATCCGTCTGAGCTTGCCGTCTATCCATCCGAAGCAGATGGCCTCTTCCACAGCCTCTTCGTAAGCGACCCCCACCCTGCCCGCGCTCTTCTTGTGTATGAGCAGCCAGATCTCGGTCTTGCGAGAATGGTTCTTCCGGAGCCAATCCCTCCATGCGCCTCTATCCTCGAAGAGTGTTGCTCCTTCGGACCTCACAGGCTCTGAAGCGCAGAGGAACCTAGAAAATGTTACTCATGGGTCCAGTTGTCAGCCGTGATCCTTGAGCTGCGGTCCAATCTCCGCTGAACGGCCGCTCACTGCTGCTTGGAGCCGGCCAGCTGGACGCCGCAGAACGGGCATGCCACGAAGTCGCTCTGTACCTGCTTCCCGCACTTGGGGCAGGTGCTCTTGACCGACTTGCCACAGAACGGGCACGCGACGAAGTCCGCCCGTATCTCCCGCCCACAGTGCGGACAGGTAGCCTCCGGGGTCGCGTCCGGCGGGGGTGGCGGCGGAAGCGGTTCGGCTGTCTGGGCGGCCTGAGCCTGCTGTGCCGCCTTGGCCTTCTCATCCGCCTTCTGCCTCGCTGAGACTCCTCCGTAGATGAGGGCTAGTCCAAGGATGATCACTATGCCTATGGCCATCTTGCCACTTTGTGTTTGGGAGGATTCCTCCTCCGAGAAGAATGCGCCTATGCCCACGAATATCATGACAAGCCCGAAGATGATCGAGCCAACGCCGGTTGCTTTTCCCATAGGTGATGCCCGGTAGTTTGCTACGTGGTCTGGCCAGATAAGAGTGATTGTCCTAAAACCAAAGTCCCCCGGCCCTGTAAGGGCCTGTCTTGATACAGGGGGCATTCCCACGACTGAGGGCGACCGCCCAAGTCAGTTTATAGAAAAAGGGGTTGGAGAAGGGCTACTTGCCCTTCTCCTTCCTGCTCTCTGCAGGGGGTTCGCTCTCCTTCGTCTTCAAGAGCTCCGCCTTCAGGTCCTTGTTCTCGTCTATGACGCCTGTGAGGACACCCATGATGTCCTTGAACCCGAGGTCGTTCGGCCTCGCCAGCCTGTTGAGGACGGAGAGCGCCGAGCTGTCGCTCGCGACGCTCATGCTCTCTATCATCTGCCCGAGGTCGAAACCGGCCCTCGCGGAGTTGCCCCCGGCGAAGACCTTGAGATCCGCGCTCGACAGGGCCTTTGCTGTCTCGATACCGATCTCCTTCTGCATCTGCACGAGCTCCTCCGCCACGAGCGCCCTGATGGCCTCGGGGCCGAACCTGTTGAGGGCGTCCTGGAGCTTCATCTTCGCCTCGGCGTCAGCCAACCCGCGCTCCCTCATGGGAGCGGCCTCGCCCTTGGCCTTCTCCTTGAGGTATATCCTGTCGCCCTCGTTCTTGTTCCCGAGGACGAGCTCCTCTACCGTGTATATCCGCTTTCCGTCCGGACTCTGTCTCATCGTCGTCACTTCCCCCAGCTCCCGTTCAAGTGCACAGGGTTGCTGGTCGCCTGCGCTGTCTGGCTATTGATATGGCGCAGGGCTTCGTTGACCTAGAGGATGGGATTCCACGTCCGGGCTATCCCACGGGAGCGGCCGCTCTTCGGGGCAGCATCAGGTCGAATCGAAGGGCGCTCTCTGGGTCATTCGCACTCTTCCAGGTCCAGCTTCTTCATGCACCCCGCCATCTGCCTCAGGACGGGCACGCCCTCCTTGTGTCCT
The DNA here is from genome assembly GCA_041559015.1 of Thermoplasmata archaeon. Classification (GTDB taxonomy): domain Archaea; phylum Thermoplasmatota; class Thermoplasmata; order UBA10834; family UBA10834; genus COMBO-56-21. Next base: position 9,237 of record JBFFED010000005.1, on the reverse strand, counting down.
CGGGCGATGAGCTGGTCTCCTGCCTTCATCACGGTGTTCTCGTCCGGCCCGTAGATGTAGCTCTTGTCCCTCCTTATGGCGACGATCCACATGCCGGACTCAGAGGCGAGCTTGACCTCTCCGAGCGACTTACCGTTCAGTGACGAAGACTTCGATACCCTGACCGCAGTTATGTTGGTCCTCGAATCCCTCAGGCTGAGGCGAAGGACGGGGTTCTTCTCTATGTCCCTGAGGACGACATCGGCCATCGACACCGCAGCGTCGGCAATCATCTCCATCGCCTGAGCGAGTCTCACCATCACGAAGCTCCTGTGCGAATCCCCCTTGTGCTCCACATCCTTCAGTGCCTTGAGCACGACCTCCCTCTCAATGGCATCGGCGATGTCCTCGAGGTAGATGATCTCGTTCGCGATATCCTCGTTGTCGTACAGGAGAGCCGAGTACGCCAGGTCCACCATTAGCTCCGAGGTGTCCTTGAGCTCGAGCAGGTCCTTGGTGATTTCGCTGAAGCCGAGGTCTTCGGCCTGTGCTGGTTGCGAGGGCTTGTTGTCGTCCGTCATGGTCCGGCACCCCCTTGCGTCCCTCTCGCCACCTTGAGGAATTTCTTGTAGCCGTCCTCCGTCCCTCTTATGATTGCGATATCGTTCCCTCTCAAGACCGAGTTGGAATCCGGGTCGAAGACCCACCCGCTCCTGCGCTTGACCGCGATTATGCGGGCGCCAGTCCTGGTTTCGATCTTCGAGTCCGCGATGGTCCTGCCGACGAACTCCGACTCGGGGAACACCCTAACGGCGTTGAACTTCTCGTCCGCGTTCCTGAGGACGAAGGGGAGGAAGGGCCTCGTGTCTATCTCCTCGCTTATCAGATCGACGATGTCCCCGGCAGCATCGGAAATGTGCTGGGCCGCCTCGGCGATTTGCAGTATCCCGGTGAGGCTCTCGGCGTCGTGGAGCGACCTGCTCGCGATCATCGCGGTCAGCCGTATCTGGTAGTTCAGCTTGTCCATCCTTATCTCCAGGTCCCTGACCTCGTCCGCCATCTCCTTCGAGTCGAATATCAGGGCTGAGTACGCCAGGTCGACTATGACATCTGATATGTCCTTCATCTCGGTCAGCAGCTCGCGGACGCTCCTCGGCTCGTATTGGAGCCCCTCGAACTCCTTCGGTCTCGATTTCCTCGGCCTGCCCTTCCTCGCTCCTTCCTTCAGATACCCACCACCTGCAACACAAGTATGATGCACATTATGCCAGCGATGTCGCCCGAGCTCGCGGTCAGAGGGGCGACCGAGTTGTCCGGGTCCAGCCCGAACCTGAAGCTGTAGACCGCGGAGAGCATGCTTATCGCGAGCACTACGAAACTGAGAAGAATGCCTGAGAATGCAATCAGGACGCCTAGCTTGACCAGGTTGATCGGCATCTCGACTCCCAGAACAGGCGCTACTACCATCGAAACGAATGCCAGGGAGACATAAGTAATTATCCCAAGGGTAACCCCTGTCAGGAGCTCGTCCTCGAGATCGTCGCCTTCTAGGCGGGGTGATATCGAACCGAGGTGAAGCTCCGAGGAGAGCCTTGCGCCGAGGATAGTCCCCAGGTTGCCTCCGATGCCGTTCACGATCGGGATGGAGAATAGCACGAAGGGGATGATGATTATCGACGATGCGAGATTCAGTATCTGCCCCGCGAGGATTCCCAGTAGGAGCGCCACGAGGAGCACGGGGATCGACTGTTTCACGGTAGACCGGATGATCATGCGGTCGAGCATCTCCATCATGGCGCCACCCCGCTCGCAATGACCACGAGGAACAGTACGCCCAGGGTGATGATGTCGGCAGCGGTCGCAAGGGCGGGAGCTGCCACGTTGTCTGGATCCGCCCCGTACTTTGTCGCGTAGAATACTATCGAGAGAGTCATCAGGCTGAGGAGCGTGCCGTCAATAAGCCCTGTGGCGGTGGATATGAAGAGGAAGTTGCCGAGTGAGATGTGGTCGAGGCCAAGCAACACGCAGCTCAGGAACGCCACGAGCCCGGCCATTGCTGACAGGGAGATCGAGAGTACTATGGCGGTCGACATCTCGGATTTCGACCTGTCGTTCCACGCGTTCGTCGAGGAGATGAAACCCATGTGTGTCGCCGTCCCCAGCCTTGAGGCGAGCGCGGAGCCGATGTTACCCCTGAGGCCTATCATCGACGGGATGAGCACTATCAGTCCAGGCGCCTCGATCAAATAGTTCTCCATGCCGCCGAATATCAGGCCCGCTATCATCTGTCCGAGTCCTGTGACGAACAGGAATGGATAGCTCTGCCTCAGCACGGATCTCTTGATCCTCATCGTGGCCTGATTCGACAGACGACTAAAAAACCCTACCCCACGCGAAGTCGAGCAAAGGCAATTCTGGGATTCGACTCAGGCGGGCAGGACTCTGCGCATTCTAAGATGGTCCCCCAACAGGTGCTCTGGAAGTCCTCGGGAACCCTATGTTTCCGTAGAAGCCGTGCGCATGACTATGCGAAAGACTCTGGACACTAGCCTCCGGCATGGCGACGTGAAGCTGTGTGTCAATAATCTAGCCAGAAGAGGGTTTGTCGAGGAGGCACCTATCGGTGACAATGTGGCATATTGGGTGAGTCAGGACGGATATCGTCCCTCTTTGATGACCGTCCTCGGGAAGTGGGTGTGGTCGGCCCCGGACCCTCTCCAGCGAGAGAGGAGAGAGACGGAGTGACGAGCCTGTCCGAAGATATCCCGGTCAGCTCCTCTTGCCCGGCCCCTTGAGCCACCCTGAGATCCCCAGCTCTACCACCGTTATCTCGGCAGGTTCAGGTGCCTGGTCTTTCTCGATCCCGGATTCGTCCACATAGCGGATGCGAGGCCTGAGTACGAACCTGCCCTTGGAGGTGGGCTTGAGAACCAGCCTCACGACCTCGGAGTGTAGGGCGTCGAGGCGTTTCACCTTCATGACGAGGGAGTGATTCTCGATTGCGCAGGTATCTGGCTTGGCGGCGACCTCAAACCCTCCTGGCAGGATGTCCTCCACCCTCTTCAGAATGGCCGTTCCCTTGCCGGCGTTGGTCATCTCGAACACTATCTCGACCTCCTGGCCGACTATCGGGTTCTTCGGGTTGATGATCAGGGTGACCTGGATGTCCGCGTGCTCGAACCTCCCGAGCCCTGTCGCACTCTCCTGGGAGGGTGTGGGCGAGGGGAACGCGGCGGTGGCCGATGCCGCATCGGGCGCGTGCAGCAACTCTGTCAGCGAGAGCGCAAGCTCTCGCTCCTCCTTGACCTTCTCGAGCAGCCGGAGAACCTGGTCCCTCCTACTGGGCTCCCTGGCCCTGTCGTATATGGATGCCGAGGTCTGAAGGACCTTCTCCGCCATGGCATAGAGCTTGGTCTTCTTCACCTGGTCCTCTTCTCTGCTGGCCCTTCCCATCTGGACGTAGCCGTCGAAGAGGAGTTTACTGGCTTTCGCATAGTCTGAGTCCTCCTTGTGGTCCGCCTTCAGGTAGGAGTCGGCAGCACTCTCGAGATGCTTCGTGGCCTCCGCATGAAGGGTGATGTCCCTCGTATCGACGAACTTCGCTCCGACCCCTAGCGCCCTGCAGAACCGGCTATGGCCCGACATCAGCAGCTTGGGCTTCTCACCTGTGGTGAGCCCCCTCGCCTCCTCGAACAGTCTGGAGGCCTCCTCGTACTTCTCGGGGGACGCTTCCGCCTCAGCCATGGCCATTGCCTGCCACGCCTTCGAAAGCGTGGTCGCAAGCCGGATCTCCTTGCGGTCCTGCTCGAATTCCAGACTTTCAAGGATGACGTCGAAAAGAGCCGCTGCCTGGCCGTACTTGCTGGCGCTCCCCGAGGCGTCTCCCTGCTTGTCGAGCTCCCTGGCCCTCTCCAGGACTATTCTCGCCTCGCAGTACCTGCTCCTTGTCTCCGCCGCCCTCTCGAGGTCCCTCGTCGACTGCTGCTCAGCGGGATCGTCGATCTTCGTCAGCTGGTCGTGCAGGTTCTTCTTGGCTTCCTGGAACAGGTGCGCAGCCTCTTCGAAAGCGTTCATGGCCTCTTGATACTTCTCGCTGCTGCTCAGACCCTCCGCCTGTTCGACCTTGGCCCAGGCGGAGTAGTTGGTGGTCAGGTGGCTCCAGCGCCTGGAGGATTTGTGCATCGCAGAGGCGTTCTCGTAGCATTCTTTAGCCAGCCTTGGTTCTTGTCTCGCGTGATGGTGCCTCCCCCTCTCGATCTCGCCCCAGGCTCGCATGTAGATGGCATGATCAGCATAGAACTCCCCGAGGCGCGGGACGCTCTGCGCCGCCCTTCTGTAATCCTCGGCCGCGCGGTCGAACCTCTCGGAGGCCTTCATGAACTCTCCCATCTTATCATAGGTTTGCGCCGCCTCCCAGTTCACCTCCGCACTCAGGCTCGAGAGGCCCGCCCGTGTATACCAGACGACTGCCTTGTCCAGGCACTCAGCCGCCAGCAGAAGGCAGCTATTGTCATCTGAGATGGCGCACAGCTCCTTGGTCCAGTTGCCCGCTGAGCGGTACCCCTCCGCTATCTCGCTGCCGATCTCGGGGTTGTTATCCTGAGTGGCGTCCAGCTCCTTCTCGCAGAGGGCCAGCGCCTCCTGCTTCCTGTTCACGGCCTCTCTCAGGATGGACGACTTCTTCTCGGCGTTCGTCGTTATATGTGCGATCTCCGACTGTGCCTCCGCAAGGTTGAGTAGGTCCAGGCCCTGAGGGAGATACTCCGTGGGATGGATACGCCTGTCCTCGGCTATGGCCACATTGAGATTCTCGACGGCGTGTTCGAGGTACGACTTTTTCATGTCGATGCCGGGCTCAATCTTGCCCAGCTCCTTGAACACCGAACCTAGCATGAAGTGCGCAGCAGACTGGACATCCGGGTAGCCGGATTCCTTTGCCCGGCTCAGCTGCTCTATGCAGGGATGGTGCGCCTTGTACAGAAGTTCTCGTCTGAGGTTCGGGTCCCTTTCCTCCTCGGAGCGGGAGTAGTAGTACCCAGCTTCAGGAACGTGGATCCAGACGCATATCACATTGGGGGAGGTGAACCCAACCCTCGCCAGGTTCTCTTGAGAGATCTTGGCAGTCTCGAAGCCCTCCTTGGAGAGTGACTCGACCTCCTGCGGGTCGTCCGTGGCCATCGCCATGAGGAACTTGCGCTGGGCGAAGCCATCCAGCGTGCATCCAAGCACGAAGCGGTCACGGGTTCTCTCGGCAACCCTCTCAGCCTTGAGGTAGGTCTCTGTGCGCTCCTCAGTGGTGCATGCGGCTGGCCACGACTGAAGAATGACGACGAACGGGGTCTCCAACAGGGCGGCTTCCTCAGACGCCTCCTTGGCCTTAAGCCAGTGGTTCCAAGCTTCAATGTCAACCTTGTCCTTGTCGCTGAATGATGCGAAGTCTACCTCAATGGCGACCAGCAGGCCTGCAGCCTTGGCATGAGCCCTTGCCAGGCTCTCCGGGTCCTCCAGTTCGGTGAGATATCTTATCGACTTCTCCGCGCAGCTCAGGGCCTCCCTGAGTATGTTCTCCCTGCTCTCGGCCTCGCCGTCGTAGTCATAGGAGATTGCGGCGGCATATGACAGATGGTCGAAGGTCATGGAGAAGTCTCGAGGTCTTCCAGTCGCCTCAAAGACGCTCAGGGCGGACTTCGCATGCTTCCACGCCTCATTGATCATCCTCTTCTTCTCTGCAGAATCTCCGGCAAGCCAGTATCCAAGATAGGAAATCATTGCGTCGCAGCGGTGGACCCAGCCGCGCGCTTCAGGTTCAGAGGCGTCTCTGTGAGTTTCTTTCGCTCTCGCGTAGCCCTGGATCGCCTTTCGGGTCAACTCCTCGAACTCAGCGACCGTGTTAGCCTGGAATCCCGCCCTGTGGAGAGCATAGGCTTCTCGCTCGAGCAAGTCCCCGATTCGTCGATGATCGCCATCGGGCGTCTGCTTCAACTCCTTGTCATAGGCGTCAGCGGCGCCCGACCAGTTCCATCGCCTTTCCTGGTCAGCTGCGTACTCGACAAGGTCCTTCAAGGATGTCGGTTCATTAGTCATTTCTTCCAGACGGGGAGACTGATTGCACTATTCCCCTATTGTCTCTTGCGGTGTTCAGGAAGATGATAGGAGTTGCCAGTCGGTCCACAGATGGCTGGCGCAAGGTTTCCGTTGTGACGCACATATGAGTGGATGGCCTTCATCAGGGCGGGATCGAGAATCATCTAACCGACTGTGAAGGTCGTATTCGTCAATCGCCGTCTAGCCGCAAAGGGTAAGATTTGCGCCAGAACATGACCGAAAAGTCAACAGCCGGTTGACAAATCTATATTTCTCCCTTCGTGTCTACCGTTTGACCTACCCAGCATAGCTCCGGACATGGTCTAAACGGACTCCTGGAGTGGTTCGAGGGGCCGTATTGATGGGGGGAAGTGGCGACATGAAAGGATTCGTGAGAGGTAGCAGACCGTTTGGCGGGAGTGTGAGCAGAGCTTTCATATCGACGTTTGTGGTGTTGTTCCTTCTATCGTGGTCCTTCCACTTCGCTGGACCCGCGGCCGCCTTGGATGTGTATGTCCCGTTAGACATCCAAGCAGGTACAGGATTCATCAGTTCATCCGCTTATGGTATCAGTGATCTGAACCAGGTTGTGTGCTACGTAGAACTGTCCTATTGGGAGTCGAAAGCAGGCATCTACGATTCGGGGACGGGGGACTGGACGTTACTTCCAAACCCCCCCTCCTACATCAGAGGCCATGGGAGGGCAGTCAATGATCTTGGGGAGATTGCCGGATATGTGGCAAACTACAACCTTACAGAACTTCCGCGCATTGGAGCCTACTGGCCGAGCAGCTATGACCGTGTGATTACTCTTGATCCTCTTCCGGGCTATGCCGGCTCCTCGGCCACGGGGATGAATGACCTTCACGAGGCAGTCGGATACATATACGACAGCTTGGAACCTACCGATTATTCTGCCTTTGCAGCCCAGTGGGAGCTTGACCCAGATGCGACATCTATACAGCCAATGGTGCTCGGCTCTCTTGCGGGCATGAATCACAGCTATGCTAGTGATATCAACAACAACCATGCCATCGTGGGCTATGCGTATAATGACACGACCAACGAGTCGCGGGCCTTCTATTGCGCCGGCTACGGAAGCGCTCTCCAACCTCTCCCTCACCTGTATGAAGGACCGGGTGGCTCATGGTCAGTAGCGGATGCGATAAGTGATTCTGGAATGATTGTGGGCGGTAGTAGGGACATTACGGGCGCGTACCGCGCGGTTGCCTGGTTGCCACCCTACAGCGCAGCCCCGGTGGAACTGATTGTCGGCGGAGTATGGAGCTTCGCCTCTGCTGTAAGTGACGGTCTCAAGATTGCGGGAGCTGTGGATCTGACTCCGTGGACCCGTGTTGCGTTTGTGTACGATTATAGCACGGGCGCGTGCGAGTACTTGGAACCGCCCCAAACAGCAGTCGATTGGCATGCGACGGGAGTCAACGACAACGGGCGGGTAGTGGGGGTCTACCGCATAGACTACTCCTATTCTCGCGCGGTGCTTTGGACACGGACTTTCGACACTCCTCCTGTTGCAGCCTTCACGGCAGCGACCCTTGGCCTGAATGTTACAGTTGATGCGTCTGCATCCTATGATCTCGTGGGGGAGATAGTCGACTACAGCTGGAGCTTTGGCGACGGAGAATACGGATCCGGAATGATTGTGACTCACGGCTATGCGGTTGCGGGAGACTACATTGTCACCCTTTGCGTGAGCGACAACCAGGGGCAGAGTGACATCGTCTCCCTGCAAGTCAGCGTGTTAGACACGGCCGAGGTTGAGGCCAAAGCGCAGGAACTCATCACCATGATTGACGAGTGCACATCAATCGATCCAGATGCTAAGGATAAGCTGACAAACAAGGCTTCTATCGCATTGAAGATGATAGGAGCCCGTAAGTCTCATGGAAACCCCGCCGTGACCATTCTGCTAGCGTTCAATGATTTGGTTTCCGATTACGTGCTCACGGGGGAGATAGCCAGCGAATACGACGCTTGGAACCTGACTGCCCAGTCAAACTTCATCATCACGCTGATCGCCGAGGATCACATAGTAGGAGGCGTTCCAGTGTACACCTGGTACCACGGCTGCGGCCCCACAGCAGCGGGCATGCTGCTTGGCTACTGGGATGCGAAAGGATTCGGCGAGCTCGTCAAGGGTCCTCAGGGCAACGAGATGTACCAGTCGGACGAGGTCAACGCGATGATTGCATCCGAAAGCCACGTAGAGGACTATGTCTATCCGCTTGACGGATGGGTGGAGCAGCCGGACGGGTCCTTCGTGTGGGTGGACCTGCAGCCTGACAAGTCGGAGCTTGGGGGCGCTTCGGACGACGATTGCATTGCGGACTTCATGCACACTAGCAGGAGCGCAGACGGTCTTGTGTACGGGCTGAGCTATGTCGACATGGTAGATGACGCCCTGTTGGGCTATGCAAGCTGGGCTTCCCAGGGTGACTATGTCGGGTCAGCCGAGGTCTTCCACCAGAGCGCCATGACCTGGGAGATCCTCGTTTCAGAGGTCGACGCTACGCGTCCGATGTTCTTCGTCGTCGATTGGGACGGTGACGGCGAGACTGATCACTCCGTTGCTGTCGTCGGGTATTGCGAGGTTGGCAAGGCGAGGCTGTATGCATTCCACAGCACCTGGGACGACAGATTGTGGTGGGCGGAATTTGACATGATGAAGCCGGGCAACTTCTACGGAGTGTTTGCCGGAGTCACGATGAGTTTGTCGCTTGCGTAGACCAGATCACACGATTCTGCTGAGACGCCAGGACTCCTAATGTCTCATATCAGCTGGAAACATGGAGTTGCTCATGTCTGTCCGTGTGCGGAGGTGATTGCTGACCCGGCCTGGAGAAGGGGTGAAGCTGATTGAGCTACTGTCGAGCTAGTGCGTCCGAAGGTGCATGAGACTAAGTGGGATCAGCGACCCAGGCAACCACATACTCATCATTGTTACCCTCATTGCCCCGTCTGATGAAAATGGATCCCGAACGGGGCGTCATCTCTAGTGGCATAGGCGATCAGCGCTGCTGTGATCGCCATGAACGCCGCGGACATCACCACGAATCCATACTCCCCTTCCTGACCGTAACATCCCGGGCTCCCGACGACTTCACTGGCTATGCATAGGAGTGGGGGCAGAGGGATTTGAACCCCCATCGACGG
>JBFFED010000004.1:0-71629 GCA_041559015.1 Thermoplasmata archaeon | reverse complement strand
GCACCGGTCGCGGTGCCGCTGAAGTCCTTTCCGTTCATCCCGATGAGCGTACTTATAGATTGTCTATGTCCGCCCTCGACATCCGTCGAAGTGGCTTGTGAAGATGTCGTCTGGACGCGACAGGGGGCTCGTACCACCCTGGACGGATCTCCCTGGGCTCTCTCTCCGATTCCTCGGAGCCGGGGGGCGCCTTGGCTCCGCACCTCTTGCACCTGAAACCCTGCCCGGCACCCAGGGAGCCCATCCTCTTACCGCACGAAGCGCACATAGGGTTGTGCACCTTCCGCCTCAAATCGACCAGTTTGCGGACGTGCATCTTCTCCACGTTGAGGCTCCTCGGAGTCTCCCTGACCGATCCATAAAGGGTCACTTCGTCGCCTGTCCTGAGACCCCTCGCAACAGCCCTGAATGAGCGCGCCGGCTCGTAGAACGCCGCATCTATCTCATCGCCGTCGGAGACGCGGATTATGACGTGCTTGCCGGGGATGGTGATGGGGTCTGACACGACTCGCACGTTCACCCTTGCCGAGTCCCTCGGCCTGAGGGCCCCGACCCTCCGGTCCACTATGTGATCCTCCGTCGCCTGGTTCGTCAGGAAGAGCAGCCACATGTCCGGCTCCTCTCCTTCGATCATCTGCCTGGCCGCGAGGAGTTCGTCGGCGGAGTCCCCCCTAATCCCGAATAGGATTGGGCATGGAGACCCGGGAGTGATCGCCATGTGCCCGCTCTCGTAATCGTAGTTGTTGAATGTAGCCCTGGTGGACTTGTCCATGCGCATTACGCTGTCAGGGTTGATCGTTCGCTCGGTACCTAGCCTGTCGGGGCGCCTGTACGTGATGACCTCCCAGGTTCGGTCCCTGGGCCGCCAGGCCATCGCCGCAGCCGCCCCAATCAAGCCCCTCCCCTGCTTGTATTTCCTGCAAGCGGCTCCGAGCCCGGTCAGTATGCTCTCGACCTCCTCAAGTGCGACTATCTCCCGCACCGCCCTGAGATACAGGGACGGCGGTGGCCGTGAGACCGCACCTACGAGCCCGGGATTGGTCATCTCGCAGTCGAACCTCGCAACGCCCTCGAGCACCCGTGATGCCCTGTCCACGAGTTCCCCTGGCTGGACCGCGGTGCCCGATTCGAAGCACCTCACCTCACGCCCGCCCACGAAACCGCAGGGCTGGCTCCTGCCCCGGCCCCTGCCGAAGCCGATGCAGATGGCTGCGTTCCCTCGGGTCTTCCAGGGTACGTTCGGATTGAGCCTTACCAATCTGGGCAGGCCGATCAGATCGTAATCGGAAAGCTCCCTTATGACCAACGCAGCGAGATAGGTCGTGCACATCCCGTCGGGGGAATCTGTGTCATCGAACGCTAGGAGGGTCCTAGGCACGTCCGTGCCGATGGTGTGCCCTGGAGAAAAGCGTTGCCGTCTCATACCGATGGCAACATGTCGGTGACAAGCAGGTTGAGCTTCATCGAGACATCATCCAAGCCAAGGATGCCGACCACGACGGCTTCGAACGGCGCGGCTCCCGAGACGTCCACCGCTCCGGTCAGCAGTATGCTGCAGACGAGATCTGGATCGTAGAGGCGGAATCCCTCAGATGCCAGGTGTGTGACCACGATGCCCCTTATCCGCAGTTCGTCCCCCAGGAACATGTGCCATGTATCTGAGAGCGCCCTGACCGTCAATGCCCCTTCCGACCTTGCTTCGACGGATACGGAACCGCTCTCGCAGTACAGCATCGTATCGTAGCCCGAACGGGACACGTGCCCCATGACCCGCAGGGAGTCGCCCGTTCTGGCGTATGCGCTAGGCGACGGCCTGTGCCCCGGAGAGACCAGAACCCTGAGCGTTTCCTGGCCATCAGGGGAGGTGATGACCAACGATTCGAACCCGCTATCGTACCTCCGCAGGTCGACCAACATCCCTCTGGCGACGATCTCCTGTCCTTCGTCCAGAAGACGAACCCGGGACAGGTCCACGACAGGGACTGCGGTCTGTAGGGCGAGGCTGATGACTGAGGAGAGGGTGACCAGCAGAAGCACTGCGAGCGTCCCCGGCCGAGGGATGCACGACCTCATGGCAGGGGCGTACGTTGGCTGGGGTCAAACCCTATCCCCCTACATGTAGGAAGTCGAGGGGTGACCCATGGGAAACCATTTTAAGCGGCGGGAATTTATCCCAGCATAGGTGAAGGGGTTTGGCGAAGAGCATGCTAACGGAATACAGGCTCGAGATTAGCTCCATGCTGAGCATCCTCTTCGCGGTCGTTATGGTCATAGGGATCGCGGGCGTGTACCTGAATATGGAGGAGGGCAACCATCTCCCGTCGGTCATCTCGTTCTTGGAGGAGCTGGCGACTCCGTTCGGCAACTGGGTGGCTTGGCTCGCAGCGATAGGGCCGATCGCGTTCATCATATGCATATGGTGGTTCTACGACTATGTCAAGAAGACCAGAGAGCTTGCCCGGTTGATTGACACGCCCAGCAAGGCAAAATTCGTCAGGAACTTGGACGACATTGAGTATCTTGCTTGGTCACTGCCCCAGATGTATGAGGACAAGGTGCTCAGAAAGAAGAAGGAGTTCAAGCTCTAGCAGTACAGTCATGAAAGGGGGGCCCCTTCGTTTCCTGTGGAACCCGTCTCTGTTGGAGGGGGGCTCTTTGCGGCGTTGCTCTGAGAGGCTAGTATCTGTCCGCCTAGTGCCGTAATTCGCGCCTCTAACTTCTGCTTATCCTCTGGTTTGCAGAGTATACGAATGCTCACTCTAGGCCCATCCGATGAGTCCCATACCTCGGCCACCAATCTCAATCTGGAAAGAAGGCTGTAGACCTCGTCCGTGTGAGGAGCGGTCGCCTCAATCAGATAGGAGTGCTCTTGGACGAGAGAGATTCGATTTCTGAGCTCGTCGAGGCCTTCTCCAGTCTTGGCAGACACGAGAACTAGTTCCTTCTCAGGAAAGGAAGACCTGAACCATGAAATGAGATCCGTTTTCATTGTGTGTGATATGAGGTCTATCTTGTTTCCGACGAAGACTAAATTCTTCTCATCGACCTCTGGAAAGAGGATATCCAAAGAAGTCGTCATCTTGTCCTCGATGATGTCTTTTCCTTCGTTTGAATCGAATACTAACAATACCAGATCTGCCTGGAATATCTCTTCTAGAGTAGAGTTGAAAGCATCAATGAGATCTGGTGGTAGGTTCCTGATGAATCCGACAGTATCAGTCAGAAGAATCCTACTGTTTGGGCCAGGCAATCGCCTGGTTGTCGTAGATAGAGTTGAGAACATCCTGTTATCGACTTCCACTGTCGATCCTGAGAGCGCATTTAGCAGAGCTGACTTGCCAACATTGGTGTGACCAGTTAATGACACCAATGAATAGCCCTTCTCCTTCCTCTTGATACGAGTTGTCTTCCTTCTCTGCGTCAAGTCATGAAGAGACGCTTCTATCTTTCTTGCATGAGTTCTTGCATGTTCATAATAGACGTCTGTAGCGTATGCCCCTCCTGCGAGGAAGCCTGGTCGGTCTCCACTCTTCGCTTTGTGAATCCATTCACGAAGAAATGGTTGTTCGTATCTCAGTTTCGCTAGTGTGACTTGCGCAATAGCTTCAGGCGAGTGTGCATGGTTCGCAAAGATTTTCAGTATCACTCCAGGACGGTCCATGCATTCCATCTGGAATTTCATCTCAAGGAAATGATGTTGCGAAGGCCGCAATACACCGTTTACCACCATCAAATCGAGACGTAGATCCTTTGTCTCGCGATGAACCTCTTCGATCTTCCCCGGTCCTAGGAAGCTGGTCCTGTGCGGTCTGTTCATCTTCTGGATGAACTCCTTCTCGACGGCGATATCAAGATTCTCTAAGAGCGACCTGAGCTCCTCCAAATCCGGTTCGAGGCTCAGTACCGCGGCCCTCTTCATTTCAAAGGCCCAAGTGTTCATTCAGTATTATGATGCTTGCCGACGAAAGACGACTCAGACATGCTGACAAACCACAGTTTCCGTTGGAAGAGCGCCGGCCGACGGGGGCGCCCACGGACCGCGGAGCCTCCACTGGAAGAAAAGGGGTCCCCCCTGCACGGAGTCTGAATCATGACAAGAAATTCTTTTATTCGTAAAGCTCGATTTCCATTGTATGCTGGCTCGCACGAATCGCCTAAATTTCCAGGCTGCGGAAAAAATGATTCTCTGCGATAAAATTAACGCTTAAGTAGCCTCTACCGTATTCGTCCTTTCCCCTGGTTTCATGTGGATTCCGAGAGCGGCTTCCACAGGAAACAGTGGGGAGGGAAGGAGCTTTTTGCTTCTATGGGGGAGCTAGATGCAGGACACCATATTCCAGCAGTACATGAAATCGAAGACCCTTTTCAAAGGCGATCGGGACATCCTCAGGCCTTCGTACATACCCGGCACACTCCCCCACAGGGAGCAGCAGATCCAGGAGCTCGCCAGGATCCTCGTTACCGCCCTTGAGGGACAGAGGCCATCGAACGTGCTGCTATTCGGAAAGACGGGCACCGGCAAGACGGCGTGCATGAAGTTCATAGGCAAAGAAATCGAGCGCGCAGACTCGGGCCTGAACAAGGTCAATTTCATCTACATGAATTGCGAGGTCATCGATACGCAGTATGGGGTCCTGCAGAACATCGGTAACAAGTTCATAGAAGATTTCGAGCAGCGCATACCTTTCACGGGGTGGAGCACGGAACGAGTCTACAATATTCTGAGGGAGAAGATAGACGAGGAGAAGCGCGTCATCGTCATTGCCCTCGACGAGATTGACCAGCTCGTATCGAAGAGCGGGGATGATGTACTCTACCACCTCTGCCGGATCAACGACGACCTGAAGAACGCGAAGGTGAGCGTTATTGGGATATCCAACGACCTCAGGTTCATGGAGTTCCTCGACCCGCGGGTCAAGAGCTCGCTCAGCGAGGAGAAGATGGTCTTCCCGCCGTACAACGCCGAGCAGTTGAAGGAGATACTCGAGCAGAGGGCCGATCTCGTGTTGGAGCCCGGCGTGCTCGAGCCGTCCGTCATACCCCTGTGCGCGGCCCTCGCCGCTCAGGAGCACGGGGACGCTAGGCGCGCGCTGGACCTTCTCAGGGTTGCGGCTGAAATCGCAGAGCGGAGCCATATGCCGATAGTCACGGAGTCAGATGTGGTCCGTGCGAAGAACAAGATAGAGCTCGATTGCGTGACCGAAGCGATCAGAACCCTGCCCATCCAGTCCAAACTGGTGCTCATGGGGGTCCTCATGAACAACGAGAGAGGCGACTCCAAGCTGACGACTGGGGACCTGTACGAGACCTACAAGGAGATTTGCCAGTGCACATCCATGGCTATCCTGACCCAGCGCAGGATAACGGATCTAATATCAGAGCTGGACATGCTCGGCATTATCCACGCTCGGGTGAAATCCTTCGGGAGAGGGGGGAGAACGAAGGAGATAGAGCCCAGCGTTCCTGTGGTGGAAGCCAGGAAGATCCTGGAAGAGGACGAGATTCTCAGCCAGCTGAGGAACTACAAGCTGAGGTACCAGACGACCCTCATGTGAGTCGTCCAGGCGGTTCCTCGATCTCCTCGTCAGGGGATTCGGCTTCCACCCAAGTATCTTCTACAGGCGTTTCGCCGGAGGGGTCGGCGGGTTCGTCGGTCCTCTCATGCCCTCTCCTCGCTACGGCCTTCTTCTCTCTGTAGGTCAGGCCGATGTCGACCATGACGGGAGCGACAACAATCAGTATCATCGATATCCAGAGATTCCGCACGCTGTTCTCAGGCGCGGGGCTTCCGAGGGAGTCGGTGATCCAGAGCTTGAGCAGGCCGAACCAGGGTATCTCCCCCCGGGCCTTGCCCACGACCCAGCCGATATCGACCGGTCCGCTGCTGGCGAACATCTGGTCGGTGTTGGTGTTGTGGTCTCCCTTCGTGATGAATCCGCTCCTGTGGCTCGAGAGCATGCCTGCGATATCGACCGAAACGATCAGGTCGCTCCAGCCGACATGGAATATCCTCAGGGTGCTCGTCAGGTGGTCCCATGTGTCGTCTGGGTTCGTCGTGTTCCATTTGGCATCCGGAGTGCCTTTCGGAAGGCTCTCAAGAGAGGATGACCGATAGCAATTACTGGCTGGATCGTATTCGAGGTAGATGATTGCACGGTGGATGATCGGGGTTCGTGATTCCGTCCCGCCAGGCTTGTATATCAAGACGTCTCCGTAGTCCCCGTAGGTCCGATGCCCCGAGACATACCCATCCATGTATGTCTTGACTTCCGAGACCCGCGCAACCTCACGGACTAGGACGAGGTCGCCCGTGTCTATCGTGCCAACGTGGCTCAGGTTGTCATCTCCGTGCATCATGCTGTTGGACTCCACGACTACCAGGGGCGGCCAGAGCCCCGTGTACGCGTACATGGTGACGAGTATCAGCGCCACCAGGACCAGCGCGATTCCTGCATCCCTCACGAAAAGGAACGCCGAGCTACGTTTCTTCGGCCTCCCGGTCCTGGCAGAACCACTTGCGGGCACGGCGCGTTCATCGGTGCTCCTCTATAAATGTATATGGTCTGCCAGCGCCTCCTCAGCCCTGGGTGAACATGTAGTTCGCGCATCCTTTCTTCAGGAATCTGACCAGCATCCCTGGGAGCGCACCCTCCCCGTACTCGCTCCCCGGGTTCAGAGCTAGCGTCCGCCCTAGGTCATCTCCTCCATGTTCTTGCCGAGCCGAGGGGCACCCGTTGGAAGATGCCTGTCAGGATAGGCGACAGGATGGTCTGCTACGACATGTCCGAAAGGGTCGGTAAGACCACCCTGGATCAGTGACCGTAGCCCTTCATCACCTGCTTGACGAAGGCATCGCCCCCGCTCAGGCGAGAGCCAGCGGCAGGCTAGGTCGCCGTCGATGCCCGTCTCCTATCGCGCTCTCTCTCGCGGACCATCAGATAGAGAACTCGGAGACGAAAGTGACCGCGGTCATTTGATGACAGAGAAGCCACTCCCGCCATGGCGTCAGCGAGTCAGAAAGATGTCCGTTTAAGGGGTTTATACGATGCGATCACTCCGTGCAGGGGCAGTACTCGTAATCGTAGTCGTAGTCCCAGCTGTAGTTCCAGTCGTACTCCCCGGGACAGGTCCCGTTACCACTGTACTCGTACTGGTACTCCCAGCTGTGCTGCCACTGGTGCATGTGTCCCGTCCCCATGTGGCCAGAGCCCGATCCGTCCCCCTTGGCCTGCATGCCAAGGGCGCTAGCGACCGTGCCCGAGGCAACAGCTACCCCGGCGACCGCCACGACAGCGACCAGGCCCACGACTGCGAAGAGCGCCGATGTCTTCATTCTTTGTTCACCTCCAATTCGCCTCGGACTCTCCGAGGCTTGTGGTGTATCCTTTGGGTGAAAGCGTATAAGGAGCTATGCTGAAAAGCGGTCCTGACCTTTGCAGGAATGTGAAAAGCGAGCTGATGGCGTCCTCGCCGTCAGTCTCCGTGCCTTATCCTGATCTTGTTCGTCGCGCCATGCCTCTCCTTGGTGACAACGCCCTTCTGAGCGAGCTTGTCGAGCACCCGGGAGACCTTCGCGTTGGACATCTTCGTCCTCAGGATCAGGTCCTTCTGCAGGGCCTCCCCGCCGGAGTCCATGACCGCCTTGAACATGATGCGCTCGTCACCCGTGAGCAGCCTCAGGATGAGGTGGTTCTTCTCGGCCGCCTCGTCGGGGGAAGTCGTCTCTTGGAGTCCGGGGGTGGCTGCGGTATTCCCCTGCGCGCGCGTCTCAGGCTCCATCTTGCGCGCTGTCGGCGGCGGGGCCATCGATGGCGGGAGGGGTTCGTACTCCCTCCACAGGAGTATGATCATGAGCGATATCATGATGGCCGCTATCGATATTGCGATCAGGCTGACATTGGCCGAGCTGTAGGTCATGCGGTTGTCCCACATGCCGCCGTGGTCAGTCTCATCCGTCTGCGCCTCAGGGGTCAGGACCGCGTACGCTAGAATGACCAGGGCAACGGCCGCTATGGACAACGCGGCTATCTTGACCCATTTGGACATGATTTCGCATCGCTAAGTCACGGGTTGGTATTTCTATCCTTCCCCATCCCAGCAGGCCTTCGTCAGGGGGTTGCCAGGGACGGAAAGATAGAAGAGCCATGACGGGATTGAGGCGCCGAGGATGTTCTTGGCGTTGAGGCACGGCAAGAGGATAGACAAGGACCGCTACTTCATGAACATCGCAATCGAGGTTTCGCGAAGGAGCACCTGCACCAGGAGGCAGATAGGCGCGATAATCGTCAGCGATGTGGGGGAGATTAAGAGCACGGGGTACAACGGCAACCCGCGCGGAGTCCCGCACTGCGAGGAAATCGGGTGCATCCGGGACAAGCTCGGGATACCGTCCGGGACGCGGCTGGAGACGTGCACAGCCGTGCACGCGGAGCAGAACGCTCTAATCCAAGCCGGCACGAACTCGAAAGGGTCCACGCTCTATTCGACCATCGTCCCTTGCCCGATATGCGCCCGCATGATCCTCAACGCGCAGGTGGTCCGAGTGGTGTACATTGATGATTACTCCGATCTCTCGGGCGTGGAGCTTCTGAAGCAGGCGGGCATGAAGATGGTCAAGTTGGACAAGAAGGACTTCACGGACAAGCTAGGCTGATGACACGAACGCGTACCATTCACGTCGCTAGCCGACGAATTGGCCGCCGTAATGAATCGAAAAGGTCAGACCGCGTAGTCTATTTATATCGAAACCCGCATCAGCGAGCCGGACGTGTCTTACTTGGGAAAGGCCGATATTCTTCGCCAGATCAAAGAGGCGGAAGAGAACGTCCGCGAGATTGCGAAGGGGGCGGAGGAGAGGAGGAAAGCGCTGCAGGCCGAGGGCAAACGCGCGGCGATACAGAAGGTTGAGGGGGCCGAGGCCGAGCTGAGGAAGCGGCTCGAGGCCGAGACTGCCAAAGCCCTCGCCGAGATAGAGCGCCGCAAGAAGACGATCCTCGAGGACGGCATCAGGAAGGCGGAGGTCCTGACGTCGAATGCCCGTGGGAGGATGGGCGACGCCAAGAAGTACGTCCTTTCGGAGTTTGAGAGGGCAGTTGATGCTTAGGCCTGAGGACATGACCCGTGCGGTCGTCGTGGGGTCGATAGACAGCCTCGACGCGACCATCGAATGTCTCTACGAGCTCGGTGTATTGCACCTGATAGATTTCACTTCCCAGGACGAGGATTTCAAGATAGGCCAGCCCCTGCCGAGGGCCTCAGGCGCATCACAGAAGCTGCTGAAGCTGAGGGCGATGATACGCTCCCTGGAGCTGGAGAAGCACCGCCCATCTGACAAGATGTTGGTCAGGGACATCAACAGGAAGCTGGAGCAGGCGTTCGTCACGCTTGACCTGAACACTTCGAGCAAGGCGGAGGCCCGGCAGAGGATACAGAACCTGGTGAGGGAGAAGGAGGCCGAGATACACGCCCTCGAGCCGTTTGCCACATTCGGTGTCAAGGTCGAGGACTACGAAGGGTACGACAACATCGTGGCCTTCACCGGCACGTGCAGGTTCGACCCCGAGCACGATTTCCGGGGCCGGATCGGGGATTACGAGCTGTTCAAGCTGGAGCGGAAGACGGGCATCGTGATCGCCCTGTTCGTCAGGACCGAGGACAAGGCGGAGGCCGCCAGGATACTCTCGGAACACGATTTTCAGGAGGCAAAGCTGCCCAGGCTCGAGGGCGACCCCGAGGCCATCATTGAGATCCACAGGGGGCAGATCAAAGATCTCGAGGCAGACCTCAAGAGGGTCGAGTCCGACCTGGAGGGCATCAGGAAACAGTTCGCCGATTTCATAATCTCGTCAGAAGAGCACCTGGCGATCGAGGTGCTGAAGGCGGAGACCCCACTGAGGATAGCCACTTCCGCCAACTCGTTCGTGATAGACGGCTGGATACCGACTGCGCGGGCTGGGGAGATACAGACTGCGCTCGATTCGCTCTGTTGTGGGCTCGCCTTCGTCGAGACCATACCTCCCGAGAAGGAGGAGGAGCCACCCGTCAAACTCAAGAACCCCCGCCCCATCAAACCATTCGAGTTCTTCATGACCCTCGTGTCGACCCCGAAGTATGATGAGATCGACCCTACGCTTGTCCTGTTCATAACTTTCCCACTCTTCTTCGGTTTCATGATCGGGGACCTCGGCTTCGGCCTGGGCCTGATGGCGCTCGGCGCGATCATGCGCTGGAAAATGAAAGGCAGCCCCGACCTCTACAAGCTCGGTACGATAGTGCTCGCAGGTGGCCTGATGGCGAGCGTGTTCGGCATCTTCGTGTTCGCGGAGGCGTTTGGGGTGCCGTTCCATCCACCCGCGGAGGCGCATGACGAAGCCTCTTGGGAGTCGGTAGCCAACATACCGATACACCCTCTCCTCGACAAGATGCACGACACGAAGGAGATGCTCGGGATATCTCTGTTCGCCGGCTGGATACACCTTACCCTGGGCCTGGTATTCGGGTTCGCCAATCACTATCACCATAACAGGAAGCACGCCTTCGGCAAACTCGCCTGGATCGTCATACTCTTCGGCCTGTTCGAGGAGATGATGGTGATCGCGGGCGATGCCACCGCGACGAGCGCCTTCGTCAACGCGACCGTCTATGGGTTCATGCCGGATGCGACCATACTACTCATCGGCATCGAGATATCGATCCCCGCAGTGGTCCTGATACTGGTGGGCGTGGTCGCCCTTCCGTTTACTGAAGGTCCGCTTGCGCTGACAGAGGTCATCGGGCTCTTCACCAACCTGGTATCGTATGCCAGATTGGCGGCGCTGGCCGTGGGCAAGGGCGCCATGGCCCTGGCGTTCAATACGATGCTCTTCCCGCTGATATTCGACAGCGGCAACGTGGCCATCATCATACTGGGTGCTCTGACTCTCTTCGTGACCCAGATGTTCTTCGTGTTCTTCCTGGGAGCCCTATCGGCGGGTATCCAGGCTATCAGGTTGAACTATGTCGAGTTCTTCCTCAAGTTCTTCGAGGGCGGAGGCGCGGACTTCGAGCCCTTGAGCTACGAGAGGAAGCATTCGGCATCGACGAAATAGGAGGCGTGAAGGAATGGCAATGGATCCTGGAACGGCAGTAGGAGCCGGCCTGGCGTTGATCGGCGCAGGCATCGCGATAGGCGTCGCGGGCCTGGGCACGGGCGTCGCGCAGGCTCAGATCGGTGCGGCAGCGGTGGGCGCGACGGCGGAGAACCCGAAGATGTTCGGCAAGGGCATCATCCTGATGGTGTTGCCCGAGACGATAGTCATCCTCGGCTTCGTCGTGGCGTTCCTGTTGCTGGGCAAGACGTGAGCATGTAGGTCGAACCGGTGAGAATGGGACGCAGCGGTCCAACAAGGAGCTGAGAGTCTATGAGCCTGAACAAGGTCGTTGAGGACATACTCCGCAGGGGCAAGGAGAAGGAGCTGGAGATAATCCGCCACGGCGAGAACGAGCGCGACGAGCAGCTGAAGCTCGCGGACAGCAGAATCGTGGAGAGCAGGGCCAGGGCGGAGAAGAGGAATGCTGCGAGCATCCAGCAGATGGAGCGGCAGGAGATATCGAGCGCGGAGCTCGAGTCGAAGAAGACGGCTCTCTCCGCCCAGAGACAGGTCATGGAGGAGTTGAGGGAGCAGATCCTGTCGGAGCTCTCGGACTATCCCGCCCCTAAGCGCAAGAAGTTGTACTCGAAGCTGGTGGCTAGGGCCGAGAAGGAGCTGGGCGAGTGCTACGTGTACTCTAACAAGGACGACCAGTCGCTCCTGCAATTGCCCGCGGGCATGGCCAATGGCGGCGTCATCGACTGTGGCGGAGGCCTCGTGTTCGAGAGCAAGGACAGGGCCGTCAGGCTCGACTTCCGGTTCGAGACTATGTTGGACGATATCTGGAGCAGGAGGATGCAGGAGATATACGGCAAGTTGTTCGGGTGAGCCATAAGATGTGGTTGTTCGGCGGCAGAGGTAACTATGCGTACGCGTGCACGCGCGTGAAGGCCAAGAAGAGCTTTCTCCTCTCGCGGGAGGCGTACTCGCGGATGCTGGTCATGGATGTCTACGAGATTGGCCGGTTCCTGGGGGAGACGCAGTACCGTGAGGAGATGACGAGGTACGCCTCGCGCAACACGGGGGCAAACCTCGTCGAGGTGGCCGTGACACGCAACCTGGCGGATACCTACTCCGCCATACTCGGCTTCTGCACCGGACACCTGAGGGAGATGGTCGGGGACTACCTGAAGCGGTGGGACACATTCAACGTCAAGACGGTCCTCAGGGGCAAGGTCACAGGCGTCCGCGAGGACGAGCTGGTCGACACGCTCGTCCCTGCCGGGGAGTTCTCTGAGGCCTATCTTCGGTCGCTCATACAAATGGGGCAGATGCAGGAGATCATGGACGCACTTTCGAAGAGGCCCTCATTGGGCATCACGCCGGAGCTGGTCCGGGAAGCGGTCGATTCCGGGAGGCTCGCGGCCCTGGAGGATCATTTGGATATGGTCATGTATCACGACCTGCTCAACGACATCGAACCGACCAACACCGCCGAGAAGCTCCTGAGGGATTTCGTCAGGCGGGAGATCGATGTGACCAACCTCAAGGTCCTCCTGAAGCTGAAGGCCGAGAAGGTCCCTGAGGACAAGGTGGCCAAGTATCTCATCCCCGGAGGGATGGACTTCAGCGTTGACAGGCTGAGGGCGCTGGCCCAGCAGGAGGGGCTGATGCCGATAATCGAGGAACTCGAGAAGTCCTCGATGTTCGACGAGATTAAGGATCACTTGGAGCAGTTCAAAGCGGACCAGAAGCTCTCCGGCATCACGATCGCGCTCGACAAGGCGCTGATACACACGAGCGAGAAGTTCGCGCACTTCTATCCCCTATCGGTCCTGCCGATAGTCAACTACATGATACGCAAGAAAGTGGAAGTAGACAACATAAGAATCATCGCGAGGGGCAAGGAGAGCGGCCTCCCGACGAAGGTCATAGAGAACCTGCTGGTGGTGTGACATGGAGATCGCCGTAGTGGGTTCGGAGGAGTTCGTCACGGGGTTCAGGCTCGCGGGCATACGCAAGGTGTATGCCACGACGCCAGACAAGTACCTCGAGACGGTGGTCAAGATAATGGACGAGGCCGACGTGGGCATCTTAGCGGTCAGCACGCGGGACATGGAGAAGCTCCCCGCGCAGCTCAAGACCCGGATGCTGGAGAGCGTCGACCCCGTCGTGATACCTGTCGGACTGGAGGAGGGAGACATGAGGGACAAGGTCCGACGGGCGATGGGCATAGATCTCTACAAGTCGAAATGAATGGGAGCGAGTGGCTATGGCTGAGAAGAAGAAAGGGAAGATAACGAGGGTGGCGGGCCCGGTCGTCACGGCCGAGGGAATCTCGCCTAGGATGTACGATGTCGTCTACGTCGGGGAGATGAAGCTCATGGGCGAGGTGATCAAGCTCGTGGGCGACAAGACGATCATCCAGGTCTATGAGGACACGTCCGGGATAAGGCCCGGCGAGGAGGTCATCGACAGCGCGGCGCCTCTCCTCGTGGAGCTCGGGCCCGGCCTGTTGTCCAGCGTCTACGACGGCGTCCAGAGGCCCCTGCCGGTCCTCAGGGCCAAGCAGGGCGACTTCGTCTCGAGAGGCGTGACCGCTCCCGGCCTCGACAGAACGAAGAAGTGGAGCTTCACCCCTTCGGCCAAGGTGGGGGACGCGCTCAAGGGCGGGGAGATAATAGGCACCGTGCCCGAGGGCAACATAGTCCACAAGGTGCTTGCGCCTGTGAAGGCGAAGGGGAAGATCAAGAGCATCTCCGGGGGCGAGTTCACGGTCGAGGATACTATCGCGGAGCTCGACTCCGGCCAGAAACTGAGGCTGATGCAGGAGTGGCCCGTGAGGCACTCTAGGCCATATGTCGAGAAGCTCCTTCCCGACATACCGCTCGTCACCGGCCAGCGCGTGCTCGACATGCTATTCCCGCTCGCCAAGGGCGGGACCGCGGCGATCCCCGGGGGCTTCGGGACTGGCAAGACAGTCACGTCGCAGCAGCTGTCCAAGTGGAGCGACGCACAGATAGTCATCTATGTCGGCTGCGGCGAGAGGGGCAACGAGATGACCGAGGTCCTCACATCCTTCCCGGAGCTGGAGGACCCGAAATCGGGCAAGCCGCTCATGGGCAGGACTGTCCTAGTGGCGAACACATCCAACATGCCGGTGGCCGCCCGGGAGGCGTCCGTGTACACGGGCATCACGATCGCAGAGTACTACAGGGACATGGGCTACGACGTGTCTCTCATGGCCGATTCGACCTCGCGTTGGGCGGAGGCGATGAGGGAGATATCCTCAAGACTGGAGGAGATGCCGGGCGAGGAGGGCTATCCAGCGTACCTCGCATCAAGGCTCTCCGAGTTCTACGAGAGGTGCGGTCGCGTGAAGACGCACTCAGGCCACATCGGCTCCATATCTGTCATCGGTGCGGTCTCTCCCTCCGGAGGCGATTTCAGCGAACCCGTCACGCAGAACACGCTTAGGATAGTCAAGGTCTTCTGGGCGCTGGACTCGAAGCTGAGGGAGAGGAGGCACTTCCCTGCAATCAACTGGCTGACCTCCTACAGCCTCTACAGCCCAATATTGGAGGACTGGTACAGGAAGAACGTGTCCGAGGACTGGAACCATGTCAGGCTGTGGGCCATGGAGACCCTCCAGAAGGAGTCGGAGCTGCAGGAGATCGTGCAGCTCGTCGGATCGGACGCGCTCCCCGAAGAGCAGAGGCTCACGCTGGATGTCGCCAGAATGATCCGCGAGTTCTTCCTCCAGCAGAGTGCGTACCACCCGGTCGACACCTACAGCCCGCTCTCGCGGCAGTTCGAGTACATGAGCACGATAAGGAAGTTCTCGGAGCTGGCGAACAAGGCGATCGCCCTCGAGGTGCCCCTTGAGAAGATATCGTCCCTCCCCTGCAGGAGCGACCTGGGCAAGCTGAAGTTCGAGGAGACGATAGACGAAGACCTGAAGAAGGTGGGCGCCGAGATGGAGAAGCAGTTCGCTTCTCTGGGGGTGTGAACGACATGGCCAAGGAGTACCACACGATCAACCAGATCGCTGGACCGCTCGTGTTCGTCGAGAAGACCGAGCCGGTCGGATACGGCGAGCTCGTGCAGATCGCCCTTCCCGACGGATCCATGAAGAGGGGGCAGGTCCTGGACACATCGGACGAGGTAGTCGTGATACAGGTTTTCGAGGGCACAGGCGGCATCGACCGCGCTTCCGGGGTGAAGTTCCTGGGCGAGACCGTCAAGATGCCAGTCGCGAAGGACATGCTCGGGAGGATACTGAGCGGCTCCGGCGACCCGCTCGACAACGGCCCTCCGATCATACCGGAGAAGAGGCTCGAGATCATCGGCGCGGCCATCAACCCCTGGGCTAGGGACAACCCGCAGGAGTTCATCCAGACGGGCATCTCCACCATAGACGGCATGAACACGCTCGTTAGGGGGCAGAAGCTCCCGATATTCTCAGGTTCGGGTCTCCCGCACAACGACATAGCGCTGCAGATTGCGAGGCAGGCGAAGGTCCTGGGAGGCAAGGAGGAGTTCGCGGTCGTGTTCGCCGCCATGGGTATCACGAGCGAGGAGGCTCAGTACTTCATGAAGGATTTCGAGAGGACTGGCGCGCTCAAGAGGGCGGTCGTGTTCCTCAATCTCGCGGACGACCCCGCCATCGAGAGGCTCCTGACGCCTAGGCTCGCACTCACCACCGCGGAGTACCTTGCGTTCGACCTCGGCATGCACGTGCTCGTCATATTGACGGACCTGACCAACTACTGCGAGGCGCTCAGGCAGATAGGCGCCGCGAGGGAGGAGGTGCCCGCGAGGCGGGGCTACCCAGGCTACATGTACACCGATCTCGCGTCGATGTACGAGCGCGCGGGCAGGATCAAGGACAAGAACGGCTCGATCACGCAGTTCCCGATACTCTCCATGCCGGGTGACGACATCACGCACCCGATTCCCGATCTGACGGGATACATCACTGAGGGGCAGATCGTCGCGTCGAGAGACCTGCACAGGAAGGGCATCTTCCCGCCAGTCGCTGTCGAGCGGTCGCTCTCGAGGCTCATGGGCCAGGGCATAGGCCCTGGCAGGACGAGGGATGACCACAGGGCGGTCTCGGACCAGCTCTACGCCGCCTACGCCGAGGGCAGGGATCTCAGGGGCCTCGTGGCCATCGTGGGCAAGGAGGCGCTCTCGGACAGGGACAGGAAGTTCCTCGATTTCGCGGACGCGTTCGAGGACAGGTTCGTCCGGCAGGAGAAGACTGAGGACAGGACTATCGAGCAGACCCTCGACCTCGGCTGGGAGCTGCTGTCGGGGCTGCCCATAGATTCGCTCACCAAGATAGATCGCAAGTTCATCGAGAAGTACCACCCGACCATGAAGAAGTGAGATCGAGATGCCGCAGAGAGAGGTCCAGCCAACGAGATCGGAGCTGCTCGAGGTCACCAAGAAGATCAGGTTGACCCAGAACGGCTACAAGATACTGAAGCTCAAGAGGGATGGCCTGATACTCGAGTTCTTCAAGATACTCGACCAGGCCAAGGGCCTCAGGCTGGAGATCGCGAGGCGCTACAAGGAGGCGAGCGAGAAGATTGCCATCGCGAGCGCGGTGGACGGCGTGATAGCGGTCAGGTCCGCATCATATGCCCTCACGGGCCACCCGGAGATACAGCTCCGCAGCAGGAACCTCATGGGTGTCGTGGTGCCGGAGATCAAATCCACCAAGATAGTCGCGCCGATAACCGAGCGCGGTTACGGCATCATCGGGACGTCCCCGAGGATAGACGAGGCGACCGAGGCCTATGAGAACCTGGTGGAGACGGTCGTGAAGGCGGCCGAGCTGGAGACGACGATGAAGAAGCTCCTCGAGGAGATAGAACGGACCAAGAGGCGCGTGAACGCCCTCGAGTTCAAGGTGCTCCCCGACCTCCAGGAGATCGAGCGGTTCATCAGGTTCAGGCTCGAGGAGATGGAGAGGGACAACACCTTCCGCCTGAAGCGAATCAAGGACAAGTCGGCCAAGGCCGCAGAGGCTTGACTGCATGGCACTCTCCGATCTCCTGCGGGACAGGCAGTTCATGATGAAGGTGATCATGGTCGCGTTCCTGTCCAGCCTGGTCTTCATCGGAATTGGCGCCTATCTCATAATCAGGGAACTGTTCGGCTGACAAGTCTCCCAGAAGGGTCATCGAGGTATCTTCTTCTTGCTCAGGTACTGCCCTCTGACCGAGAGCGCGTGCAATGCGGTCACGGCCCTCTCCGGGACGGGCATGACCGGGATGCCCCTTCCGTCCAGGAAGCTCTCGGACTCGGGGTCCTCAATGCCAGCGAAGCAGGTGACAGTCGGCTTCCCGCTCAGCTTTGCGGTGATTGATATCCACTTGGCCAGCTCGAACAGGTTCGTCGCGGCTTGCCTTGCCGCTATCACGAGTATTCCCTTGACCTCGGGCGCCTGTCCCACGATCTTGAGAACGTTCGAGTATCTCGCCGTGTCCGCGTCCCCGATGATGTCTATGGGATTGCCCCAGCTCCAGGTGGGAGGACAGACCTTGCCTATCTCGGCGAGCGTGCTCGCGGACAGCTCAGCCAGCTCCAGCCCCATCTCCTCGGCGTAGTCCGTGGCGATGACTCCCATACCGCCCGCGTTGGTCACTATCGCCAGTCCGTCCCCGCTCAGAGGCGGCTGGTACGCCAACGCCTGAGAGGCGTCGAACAGCTCGAACATCGTCCTCGCCCTGTACACCCCGGTCTGCTTGAATGCGGCGTCGAAGGCGGCATCAGAGCCCGCGAGCGCGCCCGTATGTGAGCTCGCAGCCTTGGCCCCTCTCTTTGACCTGCCCGCTTTGAGTATCACTATGGGCTTCTTCTCGGATGCCTTCTCCAGGGCCTTGAACAGCTCCTGCCCTTTCCTCGTGGACTCCATGTACGCGGCGATGCACTTAGTCTCCGGATCGTCTGCGAAGTAACTCACGAGGTCCGCGTCGTCTATGTCTGCCTTGTTGCCCGTGCTGACGAATGCGGAGAACCCGAGCAGATCGCTGACAGAGTACTCGATTGCCGCGGTGCAGAACGCACCGCTCTGTGAGAAGAATGCGATGGGTCCCTTCAGTGGCGTCGTCCTCGCGAATGATGCGTTCATGTCATGGTGAGGTGAGATGATTCCGAGCGAGTTGGGACCGATGACCCTGATCCCGTGCCTGTTCGCAATCTCGACAACCTGTCTCTCCCTGGCCTTGCCCTCATCATCGCCCTCGGAGAAGCCCGCTGATATGATGGTTACACATCTCACTCCCTTCTGGCCCGCCTCCTCCAGAACCCCGGCGACAAGCTTCGCAGGCACTACTATCACAGCCATGTCGGGCGTCTCTGGGCATTCGAGCACAGTCGGATAGCACGGCATGCCCAGTATCTCGCTGTAGTTCGGGTTGACGAAGTAGACCTTCCCCTTGTACCCCTGGCTGAAGAGATTCTCAATGATTATGTTCCCGATCTTGCCGGACGAAGGGGTCGCGCCGATGACGGCCACCGATCCCGGGCGGAAGAACATGTCGAACTCGTGCACGATGGGCAATCCCGCTAATCGGATATCAAGTCTTTGACCCGCGGTATCAACTGGAGAAATCCTCTATCCATATCTCCCCGGTGCCGAGGTTGACCATGGGCACCTTCGCAGGGTCCGGTATCTGGTTGTGCATCCTCTGGAAGGCCGTCTGGGACTGCCATGCGGAGGCGTTTATCAGCTTGATGCCCCTGTACTCGTCGACCTTGCAGCCGTGTATGTGCCCCGTCACGAAGATGTCAGGCACCCTGTCTATGACGAGGTAATCCTTCTGCTCTGGGGCAAGGGCGGTCTTCTCTCCGTAGATGGGCGCCATGTGCCTTCTCTTCAGCATGTCCATCATGATCCTCTCCGGCTCCCGGTACGAGAGGCTCCGTACGTTTGCGACGAAGTCATCCATGCTCCTGCCGTGGTATGCGAGGATCACCCTGCCCTCGATGTCCAGGTAGCAGGGGTTGCCGACGAAAGTCACCCTCGAATCGAACATCGAGGATATCTCATTCGGGAGGGCCGGCTGAGGCTCCGCAAGTCTGACGGCGTCGTGGTTCCCGGGCATCATGATGATTCTGATGCGCTCAGGCACCTTCTCCACGAGCCGTGCGAGCTCCTTGTACTGCTCATACACATCCTCTATCACCAGCTCGTCCTCCTGACCAGGGTAGATGCCGATCCCGTCCACAAGATCGCCGGGCATGATGATGTACCTGATATCCTCTGCCACCGGGTCATTTCCGAGCCATGCAATGAACCGCTCCCACGCATCTCCCATGAACTCCGTGCTCCCGACATGTATGTCGGAGGCGAACGCAACAATGGTGTCCGAACCGTTCGGCACCATCCCGCTGTTGAGGGGCACATCAGGCCTGATTAGGTCCTTCGCGATCACGATCTCCCCATCCTTGCTGAACGACCCAACAACCCCGACCACCTCATCCTTCACGAACGAGCCGAGCAAGACTCGCGAAGCGGTCTTCATTACGAGCACCTGGACCTTGTCCTCTTCGTCCTCCATCTCGAGCATCGTGTGGCCATGCTTGGTCGAGCGCACGTCGTTCACCATACCGACGAACCTGACATCCCTCTGAACTCTCTTCGCCTTCGCGATTGACACCAGGCCGGAGAGATCCCGCCTCCTCGCGAGCATCCTCTTCAAGGCGGCGAACCGATCGTTGAAGAGCTTGGCGAAATCGATGACGTTGCCGACGCAGGTCGAGTCACCCGTGATGTCCTTCAGCACCTTCATCTCAGAGGTATTCCACGGATGCTGCGCTGTCGCCGGGGCAGAGTCGACCACGGGGGCCGCTGCCTGGGTCGCCTTCACCGTCGAGGACGGCTTCGTCGACAGACACTCAATGTAGTTGGCGATATCGGAGCGCGTCAATATGAGCGGTCTGTTCTCTCCGTCGTCGGTGATCAACTGAACGCATCTCATAGCGTCAGGCGCTTTCGAGAGCGCGTCGAGAGCATCAGGCTCGACAAGAATGCCTTTTTCCGTGAGCGCCTTCAGAACCCGCTTCTTCATCCCGCGAATCCTAGCGCGGACGTCTTTAAATATCTTTTCTAACATGGTCAGCACATGCTGGATATCCGCCTCAGGGCGCGGTGCCACGCGACTGAGGATAGGAACGCGGTCATCCGCGCGATTCGCAATCTCTTTCCTGACGCGGAGGTCCGTGGTGATTCAGAGATAATCGCCACCTCGGGTTCCGTTGACGAGTTCGGCGAGCTGCTGAAGAGGTACAAGATACGGGACGCCGCCCGGAAGGTCATGCGGCGTGGCCTGAAAGGGGACACGACCAGATTCAGGCTCAACAAGCAGGTCGCGGCCATTGGGAAGATATCCTTCTCTGAGGAAGATCATGCCCTCGGGGACATAGAGGTCTCCATGATGGCCGACGACATCGAATCCATCATAGATTCAATAGCCCCGTCCACAAGAGCGGAGATGGGCAGATGATAGGCATAGGTTCACCCGCATTCTGTATCCAGCCGTTCGAGGCCTCGCTCAAGGCTATATCCGAACACTTCCAGCTCTGGGAGATACTATCCGAAGGCGAGAACAGGCTCGACATCATCAAGGAAGGCGTGAGGCGGGCGATCGAATCGACCAACATGCGCTTCCAGGTCCATGCCCCACTGAGCGATGTCAACATCGGGAGCGTGCACGAACCGATGAGACGCGCCGCGATCGACCAGACAACTGAGACAATATCCATGTGCAGGAACCTGGACATCCGGCTCGTGACGGTCCACCCAGGGTTCGTTGGAGGGATTGCCTTCCTGAATCGGGCTCGGGCGCTGGAGATGACCAAGGAATCCGTGAAGGAGATTGCATCCTTCGCCGAGGATAATTCGGTGGAGGTCGTGGTGGAGAACATGCCCGCGAACATTAACGCGACATGCACCACTGCGGACGAGATCCTCGAGGCAATCGAGGGAACAGGGCTCAGAATCTGCTTCGATATGGGCCACGCCAACACCGCCAGACAGCTGGATGCGATGCTCGCCCTGGTCGACAGGTTCGGGAACGTTCACCTGCACAACAACGAGGGTCAGTGGGACCAGCACAACGTCGTGGACGACGGCACCGCCGACCTAGGGAAGGTCACTACAGCCTTGAGAGGACGTTACCAGGATAACATGATCATCGAGTCCAGAGACCTTGAGAGTGGCATCATCAGCAAAGATGTGCTCGAGCGCGCGCTATGACAGAAAGCCGCATCTGAGGCACTCGAACCTGCCATCTCTCCATCGCGCCTCGACGCCTCCGCACCTAGGGCAGACGTATCCACCGACCACACTGTCACTCCGTGGAGGCGAGGCCGCCGCATCCATTCTCCCCATCGTGCCTGGGGCTGCCAGCCGCTGGTCGGCAGGTCGTTGGCCGTCGTAGGGTGGCGGAGTGACGGGCGGTGCGTAGGGCCAAGTGCCCATAAGCGGCTCAGGCGTGGGTACAGGCTCGAATAGCTCGGCGCCGGACAGGAACTCAATCACTCTCGCGGTGTAGTATGCGAAGAATATCAGGCCGAAAGCGGCCCACACGACCACGCCGATTCCCGTGATCACGGCCAGGCCAAGGGAGTCCGATACCTCTATCGGCATCGTGAGGTAGTCCGTGCCGAAGTGCATCGTGATGCTTGCGGCTATGCCATATCTGAGGAAGAGATATCCGAACGCGAGCCCCCCAACCGTTGCGGGGAGTATCTTCCACGCCCCCCAGCCGCTCGTGAAGTGCGCGACGCCGAATATCACGGAGGATGCGACCAGCAGAGAGACCTCGGGCATGCCCATCTTGAACCCCCCGCCCAGGACGTAAGACCTGAGTCTCGTCTGCCATCTCCTCCGAGCCAGGTCGACTACCAGCATGGGGAGGCCTATCATGAGGACCCTCACAATCACCTCCTCCCAGACCGAGGCGTTCGCGAGGAGGAACAGGTACTCTGCGGTTGTCGCAGCTTCAGGGAGCTCATCTTCCGAGGGGCTTGCGAGCAAGGCTATCACGAGCGAGAAGAACACGGTGGCGAATAGCAGGCCAACAGTGGCGAATATGATGCTGTGCTCGCGGGATTTCGCCGACATCCTCAGCTCCCGGAAGTAAGGCCCCGCCCCCTTCGCGAAGAAGTACGCGCAGCTCGCCAAAATCGCAGCTATGAGCAAGAAGTAGTACGCCAAGAGCGCGGATCCCGAGAGTGTCACTATGTTGACCATCACCGGGAGCACAAGGAAGAGAGAAACCCCCTCCCAAGAGTCCATGATTTCGGGGACGACTATGGTCGCCCCGTAGACGAGCACGATTGCGGATAGGGCGAGCTGCAGCAGGAATGACAACATGACATAGGCGCTGACGGTCTTGATGACCCGTCTCAAGGGCGTACGCTTGTGAGTCGTCGGTTGGTGTGGCTGGTGTGTCGAACATCTGTAGGGCAGGCGCCTGATACCGGCAGGAGGGACGCTCGAGCCTCTCAGGGACGCTCTCACCGACCCGCACCTTGGACAGTATACGCCACGAGATGGGATCGCGCTCCCACAGGACACGCAGAACTCCTCTGGTGGCTGAGGGGGTGCTGGCTGCGCCTCGCTCGTCACGTCCAGCTCGAACGAAATGCAGTCTATATTACTCTATCTGCCACCGGAGATGCATCGTCTGATGTGCTGGCCATGCCCGCGCACCAGCCGAATGATCTCCACGGGCGCATGTGGCTGTGCGACCTGTGATGCCTGGACGCAGTCCTCCCGCAACGAACGTTTATATTCGACGACTATATTCGAGGGCCGCCCACTACAATGGAGGCTAACGAATGGATGACGAGAAGGAGACCAAAGTGCAGTTCGAAACGCTGAGCGCCGAGAAGATACCGTTCGGAAAGAACAACTTCTTGGAAGTGGCACGGAAGAAGGCAATCACGGATGAGGGCGTGAGCGAGTTCATCTCAGTATCCAGGGGTTACTTCCTCCCGGATGGGAGCGAGAAGTACAAGAAGTCTATAACGATCCCTGACGACCCCAACATAAAGGCGTTCGTCACGGACAAGATCAACAAGCTCTGAGCCCGCCGCAGCGGGCGGGCTGCGCGGGCCTCGCGTCCGGCGCAACAAGGGCGAGGGACCAGGCCTCGTCCCATCCCCCATTTCTCATTTTCCTCTCTGAGCCTCTGCCTTCTTCAGCAGGAGCTCGAGGTATGTTAGTGGCTCCGGCCTGTCAAGTCCCAGCTCATTGGTCACGGACTCAAGTAGCGCCAGTGACCTCTCAGGTGATTCCGTGAGCACCTCCAGCTCGACGAACTCCCCTAGGCCGTCCACCAAATCGAGCTCTATCCGGAGTTTGTCATAGATGTAGCTGTCCCGCCTCTTCGTCACTGTGAAGCCTTCCTTGAACCCCAGCCGCTCGACGATCCTCTGAGCGGCGAGGGGGTCGCTCACCTTCAGAGTGATCTCCTCTCGGGACTTACCTGTGGTCGAGGGCATCCGTGGGCCCTTGTATGTCAGCTCCGAGTCCGCCTCCGTCCTCCGGAGCCTCAGGGCCTCGTCCGTCCGGCCGAAGTCACGGGCCGGGTGGACGAAGTAGATGTCCTCCATGCTACCAGAGAACACCTTCTTCGCCCCGAGCCGGGTGAGCGCCTTCTCCATCTTGTCGTTCCCAGGGGACCGGAACTTGGCCTCTACCTCCATCACATCGTCAGCGAACTGCTTGGAGGTAGATTAATCTGTCTCGAGCCAGCCATTCGCTTCCGGCGGAACCGTACCAAAAGGTATAAGTCCCGACTTAGTGATTGAAGCTCCCCCGGACCAGGTGTGTCGTATGGAGCAACCAGAGAGGGCCATAAGGCTGCGCCGTGAGGAGCTCGTCGAGATCAAGAGGCTTTACGAGACCGTGATGACATTCGCTTCGCACGGGATGTTCTACAGGAGCGGGCGCATCATCGGCGACAGACTGCTGAGGAGCACGGGTTCCGAGCTCACCAGGGTTCGCGAGGCGCTGATGAAGGAGGGCTGGGTCATCGACATCGTCTTCGAGGGAGACACGATAACCGCGGGCGGGTCCATCGAGGCGTCCAACGCCGACACCCCCACATGTCACATGCTCAGAGGCATACTGGCCAAGGTGTTCGAGGACCGTACAGGCAAGGACGTCTACTGCCATGAGCGCAAGTGTGTGTCCAAGGGCGACGACAAGTGCGTGTTTGTCATAGACACGGAGGTGCTGTGAGATGACCAGGAAGACGACGGGCATACCGGGGTTGGACGGCATGCTCCAGGGCGGGTTCCCGTTTCCGTCGGCGGTACTCATCGCCGGTGAGCCTGGGACGGGGAAGACCACACTCGCGGTCCAGAGCCTGTTCCACGGGGCCCACCAGGGCGAGAAGGGGCTCTACATCACCGCCATCTCGGAGCCCCAGTGGCTCGTGCAGAAGTTCCTGTCCTCGTTCTCATTCTACAACCAGGAGATGGTCGAGAAGGGCGCGGTGAACTTCATCGACATCGGGCCGACGCTCCTGAAGAACCCGAGCGACATGCTGGGGATCATCCGGAAACACATCGAGCAGTACCAGCCGAAGAGGATAGTCATTGACCCTATCACCCCTATGACCGACATGTTGCAGTGGAGGGGGGAGACCAGGGAGTTCATGCACGAACTCTTCTCCTGCCTCAAGGGGTTCGAGAGCCTCACACTCGTCACCGCCGAGATGTCCTACGACGACATCTCCCACAGCCAGGAATCGTACATGGTCGACGGCGTCATAATGCTGTCCTACCCGGAAGAGGAGAAGGTCAGACGCAAGTTCCTTGAGGTCCTCAAGATGAGGGGGACCAAGCACACCACGGGCAGGCAGCTGATTGATATCACTGACGAAGGCCTCGCCGTGCAGGCCGGCCTCAGATAGAGCACTCTCATGAGCCACGAAGAAGAGCCGATCCTGAAAGGTGGCAGTTCGTATCTTTTCACGGAGAACGCAGTCTCGAAGGCCTTCGAGGCCTTCAAGAGGCTGGTGTCAGAGGCCAGGCGGGGGCTCGTCATAACCCGGACGCACCCGACAAGGGTGCAGCAGATCCACGGCCTCGACTGCCCAGTCATGTGGATAGCGAAGTCTGCAAGGCCGACCGGAGGGATCATGAGCCTCGAGCCTACGAGGCTGATGAAGATACACAGCACGATTTCCGATTTCATCAACGCGAACCCCGGAGCGGTCGTGCTCCTGGATGGCCTGGAGTACCTGGTCACGGAGAACGGGTTCGCGGCGGTGATGAAGGCGGTCCAGCTCACGAACGAGGAGGTTGCGATGTCAGGAGCATTCCTCCTCGTGCCCATCGATTCCCGCACCTTCGAGACACAGCAGCTAGGGCTCCTCGAACGGGAGTTCTCGACGCCGGGGGAGCATCGGCTCTTTGGCGGCTCCTAGGGGCGTCGGTTTTTCTACCTGCAAGTGCCTTTCCAGGCAGATGAGCGACTCGGAGTACCTGGGCAAGGTGCACGTGATTACTGGCCCCGGGAAGGGCAAGACCACGGCTGCCTTCGGCCTGGCATTGCGCGCCTCTGGACACGGGGTCAAGGTCTGCATCGTGCAGTTCATGAAGACGGGCGAGACCACGGGCGAGGTGAGGGCCGCGAAGAATCTCCCCGGGGTCCAGGTCTTTCAGTTCGGGACGGGGAGGTTCGTCGACCCCAAGAAGATTACCGAGGAAGACGTCAAGTGCGCCAAGGACGCCCTCGAACAGGTCAGTGCTCTTCTGGCCAGGCGCGAGTGTGCCCTCCTCGTACTGGACGAGGTCAATGTCGCAGTCTCGTTCGGCCTTCTCGAGGCGGGGGCGGTCATGGACGTGCTGGAGGCCAGGGGAAGAGATATCGAGGTCGTTCTGACCGGGAGGAACGCCCCCCTCGAGTTCATCGATTACGCGGACTACGTGTCAGTCATAGACAGCTGGAAGCACCCGTTCGATCGAGGGGGCAAGTCGAGGAAGGGCGTCGAGTGGTAAAGCCGCAGGTCACTCCACCTTCGCTTTCAGGAAGAGGAGATACCTGATCTCCTCGGGCGTGAAGAGCGTGTTCTTCTTCAACCCTTTCTGGTCCTCCTCCCTGAGCATCCTGAGCACCATAGGCTGCCCGTGCGTGATCATCATGATCCTCTTCAGAGCGTCCGGCTCGATCCAGTCGTTCCCAATCAGTCTCCTGGAGCTTGCGGCGTCCAGGCCCTTGATCCTGAGCTCCTGCACAACGCCGGAGTCCACATTCTTCCTACGGTAGAACCAATTGTACGCGGGGGTTTCCTGCCTCGCGTTGATAATCACCTTGGCGGCCCCGGCGTTCTCCACCAGCCATCCGAAGAACTCCACGACGCCTTCTGATACCGAGAAGTAATCGTCGAATATCAGGAGCGCGTTGTCAAGTCCCAGCACTCCTTTCGAGTCCTGGACACTCTTATCGATCCTCCGGCCGAACCGGACCAGCCTCTCCTCGATATCCTCGACTGTTGTGCGTTCGTTCAGGCCCACCCAGAGGACATCCTCTTCGTCTTGACTATCCACGAACTTGCGGGTCAGCGCGGTGGTGCCGTAACCCTTGTTCCCAAGGACCACGAGGATCCTGGAATCCGAGTCCATGAATCTGTCCATGCTCTCAAGCTCAGCCTCGCGTCCGTAGAATTTGTCGAGGTGCGGCGCATCCTCGAGGGCTCTCACTGGCGAGCGCCTTCTCTCCTCTATGGTCAGGACACCATCGCGCATCTGCGAGATGGCAGCTATCGCCTTCTTCCTCCCGACCTTCTCCTCGATACTCCGCCCCGTCATACGGATGACGGAACCGTCCTTGAGGACGGAGAACTCCTGTGTCTGCGCCGTTCGCCAAAGGCTGTCCGCGGCCCTGAGCCCTTCGGTGGAGACCGTGTAGACGCTCATCCTCCTCTCGTGGCCCCTGACCCGGGCGGTCAGCTCGGTGACAAGCCCCTCCTTCATCAGACCCTTGACAGATCTGGGGACATGCGTGCGGGATATACCCACTGCGACGGCTATCCCCGCCTGAGTGCAATCCGGGGGATACTCCTCCGGCTCAATGTCAGTCGCGAACCTGGATATGTGCAGAAGAACCCTGTCGTTGACGCTCAGCTGGCCAGGCTCCGGCATCGGTGATTGTCATGCGACTGTGTTTATATAACCGTTCGTGTGCGCGCGCGGGACGCGGACGAGCGCTCAGCGGACGTTTGGCCGTTCGACTGGTAGTTGGTAATGACCTCAACATGTTTATATACGGTCCAACACGTTGAATCGGACTAGCAAATGAGTTAGGATTCTCTCCCCCCCGGAGGCCGATGAAGATGTACGTCGATGTTCGGAAGAAGAAGTCTTGGAAGAACAATGAGGGTGTTTCCGAGGTCGTCGGCAACATCATGATTCTCGCGATCACGGTCGTGCTATTCAGCAGCATTATCGCCTTCGTACAGCAGATGCCCGTTCCGGAACAGACCACCAAAGCGTCTTTCTCAGCGAGCATCATGTTCTGGGACAACGGCGAGAAGGCCAACCTGACCATAGTACATGCCGGAGGCGCAACACTCAGGGCAGACGAGACCATCGTGCTCGTGGACATCGACAACGTCTTCTATAGGTACAACCTGTCCGGCGATCCCAGCATGAACTCCGGCGTCTGGAACACCGGGACGGCCTGGAAGAAGACCCTTGACAACGTGAGTTACTCGAGCAAGGTGACCGTAATCGTGCTGGACCTGCGGAAGAGCTCCATGATATGGACCAGCCAGGTTACCGGTGGTAGCGGAGGCAATGCGCCCAACATCCTACAGCGGTATATCGACTCCGACCCGAACACGCCCACGCCTGACGCAGTCAAGGAATGGGACGACTTCTGGTTCTTCGCGACCATAACCGATCCGGACAACGACCTCAACACGACGAACGGCGTGTGGATAGACTCCTCAGACCTCGAGGGTGCAGGCTTCGAGAGGAGATACCCGAACTCAGTCTCGGGCTCGACGTTCGGATGGAACTTCTCGGATGTCTATGACAGGGAACTCGGCTCCAGCGAGCTCGATGGCGGTGTCATAATGGTGTACGCCGTGGACCTTGCGGGACACGTCTCAGCATCCTCGTTCATCATGACCGTGACCGTGCTGCCAGTGCAGCCTGTGCGGATCCCTAACCCGGACGAGATCCTCTACTCTGGTGACAGCTTCCTGCCGGCGTACCTCACATGGTTCTTCGACAACCAGGGATACGGCATATACGAGGAGATGTACAACGGCAGCAGGCCGCTCGGGGTCGCCAATGTGTTGGCCCCGCAGACAACTTTCACCAAGGACCACCTGGTATTCGTCCGCGTGGCCAGTATGACTCTGAACAACATACTCTCACAGAACACCCTGGTCGTGGTGGATACCAGGACCAACATGCCCATCCAACCGTTGTTCTGGAACCTCAGCACGGCCGCCAGGCCGTTCTATCCGATGTCCGGCACGGGCGGTGGGATATACATCTACGAGTGCCAGTTCAATACCAGCCCTCTGCCCCCCAGCGCGTACACATTGTTCATAACGCTGAAGAACACCCCGAGCCCGGGCGCGCCCCAGCGGGCCTTCGAGCAGCAGCCAATGATACTCGTGGACGATCCGACCTCCTCGATATCCTTCTGGCCGAAGGTAACGCTCTACAAGGACAGCGCCTACACTGAGGAGTGGGGCAACAGGACGAGCTCGTTCAAGGTCGCCTCCTCTGACTCGTGCAGGATCTATGTCTCCATAGAGGTCCAGAACACCGATAACCCGCCCAGCCCGACACTGGCCGAGGTGAGGATCAAGGACATGACGGGCGCGACGGAGTTATACGGCACCCCGCCCGCTGGGAGCATGATTTCCAAGGTCTGGCGGCTCGACGCCACGCATTACAACTTCAGCGTGGATCTAAGGATGAACAACGGAGTCCAGTGGAGGGCCGGCATCAACTCCTACAACCTGTTCATATCCAAGCTGAACGACTCCAACGAGGGCATATACTCGCTCTCCGCCCAGGTGTTCATAACCGGTGCGGGCCAGCGTGCGGACTTTGCTGCTGGCACCTCAGGGATGGCCACTGGCCAGAGCAACTTCAACACCAGGGAGTATCTGTACTTCATACAGAACAATCTCCTGTTCAGTACCAGGGTGCTGTGGCTGTCCGAGAGCACCCCGGGGGACAACACGGATTACACCGTGACCGCGATGGCGGTCGGCGATATCGATGCCGACGGGGACAAGGACATCATCATGGGTGTCGCGGCCAGCAACTACCTGATGTTCTTCGAGAACACCCTGAATACCTTCGGGACGTGGCAGTCGGCGAGCCTTCTCTCAAGGCCTGACGGATACGACTACCATATCACGTGGATATCCATAGGCGATTTCAGCGGGGACGGCAACAACGACTTCGCCTATACCAACTCGTACGGCCAGATAGTGCTCTACGAGGCGAAGTACGGTTCCAGAGGCATGCTCTACACCGCGCCGGTCGGCCAGAGCTGGGGCACGCCGGTGGCGAAGATCGAGCTCGCGGATATGACCGGAGACGGGAGGGCAGACCTGGTCGTGCTGGGCGGCAAGAAGATATCCATATACGACCTGAGCTACACCTTCGACCTCGCGCTTGTCCCGTACTTCCAGGAGAGGGGGAGGTTCGCCGTGTCGACAGGAACCGCCACCGAGGACATCGATCTCGAGGACATGAACAAAGACGGGAACCTCGATATCCTGACCGCGGACACGACCAGCAGCGCCTTTGCAGGCGGGTTCAACGGAGTGAACGTCAACTACTACACGGAGCAGACCGGGTCACAGACAACCCTGGACTATGATCTCCCCGGCTGGATTCCTAAGGTAGAGGCAGGCACGGTGGAGAGCGGTACCGTCGAGAACACGCAGCTCGTCGACGGTGCGGCGATAAGGTTCATCGAGACCGGAACCAACCCCTATCCGGGTTGTGTCGTGATGACCATGAAGTTCGACACGTTGCCGAACAGGGCCGACCTGGAGTTGAGGCTGTACGCCAAGACAGGCGCTGAGGGCGGTTCGCCTCAGGAGGTCTTCTACATCTGGTACTCGATAGACGGCACTGCCTACACGCCGATACTGACAGTGTTCGGATCCGAATACGAGTACTACGAATACGCCCTCCCGGCGACAGCCATGGGCAAGGCGATCTACCTGAAGGTGACGGACTCGTTGCTGTCCAATGCAAGCGGCACGATCAGGGACTACATAGACATAGACATGGTCGGCGTGTTCACTGACACCTTTGCGGGCTACACGGCGGTGGGCGTGGTATCCGATCCCAGCTGGACCTGCGTGAGGGGCGCGAACATCGACGGCAACTCCACGTTCCTGGAAGTGGTAGTGGCGAAGCACAACGACGCCATCGCGAGCAACTCTATCTGGAAGGTCTACAGGACGCTCGATGGCAGCCTGTGGGGCCTTCAGCCGGGCGAGCCTCCGGGAAACACATCGTTCTATGTGAACCCAAGCTCCCGCCTGTCCGGCGTCAGGCCGTACTACACGGACATCGCCCCGACGTTGTTCGACGCGGTCGACATGAACGGCGACGGATACACCGACATCCTCGCAACGAACCTGTCGATTACATCCGTGACGGGATACTACATCTCGAACATCGGGTTCTACATGAACCTCTGGACTGACAGTGGCATGTCCTGGAGGTACTTCGCGGTGCACGAGTGGAAGAACGACAGGCCGGAAGGAAAGGTGAAGAACCCGTTCGTGACGATAGTGATAGCGACCCCGATGGTCGTCACAGGCTGAGTCGGGCGTAAGAAGCCCGGAAACCCCACAAACCCTCTCAAGTCCTATTCTCTTCCAGGAGCAGGCGCACCTCGGCCATCCTCTCCAGCTCTATGACCGCCAGCAGCCTGCGTGCGTCCCCGCATGCCTTCTTGATACCCTTTGCCATCGTCTCGGCGCGCTCCCGCTCGATCCTCCTGAAGCAATCGAGGTTGTTCACCGCCCTGTCCCACGCGAGCACGAACTCCTCAGGGCTGCGGTCGCTGAACGTGCGCCTCTTCACCATCCAGGTCCTCGTGGAGTGCCTGAAGAGAGAGGTGCCGTCCACGACCGCGCAGTAGAGGTCCGTATAGGTACTTTCGTCCATGTCCACAGGCACGACCGGGATCTTGAAATGGTCCGCCAGCTCCAGAGCGGCGACGTAGCACGGAGGGGGTGCGGACACCTCGCCGAACCTGCTGAGCCCTTGGGCATATATCTCTTCATACCTGGTGAGCTCGGGCTCGTAGTCGTCAGGCATCTCCCTCAGCCCGTCCAGCTCCTCTTCCGAGATAGATATGGCCACTCTGTCAGGCTGGAAGGCGTCGAACGCGTCCTTGACCGTCCCAGCCTCCGATTTCAGGCCCTTGATGACGCCCAGGATTTGGACGCTGCATTCGCCCCCGTCGACAGTCAGAGATCTCTTCATATCTTCTTCCTCTTCTCACGCAGGAGGATCAGTTCGAGTACGTCGTCCACGTCGTCCGCCCGCCTGAGCTCGTCCTTGGTTATCAGGGGGGTGCCCTCGATGTCCTCTTTGGTCGGCTTGTCCTGGACGAATACAACGGATTTCTTCTCAGTCACGCGCGATATGTTCCCGACGACTCTGGCCTTCCTCAGCGCCATCTCCGGGCTCTCGCCTATGCCCGTCAGGAGCAGCAAGTCGTGCTCGCTCGCGAGTGCGTCGAAAGGGCATCTGATGGTCGGAACCACGGAGTACCCTATCTCCCTCAGCATCTCGAACACATCCCTGTTGAGCCCCTTGAAGGCCTCGAAGGTCCTCAGGGTCCTCTCCACCTCGGCCGTGTAGGAGAACGGGTTCAAGGGGACCACGATGGGCTCGTTGAGGAACTCCTCAATCTTCGCCGCGATCTCTATCATGGCGCCCATACCGCTCTCGTACATCTGGATCGCCTTCCTCGAGACGCCGGCGACCTCCGCAAGCGTTCCGAGGGAGATGTTCCTCTCCTGCCTGATCCTCCTCAGCAGTTCGCCGTCCAAGCGCACATACAGGCCACCAGGGGCCGCGTAGACGAACGGCGGCACCCCCTCGAGCACGTGCTCGTGGAAGGTCACCTCCGATATGATCGGCACGCCGAACCTGGAGTACAGTATCCCGTTCTCCAGCTTCCCGGAGCTTGAGTGCAGCCCTATTACCAGGGGGCTCCCCTGGAGGGCGTTCGCGATGACGCTCAATTGCTCGGCGTCCTCGGCCGAGAGCGAGTCGATGTTCGTGAGGACCTTGGCAATGATCAGCTGCTTGTCCCTGCGAGCGATCACGTCGAAGCTGATGCTGCGTATGTTGTGCGGGTCCGATATGAAGAACCCTGCCTTCCCGAGGGATTGGCGCACCCTCACCAAGAGGTCCTCGCGTCTTGCTGCCATGTCAGCTCTTCTTCTCCTCATCCGTAACGCGTCGAGTCTATTGAAGATTGCATAGGGGACGCTATCGATACATGCTGTTCGGCGAGACCTTCTCGTACATCCTCAGCTCGCTCTCGCTCATCGGCTCCACGTTCTCCATGGCCTTCTCGAAGTACTTCATGCCGACCTTCACCTTCTTGACCGAGTCCTCGTCCAGGTCCTCGCCCTCGAGGACATAGTCCCTGATGGCCAGCATGACCGCCTCGTTACACACGGCGGCTATCTCCGCCCCAGTGAAGTTCCCCATCTTGGCGGCCAGCTTCGTGAGGTCCACATCCTCGTCGACAGGCTTGCCCTTGGTGTGTATCTTGAGTATCTCCTTCCTCGCCTCGAGGTCTGGAGGGCCTATGTGCACCATCCGGTCGAACCTTCCCGGCCTGAGCAGTGCGGAATCCATGATGTCGGGCCTGTTCGTAGCCGCTATTACAATCACGTTGTGCAGCGATTCGATCCCGTCCATCTCCGTCAGGAGCTGGCTGATGACGCGCTCGGTGACGCCGGAGTCGTGCGACGTGCCCCTCACCGGGGCGATGGCGTCGATCTCATCCAGGAATACCACGCACGGGGCGGCCTGCCGGGCCTTCCTGAAGGTCTCCCTGACCGCCTTCTCGCTCTCCCCGACCCATTTGGACAGGAACTCGGGCCCCTTGACCGAGATGAAGTTCGCCTGACTCTCAGTCGCAACCGCCTTTGCCAGGAGCGTCTTCCCCGTGCCGGGCGGCCCGTACAGCAGGATGCCTTTCGGTGGCTTCGCGCTCATGTGCCTGTAGAGCGGGCCGTACCGGAGCGGCCATTCGACCGACTCCATCAGCTCCTGCTTCGGCTCGTCCAGGCCGCCGATGTCCTCCCACCTGACGTTCGGGGACTCCACCAGAACTTCCCTCAGGGTCGAGGGCTGCATTTCTCTGAAGGCGTCCGTGAAGTCGCCCATCTTCACCTCGAGGTCGTTCAGCACCTCGATCGGGATGCTCTCAGCTTCGAGGTCTATGTTCGGCAGGATCCTCCGCAGAGCGCGCATCGCGGCCTCCCTCGAGAGCGCTGCGATGTCCGCCCCGACATAGCCGTGCGTTACGCCCGCGAGCTCGATCAGGTCTACATCGTCTGCCAGAGGCATCCCTTTCGTGTGTATCTGGATTATCTCCAGCCTCCCCTCCCTATCCGGGATTGGGAGCTCGATCTCCCTGTCGAACCTGCCCGGGCGCCTAATCGCCGGGTCGAGCGCGTTCGGCCTGTTGGTCGCGCCGATGACGACGACCTTGCCCCTGCCCTCCAGGCCGTCCATGAGGGCTAGGAGCTGGGCGACGACCCTCCTCTCAGTCTCCGCCGTGACTTCGTCTCTCTTCGGGGCGATTGAGTCTATCTCGTCTATGAATATGATTGTGGGCGCGTTCTCCGCCGCTTCCTTGAATATCTCCCGGAGCCGCTCCTCGCTCTCTCCGTAGAACTTGCTCATTATCTCGGGGCCGCCTATCGAAACGAAGTTCGCGCTGGTCTCGGATGCCACCGCCTTGGCCAGCAGGGTCTTGCCGGTGCCAGGGGGCCCGTGCAAGAGCACGCCCTTGGGCGCCTCGACACCAAGCTTATCAAACAGCTCAGGATGTCTCAGGGGGAGCTCGATCATCTCCCTGACCTTGTCGACGATCTCCTTGAGGCCC
The DNA here is from genome assembly GCA_041559015.1 of Thermoplasmata archaeon. GTDB lineage: Archaea > Thermoplasmatota > Thermoplasmata > UBA10834 > UBA10834 > COMBO-56-21. The sequence goes on along the minus strand of JBFFED010000004.1, from coordinate 37,393 downwards.
CCTATGTCCTCGTAAGCCACCTTCGGGCCCTTGGCGACCTCCTGCTTCGCGGGCTTCTCGCTCAGCTTCACCTCGGTGAAGCTCTGTATCAAAGCAGCCTCCGCTGTGGGCGAGAAGCTCTGGACCACGAGGTCGAACCGCCTGCTCATGATGTTGACCTCTATTAGGTCGCCCTTCATGATCGGCCGCCCCTCGAGCGCCTGGGCGAGGTACTCCTCGCCCCCTAGTATCTTGAGAGGCTGTGTCGGCGCGAGCATCACCTTCGTGGCCGGCTTCGGGAGTATCTTCCTGATGCCCACCTTCTCGTCCAGGCCGACACCCGCGTTCTTGCGAATGGTCCCGTCTATCCTGATGGTCCCGCGGTTCTCGTCCTCGGGGTAACCTGTGAAGGCTGTCGCCACCGTGTTCTTGGTCCCCTCGATAACGACCGTGTCCCCCTGGGTCAGCTCCAGTATGCGCATCAGGGCAGGGTCTATGCGGGCTACACCTCTTCCGTCGTCCGCCGACTTGGCCTGGACAACTCTGAATATCTTCTCTTTCTTCACTGACATGATTCGCACCGATGATTGGTTGATTGGAACCCACAAAACCCTGAGCAGGTGAAGAGGTTTGTGGAGTCCAGGCGTGCTTCCAGTCTCACCTCACCTGGACCTTCTTCGACTTCCTCTCCGGCGGCGACGCCTTGGGGAGCTTCACCGTCAGGACGCCGTCCTTCAGCTCCGCCTCGGCCTTGTCCGCGACGACAGGGTCGGGCAGCGGGAGGGCCCTGTAGAACTTCGAGTACTTCCTCTCTCTCCGGATGTACCCTCCGTCCTTGTCCTCCTCCTTCTCCTCAGTCCTTATCTCTCCGGATATCTCTATCTCGTTCTCACCGACCTCGATTGCGAGGTCCTCCTTGTTGATGCCGGGGATCTCCGCCTTCAGGAGGTACTCCTTCCCGTTGTCCGCAAGGTCTATCAGCGGCTGCCTCGCAAGGTCGGCCGCTAGAGTCCTGGGGGCCAGGAAGGCCCTCTCCCACTCAGACCTGAAATCATCGAAGATCCGGTCCATGTCGTTCATCATGGCCATGGGGCTCAGCAGGGCCGGGCCCCAGTAGTCCCTCGGCACCAGTCCTTCCTTTCTTTCCTTTCTTCGGATCATTACCTGCACCTCCGTTCTAGAAGAGGCATAGGAACCTCGGCCTTTGAATATGTTTGCGCTTCTATATGAAAGTTTCCATTGAGTGTTTCGGCTCGCAACACCTCAAGCCAGCAGTCCATGGAAGTCTCCTGCAAATGACAGTCGCGCTCCCACGGACCGTCGGGGCATCACCATGGCGCAGTAATAACTACCGAATCCCATATTCCGAGGGCAATGGCAGGTCAGCTTAGAGGCTCTGAGGTCGTCATCGAGGACCAAGCAGAGGCAAGTCAAACGTACAACAAGGGGTACTACGGCGTCCCGCAGACAGGCGGGAGCCTCAAGTTGGACATAATGGAGGCGGCTTACTTGGTCGAGTCCGAGAGGCTGGCGGTGCTCTCCGGCGGCGAACCCATGTCCGCAGGGGACCTCATCAAGCTGGCCCATAAGCTCTCCGAGGGGTTCGAGGTCAGGTACCTCGTGTACAGGGAGCTCAGGCAGAGAGGGTACATCGTCAAGTTCGGCCAGGCGCCCTTGGACTTCCGGGTGTTCCCGAGGGGCGGCAGCCCGAACAAGACCCCGAGCAAGTGGTGGGTGGCCGCCATATCCGAGAGGTCAACATTCGATCTCGGCAGGCTCCTCGACAACCTCGACAGGACGGTAGATGTCCGCAAGAAGCTGCTACTGGCGGTAGTCGACGAGGAGAGCGATGTCACCTACTACGAGGTCAGGAGGGTCTCGCCCAAGGGCAAGCTCGGGGCAGTGGACCTGAGCCGGCAGCCCAAGGCGATCCTCATGGGGGACCGTGTCCTGGTCACCGACCCTGAGGACGCTCAGGCGCTGCACGGAGGGCACCATTTCGGGAAGCAGATGGGCAGGATGCTGCAGCTATCGCTCCTCGAGGCGGCCTTCCTGGTCGAGCTGGGGGCCGTCAAGCTCGCAGACGCGAAGACAGGCAGGCAGGTCGCCCTGGTCACTCTGAAGAAGAAGGCCAGGGGCATCCAGCCCGATTTCGATCTCAGACTCGACGCTTTCAAGGACATGAAGTCCAAGGGCCTCATAGTCAAGACCGGCTTCAAGTACGGCTCTCACTTCAGGGCCTACGAGGCCGACCCCGAGAAGCAGCATGCGCGGTATCTCGTTCACGCGGTTCCGAAGGGGTATAAGGCGATGTGGCCCGAGGTGAGCCGCGCGGTCAGGCTAGCGCACGGGGTGAAGAAGGAGATCCTGCTCGGGAGGGTGTCCGAGAGAGAGGTCGAGTACGTCAGCCTAAGCAGGTTCCGGCCGTAGCTACATCCTCGACTTGCCAGCAGGCTTGTAGAGCTGTGCTCTCCAGCTGATCACAATGAACTTGGCGCAGTACTCGTCTATCCTGTCCCTGTACTCGATTGGGGGCACTATGCCACTGCACTTCGTGCCGAAGTGTTCGCAGTCGTAGCAGGATACCATCGCGGATGTCTAGAGCGCCACGGCTATTAATGAGTAGTCCAGGAACTCTGTCAGTCGGGGACTCACAGGAGCTTCTGTGACAGGTCCACGAGCCTGTTCGAATAGCCCCATTCGTTGTCGTACCACGAGAGTATCTTGCCGAAGTTGCCCTTGCCGCCTATGACCATCGTGCTGAGCGAGTCAATCACGCTCGAGTGCGAGTTGCCGACGATGTCCGCTGAGACTATGGGCTCGGAGCAGTACTCCATGATACCCCTCATCCCGCCGTCTGCCGCATCCTTCAGGGTCGCGTTGATGTCCTCAGCGGTGGCCTCCTTCGAGAGCGCGAAGCTGAGGTCGGTGACAGAGCCGCACGGGGTCGGGACCCTCAGCGCGAACCCGTTCAACCTGCCCTTCAGCGCGGGCACGACCTCCCCGATGGCCTTGGCGGCCCCTGTGGATGTAGGTATGATCGACAGCGCGGCCGCCCTGCCCCTCCTGAGGTCCTTGTGCGGCAGGTCGATGAGCCTCTGGTCGCCAGTGTAGGCATGGATGGTAGTCATCATGCCCTTCTCGATTCCGAACCTGTCGTTGATGACCTTCGCCGGCGGCGCGAGGCTGCCGGTCGTGCACGAGGCCATCGAGACGACGTTGTGCTTCTCCTTGTCATACATGTCGTAGTTGACGCCCAGCACAAGCGTGATGTCAGGCCCCTTTGCGGGTGCAGATATCAGCACCTTCCTGACGCCTGAGGTCAGATGCTTCGCAGCCTTCTCCCTCTCGGTGAACAGCCCGGTCGACTCCAGGACGATCTCCACTCCCAGTCTGCCCCATGGTATCTCCGCGGGGTCCTTCACCTGAGTGACTTCGAACCTCTTCCCTCCGACGGATATCCCTGCCCCGTCGACCCTGACTTCCTTTCCCAGCTTGCCGTACACGGAATCCCACTTCAGCATGTATGCGAGCGAGTCCACGGGGGCGATATCGTTCACCGCGACTATCTCGAGATCCTTGCCGAAAGCCTCGTGCTTGAGCGCCGCCCTGTAGAAATTCCTACCAATCCTTCCGAAACCGTTGATGCCGACCCTTACCAAGTCTTCTCCCCATTTCTCAGGAAGGTGGGCGTCGCATAAAAAAGTGTCCATTCTACACGGCCCCGTCTGCGCTTCTCCGAGGCCACAGGGCTTCCCACCGAGAATGTAAATACTCTCGCGCGCATCATATGACTGGAGGAAGAGGAATATGGCACTGCGAGACTTCAATTGGATTGATGTCCCATTCGGCCTGTTCGTGGCGAGTCTGATTGCCGTCGGTCCGGTCATTGTCATGTTCGGGGGGGTTGTGGGCGACCTGATATTACTGCTGGTCCCCGCCGCTTGGGCCGTGGGCATCCTGGTGCTCGCGTGGCGGTATCCTGGCCCTGGCCGCATAGTCGAGAAGCCGTTGTTCGCCTTGGCCGCTCTGCTGGCCCTGCCGCTGCTCGTCGGGGTACTCGCAATCCCTGGCGTGTCCCCTTGGTCCACGAACTGGGACGCCTGGTTGTGGGCGGTGATAATCTTCGGATTCGGCCCCAGCATGGCAATCGGGTTCGCGGTTCTCTTCGCTATACATTCGGAGGCAGCCAGACACCTCCGGCCTCAGAGGACCGGCTGGCCAATCGTTCGTCCCGCTGGATCCCAGGGTGGCATGCACGGCGTGCTCACGGGCGAGGCCAAGGTCGTGGCCGGCCTCGAGAGAGCAGGCCCTGAGGAGCAGAGGCCTGACACGTTCGTCAGGATGAAAACGAAGGACTAGGGTTTGAGAGGGGTTTGATGGAGGAGCCCTCAGAGCTGGACCTCGATGCCCAGCTTCTCCGTGAGCTCCTTGTAGCGGTTCCTGATGGTGACCTCTGTCACTCCCGCGATGTCCGCGACCTCTCTCTGCGTCCTGCGCTCGTTGCACAGGATGGAAGAGATGTATATCGCAGCGGCCGCGACGCCAGTCGGTCCTCTGCCGGAGGTCAGTTCCTTCTTCGCGGCGTCCTTCAGGATCTCCGCGGCCTTCGCCTGCACCTCCCCCGACAGCTTCAGCTCGGAGCAGAACCTGGAGACGTAGTCCTGCGGCTTCGTGGGCATCAGCTTGAGCTTGAGCTCGCGGGTCATGAACCTGTATGTCCTCCCGATCTCCTTCCTGCCTACCCTCGAGGAGTTCGCGACCTCGTCCAACGTCCTCGGGACGTTGCACTGCCTGCAGGCGGCGTAGAGCGATGCTGCGACCACGCCCTCTATGCTCCTGCCCCTGATCAGGTTCTTGTTCACGGCCTTCCTGTAGGTCATCGCGGCGGTTTCCCTGACGTTCCTCGGGAGGCCCATGGACGACGCCATCCGGTCGAGCTCGCTGAGCGCGAACGCGAGGTTCCTCTCGGTCGCGTTGCTGACCCTGATCCTGCGCTGCCACTTTCTGAGCCTGTAGAGCTGCGCCCTGTTCCTGGTCGGGATGCTCTTGCCGTAAGAGTCCTTGTTCTTCCAGGAGATCTCGGTCGACAGCCCCTTGTCGTGTATGGTATACGTCATGGGCGCGCCAGTCCTTGCCCTCTTCTCCCCCTGCTCTACGTCGAAAGCCCTCCACTCGGGGCCCTGGTCGATGAGCTGGTCGTCAAGGACTATCCCGCAGTCCTCGCACACCAGTTCTCCGCGTTCGTAGTCTCTCACCAGGTGCGAGCTGTTGCACTCAGGGCATCTTTCGACCTGCTCAGTTTCCTCTCTTACCTTTGCCATTCTCCCTCTCCTGTTGCACGTAGACCTCCTTGCCGAGCACAGCAAGGGTCTTCAATTCCTTCTTGGGTTCGATAGCCACGTATGGCGACCGGACAGGCCCGAAAACCTTCACGACCCTTCCGACCTCCGCCTTCAGGTTGTCCCTAACGAGCTCCCTCGTCCTCGGTGCGAACCTCGCCTTGATGATGAGTTTCCCGTCGTGCGATATGTCCTGCACGACACCTAGAAGACGCACCGGGCTCACCGAATCCTATTTATAGTTTACGCTGTGCGCCCTATGGCCAATCTTATATATAATGTTTTTCTCAAGGTATATAAGGTTTGAGCCCCCCTCCGGGGTCGGAGGCCGTCTCCGCTCTATAACGCGCATGCGCAAGAAGTGATGTCATGACTGAGATACCGATGTCACACCCTCGATATGCTTCCCTGGTCCTAAGGGAACGGCTGGTCGAGGGATTCCGGAGCGGGATCGTGGCCCCCCAAGGGCTCATCGCGCACGGCAGGGGAGAGATGTTCGACTATCTCCTCGGGGAGCGGACTACCAAGGAGGCCAGGGCAGCGAGCAGGGCCGCCGCAGCGCTCCTCATCGAAGCGAAGCGGCCAGTGATCTCCGTGAACGGCAACGTTGCAGCGCTGTGCGCAAAGGAGGTCGTGCTTCTAGCCGAGACCGCGAAGGCCCGACTCGAGGTGAGTCTCTTCCACAGATCGGATGACAGGGTCTCGAAGATACAGGCGCTCATGGAGCGCAATGGCGCCAGAGGGGTTCTCGGCTTCCTGCCGGACGCGGCCATTCCCGGGGTCGAGCACGCAAGGGGCTTGTGTTCGAAGGACGGCATCTATTCGGCGGATGTAGTGCTGATACCGCTCGAGGACGGGGACAGGGCAGAGGTACTCGCCAGTATGGGAAAGAGAACCGTCGCGATTGACCTTAACCCTCTCTCACGCACCTCTCGGAGCGCGACCGTCACGATTGTGGACGAGGTCACACGGGCAATACCGGAGCTGGTCAAGAACGTCGAGGACCTGTCCGAGGACAGGCGGGCGGCCTCGCTCGCCCTGTCGAAGTACGACAGGGACGAGAACCTCAGGGCCGTCATGGCGGGCATGGGCTCCAACCTCAGGGCGTCCGAGTAACGGCCCGCCCAGGACGCAGCGGAATCGCCGCCGTCGTCAGGACCATGGGCGTTCGAACGTAATTCCAATCCGGCTCGCTGTCCCGCAACAACAGTTATTAGGGAAGCATCAGATGCATCAGTGGTAGCATGGCTAAAGACGAGCTTCTTCGCAAGGGCGTTAATAGAATCGAGTGGGCGCGGACCCATATGAAGGTCCTCGGGAAAATCCGTGAGAGGATGGTCAAAGAGCGCACATTCGAAGGTCTCAAAGTCGGCATGGCGTTGCACACGGAGGCGAAGACGGCCGTGCTCGCGCTCGCGATCCAGGAGGCGGGCGCCGAGGTAAGGCTCACGAGCTGCAACCCGCTCTCGACCGACGATTCCGTCGCTCTCGCCCTGAACAAGGAGTACGACCTCGAGACATACGCCAAGAAGGACCAGACGAACAGGCAGTACTACCAATCCCTGAACAAGGTCTTGGACATACGGCCCGACTACGTGATAGATGACGGAGCCGACCTGATATTCCTGCTACACACGAAGCGCAAGGACCTACTCAGCAAGGTCAAGGGCGCGAACGAGGAGACGACCACCGGCGTGATGCGTCTTCGAGCGATGGCCCAGGAGGGCGCGCTCAAGTTCCCCGTGATGTCGGTCAACGACGCATACATGAAATACCTGTTCGACAACCGGTACGGCACCGGCCAGTCCACCATGGATGGGATAATGGCGTCGACCAACCTCGTGATTGCGGGGAAGAGCTTCGTGGTCGCCGGATACGGCTGGTGTGGACGGGGCATCGCGATGCGTGCAAAGGGCATGGGGGCGGACGTGATCGTCTGCGAGGTAGACCCGATTAGGGCGATCGAGGCGAAGCTGGACGGCTTCGCGGTCATGCCTATGCGACAGGCGGCCCGGGAGGCGGACTTCATCGTCTCGGCCACAGGATGCAAGGACGTCGTTACCGCAGAGGACATCAAGGCCATGAAGGACGGCTGCGTGCTCGCCAACTCGGGGCACTTCGACAACGAGATATCCAAGGCCGCCCTGGAGAAGCTGTCCAGGAGGCACAGGAAGGTCAGGGAATCGGTGGAGGAGTACCAGCTCAGGAGCGGACAGAAGGTCTACCTCCTGGCGGAAGGGAGACTGGTCAACCTCGCTGCCGGCCAGGGGCACCCGGTGGAGATCATGGACATGAGCTTCGCGATCCAGGTCCTGTGCCTTGAGTACCTTGACTTCAGCGCGCAGACCCTCGAGCCGAACGTTTACGATGTCCCTGACCACCTCGACGACATGGTCGCGAGGATTAAGCTCGAGACGATGGGCGTGAGTATCGACAAGCTCTCGAAGGGGCAGCAGGACTATGTCCGGAGTTGGAGAGAGGGCACCTGAGCCGCGCACAATGACATTCGGTGACACGGTAAGGACGCCCCCGCCCCAGTCTGGCTCTGAGTGAGATTTAAGTACAATGAGCCGCGGGGCCGCCAATGGCCGAGTGCCCCAATTTTCAATAACGAGCCAGCTGATACGGGACGCCGTATTTGAGGGGGCAGTTTGCGCAACAGCAACTTCTTGGGGGTCTACGGTCACGCCGCTCTTGACCTGATATACAACTCGGATGAGTTCCCGAAACCGAACACCTGCGTCGAGCTGAAGGAACGGAAGCAGCACTTCGGTGGGACGGGGGCGAACCTAGCGCGAATCGCGGCGACCCTCGACGTGAGGACGGCTCTCGCATGCCATGTCGGAGACGACTTCCCGAAGGCATTCATGGAGTCCCTCAGAGAGAGTGGTGTGGACACGGCGGATGTCGTCCGACTCAGGGGCAAGCGTACGCCGTTCATCATACTCGTGTCTGACTCGAACCACAACCAGATAGGTTTCGTGGACCAGGGAGCCGTCCTCGAGCAGGAGAGGCTGCCGATCAGGACGCACACCACCGACAGCTCGAAGTTCGTCCACATAGGCACCGGCAGGCCCTCGTACATGCTAAAGGTCGCCAAGCGCGCCCGCAGAAGGAAGAAGACGGTCGCATTCGATCCAGCACAGGAGCTACACTATGTGTACACCCCTGAGAGCCTGAAGGCCGTGCTGGAGAACACGGACATATTCTTCGCCAACACATCAGAACTCGAACGGGCAAAGAGCTATCTCAACCTCGCAGAGGACCAGGAGCTGCTCTCATATGTGAAGATGGTCGTTAACACCAGGGGGGGAGAGGGCAGCAGGATCATAACGGAGGACGACGACATACTCGTGGGAACCATACAACCGGACAAGGTCGTGGACACGACGGGCGCCGGGGATGGGTTCAGGGCTGGATTCTACGCTGGGCTGAGTCGCTCGCTGCCCATCGAGGAGTGCGCCTGGGTGGGGGCCTCGACCGCTTCGTTTGTCGTGGAGAGCGAGGGGTCCCAGAGCACGCTCCCCACCTGGGACATGGTCCAGCGGAGGGCTGCCCGCAGGAAGTGCGTCTGAGGATGCACATCGTTCTCGAGGATGGCCATCTGAAGATTCCGGGCGCCGTAAGGGAGCGCATCCGGGCTGTGAGGAGTGCATCCGTGCTGACCGGGGCAGGCGTATCCGCCGAGAGCGGAGTCCCGACATTCAGGGGTGCGGACGGCGTCTGGTCGAAATACGACTGGCGCGTGCTCGCCACCAGGGAAGGGTTCCTCAAGGACCCGGGGCTTGTGTGGGAATGGTACCAGCTGAGGCAGGTCGAGGTTGCGAAAGCCAGACCCAACCGAGCTCACGAGATCATCGCGGATATGGAGCGGCATTACGAGTCCTTCGCAGTGCTCACCCAGAACATCGACAGCTTCCATGTGCGTGCAGGCAGCAAGAGGATAATCGAGCTGCACGGGAACATGTGGAGGCTGAGGTGCGAGCGGGACGGGACAGTAGTCACCCTGAACGAGCCGGTGAAGGAGATACCTCCGCTCTGCCAATGCGGCGCACCGATGAGACCGGATGTAGTTTGGTTCGGCGAGCAGCTCCCCGGGGCCGCGGTTGATGAAGCCTCAGAGGTCGCTCGGACGAGCGAGTTGATGTTCGTTGTCGGCACATCAGCGGTCGTGTACCCCGCGGCCGCTCTCCCGGTCATCACCAAGAATTCAGGCGGGATGGTCATCGAGGTCAACACGGAACCGACCGAGGTCTCGACCTACGCGGACATGTCGATAATTGGGCGCGCGGGCGAAGTCATGCCAGTACTCTGGCATTCGATTGCGTAGGTAGAAAGGTTTATGACAGGACACCCCATTATACCGAATCGGTGAGGACCAGATGGCCGTGGGTTTCATACTCATAAGCACCGCGCCAGCAAAAGAGCACGAAGTCTACAACGAGCTCCTCAAGGTGAAGGAAGTCGTCGAATTGCACCCCCTCTTCGGAGAGTACGACCTGATCGCGAAGATCGAGGCCGAGGACTTCAACCTCCTGGGACAGGTCGTAGTGGACAAGGTACGCTCTATACCCGGTGTGATTGACACGAAAACCCTGACAGGGATCAAGTTCTAGACCATCGGTACTGAACGGTGATTTGAATGATGGGTCTGTGGGAGTTCTTGACAGTGCTGATACTAGTGTTCGCGCTGTTCATGCTGTTGGCGGGCATATTCACTGCGTACTTCGGCAGCGGCAAGAGCAGGATGATCGGAGTCGCCCTGCTCGTGATAGGCGTGGTCATCGGTGTGCTTTGGGTGGTCATGGGCCTGGACTCGGTCGCGGCCATAGACGTCAACCTGAGCGAGGTCGTCTGGAATGCGTTCCTGTACATCCTCGCCGGCGTTCTGGGAGCCCTTGCGGCGATAGGGGTATTCCTCGTCGCGATAATGAAGTCGTGAAGACGTAGCAAACGTATTTCTACAGACTATCCTTCTACCTTTTCTGATGAGCGTCCAGATAGTTCTAGGCAGCAAGAGCGACATGAAGGTGGCGGAGAAGGCCGTCTCCGTCCTTAAGGAGCTCGGCGTGAAGTACAAGCTGACCGTCGCGAGCGCGCACAGGACGCCCGAGCTGGTGGACAGGCTCGTGGCGGAGGCGGACGCCGAGGTGTTCATCGCCATCGCGGGCCTTTCGGCTGCGCTCCCGGGAGTTATCGCTGCGCGCACGACCAAGCCGGTCATAGGCGTGCCCGTCAGCGGCGCGGTCAACCTGGATTCCATACTCTCCGTCGTACAGATGCCCCCGGGAATACCTGTCGCAGGCGTTGGACTCGACAGGGGGGACAACGCCGCCCTTCTCGCAGCTGAGATCATCGCCCTCAAGGACGAGAAGGTCAGGAGGGCGCTTGAGGACCACAGGCAGAGGCTCAAGGACTCTGTCATGCGCGACTCCAAGGAAGTTGAGGTTTAGATGTCCGACCCCCAGAGATTCATCGACCAACAGGTCAAGAAGCTGCAGGAAGAGGTCAAGGGCAAGGCAATCATAGCCGCCTCCGGAGGAGTCGATAGCACGGTCTGTGCGGCCCTCGTCAGCAGGGCCATAGGCGACAGGCTGTTCGCGGTCTATGTCGACACGGGCTTCATGAGGAAGGGCGAGAACGAGAGCGTGGACAAGATGCTCAGACGCCTGGGGGTCAACCATATGATCGTTGATGCCAGCGATGAGTACTTCGACGCCCTGAAGGGCGTCACCGAGCCTGAGACCAAGAGGAAGATCATTGGCGAGAAGTTCATACGCGTGTTCGAGCGGGAGGCGAAGAAGTCCGGGGCGGAATACCTCGTCCAGGGCACCATAGCCCCTGACTGGATCGAGAGTGGCGGGGGCATGAGGGACACCATCAAGAGCCATCACAACGTCGGCGGGCTGCCGAAGGACCTCAACCTGAAGCTGGTCGAGCCGCTCAGGGATCTCTACAAAGATGAGGTGCGCAAGGTCGCCAGGGCCCTGAAGATAGAGGTGGCCGAGAAGCAGCCCTTCCCGGGGCCGGCCCTGGCCATAAGGGTCATGGGCGAACCGACCAGGGAGTCTGTCGCAATCGTCCGGGAGGCGTGTGCCATCGTCGAGGAGGAGATCGAGAAGGCCTCGGCCGAGGGGAAGATGAAACTCCCGTGGCAGTACTTCGCGGTCCTTCTGCCTGTCAAGAGCGTGGGCGTGCACGGGGACATACGCGCGTACGGTTACACGATAGCCGTCAGGGCCGTCGACTCAGTCGACGCCATGACCGCGGTGTACTCCAAGATCCCGCACGAGGTCCTTGAACAGATATCCATCCGCATAACGAACAGGATGAAGGACAAGGTTAACAGGGTCGTCTACGACATCACACACAAGCCCCCGGCGACCATAGAGTGGGAGTGAACCGACTCCCTGCCCTCGATCGGAGGAATCCGTTCAGGGCGCAGTCGTGCGCCTCTCGCAGGTTTATATAGTCAGTCGCTTCGGCCCCCACACCCTGGACGGGCGGTCCCAGAAGACCCTCCAGATTCCGTCTTGAGGGCGGTCAGCATGGGTTTAATATGCAGGGGATGTTCCCCTACATCATGCGCATACTGGTCGTTGACAACGGCGGTCAATGGACGCACAGGGAGTGGAGGGTCCTCAGGGACTTGGGTGTGGATTCGGAGATCATCCCGAACACCGCCCCGCTCGAGAGCATCAAGGCGGACGGGCTCGTCCTGTCCGGCGGCGCCCCGCGTGTCGGACTTGATCAGCAGAAGATGGGCAACTGCGGCGAGTACATAGACAAGGCGGGGATGCCCATACTCGGCATATGCGCAGGTCATCAGTTCATGGCTACCCATATGGGGGGCAAGGCAGGCCCGTCCAGTGTGCCCGAGTTCGGCAAGATGCTCATCATTATTGACGACCCGGATGATCTTTTTCAGGGCCTTCCCGACACGCTCGTGGCCTGGGAGTCGCACAACGATGAGGTCACTGAGCTGCCGCCAGATTTCATAGCCCTTGCGCATTCCGACAACTGCAGGATACAGGCGATGAAGCACACTTCACGGCCTCTTTACGGCCTGCAGTTCCACCCCGAGGTGGAGCATACGGACAACGGCTACGAGATGTTCCAGGCCTTCATAGACATCTGCGAGGCCAAGAAGAAGGCATAGACGATGGAGGCACAGCACATCGAGATCCTCAGGGAGGCGGTCGAGACCCGCAGGAGGAAGGAGTCCCTCGAGCAGGCTGTGGGCAGGGTGGCCAGGAAGAGGGAGCTCGATTTCTCGGCCTATGTCGGGATTATGTCAGAGGTGCGTGAGCGCGCGCTCGCGGAGAAGAAGACGGTGGAGGAGGCCGCGAGGGGCCTTCTACGCAAGCATGGCGAGGATGCCGAGTAGTATAATCGCCACGACTATCCCGAGCACGAGCATGAACAGAGCCATGGTCCGGCTTGAGCCGAAAGCGATCGGGACAGGGCCGATCAGCACAACACCCCCGAAATCCTTCCCAGCAACCCCATCTTCCGCCTTCGAACCGATAGCCACTTGCTCCGCGGTCCTAGTGGACTGCAGTTCCAGCTGTCCCATTGTCAGCATCAGGAACCCGACTATGAAGCTCAGGACGATCAGGAGGGTCCCGAGGAGGAAGAGGCCGCTCGACCCCGAGAAGACTGGGAATATCAGGAACAGGGACACCTCAGCTTCGCCAGTCGCGACCGCTGACGCTATGAGCACCAGGCCTCCCGCGAAAATCGCTATCGGTATCCAGGCCACTTGTCTCATGTCGCCCCCCAGAGGCGCCCTTGATATCTGTCGCTCGGGGCTAATTAACTTTGCCAGCGGGCTCGCCAGGCATCTGAGAATGCTTTTATCCAGCCCTCGCAATCTGGGGGTGAAGAATCTTGGCGTCGATTAGGGATCACCTGGAGCAGTTGCTCAAGTCGCGCAACTTCGCGGTCGATGAGAAAGACGGCTACTTGTTCGGCAGACGGGAGGACATCTCCGTCGTCATCATGACCGCCAGCGACATGCTCTTGGACGACGTCCAGGACTTCGTCAGGAACACAAGGGGTTTCCCAGGCCGGAAGGTCGTGGCCTCGGTCGGCAAGGCGGACGACGCCGTGCAGTCGTATCTACAGAGGAATGGCGTGCACTACTGGGGCAGGGAAGAGATAGAGCACGAGATCGGCAACCTGCAGCTGGAGACCGTCGGCGGGGACCGTGGCAAGAGCCTCATTGACGACATCATATCGGACGAGGTGCCTAGGATGCCCGCGGAGCCCCACGACCATTCCGTTCCCGTGATAGTCGAGAGCTCCGAGGAGAGGCCGGAGCGGATAGTCAAGCCCAACTTCACGCTCGAGGACATGAAACACCTGGCCAGGCACGAGGTCAAGGGGTACAGGTTCGATCTCGACCTCGTGCCGCACTACCTGTTTCACTATGTCCTGAACCTCCAGGACGGAAAGCAGAAGGCGGGCATAGCGGCTGTCAACGCCCTCACGAACCATGTCGAGACATGGAGGTGGGGCTTCGAGCTCGTCGACTCGATTGACATCCCCAGCTCCAGGCAGGAACCCAAGTTGGACTACGAGAACGCTCTCAGGATCGCCAAGGACATGATAGAGAAGGAGTTCAAGTCGCACACCGAGACCGTGAAGGACTACGGCCATACGGAGGTCATAGAGCGCAAGAAATCGGCCGAGGACGCCATCGTCATCGAGTCCAAGGGGCTCGTCTATCTGCCGGTCTGGTGCGTGGAGGGCACGCACGGTGCGATGATTGTGAACTCATCAAGTGGCAAGATTATCAGCGAGCACATCCACGGCGGGAACAAGACCGCCTAGACTAGGCCAGGCCGAGCCGGTTCAGGCGCTCCATGATGCCATTCCAGTGCGTCCCCTTCCAGAAGACCTTTTCGCACTTGCCGCACTTCCAGAATCTGTCGTTGCTTATGAACGCGCCCTCGGGCACCACGCCCTTCGCCTGGTCCTTCGTCAGCTCGATGAGGTCGCCGTTGCATGCGGAGCAGCGTATCAGGTCCGGCTTGAACTTCAGGCCGTACCTGGTCGCCACGGCTTTCAGCTGGGAATCGAGGTCGTCCTGCTCGACGAGCAGGGCTCCAGGCTCCTTCCCGAGTTCCTTGTCCCTCGTGATGACGAACCTCCCCTCCGCCTTCGCGAGCTGCGATATGGAGGGGTCGTCGAGCTTCTTGTCGTAGACAGTGTCATAGCCCATCATCCTGAGCCACCTGGCCAGCGAGCCGAGCATGTGGTCAGCAACGAACTTGGGGCCGGCGATCCCCTCGGTCATTTCACCACCTCATAGCGAAGGAGCACTCCGTTCCCGAGCGTTCGGATGCTCTTCAGCTTCAAGGCCACGATGGATCTCTCATCCAGCGCCCCCTTCCCTCCAGCAGGCGTGGGGGACTTCTCTCCACCGATGACCATGCTTCCAATGAATATACTGACCTCGTCGGCGATCTTGGATTCCAGGAACGACCAGATCACCTTCGAGCCGCCTTCGACAAGGACGGACTTGAAACCACGCCTCCCAAGCAAGGCCACGAGCTTCCGCACGTCGATCTCCTTCTTTCCGCAGCGCACAGTTTCGGCGTTCTTGAATGTCTTTCGGCACTTGTCGTTCGTCACTATCATGGTCTTCGAGGAGCCGTCCAGCACGAGCGCGCCTGACGGGGTCCTGCCGTGCGAGTCCAGGACTATCCTGACGGGCTTCCGGGGGTTCTTGACATATCTGGGGTTGACAGTGAGCTTCGGGTCGTCGGTCAGGACGGTCTCTATGCCAACCAGGATCGCGTCGCACTTGTTCCTCAGTTGATGGACCCTCTTTCTGTCGGCTTCGTTCGATATCCTGGTCTGTTTCCTCGTTCTCAGCGCTATCTTGCCGTCGGCCGACATTGCGCAGTTGACGATGACCCTCGTCGCCATCGGGGCTTAGCATGGTCGTATTGCGTAAGATACTTTCGCAGATGGTGCTCACGGAGAATAAGAAAGGGCCCACCCCTGGGTTGTGCCAGGGGCGTACTTGGGTCGTGAACCATTGCGGGGATGGCCGCCAAGAATGCTCATTCGCCTTTCCATGCCACCGTTGTCGTTATTCGAACTGCGCTCGTAGGGATACGATTCCTGGCTGCGTAGTGTAGATTGCCTATAGAGACCTAAGTCAGTCACCATAGAATGTCGCACTCGCACGGCCAGTTGGGCGCATATCGTCATGTCTGGCTCGGTCTGGCCGTTCCGGGAAGACTTATTAACGGACTATATCATTTGGGCACACGATGGACAGGAACGACATCAGGATATACGAGTTCAAGCGGATCGACCTCAAAGGGGCCACGATCATAGACGGGTTCCCGAGCGTCGGGCTCGTGAGCTCGATCGCTGCCAACTACCTCATCAAGGTCCTCGACATGGAGCACATCGGGATCATGGACTCCATGCACTTCCCGACAGTCTCTCTCATCAGGGAGGCCAAGCCCCTGAGCCCGGTCAGGATATATGCGGGTAGGAAGGAGAAGAGCGGTGACCAGATCGTAGCCTTCATATCAGAGTTCCAGGCGCCCCCTAACCTGATCAGACCCATCTCCTACACCCTTGTCGACTGGGCGCAGGAGCAGAGGTGCAAGATGATCGTCTCACCCGAGGGTCTCGTGGTAGACCCAGAGCTCAGGGACAGCGCTGAGATCTCCGATGTGGTCTTCGGCATATCGAGCACGCAGCGGGCCCGGGAGATGCTCAAGCAGCACGGAATACAGTCCTTCGAGGAAGGCGTGATATCAGGCGTGGCTGGCGTGCTCCTGAACGAGGGCAGGAAGAGGGATTTCGACGTCATCACGCTTCTCGCGGAGGCCCACCCGGATTTCCCGGACGCGCGGGCGGCGGCACTAGTCCTGGAGGCGATTGACGATCTGATTCTCGGGATAGATTTCGACGCGAAACCGCTCTTCGAGGAGGCCACGAGGATAGAGGCGCACATCAGGGAGATACAGAAGCAGGCCGTCACGAAGAAGGATGAGAAGGGCGCGCCGAGGCCGAGCATGTACGGCTAGACCGTGCGCACCTCTACGAGCCCGTCCCTCTTACGCGTCTCGAACTTCTTGCCGAGGAACGCCTCCACGATGGTCATGTTCGTCTCAGCGTGTGGGGTCATCTCCTCGGCCAGCACGGTCGAAGGGCCATTTGCGAGGGCCATGTAAGGCAGTATCTGGTCGAGCATGTGCTCGTCCACGGTGGCCCCCGATCCCAAAGTCTCGAGCAGGTCCTGTGCGCAGCCTTCCCCCAGTTTCTCCGCCCTCACGCCCCTCTCGCCGAGCGCCGAGGCCCCCAAGAACGTGTTCTCACAGACTCCACAGAGGACTATCCCTGCGCCCGTGCTCCTGCCCTTGAGGAGGTCGGAATCGACCTTGGCCTCCTTGAAATCGATGAGCCTCTTGAGAGCCGCGTGTTTCATCCTAGTCACGACATGTTCAGGGAGGTTCTGGGCGAAAGCCACCCCCTCGACCCGGAGCACGTCGCCGCGAGCCGTCAGGTCCACTGGCGTTAGCTCTCCGACAGGGGAGACCTCCATCACTACCTCCCCTCCTCCTTCCGGGTAGAATCCTCGGGCCGCGACATCCACCTCATAGGAAGGTCCGAACATGTTAAGGATCGGGAGATGCACTATCCTCATGAAGTCAATCGGGGGCGACCACTTGACATCCGTCCCGCCCGTGACTCGCATCACAACTCGGGCCTTCGAGAGGGCTGCAGGTATCAGGCAGCTCTGGAGGATGAGCGAGATGCTCCCGGCGGTCCCGACGTCCAGCTCGAACCGTCCACCGGTCAGCTGGCCAGGCCTGAAGACGATGTCTTTCGAACCCGCATACAGGCTGTCAACCTCGCCATCGCATATCCTCGCGACGGCCTCGATGCTAGTGATATGGGACGGCGCCAGCCCCGGGCTCGGTCTGTTCGCCCTTATGTTCCGTATTCGCACTTCGTGCCCGGTGACCGCGGAGAGCGCGATAGAGGTCCTCAGTATCTGGCCCCCGCCTTCTCCCGTCGCCCCGTCTATCTCGATCATGCCGCCCCGGACCCTCTACCGGTCAAGCGTCTCCTGATGATGGTGATGAGGAAGAAGTAGATCATCATGACCACGGCGAGGCCGATGAGGGCAGCAGCTAGGTACAGCAGCCATGAGGGCGCGTTGTCCTCGCCGCTGATGGCGATTATGCCGAGCCCGAGACTCTCAGCGATGAACGCCCCGAACCCGAGGGCGAAGGAGTACAGCCCCATCGTGGCTCCATAGCAGTCCTTGTCCGACGAATCCGCCATCATCGCGAGGGCGGCTGGGACGAAAGCACCCGCACCAAGACCCATTATCCCCAATGGAATCATGCCGATCAGTCGGACGTGGTAATCATCCCCCTCCTTGTAGAATGCCGCGTCGGGGAAGAACAGTAACATTATCACGATGCCGAAGATGCTGAAGACGCCGTATGCCATGACCGGTATCCTGCCGATTATGTCCGAAACCTTCCCCCAGAATGGCTGCAGCAGCCCGAGCGCCACCCCCGCGGCCCCGAACAGGATGCCTATCATGCTCCCTGTCATGCCCGCGTTCAGCATGATTCTGGGAAGATATGTTATCGCGAGCCCCAGCAGGATCGCTATGATGAGCCAGATAGGGAACATCAGCTTGATCTCCCGTATCCGGAAGACCCTTCTGAGGCTCTCGAGACTGGCATAGTGCTCCGAGGTCACCTTGGCCGGCTCCTTGTGCACCAGCTTCTGGAGCAACACTGCCGATAGCACGAGCAGCCCGGTCATCACTAGGAACCCCATCTTGGAGCCCGTGAGGTCTATCAGGAACCCACCCGCAACAGCGCCCACGATGTACCCAAGGAAGGTGGAGTAGTCGAACCACCCCATCTGCCTCCCCCGGTCGCAGGAATCCGCATGATCGGCAATCATCGCGATGGCCGGGGCAATGGTCGCTGCAGCTCCTATGCCGTGGATCCCGTGCAGAGTCGCGAGATACCAGACATTGTTCGAGAGGGTGTAGAAGACAACAATCAGGGCAGCAAGCGATGTGCCGAAGACGATGACAACCTTCCTTCCGACCCTGTCGCTCAGGGCCCCGAAGTAGTTCGCGGTGAGCATCTCGGCCAAGGGGTAGGGGACGGCCACAATCGCCACATTCAGCAAGCTGTTCTCCGTTGGGACGTAATGAGCTATCAGCAGCAGCAGCGCCCCGAAGGCGGTCCTCAGGATGAAGGTCGAGATGTACAGCACCCTGAGATGCCAGGGTGTCTTGAACCCTCTCCATTTGAGGACTCCGAACATCAGCGCGGAGTCAGCTTTCGCGCGTACTTAATCCTTTTGGGCTGGCCGCTCAAGCATGGACTCCCCTGCAGAATCCGGCTAACCTGGGAATCCTTTAAGTAGGCAAGGGCGATAAGCCGGACTGGTGCGCCGGCCTTGGTACAATTAGCGGTGGTTGCCATATTGATAGCCGCGCTAGCCATCATTCTCATCAGCTGTGAGATATTCGTGAACGGCATCGAGTGGCTCGGCAAGAGGCTGGGCCTTGCGGAGACCGCGACTGGAAGCATCCTGGCGGCAGTGGGCACCGCCATGCCTGAGACGATGATCCCTCTGATAGCGATATTCTTGGGTACTCACGAGCAGGGTGAGGAGATCGGGGAGGGCGCGATCCTGGGAGCCCCTTTCATGCTCGGCACGCTGGCCATGTTCGTCGGTGGCGTCACCGTGTGGTATGCCTACAGCAAGGGGAGGCGCACGGACCACATCGTGCTCCAGAAGGAGCACGCTGAGCGGGACATGAAATACTTCATGATGATGTACACGGTGGCCCTCATCTCCGGGTTGATAGGCCTCGAGGCCTCGATAGACCGGACATATCTCAACTACGGTATGGCGGGTTTGCTCATCTTCGCATATGCGCACTATGTACGCAGTACCCTGAAGGACAAGGCACTTAAGGGGGAGAACTCGTGCCCCACCCTCTACGCTTGTCGGGTCTGCGGGCTGAACCCGTCGAAGGGCAAGCTGGGCATGACCCTCATAGTGCTGCAGGTCGCGGCTGCTCTGATGGGCATAATCATAGGGGCGAAGTTCTTCGTGACCGAGGTCGAGGAGGTCTCGCTAGCTATCGGTGTGAGTCCGATGATACTCGCGTTCCTGATTGCCCCGATAGCCACAGAGCTGCCTGAGAAGTTCAACAGCGTCATCTGGTACTTGCGATCGAAGGACACGCTCGCATTCGGGAACATCACGGGCGCGATGGTATTCCAGAGCAGCTTCCCAGTCAGCATCGGCCTCGTGTTCACGCACTGGCAGCTCGCGCCGATCAACATCGCGAGCATCGTGATAGCGCTCGCGGCCTCGGCATGGCTATTCTTATCGGTCAGGCGGAAGGGCGGAATCAGCTACAAGGTGATGCTCGCGTCCGGCTCGCTATACCTGCTGTATATCGTCATGATATTCTTGTTCGAGTCCAATACGATTGCGACCTAGTAGCAGAGCTACTAGCGTCCAGAAGAACCGGCTCAACTGGCCTCTCGATAAGCTATAAGTACGGGGCAAGGTGATTAGCGGCCCGGATGGGATGCGGCCTGATTCTCGTTGAGTCAGAGTGCATCTTCTCGCCTTCCATGGACGTGCGGTCAAGATGGTTTCAGATGCCGAGCTGATGTTCCAGCTGGGGGCCATAATGCTCCTGGCATTCATCGCAGCGACCCTTGCCGGCAGGCTCAACCAGTCGGTCATGGTCGGCTACATCGTCATAGGCGTGCTAATAGGCCCCAAGATCAGCATCGAGCTCTTCGGGGTGCAGTACAACGGCCTGATCACGGACACGGGCTTCATCGACATGCTCTCCAGCATAGGGCTCATCATGCTGATGTTCTTCGTAGGGCTCGAGTTCTCCTTCACCAAGCTCAAGAAGACCCGCCGGCCCGCGGTCATACTCGCAGTCATCGACATAAGCGTGGGGCTGTTCGTCGGCTTCCTGTTCGCGTCGTACCTCGGCTGGCCGCTGCTCGATTCGCTCTTCCTCGCAGGAGTGGTCGCGATGAGCAGCACGAGCATCGCCATGAAGGTCCTCTTCGACCTCAAGCGCATGTCCAGCCCGGAGGTGGAGTTCCTGATCGGCCTGGTCGTCGTGGAGACATTCATCGCCATGGTCATACTCGCAGTCGCAAGCGGGATGATCGTGGACCCGTCCGCCAACCCTGCGGGTTACGGTCAGCTGATACTCGGCATCGTCGCATTCTATGGGTTCTTCGTCTGGATGGCCATGTGGGCAGTCCCGAGGGTTGTCAGGTTCTTCGACCGGATAGAGAGCGACGAGCTCTTCATCCTGTTCGCGCTCGGTGTCGTCTTCCTGACATCGGGGATTGCCGCCGTGATGAACGTGCCGCCGATAATAGGCGCGTTCTTCATAGGGATGATACTGGCGGAGAGCAAGGTCTCGATCAGGGTGCAGAACAAGCTGGAATCCTTTAAGGACGCCTTCGTCGCTGTGTTCTTCACATCCTTCGGGATGCTGATCGATCCCGCGATGTTCGGCAAGGTCGCCTGGATGCTCTTGCTGGCAGTGCCGATAGTGCTCCTGTACGAGGCCTTCGTGATATCCGGTGTCTCGTACCTCCTGGGGTTCTCGGGACGGGCGTCTTCGACCATCGGGACTAGCATGACCGGGAGGGGCATAGAGTCCATCCTGTACGCGAGTGTTGGCAGCAGGGTGAGCGGTGTCACCATGTCGGCCCAGCTGAACCCGTTCGCGGGCGCGTTCTGTTTCATCATGAGCGCGATCACGCCGCCTCTCGTGAAGCACTCCGCGGCTTTCGCGAACGCCTTGGCCAAGATCGTGCCCAAACCACTGAGGTTCTCGGGCACGGTGGTTTCGCGCACGCTGGGAAAGGCGATTCTCCCGTCTGGCCCGAGGCTGACGAAAGGAACAAGGATGACGGGTTCGCTCCTCGCTGCATTCGTCGCGGTATGCGTCGTCATCTTGCTGACAGGAGGCATGGTCCACGTGCTGTTCACAGCGCTTGGTGCGCTGATAGCGATCTTCGCCTATTCTGTCACGAAGTCGGAGATTCTCGAGCTAGCCAGGCACGTGAACTACTCAAACATCGGCGTGGCCACCAACGACAAGGACGTCACAGTGTTTCTCGTGTCTGGCATCATATCGGGGGCTATGTTCTCGGTGCTGGCGATTGTCTCGAGCTGGACCTACATGTGGCAGCTCTCGCTCTTCGCGACCGTGGCCTTCTTCGTGTACCTCGTCGTGTTGATGACCTGGACATATAAGCGCCTTTATGTCGCCGAGTTCGACCAACCCCGAAAGGTGTACCGTGTCCCGAGGATGCTCCCGGAGCTTGCGGAACCGGAGCCGGACCTGCCGAAGCCAGTCTATGGGACCGTGAGGACCGTTCCGAAGGACGCCCGCCTCTGAGGCGACCTCTGTCTGGTCCCTCAAGGAGCGATCCGAGCTATCCCCGTCCATTGTGCTCAGTCGATGGATAATGGTTATTTCCGGGTAGGACAATCGGGCATCCGGTATGAGCAAGACAACGCGCATGGTGGGCGCAATGTGCGGCCTATTGGCGGTCTCAGTGTTCGTCATTCTCTACTCTGTGGCGATGCACCTGGACACAGAGTACGTCTTCATGGAGAACTACCTGAGCGACCTCGGCGTGAGAGAGGGTGCTTGGGCCTTCAACTCTGGCGTGATCATCGCAGGCGCGCTGTTCATCCTAATGGACCTGCTCGCCGTGGTCCCCGCGCTGGGCAAGGGCAAGACGCAGTCGGCCAGCGTCGTGCTCCTGGTGGTGGCTGCCGCTTTCCTGATATCCGTAGGAATATTCACCGAGGACGCAGGCGACCTTCACGGGTTCGTGTCCTACGGCTTCTTCCTGAGCATGCTCGTGGCGCTCGGAGTCCTAGCATTCGCCCTTCACATCAGCCCGTCTTTCGGGAGGCCGGCGGTGTACATCACCCTGGCCGCTTTCGTCTTCGGCCTAGCGCTCATCCCGTTCGGCGGCACCCCCGAGGTTGAGACCTTGGCGGTCCTGGGCATACTGACATGGGGCGCGATTATGTCCCTGATGCTGTTGCGCTTGGGGTTCATCGAGAAGGCAGCATGATCCCCTACGCCTGCTCTTGTGCCTGAGAATGGTTTTAAGCAGTGAGGGTATTCCATCGGAGTGTCCGGCATCCGCGCGGACCATCGGGGAGTGAAGACATGAACGCTAAGGAATACCTCGAGCTCGAGGGTGCATACGGCGCGCACAACTACCACCCGCTTCCGGTAGTGGTGGCGAAGGCGAAGGGCGTCTGGGTGTGGGACGTCGAGGGGAAGCAGTACATCGACATGTTGAGTTCCTACTCCGCAGTCAACCAGGGACATCTGAACGATCGCATAGTGAAGGCCGTCGTGGCGCAGATGCAGCGAGTGACCTTGACCTCCAGGGCCTTCTCGAACGATCGGATGGGCAGGTTCCTGAAGAAGCTGTGCGAGGTCAGCGGGATGGAGATGGCCCTGCCGATGAACACAGGCGCAGAGGCCGTCGAGACCGCCATCAAACTCGCCAGGCGCTATGCGCACATGAAGAAGGGCATGCCAGAGGACAGGGGAGAGATCATAGTCTGCGCGGAGAACTTCCATGGGAGGACCACGACGATAATCAGCTTCTCCAGCGATCCGGGCTCCAGGAAGGGTTTCGGTCCTTTTGCCCCGGGGTTCGTCACGATACCGTACAACGACCCGAAAGCGTTCGAGAATGCAATCACCAAGGACACCCTAGCCATCCTCGTGGAGCCGATCCAGGGGGAGGCGGGCATCAACGTGCCGTCCCCAGGCTACCTCAAGGAGCTGAGGCGCATCTGCACGGAGAAAGGAGTTCTGCTGATTCTGGACGAGATTCAGACAGGGTTCTGCAGGACGGGGAAGATGTTCGCATTCGAGCACGAGGGGATCAGACCGGACATACTGTGCGTCGGCAAGGCCCTCGGCGGAGGCGTCTATCCTGTCTCGGCCTGCCTGTCATCTAAGGAGATAATGAGCGTCTTCACACCTGGTAGCCATGGGAGCACTTTCGGGGGGAATCCGCTGGCGTGCGCTATCGCGGAGGAGTCGCTCAACGTGCTCATCGACGAGAACCTAGCCGAGAGGGCGACAAAGATGGGCGAGTACTTCGTCAGTAGGCTGAGTGCGCTCAGGACAAAGAAGATCAAGGAGATCAGGCACAAAGGTCTCCTCATAGGGGTCGAGTTCCACCTGGGTCCGAGCGAGACGGTCAGGCCGATCTGCGAGAAGCTGATGGTCCAGGGCGTGCTGGCAAAGGACACCCATGAAAGGACCATCAGGTTCGCCCCACCCCTTGTCATAACGAAGGAGGAGATCGATTGGGCCATGGAGCGCATCGGTCCCGTGTTCGAGTCGGTTCAGTGAGCTAGCCCACCAGGGCGTGCACTATCCTGCCGAATAGGAATCCGAGCCCACACGACAACCCGCCTATCGCAAGCGTCTCGAGCCCGCTGACCCACCACTTGACCTTCGTCAGCTTGGTCTTCCAGATCCCAATTGCAAACAGGAACGCTAGGATCGCAGCCGCGCTTATGAGCAGGTCCAGACGTACGTCATCGAACAGCAGGAAGGGCAGTATCGCGGGGAAAGCCCCGAGGAGGAATGACAGGGAAGAGACCCCTCCTATCTGGAGGGGCTTATCTATCTGGCTAGGGGAGATGCCTATCTCCTCCTGGACCATGAACTTGAGCCACAGGTCCTTGTTCTTTGTTATCCTCCGGACGGCGATTTCCTGTTCCTCGGGCGCGAAGCCGTACTCTGCGAATATCTCCCGGATCTCCTGGGTCTCCTTCTCTGGAAGGTCCTCGATCTCCCGTTTCTCCCGCTGGATCTGGCTCTCGAAGAAATCCTTCTGGGCCTTTGCCGATATGTACGCCCCGAAGAATATCGCAATAGCCCCGGCGGAGATTTGGGCGACACCTGCGAGGACTATCTTGTCGTTCTCGCTGATGATGGAGGAGACACCCGCGAGAAACGCAACGGTCGTTATGAGTCCCGTGTCAATGGCATAGACGATATCTCTGATCATCCGACCCCTGGGAGTGTGCCAGCTCTCCCCGTGCCATGCCTGAAGGCGGTCCGCTACATCAGTTCCCATTCCACCACGCTACTCCGGCCAACCGTGATCTGGTTGATCTTACTTTCGCCATTGTCGCATGCCGTCAAGTTCCTAATAGGCAGAACAGGATACGCTAGATGGTGCGAGGATGGAAGTCGTAAGGGACGGCCCCTTCGTGATGCTCAGGTTGGAGAATGGAGAGGACATACTCGAGTCAGTCATGCGCGCAGCCGAGGACGAGCGGTCCACGATGGCTGTGACGACAGGCTTGGGGATGATTGCGGATTTCGAGATCGGTTTCTTTGACAGGGGCACGTACGCAAAGAAGAGCTTCGATACCCCTCATGAATTGCTGTGTCTTCAGGGCTCTGTTTCGAGTGAAGGGGACAACAGGGTACACATACACGCGACAGTTGCGGATAAGGAACACAAAGCCTTCGGCGGCCATCTTCTGCGCGGCAAGGTCTGGATGAGCAACGAGATACTGCTGACAAGGCTCGGCGGCGCACGCTCCAAGCGATCTCTCGACCCCGAACTCAAGGTCGGGGTGCTCCACTTCGTCAAGTAGGTTCCGGGGTCTTCTTGCAGCCGAGCTGCATTGCTTGCTCTGGGATGGACGCTACCTCCTTGACCGGAGACAAGAACACCCAGAAGACTGATGTCAGCATCCCGACCCCGGATATCAATATCGTGGTCCGCAGACCGAGGGCATCTCCAAGGACTCCGCCGATGAGGCCGCCTATTGGGAACACACCCCAGACAAGGAACCGCATGGTCGCGTTCATCTTCCCTTGGAGATGGTCCGGCGTTATGGACTGGCGCAGACTCACCTGATTCACGTTGTAGACGACGGACAGGAGCCCGTTGACGAACCAGATAGGCATCAGAACCAGTATCGCATTCTCAGGGAACGCCAAGGCCATGAGCATGGTGGGCACGCTGGACAGGGCCGCGGAGACCACTATCGTCTTCCCAAGGCCCAGAGAGGACACTATCCGCGACGATACCAAGGCGCCAAGCACCGCTCCGAGCGCGCCGACTGCGAATATGGCGCCTATCCAGCTCGCCCCGAGTTCGAGTGAGCTCTCCATGAAGAGCATCAGTATCGCATATGACATGCTTCCGAACAGGTTGGCAGTCGCAGTGCACCCAGCAATCCCCCTGAGCATCTTGTTCGAGAACACGATGTCCAGCCCATCTCTGATCTCTTGCAGGGTGGATTTCTGGGCTCGATCCTTCGCGATGGATTCCTGTATCTTGACTCGGAAGAGGAAGAATGCGGAGCCTAGAAATGAGATGGAGTTCGCGAAGATGGCTATCGGCGCCCCCACTGCATCCACTGCGAGCCCAGCTATGCTCGGTCCAGCGACCTGCGAGGAGGCCCTGCTCGTCTCGAGTTTGCTGTTCGCGTCGAGCAGCTCTGACCGCCCCACAAGTGTCGGCAGATATGCCTGGTAGGAGATGTCGAAGAAAGCCGTAAACACTCCGGCTGTGAAAGCGACGCCGTACATAACCGGCCAAGACAGCATCCCAAGATACCAGGTCACAGGTATTGCCGCGAGGACCCCGGCCCTTCCGAGGTCGCAGATTATCATGATCTGTCTTCTGCCCCTTCTGTCCGCAATGACGCCCGCGAGCAGGCCGAAGAGCAGAAATGGCAGCATCTCCACCGCGAACAGCATGCCCATCTCGGATGCGGTGGCATCGAGGATTAGCACCGCTGCGAGCGGCATCGCGAGCAGGTAAAACTGGCTTCCGAACACGGAGACTGTCTCAGCTGCCCAAACATTGAGGAAGTCTCCGTGTTTCCAGAGTACGCTTCTTCCGGCCATAGAGGACACCGTCCCGAACCGTCCGGTCTTCTGATGACACTGGCCTAAGCCTTGCCTTTGTCAGGTCTCCGGGACAGTAGCAGTTCCCTGAGCATCCGCTGATTCTCAATATACTTCTCGAATTCGCGGTCATTCATCCTCATCATCAACGCGAACTCGATGAGGTCTCTCTCTGTGGATGAATCGAATTCATCCATTTCGTAGATCTCATCGAGGATGTCAGGGCTATCTCTCTGACGCCTCAGATCTTCCTTCAGTTTCACGATGGCGGATATCTGCTTCGAGCTGTGATTCGCATCAAATCCTAGGGGTCTGAGGGCTTTCAGGAGATTCCTGATTCTCTTCGGGCTCCTTCGCTCCTCAGGGCAGACTCCATCCACGAAGTGGAATACTCCAGCCGTGGCCCGGTAGTAGTATTCTATGAGGTGATCTATGCGCTCCTCTCTGGCGACCTCAACCATCTCCGCCTCTCGGAGCTTCTTGATGTGATGATAGATCGTCTGAGGCGTCAACCCGAGCTCGGAGGCGATCTGGCTCACCGTCATCTCCTTCGCCCGGAGCAGGTAGACGACTCTCATCCGCGTCTCATCAGCCAGCAGTTGGAACGCGTGTGGGCTCTTGATGATCTTCTGGTTCTTCATGGGCTCACCATTCTGATGTGTATCATTGTACACAGATGCGCATCATGCTATTAAAACATTCGCTTTAACAACCTCTGCCATGCTGGCTTTCGTGGGTTACGGAGGGAACAGCGTCGTGGGAGGGCGCCTCCCCGATTTGCCCGTCCACGGTAGTGAATCCAACTCGGCACGAGCAGGATGGTACGGGGGTGCAGTGCGTTGGCCGCTGCCGATGGCCTCCGTGTTGACCACTCGGTATCGAACATCGCTGGAACGCAAGCAGATGGTCTCCGAAGGCAAGATCTCGGTGAGTGCGTAGGCTGCTTCGTCTTCATTCTTTGCGGAGTTGCCGTGGATGGGCCCTCGGGGTGTGCCCGAAGGCACGCTTGGCCAATCCACGCATATGAGAGATGCGCTTGTGGACAAGTCTGTGGTGGCCAACTTTAATTAGTCAGTGCGCAATACCGACATGCCCTGACAAGTCGTGTCATGGGAGGAGCCTAGGGGGGAGTTAGTGCGCAGACTGATAGGTACTGGGGTTGTGCTACTGTTCTTGGCGGTGTCGATTGTCCCCGCGTCCGAAGGTGCAGGGACCGGTGCGTCGAAGGCCGCTGACGAAGATGTCGAGGCGACTGCGAAATGGTCCGTGCTCGTGTATCTGCTGGCCGATAACGACCTCGACCCATACACCGAGGAGGACTTCCAAGAGCTGAAGGATGGCGGCTCGAGCGGAGACGTCAACGTCCTGATGCTCGTCGACAGGCTGAACGAGCCGGCCTACCTTTACCGCATCCTGGACAACGACATGGTCATGCTAGAGAGCTACGGGGAGATCAACATGGGCGACCCCGAGACCCTTAGGGGGTTCGTGGAGTACAGTGACTCATACTTCCCGGCCGAGCACATGCTGCTGTTCTTCTGGGACCACGGCACGCCAACCGGAGGCGTCGGCGTGGACACGACTCTCCCGGGGAGCGAGCCAGGCACCGACTGGGACTGGTTGAGCCATCACGAGATGATCTCTGCGCTGGAAGGGTATCATCTGGACATCATCGCAACCGATGAGTGCTCCATTGGCCAGATGGAGACCGTGTACGAATACTACTCGAAGGGGTTGAGCCTGGACTACCTTGTAGCGAGTGAGAGCTACATCGGGTGGCGCGGGTTCTCGTATGATAAGATCATCCAGAGGATGATATCAGAGCCCGAGATAAGCGCAAGGGAGCTGAGCCTGGTCATAGTCGAGGAGTTCACCGCTCTGTTCAGCGAGCCACCGTACATGTCCGAGATACTGACGACCCAGTCCGTGTTCGACATGTCCAAGATACCTGCCTTGGGGGATGCAGTTACAGCGATGGCCGAGGTTCTGACCGCGAACATAGGCGAGTACAGGCAGATCATTAACGCAGCCCAGGCGGTCTCCATGATGCCATGGGGCGCTCGGTGCGAGGGCTGGACGGACATGCCAATCTTCGTCGAGCAGATAATGGGCGCCGTCAAGAAGGGCGATCCTGCGTACGGTGCCTGTCAAGCGGTGTTGGAGGCGTACTCAGAGGCCATGATTGGGATGGGAGTCACAAAGAACAGCGATATGTACGGGTACAAGGGGATGGGCATACTGTTTCCCCCGAGCTACAGCATGTACACGATCGGATACTACGATACTGTCTGGGGCGGGTTCAAGATCTACTCGACTTTCGATTTCCCGAACATGGGCTGGTTGGAATTCCTGCAGGCCTACTGGGGTGTCGCTGACTGAGAAGACACGCCCGCGCACATATCCTGGGATGAATCCTTCCTGTCTCGGAGGAATTCTGAGGCGGGACAGCTGAGGGCGGAGTCCACGGTGACACCTTCAGAGTGCGGAGCCAGTAGTCGGAGTGCGCGCGCTCTTCTACGAACCCGCCTTCGAGTGGAGCCTGCGTCCTATGCCAACCACGAAGTTCATCTTTGGCACCTTCCGTGCGTATAGTCTGTACTGATCGCCGAATTTCTCGGTGATCTGCTGGTCCTCCGACTGGATGAGCAAGTAGCAGCAGTACGCAGCCAGAACACTGCTGAAAGCCATCGGAAGGTTCTCGCCGAAGAAGACATGAGAGATGAACATCACCATTCCTCCCACGTACATCAGGTGCCGAACGATGCTGTTGACTCCACCTTCGACGAGGTTGTCGGTCCCCTTTCTCATGAGTGTAAACACGGAGGCAACGACCAGCAATGCGCCGACTCCGAGAAGCCCCCATCCGAGGATGATCAGCTCTTCAAACATCGGATCAATTGTGATCAGGAAATTGTTTAGCATGAGGATATTCAGGAAGAACGCAAATCCTAGTATGGTCATCAGGATGTTATCCTTGGCATTCCGACTCATCGCCATTCGCGCTCCCCCCTCAGGACGAACCCACCGATTCTTGACATAGTATCTCCTCTCAGTCTTTTCGCACTTGAGCGACGGTGTTCACGACCTGTCTTTCCTGTGTGAATTCAGTTCTGTCTATCGGTCGACAAGCATCCCTCAGTCAAGCTTCGTTCCATGTCAAAACGCTCGAAGCTGTCATAGGCTTTGAGTATCACCTTGAGGGCCATGATGCCGTCATCGGCCGTCACTTCAGGCACCGAGTCCTCGATCACGCTCTTCGCGAAGGAGTCGATTTGGAGCCCGAACTGACCCGGGTGAGGACGATTCATCACCTCAACCTCCCAATGCCCATCAACGGAGAACTGGAACAGTTTGTTTGCGTACGGGAATGCTCTCAGGGCACCTTCTGTGCCATGTATCCGGAAGCTGATGGGGTTGGGGTCCCAGGCTGGCCCGCCCCCATCGTACGGGCCGAGGCTGTGTATGCCTTCTCCTGGCAGGTCGGACGGCACCGTTGCCTCGCTGCCCACGAACTGGGCTACCGCTCCCTCCTCCGTTCCCATCGTCATGAATTCAGTTAGGGGAGGGGAGCCCGACCTGTTTCCTCGCCCGAACACCCAGGCCATATCTTGCCGGGTGAGCCATCTGAAGATGTCCACGAGGTGTATGCCATGGTCCGTCAGCCCCATCGGTCCTGAGCCAGGAGCGCCTTTCGGGTAGATTCCATACTCCTCGAACCCTATCGCCCCTTTGCCGCCAACAACGGTCTCGAGGAGGAGCTGCAGCCTCCCCAGTTGGCCCGAGTCCACAATCTCCTTGGCCTTGCGCAAAGTCGGGAAGAATCTGAATGATTCTCCGTAGAACAGCTTCACGTCGTTCTCGCGGCATCGACTGGCCGTTCTTTCGGCCTCGACCAGAGTAAGGGCCATGGGCTTCTCTATGAGGACATTCACTCCCGCATCGGCCACCTTGCATGCCACCTCAGTGGAGTGTCGAGGTCCAGTGAGCACGCAGACGATGTCCAGCTCCTCCTGCTCCAGCATCTCATCGTAGTCGCGATACGCACTCAGGTTCCACTTCGCAGATACCTCCCTGAGCAGGTTCTCGCGCAGCTCGGAGCCCGCCACAACCTCTACGAGCCCAGATTGTGCAATCCCCGGAAGATGACATACCTGAGCTACATGGCCCAGGCCTATTACCCCCACTCTCAGCTTCGTGATCAGATCAGCCTCCTACGAGCCACGAATTGGGTCGATGTGCCTGAACGGCAACGACTACTCCATCCGTAGCAGGCTTCGCGCCTGCTCTGGAGTGCCGATGTCCCTGCCGAGCTCCTTCGCGATCGTGGCGATCTTCCTGACAGCGTTGGCGTTGCTGGACATCTTCTCATCTTTGTGTGGATACAGCCACAGCTGATCTTCCATCCCCACGCGTACGAAATCTGCTCCCAGCATGATGGCTAGAGTCGTCATCGGGAGCCAGTTCCTCCCCCCAATGCTGACTCCAGTGACACAACCCTCCGGAACCAGTTTCATCAGGCTCAGGAGGTAGAGCATGCCCCACGGGTCAGGGTACGTCTCCACCGAGTTGTGCATGCCGGGGCCAAGCGAGATCATGGGCGGCTTCCTCAAGATACCCGGTTCGATGAGCCAGTCCCTCACATTCATGATGCCTTCGCCGTCATGAGCCATGAATTCCGGCTTGATACCGTGTGACTGCAGGAATTCGACGGTCTTCACCGCGTTCTCAGGAGTCGCGAGACAGATTGATCCGTCGATGTAATACGATATCGGCGTGAATATCGTTGACTGCATGTATCTCTTGTCGATTCCATGGAGCGCTTCGACCATCGGTTTCATGGTCTCGTAGCTGTAATCGCCAGACTCCGGGTGATACCCCTCCGCCGCGCTCGGCTGGATGATCATGTCGGGACATCTCTCCAGTATTGGACGGATCGTTGACGTGAGGACATCCGTATTGGTGAGAGAATCCCCTGTCTCATCCCTCGTGTGGAGGTGGGCGAGACAGGCCCCTTGCTCATAAGACTCAATCGCCTCCTTGGAGATTTCCTCCGGGGTGTAGGGCTGATTCGGATTCTGCTTCCTCGAGAACAGACAGCCCGTCGGGCATACCGTGATGAACAGAGGCTTGTCCATCGTCAGGTTCTTCTTCTGTCTCTCTACCATCTTGGCCCATGAAAGCCCTTCGAACTCACCTCTGCCCATCTCAACCACCTTCCGCGACAGGCCCCGTCGCAGCGGGCGGAGTAGGGTTTATTTGGAGATAAGGCTTGTCCTCGAGCCAGGGGGAAAGGACGGATGGTGTCCACGGAGTACGATAAGGTCATTCGAGACTCGCTTATCGTCGATGGAACTGGACTGCCTCCGTTCACTGCAGACATCGCCATCCTGGGTGACAGAATAGCAGCTGTCGGTGTCATCAAGAACGACTCCCGCGAAGAACTCGATGGCAAAGGATTCGTCGCAGCTCCGGGGTTCATAGATCCGCACACACACGGAGACTCCGCTATTCTCAGAAACCCTCTCGCGGCGAATTTCTTGATGCAGGGAGTGACGACGATCGTTGCAGGGCATTGTGGCGAGTCCATGGCGCCGATCGGGCACTGTTGTTCTGCGACAATGGTGAATGCTTGGGAGTGGTGGCATGACGTCAGACCCGGGGGCGATACCTATCCAACGACTCTGTCCTTGGACGAGTATGGGGATGCAATCAGGGAGAAGATGGGTTTCCCTATTGACTGGAGGTCTTTTGGGGAGTTCCTCCACAAGGTGGAGTCAGCGGGCATTGCTGTCAACTTCGCCTCGTATGTTGGTCACAATACTCTGCGCATCGCCGTTATGGGCGACGACTTCAAGCGCCAGGCCGAGAAGCTCGAAATCGAAGAGATGAAGGTGCTGGCGGCGGAGGCGATGGAGAATGGCGCACTTGGCGTGTCATCGATAACTGACCCCGGCCCGGGGGAATATGCATCCTTCGATGAACTCGTGGAGCTCGCTCAAATCGCTCGGGAGCACAATGGATGTTACTCGCCACACACGAGGCACACTCAGAGTCAATGGCCCTCTGCAGACATGGCCGAGACCGGATACGGCATCTTCCACGGGCCAATAGACGATGTCTGGGTCGGGAGGTATCGAGGGCTGCTCGAGGCAATCGAGGTGGCGCGGAGATCGGGAGTGAGACTGCAAATCGCCCATTTGTCCAACGTTTTCAGAATCACACAACCTCATCCCGAATACCTGGAGGAGGCGATGGCCGAGGCAACGTTGGACATCATCGATGACGCGATAAAGGAGGGGGTCGACATCGCATTCGATGTCGTCGCCTCGGCCGACTGCATATCCACAGGGGCCTTGTTGAGGGACGAGTTCGAGGAATGGCTCGGAGGAGTAGCTGGGGACGAGCTCATGCAGAGGCTGCAATCCACGGAATTCAGAGAGGCGGTCTTTGATGGGTACAGAAAGGGCAGGCTCAAGCTTCAGATGATACACACGATGGCTGACCCATACTGGATGAACTCATTCAGGGTGCTGCGATGCTCGAATAGGGAGTACGAGGGGATGGTCGTCGGTGAGATTTCTGCAAGATTAGGACGGGACCCGGTGAGTGTGCTCTTAGACATTCTGCTCGAGGATCCAGAGACGATATGGGTTCAGTTCCGCGACGAGAGAGGGACCGAGACAGCCAATACCGTGTTCCTTTCCCATAGACTTGCCATGCCATGCAGCGACGCCGAGGTGCATGGGCCGGAGGCACCGAAGAGCCTGTGCAACTCACCCCCGCCAACTGCATACGGCATGTTCCCGCACTACCTGAGGCTCTTGGTGAACGAGAAGCGTACAATGACCATTGAGGAGGCAATCAGAAAGGCAACCTCGCTGGTCGCAGAGAGGTTGGGCATTCCTGACAGAGGAGTCCTTCGGAAAGGCTCATTTGCGGACCTCGTGTTATTCGACAAGGACTCGATAAGCGAGACCGGCAACTTTATCGAGCCAGCGAGGCCTCCTTCAGGCATACGAACGGTTATTGTGAACGGGAGGATCGTCTACGAGAATGGGGGGTTCACCCAGGAGCGGCCTGGAATGGTCCTCAGACATTGACTTCTCCTGGGGACGGCAGTATGCACCACCCGTCGGCAAGATGTGGCGGGAGATGTGTTGTGCGGCTGCCAGGCCATTCGCCTGATGCAAGCTATGTCCAATCCCCCTCATCTCGAAGCGAAGGGGGATTGCCGGGCCGATCGAATCTCCAGTCTAGCTTTCTTGTTCAGAACCTACGCACCGGCAATCAGGTTCTTCCTCATCAAGACCTCAACGGATTCTGTTTCGAAACCTGCTGATTTGTAGATTCCGAGGGCTTTGTCGTTCTCTGCATCCACCAACAGTCGAATCGTCCTCGCACCCCGCTCGGTTAACCAGTTCACACTATCCATCAGGAGCGCCCGCCCAATCCCTTGCCTCCTGTGCGACATGATGACTCCCAGTATGCATACCCACCCTTCTCTCTCTTTGGTATCGCCTTCTCGTGGAGGCCTGTCTTCATTGAGAACGAAGCCGACAGTTTTCAGTGCATCCTCCACGAAGGTGACTGAGAATATCGTATCTCCGGATTCCAGAAAATTCCTGAACCGCTCGGCAGGAACAGGGGCGTAGTTAAAATGGTCAACAAACGATTCATTGCGGATGTCGGCAATTCTGGAGAAGACATCATAAGACGACTGTCCGACGAGCGTGCGATCCACTCGGATCCCATGAGGAAAGGTTGGCGTGACGGAGTCGCCGCTTCCTCTTCTCACCATCTCGTAGTACCTGCGAATCTCACCGAATCCAGCATCATCCAGCAGGTTCTTCCTCCAGATATCGAATTCGTGATACTGAGCCAGGGCACCTTCGATTTCACGTCCGCTCAGATATTTCAGCACTCTGGAAACGAGCGCCTCTTCGATTCCAGTGTGTCTGTGAGATCTCATCATCTCCAGATCGATGTATGCGTCTCTCTTCCCGTACTCAAGTCTCTTCTTGTCGACAAACCCGTCAGCATAGGCGACCGCCTCCCCGTCAGAATAGGCCAACCACGCGCCCTTCGGATCGAAATCATTGTCAAGGAAGGTGTATGCTTTGATCTCCTCTGGTTTGAGAATCCTGTGAGACGGCAAGTCTACTCTTGAGTCATTGTAGATTCTGGTCATTCTGGCAAGGTCATCTTCTCTCGGGTGCTCGAAGTGAACGTCCTTCATCATCTCTGTGCCAATCATGTAGAATCTGGGGTATAACCCCTTTGCATGCTCCGCGACCGCCATTCAGCAGAACTCAAACGCCTGCCACCGTGTTCCCTTCGTCTTGCGGCATCGAAGGCCAGCGTGAAAGCCGGTCCTCAAGAGAAAACTTCAATATCTCTCATTCCGTGAGCACTCCGAAGGAAATGGATGATACTGATAGGGAGTTGTTGAAGCTCATCATCGCCTCCCCAAGAACCCATCTTCAGGATCTCGCGGATAAGCTTGGATTGTCCAAGCAAGCGGTTTACCGTCGGATTGGAGAGATGAAGAGGATTGGCGTGATTCAACACATGACCGCCGGCATATCATATCCTTATCTATCCGCAGTTCCAGTTGTGGTCTTCGGCAGAGTCAGGACCTCGCCTGGCGAGAACACGCTGAGAAGGCTCGGGGCGAATGAGCGCACCCGCCGTGTTGTGTTCGCTGGGGGCAACTATGTCTACGTTGTCGGTGAGCTGAGGAACATAGGAGAGCTCGATGGCTTCGCGGAGTTCGTCAAGAAGGTAGCAGAGATGCTAGAGCCCGTTGTGGGGATCTTCTGCTTGGATGACGGTCTGTGGTCCGACTACTCTGTGGACGGGGTCGTGGAGAGGAAGTCGCACTACAAGAAACTCTCTCCACTGGATCTCAGGATCATTTCCTCGATTAAGGACGATGTCCGTAAGCCGGTAGCGGATATCGCAGAGCTGGTGGGAGCCACACCCAAGACCGTGAGGAAGCACTTGGACGATATGATCTCAGAAGGCTCTTTGGAGTTGCACGTGTTCACAGACGCCTATCTGTTCGGCGACTCCTGCGTGGTAGGACACATCAACGTGAAGGAGGGTTCCGACAAAGTGAAGGTTGCGAAGAGACTCCTCCTGAAACATCCGTTCAGGGAAGCGTACTTCAGGACATACGCCAACCTCCCCGGCTTCCTCATGTTGGTGTTCTGGTCCAACAAGATGCCGGAGATACGGAAGATCATTGAAGTGATTGGCGAAGACGAGGATGTCGCATCATCTATGTTCAATTTCACCTACTTCCAGCGCATCTACTCGACATGGCGGAACGAACTGCCCTCAGAACAGGCGCACAAGTCGAGGCCTGCCGAGGCGCTTGGTCCTCGTCCGGGCTGAGTCAAGAACAGCCTGTTCGGGAGCGAAGGACAGAGCCATCTCCCACCCGCCGAAGGAATCCTGTTTGTCAATCATAACCGGACTAGAACTGTACTGTGGCATGCTACTCGGTGGCGGCCCAGTATCGGTCACGTTGACGCATAGATATGAATGTGGTTGGCGCTAACCTATCTACTGTCCTCAGCAAGCGCTCTTGACTGAGGCATGAAGAACCCCTCGGTGGTTCGGGGAGGAGGTGAAGGAATGAAGAAAGCACTACTGCCAATTGCGACGTCATTGATGGTCGTAATCATGCTCGTTCAGCCAGTTTCGGCTGGACCTGCGGCTGTCGTGGTCCCTGATAGGCTAGGCGACCTAGGCAAGGGCTACGATCCTGAAACCTGCGATGTGACGGTCCGATGGAATGAGAACACATTGTTCGTGAAAGCGGGTTACTTCGATGCGTTGTCCTATTCGCTCTCGCTGAATGGGCAGACATTCACATTCGGAATGGAGCTTGCGGCCGCACTGCCGGATGAAGGGCTCGCACTACCCTCTGGTCTCAAGCACGTGGCATACACCATGTGGATTGATGCAGAACCCTGGCACTACATCTACAATCCCACACCGTCACTGTTCACGGTCGCCTTGAACTACGACGGACTCGAATACTACGCCGTGCTGATAGAGGGTGAGAAGATAACAGGGAATGTCCTTGAGATCCTGCCGTTCACCGTCCAGGGTTCGAGATTCGAGGTGCAGTTCTCGGCAGCCTCGATTGGAGGCCTCGAGGCCTTCTGGTGGCTCCCATGCGTCCACGTTTGGGATGGACCGGTGGGAACAACGGCGCAGTGGTGGTTTGACACGACCGATCCGGATGCCTGTCCGGGTCAGGTGTGGTGGAATATCCCATGGTCTACGCC
Organism: Thermoplasmata archaeon; assembly: GCA_041559015.1. Lineage (GTDB taxonomy): Archaea > Thermoplasmatota > Thermoplasmata > UBA10834 > UBA10834 > COMBO-56-21. Next base: position 779 of record JBFFED010000004.1, on the reverse strand, counting down.
TGAGCTCTAGGTAGGATGATCAGAGCCAGAAAACCCCACGTTCTTTTTGTCACAATCTCTCCTTTTCTCGTGGAGATAATGTGCGGCTGCCGGGATTTGTCCCCCACAGTATCCAGATGTTCGTTTCCTGGATGCAATCAGCGGGATGGTTACGGCTTGAACGGCTGTTCGTCTTCCTTGATGACTTGCTTGGTTGGACCGGGGCCGATGGACCTGCATGAGCATCTCCCGTAGTTATGGCTGAGAGGAGACAAGAGGGCAGTAAGCGCAGCCTGGGCAAATCCGTGGACTGATACGCGTGTGGCCATCCAGAAACACTGGCCGCCTTACGGAATACTCTGGATTGGTGTTCCACCTATGTCTTCGGCAGCAGCTCTGCAAGTGCTATCGCGATGTCCTTCACAGGTATGTCCACCAGATCTCTGTCGATGGGCAGATCCCCGGCTGTCGCGCAGGAAAGGTGGATCTGACACTTCGGATCCGATGTGAGGAGGCAGCTAGCTCCAGTGCGCCTTGCTTGCTTCATCCTCTCAAGTTGAATTCTCATCGTGGTCGATGAGCAATTCGTCCAAGCACAGTTTCCGCAGCAGTAAGATCTGTTCTTCGTGTTCTCCATCTCCAGAACTTGCATGCCTGCGGCCTCAAGAAGCTCTCTTGGAGCGTCTATGACTTCCATGTGTATTCCGAGCCTGCACGAGTCATGGTAAGTCACCGGGATCGTGGTATCCCTCTTGGGAAATGTCAGCTTCCCTTCGTCCATCAGCCCCTTGAGATACTCT
>JBFFED010000003.1:0-72337 GCA_041559015.1 Thermoplasmata archaeon | reverse complement strand
GGGAGCGCGACCATGGACGGGAGGGCCATATCCTCGAAGAACAGGGACCTGAACAACATACAGGTGCTCTTCATCGTTGAGCCTGAGAACGGCTACAGTTACATCGGCATGATGTCCGCGGGCGCTCTGGGAGTGTCCCAGGGCATCAACGAGAAGGGCGTTGCGATAGGACACACCTGGATGCCTGTCCCGGAGTACTACGAGCCGGGCCTGTCGCCGTTCCTGGTGAACCAGTTGGTGATGGAGCAGTGCGCGGACCTCCAGGAGGCAGTGGACTTGGTGTGCGCGGTGGAGAAGTCTGAGGGCGCGACATTCATAATCTCGGACCCTGTGTCCGCCGCGTTCGTGGAGACGGTTCCGTCCGTGATAAACACACCGGACTCCGTGGCTGAGTTCATCACCGACGGGGTGGCGGTGCATACGAACCACTACGTCCTCGAACCGTTCTACACCTGGGTGAAGGAGGACGGTTTCGGCTACTTCTGGAGCGTGTCATTTGCCAGATACGATCGGGGACTCGAGCTGCTCGCGGAGAACCCTGTGCTTGACGCCACCAAGGTGATGGAGTTCACGAGGGACCTTGAGAATTGGGGCTGCGGCTCGCCTCAGGATGTGATAGCAGCGCACCCCGAGATCCCGGAGGACACCTGGAGCAACGGGTGGCCGGGGTTCTCGATATGCAATGCGAGGACCGTGAGCGCGTCCGTCTTCTGCTGTGATGACCAGTATCCGGAGGAGCTGTCCACCATGTGGATGGCCATCAACAACCCCGCCTGGTGCCCGTATGTGCCCCTGCACAACGGCATCATCGACCATCCTGCGCTCGCGGGAGAGATGCTCTCGGACTACATGGACGGGAGGGCGTGGAAGGACTCGATGAACCTCAGGACGTTGGCCGACTGGGGCGACCTCATACCCGTCTTCGAGGACTGGGAAGAGGACAAGAGCGCTGAGAACGCCGAGAACGAGGACACCGCAAGAGCGCTGCTCGACTCTGGGGACGTCGAGGGCGCGACCTACGTGCTCACTATCGGAGACGGAAAGATAGCCCAGGACGCCCTCGCCTTGATGGCGGACCTGCTCGACGGGACCATGATGTTCGAGCTGCTCGCCGTCGTCCGCGCGTGAACCCTTTCGAGCGGGAGGGAAACCTTTGAAACCACTTCCCGTATCGATTTCGACGCTCGAGGGGGTGCCGGAACGGGACGCGACCCTGAAAGATCGTGCGGCCTCATCCGTGCGTGCTTGGAGGTAGCGATTTGAGAGAATCCAAAGTGCTGGCTGCAGTGATACTGGTGATAGCGCTCTCCGTGGCGTATTCGGTCCCGGCGATGGCCGAGAACGAGTCCGGAGAAGGGGACCTGATGACCGTCGATGGAATGCCCGTCTTGTTCTTGACAGGCACGCCCGCAGAGCGGGGCATGACCTATGGCAAGTCGCTCGCCCCCATGGTCAGGGAGGCCGTGGGGCAGTTCTACGAGTCTGCGGAGGGCAAGGGGATGTCGAAGGCGGAACTCTGCGGAAAGGCTCTTGCTCACGAGGGCGCGATGCCGATCCACATGATCGAGGAGATACGCGCCATGGCGGACGCCTCCGGAACGGACTACGCCGCCCTGCTCGCGATGAACATGTTCGGCTCTTCGGTCCGGGACCACGACGGCTGCACCATATTCGTCGCCGCGAAGTCCGGTTCCGAGAGCGGCAACACCATCGCGTCAAAGAACAGGGATGCTAACATGCCCAACGTCCTGCTGGTCGTGGATGCAATCGAGGACAGGAACGCCTTCATGGCCGTCGCGAGCGTTGGTGAGTGGGGCATTTCGTTCGGCTTGAACGAGTTCGGCCTGTGCGATGGCAACAACTGGGTGCCGGTGCCCGAGTTCTACGAGGGCGGCATTGACGAGAACCCGCTGAACCGGATGGTGCTCGAGTATTGCGCGAGCGTGGACGAGTCGATCGACTATGTCACGAGCGTGAAGAAGTACGGCGGCACGTCGGTAATGGTCGCAGACGCGCACTGCGCCGCGTTCATAGAGGCCGTGTCATCCTGCTACACGACAGAGGACGGGAAGGACACCCTCTGGGAGAAGATTGAGGACGGCGTGGGCGTGCATACGAACCACTACACGCTCGACCCCTTCAAGAGCTGGGTGGTGAACGACGAGTTCGGATACTTCTGGGTGCCCTCCGTGGCGAGGATGGACCGGGCGTACGAGCTCTTGGAGGAGAACGACCACTGCGTGGACGTCCAGGACTTGATGTCCTTCACACGCGATGTGGACGACTACGCCAACTCGCAGCCGTGGGAGATCATAGAGCAGCACCTTGATGAGATGCCTTGGGGCACCTGGGGCTTCGGATGGCCAGGATTCTCGATATGCAACACGAGGACGGTCGCTGCAGGCGTGTTCGAGATAGATGGGGACTACCCGTCGCTCATGTCGGCAATGTGGACCGCGATTGCCAACCCGGGGTACACACCTTACTTCCCGCTTCATAACGCGTTGCTCCTTCGATCGGCGGACTTGGTCGAGTCCCTGTCTGTCTACGTCGAAGGCACAGTCGCCAGGGCCACGAGCCACCTGAGGGCCGGGTGCTTCGATACATGGATTGCGCTAGCCCCCGTGCTGACGGAGTGGGAGTCCGGGGCGGTAGAGAGGAACGCTGACGCTGAGGCGGAGGCCGTGGAGCTGTTGGATGAGGGGCATACGGACGGAGCTGTGTCCGCGCTCTTGGATTCGGACACGGCGCTGGGATTGCATGCCTATGAATTCATCCTGGAGCTGTCCTCGTAGTCACATCCGGCTGAAACCACTTACCATCTTCTTCTTTCAGGAGGCAGATACGGCCCCCGAATCAGTCGATCACGTAGCAGTGGGCGAGGCTGCAAACTGTAATCATGGGTAGACTCCTGGCCAGAATGGCCGATGCGGGCAGACGATGCCCCTTGACTCAGTTCACTGGGCGTAGATATGTCAGAAGGATAGGATCAGGACCAAGCTCCTCTTAGTGACTCTCACGACCTGTAGACCAGCTCGCTATCCGAGTAGGCTTCGAAATGATTCCAGAATCGACCCCTTATGCGGATGTTGATCTTGTGTTTCTCCTTCTCTCCTATGTTGAACGCGATTGTTATCGAATCGATAGCATGGCTGACGGGCCGAAGCTCTCTGCCGTTGATGACCACTATTCGTTTCCCGTTGACGATGATCGTGACCTTCCCCGTCGTCGCGCTGTGATCGATGCGAATCCTCTGTTTCTCTTCATTGCCGATAGTGAACTTGTGCTGCACCATATCCGCCTCTGGCCGGATTTCCTCTGATTCCTTGTGGAACTCACTGAGGCGATGCTCGTGCTCATTACTTCTCTCGTTCCTTATCCGTCGCGGCCGTCCGTGGGGTCATGGGGATCATGCTTCCGCAGTCAGCGCAGAATCTCCTGCCTTCCGGATTGCCGAACCCACAGCTCGGGCACTTGACCAAACCATGTCTTGCCTGGGCTGGTCTGTCGAGGCTATGGCCGCAACCGCCACAGAACTTCTGACCTTTAGAGTTCTCCGTCCCGCAATTCGGGCACCTCATGGGTATCCCCCAAGGTGAATCGTCTCTCCCTCCTTATGGTCTTTCCTCGCCCTGAGGCCACAGGGCCCTTGATACCTCTTGGAGGGCCCTTGTGCGTGCCAACTGGGAGATACTAGATATCCCCCGACGATTGTCGGCCGTCCGCGGTCACAGCCACTGGCCCCTCCCGCCTCAGGGCTCTATCTTATACTGCCATCGGTGGCTACCTTCATATCGTGTAGCGGCAGCACAAGGTTGTGTGATGAGGTACATTGTGTATATTACACTGGGTCAATACGTGATACTTCTCTGTCTCCTACAGGGTGGAGATTTCTTGCGCACTTGTTCTTGTGAATGGAGGAAAAAACATGGAAAAGGAATTCAGCGTGAAGTTGGCGAACAAGTCGGGAGAGCTGGCGCGGATGACGGAGGTCCTGCAGAAGGACGGCGTGAACATCCGCTCGATCTCGACGGAGCCTCAGGCCGGGGTCGTGAGAATAGTAGCGTCCGACCCGGAGAAGGCCCGGAAGAGCCTCAGCGAGTCCAGGATGGAGTTCTCCGAGAGGAACCTGCTGGTTGCCAAGCTCGAGGACAGGCCCGGGGAGCTGGCCAGGGTCTCGAGGGAGCTCGCCAAGGAAGGCATCAACATCGATGCAGCGTACATGCTCGACAAGAACTCGACGCATGTGCATGTGGCGCTGGCTGTCAGCGACGAGAACAAGGCACGGAATGTCCTGAAGCTCTGATCCCGACTGACACTCGGCCGATAAACCTCTTTGCGAAGAGGCCCTCGTGGTCTCTTCCAAGTCACTCCTTTATCACTCCTCTTGCCTCTTGCCGCGTATTCGCGTTCCTCCAACATCATGCTCGTCTGTTGTTTCTGACGGTGTGGGTGAGACTCTCTTGTCAAGCAGCTCGGAGTGCGGACGAACTTGACGGCTCGGAGGCAGGGCTCGACGACTCGCTACCCTACATGGTCGAAAGCAGATGGAGATCTTTCGAGATACTGCACTGAGCGAAATCTTCTTGGGATAGGCATTGCACGGCCTCCGGGAAGTACGAAAGCGATATCAATCAGAAATCCATACTGTTGATGCCCGACCTTAAGCACAGTGTCCATCGCGACCTGGGTCTGGTGGTCAGGGCCGGGAGGTATGGAGAATGCTGGCGAAATCAGCAGTAGATGGAGTGAAGTTGCCGAAAGCGATGCTTGATATGCAGATGCTCCGGCTGGGGATCATAGCCGAACTCGACGCCACCAATCTTTACGAGCAGATGGCGGCCCTGACATCGGACAGGAAGATGAAGGCCTGCTTCATGGACGTCGCCAAAGAGGAGAAGACGCACGTGGGCGAATTCCTCGCGCTGCTGCTCATGAAGGACAAGGAGCAGGTGCGCGAGCTCGAGAAGGGCAAGGAAGAGATCGACGAGATGTAGGCGGGTTTGGTCGTTGCCGGCAATGCCCTGAGCCAGGGCTATGGCCTCCTTCAGCTGTTCTTGGCGAGGAACTCATCCAGGGTCTTGAGGGGGACCTGTACCTTTCGAGCGACCTCCTTGCTGATGTCGCCCTTCTTCACTAGCTGAGCCCCAGCCTGTTCGGCTGCTCCCAAGATATCGATGCAGACACTATCGCCCTCCCTAGACCTCCTACGGAAGATGTCGGCCTCAGGCCTGAGCAAGGGGCGCATCAAGGGTACGTCGAATATCTTGGCCATGAACTCGAAGTCCTTGACCAGGAGGTCGAAGTTCTCGAGCCCCCACCAGCCGCAGGTGGATACGAGGGCGACCCTCTCGACCATGACGTGCTTCATCCGGGTCGGGATGAGCGTGCGACCCCGTACTTGGACGTTCGGCTTGAAGAGAGGCATGGTCCTGTTGAACAGGTTCTGGAGTTCACCAGGCAGCTTCGCGTGGACCGGGACCCCAAACACCCAGGTCTCGGCGCTGGCCATCTTGCTGAGAACGGATTCCATGTCGTCGCGCAGGGTACAGACGCCCGGGGTATCGCCCCAACATCGGAAATCGCCTATGCAGGGTTTGACCCTCAGCTTCCTCGTGTAGAGCAGCTCGACGTCCGCTCCCACTCCCCTCATACCGTCGATGAACGTGTTCAGGATCAGCGCCGTGTTTCCCTTCTCCATCCTGGGGCTGCAGTTGAATGCCAAGACTCGTGCCATCATGCTCCTCCCGTCCGGCCCGTCCTTCTGTACCTGCATCTGTCCTCGGGGGGCATTATCCCTTCGGAGGCCTCCAGAGGCCTGCAATATGCTTATCTCCGGAGAACTAGATGTTGGGATTTGACGGGACTGAGCCATGAGTGGACGACCTCAGTCTGCGCCAGAACAGCTGGAGGGATTGGCGAATGCATCGGGGAATGCAGGTACACTCCGCTAGCAGCAGCGGCTGTGCGTCCGGGAATGGGTGGTGATCGGTCGTGGAATCACTGCCGTTCAGGATTGAGAAGTTCATCGATAAGCAGATAACCCCAGTGGGCAGGTTGCAGGAGATAATCTACGCCCTCATCATGGTCATCACGGTCTCGAGCACCGTCAGCCGCGCAGTGCCTGACACAGAGGAGGGTATCCAGACACTCATCTTCGCCGTCCTCGGATGCAACATCGCTTGGGGGATCGTCGACGGCGTGATGTTCGTCCTGACGAACCTCTTCAACAGGAACAAGTCCTTGAAGATGGTCAAGGACGCAACGAGCGCCATGACGGGCGATGAGGCGCTCTCGATCATCGACGGGGAGTTCAGCCCACCTTTCGAGTGGATGCTCGGGTGTGACGAGAGGAAGAAGCTCAACGAGGAGATACTGGATCATGTGATACGCCTGCACCCACCCGTGGCGAAGATCACGAGGGATGACATCACTGGAGGGATGTTCTGTTTCGTCGTGACCTTCCTGACGACACTCCCGGCGATAATGCCGTTCTACTTCATCGGTGAGATGGAACCTGCCATCAGAATATCGAACGGCATCGTCATGACCATGCTCTTCTTCACCGGTGTCGAGTATGCGAAGTACACGGACAAGAACCCTCTCAAGACAGCGCTCGGCCTCACACTCCTCGGCGCAGTGGTTGTTGTCGTCACCATACTGCTTGGCGGATAGGGTCGTCCTGCGAGGGAAGCGCAGCCCACTCGACCGTCCTTGCCTAGGTCGGGTTCCCAAGCAAGACGAATACAGAGCAGAGCAGCGAGAAGAGTCCGAAGAGATAGAAGAGGGCCGTGGAGGTCCAGAGCCTCGTCTTCGTGGGATAGAGCGAGTAGAAGAAGAATGAAATTGAAGAGAGCAAGAAGCAGGTCGCTCCGATCAGCAAGATGTACTTGAGAAGTGTCGGCGGGTCGCCGCCTATGGCTGCGACCCTGTAGACCGTGAGCGTGAGCGCGGCGAGCGTTGCGGGGTACGAAGCGTTCGTAATCGGCTTGATGAACCTCTTCTCTGGATCCTCGCTCAACCGCCCACCTCGCCTCCCGGATGGCGTTAGCCTGCCTATTGTTCTTTCTGTTGCACTTGCACGACCCTGAGCTTCAATGGTGGCATCAACTGGCGAACAGTCACAACCTCTAGGAGGTCACTCTCTTCTGAGGGCCTTTGAGCCACCCTCCAATCCCCATCTCTCTCACCGTTACTGTGACCGCCTCTGGCTCGAAAGACTTGTATTTGCCGGATTCATCGAGGTATAGGACTCTTGGCTTCAGGACATATGTCCCGTGCGCAATCGATCTGAGGACTACCTTGATGTCCTCCGTTTTCATTGAGCCGAGACGCCTGCCCCTCATGTTGAGGTGGCTGTTCTCCATCCTGTACCTGTCGGGCACGGTCTGGACGTCGAAGCCGGGCGGGACAAGCCCGTCGACCTTCGTCAGCTGGGCGGGCCCCCTCCCAGCGTTCACAAGTTCTATATCGAGCTTCAGGTCCTCACCCACTTGGATGTCTTTCGGCCTCACTATCACGGTAGCCTGGATATCTGCGTGCTCGAACCTGTCAAGACCCACGGGAACTTCGTAGGATGGCGATGAGATCGCCACAGCAGCAGAGGCTATGTCTGGCGCTCGAAACACATGTGTGAGCGAGACGGCCAGCTCCCGGTCTCTCTGCACTCGCTCCAGCAGCCTCCGAATCTGGGCTTTCCTGCCTGGCTGCCGGGCCTTGTCGAAGGACACCGCAGACGCCTCCAGTATCTTCTCGGCGACAGCGTAGAGGGAAGCCTTCTTGTCGTGCTCCCGTTCCTTGCTGGCGTTGCCCATGGCCACGTAGGCGTCGAAAAGCAATCTGCTCGCCCTAGTGTATTCCGCCGCTTTGTCCTGGCCAGCCTTCATGTAATGCCTGGCAGCGCTCTCCAGGTTATCAGCCGCAACTGAGTGCAGCGCCTGATCACCCGTATCCTCGAACTTCGCGCCCGCCTCTAAGGCCCTGCAGAACTTGCTGTTCCCAATCGCCAAGTTCCTCGCCTTCTCACCTGGGCTGAGGTCCTTCGCCTTCTCGAAGAGGCGTGCAGCCTCCTCATAGAGTCCGGGGGAGGTTTCGGTCTCCGCTTTGGCCATCGCCCTCCAGGCGTTCGTGAGTGTCAGATTGAGGTCGATTTCCTTCCTGTCCTGCTCTGAGCGAACTCGCTCCCTCACCTTGTGCAGCATCTCAGTACCACGACCATACCTCTCCGCGGCCTCGGTCATCTTGCCTTCCCTGTCGAGCTGTCGCGCAGATTCCAGGACAGCGCGTGCCTCACAGAGGTCTCGCCTGTTGTCCACTGCGTCAATGAGCTCTGTGGCCATCTGCTTCAGGTCGGTGTCGGTGATGAGGCTGAGATGCGCGCGTATGTTCTTCTTGGATTCCAGAAACAATCTCGCAGCGTCCTTGAACGCGTCGATTGATGCGGCGCTGTCCTCCTTCTGGCTCAGGTCCTCGCCGTTCTCGACCTCTGCCCAGGCAGAGTAGTTGGACGCAAGGAAGCTCCATCTCATCGTTGAGGCGTGAAGCTCAGAAGCTTTCTTGAAGTGCTCACTCGAGGGTGCTGGTTCCTGTTTCGAGTGATACAGTTTGGCCCTTTCTATCTCCGACCAGCCCTGCATGTACAATGCGTGGTCCTCGAAATACCCTCTGAGCGGCTTCGTTCTCCGCGCCGCCTCTCTATAGTTCTCTGCGGCACGATTGAAACTGTCCGAAGCCCTGGTGTGATTGCCCGCGATGTCGTACGCCTGCGCCGCCTCCCAGAAGCTCTCCGCTGCACGACTGAGGACACCAGCCTCCATCTGAATCTCCGCCGCCCTCTCGAAGGCGACGCATGCGGACTCGAGGTCGCTATTGTCCCGGCTTTGCCGCCAGCAGAGCCTCTGGATTCGGCCATGGTCCAGCCAGAACAATCCCAACATGGTGAGTATGCGTACGTCATAGGGGACTCCGACGAATGTGTGAAGCGTCGTCTCGCAGAGTTCCAGTCCCTCTCTTGTGTGAGAGGCAGAAGAACGCAATAGACGCAATCTCTCCTTCTTGTCTTCTGTGATTCTGCCTAGCTCTACCTCGGTCCGGGCCATCTGACAAAGAGCTACTCCCCTGTTCCAAAACTGTGATTGATGATAGGTGTCCTCTCCCGCTATGTTTATGTCATTGTGTCTGACTGACTCGCGCAGGAGTGCTCGCCTCCGTTTGAGGTCGTCTTCGCATTTTGCGACCTCTAACAGCAGGAACCCCATGGTGTAGTGTGCACTTGTCACCACATACGGATAATGCGTCTTCTCGGCAAATGCGAGCTGTTCACGCGCCCGTTCGAGCCCCTGGGATGCGATGCGCCGTTTCTTATTCAGATCCATCTCTCTCCAGCTCTGCATTGCGTAAGTCCATGGCGAACTCGGTGCTGATGTCCAATGACCCGTCAGGTAGTCAGGAGAGACGAATGAGATTGCCCCGAACTCGCGTCTGGCATCCTCAGAGACTTGCTCTATCTCCTCGATGGCTATCTTGAGCTCATCAGGGTCCTCTATGGTGGCGGTGTCCCAGACCAGGTTTCCCGCCTTCACGCTCTTTGCATTGCCGATCGCAAGCCTGTCACCTGCCTTCTCGGCGACCGCCAGTTGGCGTTCGGTGACGGCCATCAGGATCTCACCACTGGTAGGCGTGCCCTGTAAACCGCAGGTGGACCAGTCAAGCCCAAACAGCAGGTCTGTCTTCGTCCTCTCCAGGAGCGCAGCCTCCTCGTCGACTTCGCATGCCTTGAGCCAGGATGTGTGAGCTCTCTTGATGGTCTCTTCCAGTTGTGCGACCATGTTGGGGAGGAACGCCATAGAGACCTCAAGCCATCCTGCCAGCTGAACGAGGTTCTCCGCGTGCTGCCTCGGTTCGACTGGGTGTTCAACCGCTTCGCTGACATACCTCATGATATCTGAGAGAATCGAGGTCCTCTCGGCCACTCCAGGCTCGAAATCGTATGAAAGGACCACGGCAAGGAATGTGTCGTTGCAGGTCTTTCCCAGCTGGGCATGGTCTCCTGTCGTCAATGATGATTCGAGCGCTGTCTTTGCGTGGCTCCATGCGCTGTTGACGTGCTCTCTTTTCTTGACGAAATCAGGCTCAAGCCAGAACCTCAGATAGCTGGACATCGCCCTGCATCTCGCTGCTCTGGCCCCTGCAGTCGGGTCTGTGCTCCCTTCGAAGTCCTTCTCGGCCCTCCCGTACACACCCAGGGCGTTCTCTATCCTCTTCGAGAACTCCTCCGGCGTCCTAGCTTGGAACGCATGTCTGTGGATAGAGTAGCCGAGGCTCTCCTCGAGGGTGCCCCTCTTCATCGCATCCTTCTCCGCGACGAGTTCCAAGGCCCTGGAGTAGAGGGCTCCTGCTTCCTGCCAGTTGTATAGCCTCTCCTTCTCCTTCGCACCCCGTATTAGTGTCTCCAGGTCCGCTCTATCCTCTGCCATGTTTCCAGACCGTTTGTGAATCCATTTACTCTGCCTATTTGGCCCTCTCTGGTCCTTTCAGCCAGCCCGCGACCCCGAGCTCCTTCACGGTGATCTCGCACCCTTCGACCTCGCGCACCTTGTACGAACCCTCGTCATCTATGTACAGTATCCTCGGTCTGAGCGTGAATCTGCCCTGGACCTTCGGCCTCAGTACGAGAGCGATCTCTTCCGTCTTGAGCGGGTCGAGCCGCTTACCCTTCATCATGATGTAGCTGTCCTCTATGCGGTAAGTCGCAGGCTTCGAGAGTACGTCGAACCCCACAGGAATGATGTTTTCCACTTTGGTGAGCTGCGCAGAGGCCCTGCCCGCGTTCACCAGCTCTATCTCGATTGCCATATCGTCTCCGACTTTGACGTCGTTCCTCTGGATTATCAGAGCAGCCTGCACATCCGCATGAGCGAAGCGGTCCAGGCCAACGGCTTCTTCCTGGGACGGCATAGGGGCACCGAATGCATCGGTCGAGGAGGCTCCAGTGGGGGCCTCGAAGACTTCCATAAGCGAAACGGCCAACTCGCGCTCTTTCCTCACCCTCTCGAGGAGCTTGAGCACCTGGTCCTTCTTCGCTCCCTGTCCGGCCCTGTCATATGAATCCGAAGAGGCCTTAAGGACCTTCTCTGCCCTTGCGTAGGTCTTCGCTGCCTTCTCCTGGTCCTTCTCTTGGCCTGCTTCTGCAAGGTAGGCATAGGCGTCGAACAGCAACTTGCTGGCCCGAGCGTACTCCGAGCATCTGTCCGCGCCCGCTTTGACATAGAATGACGAGGCGCTCTCGAGGTTCTTGATGGCGGCCGTGTGCAAGGCAGGTTCCCTGGTGTCAGCGAACTTGGTTCCAGCCTCCAAGGCCATGCAGAATCGACTGTGCCCGAGGGAGAGCGCCTTCGCCTTGTCGTTCGTGCTGAGCTCTTTCACCTCCTCGAACAGGAGTGCGGCATGGGCATATGGCTCCGGGGAGATCTCAGCTTCTGCCTGGTTCATCTTCTGCCAGGCCCTTGAAATGACGGCGAGCAGCTTGATGTCCTTCCGGTCTTTCTCGGATATCGCCTCGCTGGCGAGCCGTTCGAGCTCGTCCGCGGCAGTACGGTACATCTCGCTGCTCGACGAGCTCATGCCGTTGACATCCATCTGACGGGCCCTCTCGATCATCGCCCTCGCTAGGCAGTACTCTCGTCTTGGGTGAGACGCGCCAAGCAGGCGAGAGATCATCCGCTTCTCGTCTTCATTCTCAGCATTCTTCCCTGTCTCCTTCAACGCGACGCCCGATGCGTTGAAAAGGTCAGCTGCCTCCTCGAAGGCCTTGGCTGCCTCGGCCCGCCTGTCTTCTCTGCTGAGCGCCTCTGCCTTGTCGGCGAGCGCCCATGCGCGGTAATTGGATGAGAGGAACCGCCATTTGTCAAGTCCTTCATGCAGCTGAGCCGCCTTCTCGAAGTGCGAGTGGGCCTGCAGGTACTCCTGACGCGAATGACAGTGCTTGGCCTTCTCGAACTCGGCCCAGGCCTCCAGGTACGTCGCCTGCTCAGAGAACAAGTCCTTGAGACTAGGTATCTTCTCCGCACCCTCTCTGTAACCTCTCGAAGCCGACAGGAATCTCTCTCCGGATCTCACGTGGTTCTCAAGTTGGTCGTAGATCCTTGCAGCTTTCCAGAGGCTCTCCGCGGCCATGCTCGGACTCATGCTGTCCGTGTACAACTCACTGGCCTTCTCATAGGATTCCAGGGCGTGTCTGAGGAGGTCGCGATCGCGCTCGAGTTCAAAGAGGCTGCAATACGCTCGTCCAAGTCGATCAAGGCCCCAGGCCAGGCCCGCCACGGTTGGCTGGTCCTGTGCCATGTATGCGGCCTTCATTCCTTCCTCGTATTCTCGGTTCGATTTCTCCCCCACGAGTATTGCCTCTCGGATGATTCTAGCCCTGGAATCCTTGTCCGAGGTCGTCTCAGCCAGGTCATTCAGAGCAAAGGCTAGCCAGAAGTGGAATATGCCGAGGTTGTACGGATTCCCGGAGTCCCATATCTCGAGACGCTCAGCGGACTTCCTAAGAAGGTCCACGCCCTTCTGCAGCAGGGTGCGCTTAGTGCCCGTTTCTGCCTCAGTCATCGCCATACTCCATAGAAGGCTGCCGTTACTGCCCTCGACACTCAATGTCTGCCATGTATACCCAGCCAGACGTGAGAGCCTCTCATACTCAGGAAAGGCCTTGAGTCCCTCTTCCGTGTACTGCCGTTTCTTCTTGAGATCCTTCTCGTTACGAGCCATGAATACATAGTAATCTGACTGGGGTGACATGACCCATATGTTGTGCCCTGTCTCAGCCAAGAACCCAATCTTCAGAAACTCACGCCCGGCCTCCAGAGCACTCTCCAGGGCTTCGGCCATCAGCGCACTGCCCTGTTCCGGATCCTCATTCAGGTCTCCTATCCAGTGGGCGAAGAACGAGACCGCAGCATGAGCATGCCCGATAATCAATCTGTTTCTTGACGGGCGGACCAACTCGAGTGCCTTCCTGAAAGCCTCCAGTTGCGTGGCCGTGTCCCATGAGGAATCGATCACGGCATCTCCCGTAATCCATGCTATGGGTGCGCTTGAGAGGGCTTTGTCCTTCGACAGTGAATCGGCCTTCCTCCAGAGGTCAATCGATTGCTCGTGACAGTACTGAGGGGATTCATCACAGAGCCCGCAGTAGCCTCCCCTGTGCAGTAGGGCCGCCACGAGGACCAGAATTCCTATGCAGAGGTCTTGGTCCTCATCCGCAAGGGCGAACGTGGCTGCTCTCTCCCCACAACTGGTCGCTTCGGTCCAAGCCTTCTTCCTGGTCTCGTAATCGGGCACGAGATTGGAGTAGTAGATCGCAGCCAATGAAAGATCATAGAATGTCCTGCAGAACTCGTGCATCTCATCAAGGGAGGCGAAAGCGTCCAGGGAGCCCTTCGCATGATTCCAGGATTCGCAGGCCGCCGTCCGTCTATGGTCCGCGTCGGCCGCTCTCAGGAATGTCATGAAGGCGAGCATGGCATCGCACCTGCTCACCCTCGGCTTGCCGTACTCATTCTCGGCTGTGAGGTAAATGGCCTTCGCCTCCTCGTACGCCTTGGTCGCCCTGTCCGCGCTGCCCTCGAACTCCTCGACGTTCTCAGCCTGCAGCGCCCCCTTGTACAGAGCATAGGCTCTCCGCTCGAGGATGTCACCGGTTCTCAGGGGCTCGGTCTTGGGAAGCGACTTCAGGGCCTCTTCGTAGGTCCCTGCCGCCCCGAGCCAATCATATTGCCTCTCTAGTTCGATGGCACGGTCCATGAAGGACTGCTGGGGTGCGAATCCTTCCGTCATTTCCTCCTGACAGTGGGCGAATCGCTGTTCCCCATCTTAGGCTTTTGTGCCAGCGTGAATTGTGTGTGGTCCGGGTGCCTGGCCTCACTAATGTCCACCGACGATGCCGCTAATGAGCGGGCCGAAGAACTCGCCCTCGCCAATCTTGAGGCCTGTGTGGTCGACTGCGGCTGAGTCTCCGTAGCGCTTGGTCAGCCCTTCGATTGCGGTTGCGTCCATAGTCCACCGCCTCACCAAACGTGTCTTGTGTCGTGTTCACTTGGCGGTCGGCCCCTGGGGAGGCCCTATGCCGAGTCGCCCAACAACGGCAATGTAGTGCCTGAGACGTGGCTGGCTGCGTCTTCTAGCCGATGCTGCTGTGCCCGCTGCCTCCTTGGCCTTCTCATCCATGCTGCCTACATCTCCGGGATATGCTCGAAGTCATGTTCGACCAAGCGCTCGATAGACGGAAGAAGGGACATGGAAACGCTCACCACAGGTTGAAGCCGAAATACCTCGCAGCGAAGAGGATTCCGATGATGACAACCGCCCCTGCGAATATCACCTGAATCCATCTCGACAGGAAGATGTACTTGTTGCCGAGGGCTCCCTTTATCTCGCTAGTGGCGGCGCAGAACGGTATGATCGCGACCCCGTGTCCGAGCCCGAACGCGAGCATGAGTATCCCACCGGTCAACATCGAGATGTTCTGGGATATCAGCAGTATCAGGACTGGGAACACTAGGGACAGGGCGCAGGGCGCCCATCCAAGGGAGAACAGGATGCCTAGCAGGAACCCTGCGAGCTCGGGGGACCTCCGGCTCAACGACTTCAGCCTTCCCTGCAGGGTGTTCTCTTGCCCGCCTGCGGGTGGCATCGGGCACGAGGGCCCTTCACGTATAGCTGACAACCCTCTCCTGAGCAGGTCCCCGATCGGACGGATTATGTTAATCCCCAGGACCACGAGTATGATTCCGGAGATGAGGTAGAAAGTCGATGACATCTGGACGAAGCTGCCTATGTAGGAGATCGCCAGCCCGAAGATGAGGAACACCAGTGCGGTTCCGCCCGTGAAGGCGATGCCGATTCTCAGGCCCAAGGACTGATGTCTCGACGGTACGCCCTCTTGCCTCCCCGAGCCCATGGCCGCGGCCCCGATGAACGAGATGACGGCCATCAGGAGCGCGAGGGAACACGGAGAGAACGAGGTTATGACCCCCAGCAGGAACATCCCTCCGACGCCGACCACGGCCTCCCCTGCGGAGCCATCTGAAGGCAGGGTCCACTCGCCGGCCAGGATCGCAGCGGCATCCTCCTCCAGCTCACTTGCGCTTCGAACCCCGTCGACCACGCCCTTGCCTATGCAGTAGACGTTGTACACGCCTACCACGGTGAGGTCCTGGTCGACCAGCACGAGGGTCGGGTTGGAGAAGGCCCCGCTGACGTCCCAGTACTGCAAGTACGCGCTCGAGACTGGGAAAGGCTCGGACTCCTCTATCCAGTGCCAGCTTATGTTCGTGCCGTACCAGTCCTCAACAAGTTTCCAGCCCGTCTCAGAATAAGGGTTCTTGCGGATGTTCACCGTGATCACGTCTATCTCCGAGCCCGTCGAACCCACTAGGCTCTCGAGCTCCTCTATCTGAAGACGAATATATGCCTCGCATTCGATGCAGAGCGGGTTCTCCACCTGGGTGAAATGAATCACAGTCACCTTGCCCACGTTGTCTGCCAGAGACACCCGCTGCCCGAGCCTGTCATCGACCTCGAACATGTCGGCTGGCTGGCCAAGGCTCTGCCCTTGATCGTCGAACCACGAAGAGGCCAACGCCGCAAGGGCGACCACCACAAGAAGGCATGAGACGATGACAAAGAGGGATAGACGCCTGGGGTTCATGGTACTGCACGGCCTCAACTGTTCCCATCATAGTGTGATTTCGCATCGGCGATCCAGCTCATGAGGGAGGTCTGGTCGATGACGCCCTCCCAGCTATGCCACCCGACTGCCACGCCGCCATATGGCGACTGCACCCATGTGATCACGATGGTGAGCGGGACATAGTGTATGCCTCCAGAGGGGTCGTACGCCGCGAACGCCTCGGATGCCTGCGGCTCGTCCGTTCCGGACAAGAGGTCGTAATACCTGATATCCGGGTTGGCGGAGGAGATTGCCTCGCATATGGTCCCCTGCGTGATGCACGGGGCGCACCCCTCGCTGTGGTCGAATATCAACACAACTCCGCTCTCGAGGGCTGAGAGCACCCACTGGGGGTGTTGCACCGAGCCGCCGCTCGACGGGTGCGAGGGCGGGTAGACTGTCCAGAAGTCTTCTGGGCCGGTCCCAACATCTCTTCTCTCAGTCGGAAGGCTGCCAGTGAAGAATGACCACGTGAAGACGACACAGTCCAGCTGCGAGCCGTCCGCATCCCTCGCGCCCGACCCGACCGTCGCGGTGTAATATGTCTGGTCCAGCAGCGGGCTCGATGGCGTGAATGTCATCGTCGTCCCTGCCCACGAGAACGATCCCGTGACCGTCGGATGGATGGTGAACGAGGATTCGACTGAAACCCGGTCCATGGGCCGGTTGAATGTCGCCGTGATGTGGGTCCCCGTCGAGGCACCGTAGCCGCTCGGGGAGAACTCCACCACGCTGGGGAGCACTCTGTACTCATCTCGTGGATAGTATGCGTAGGCAAGAACGGAGGCGGCCACCACCATCGCCACGGCCGCGATGGCGTAGATGGCCTTCTTGGCAGAGTATGTGAGTGTCCCGCACTTGCCGCACCTCCTTGCCTTTGGCTTGAGGAGCGTGCCGCAGCCCGAGCATTCAGTGTAGCCTTCGGAGAGCAACCGCTTCCTGTCCTGTTCTTCCTTGGTCCTCCTCTTCGCCACGCCGTGATCCCCCGGTTATGAGCGTAGGTCGCTTCAGAGCTTGAGCGATCTGCGGCCCTTCTCTGATATCGAGTATATCCGCCAGTTCTTGACGCGCTTCGCGGTAATCAGCCCCTCGGACTCGAGCAGCTTCAGGTGATAGGACAGCTTCGAGTCGCTGGTGCCGGACAGCATCTTCATTATGCAGGGGCACAGGTCGGTCACAGAAAGGGCGTACAGCAATCTCAGCCTTATCTCGTCCGAGAGGGCCATGTGATGCCTGGCCACCGCGGTGATGCGGTCTGGTCTGGGGATCCCCCTCTCCAATGACTTCGCGCCCCCGATCTCGTTCATCCCCCTGGACACCTCTGGAGGCACCTCCATCTCCCTGACGGTCCCCCTCAAGGATACTTCAATTTTCTTTGAAACCACAAAGCCCTTATAGTCGTCAGGATATTTCAACTTTGTTAGAAATACTTGAGAAGATAGGATGAGCGTCCTCGATTACCTCGGCTCCCTCTTCATCGCAGGCATCGACGGCCTGGTGAACTACCTCTCGGCCCACGTGCTCATATGCCTCGTTCCCGCCTTCTTCATCGCCGGTGCTCTGTCCGCGCTCTTCACCAAGGAGTCCGTCACGAAGTATCTGGGCAAGGAGACTCCCGCGTACATCTCATATCCGATAGCGTCGGTGGCCGGGCTCCTCATCGCCGTCTGCTCGTGTACGATCCTCCCCCTGTTCGCGGGGATATGGAAGAAGGGTGCGGGCCTCGGCCCCGCGGTGACCTTCCTGTTCACCGGACCAGCGATCAACCTCCTCGCGATAACATACACGGGCAGCCTGATCGGATGGGACATCGCCTTTGCCAGGGCAGTGCTGGCAATAGCCTTCGGGATAACCATCGGCATACTCATGATGCTCATCTTCGAGAGGACAGGGCTAGTGTTCAGAGCGCGTACTGCTCCGCGAGCCGATGACGCCTTCACGAAGGGCACCCCGGCCACCGCCATCCCAGAAGTCGCCGTTCAGAAGGCCTCGGCTTTCTCAAGGCTGCTTCGACACAAGAGCAGCGTGCTGTTCGTGCTCCTCGTGTCTATCCTGGTGGTCGGGACCGCGCCGATGCCACTCAGCCTGAGAGTCGCGGGCCTCGTCCTGACCGTGGCGGCGTCCATCGCATGGGCATGGAGGACGAACACCAGGACTGAGAACAGATCGTGGATGAACGAGACCTACTTCTTCGCCAAGATGATAATTCCCCTGCTTCTCATAGGGGTGTTCGTCGCTGGCGTGGCCTCCGCGCTCATACCGGAAGAGGTGGTGGGAGAGTATCTCGGCAGCAACAACCTATCCGCGGTGCTGATAGCGGTCCTGTTCGGCGTGTTCATGTACTTCCCGACGCTCGTCGAGGTGCCGGTCGCGAGGATGTTCCTCGACCTCGGGATGGCGAAAGGGCCTCTGCTGGCGTATCTGCTGGCCGACCCCGAACTGTCGTTCCAGAGCGTGCTCGTGACCGGGAGGATAATGGGCAAGAAGAAGATAGCCGTCTATGTCCTGCTCGTGGTCGTGTTCACGACGGCCGCGGGGATGATATTCGGTCTGTTCGCGGGGTGACCAAGAGATGCCAGGAGCGTGCTGTCCGGGGAGAACAAGCGTAAGGACGATAACCGTGGGTGGGCAGAGCGTGGGGATATCCCAGCTGGATGACATACTCCGCGCCGCCAGGCTTCTCGGCGACCAGGCCGAGGGGTCCGTCAAGGAGTTCCTCATGAGGCAGCTGAAGATATACAACTACATACCGTCGGGGAGCGAACAGGATTACCTGGACGCCGTCTGGCAGGAGTATCTCAAGCTCAAGTCTGTCGGTTCGGAGGTGAAGAGGTGAAGATAGAGGTGTTCGGGACGGGCTGTCCCAAGTGCAGGGGAGTCGAGCATAACGTGATGAAGGCCCTCGAGCAGACGGGCCTGAAGGCGGAGGTCGTGAAGGTCACCGACATAGGCGAGATAGTCGACCGTGGGCTGATGTCCACGCCAGGGCTCGCGATAGACGGTGACTTGGTGGCCGCCGGAAGGATTCCGACCGTGGAAGAGATTGTCCAGATATTGAAGGAGAGGGCCTGATCCAGGCGAGCCTGGGGAGGAGTGCAGGAGGTGTGAGAGGCGTGAGTTCGATCAAGGACATTCCGAGGGAGAAGGTGCCGTGGTACCCAACAATACTGGATGAGAAGTGCACCGGGTGCGGCGCGTGTGTCAAGTTCTGCGTTCACGACGTGTATGACCTGCCCGGGAAGGCGCGCGTCAAGAACCCCTTCAACTGCATCATCGGCTGCTCAGGGTGCCAGTCCGAATGTCCGGAGGGCGCGCTCTCGTTCCCGAGCCTCCTGGACATCAGGGATATCCTCAAGGCCCTCAGAGAGGAGCACCAGGGGAAGGCCTGACAGCATGGGAGCGGCACCATCGTGCGAGGCGCCCAGGAAGGGGCTCTCCTTCCTGGACGAGTTCCTGACCCTCTGGATATTCCTGGCAATGGGCCTGGGGCTTGGCCTCGGCTACGTGGTGCCAGAGCTGGCGGACACGCTCGACTCCATCAAGGTGTTCGACGTCTCGCTCCCGATAGCCATAGGCCTCCTTGTCATGATGTATCCGCCACTGGCCAAGGTGCACTACGACGAGCTGGGCAAGCTCAGACAGGCCAAGAAGATGCTGACCACCTCGCTCGTCCTGAACTGGGCCATAGGCCCAATGCTGATGTTCGCCCTTGCTTGGCTCGCCTTCCCGGGCACCGATGAGACCTCGACAGCGTTCAGGAACGGGCTCATCCTCATAGGCATCGCCAGGTGCATAGCGATGGTCCTCGTATGGAACATGCTCGCGGATGGGGACTGCGAGTACTGCGCGGTCCTCGTGGCTCTCAACTCAGTGTTCCAGATATTCATGTACTCCGTCCTCGCGTTCCTGCTCATCACGGTGATGACCCCTGTCATCGCGCCGTCCGCGGAGGCCGCGGTGGTCGGCATCACGATGGCTCAGATCGCGAAGAACGTACTCATCTTCCTGGGGATACCGTTCGCCCTCGGGGTGGCGAGCTGGTTCCTCTTGGGGCGCTACAAGGGACGAGTGTGGTACGATACCGTTTTTGCTCCCAGGATAAGCCCTCTCGCTCTAGTAGGGCTCCTTTTCACGATAGTGGTGATGTTCGCGCTCCAGGGCGAGGAGATCATCAGCCGGCCATGGGATGTCGCCAGGGTCGCGTTGCCCCTGCTCGCCTACTTCCTGCTCATGTTCTTCCTCAGCTTCGGGCTCTCGCACAGGCTCGGGTTCAGCTATGGCCAGTCCGCGACTCAGTCCTTCACAGCCGCCAGCAACAACTTCGAGCTCGCCATAGCCGTTGCGGTCGCGACCTTCGGGATATACTCCATCGTCGCCTTCGTGGCGGTCATAGGACCCCTCATGGAGGTGCCAGTTCTGATAGGCCTGGTCAATGTGTCCCTCTGGTTCAAGAGCAGATTCTACGACCACGAGGGAAAGCCCCTGCGCAAGCGGCGCGCAGCGCCCGAGCAGACCTGACAGTTCTTGCACGCCGTCCGTCAAGGGTGCCAGGGCAGTGGGCGATATTAATAGACATGAATCGATATCTTCACTGGCGCCGCAGCGCCTGCTACACTCTTCCGGAGACGGCAAATGAATCGCAGACAGAAGATCTTCCTGGCAGCCCTGGCTGTTGCATGCGCTGCCATGGTGTCGAGCATCGCGCTCGCCTCGCTCCTCCAGCAATCGGAGGAGGACGACAGGACAAGCGTCGTCGCGACCTTCTATCCTCTGGCCTACCTCGCGGAGACGATCGGGGGCGAGCGGGTCTCCGTCAAAACACTTATTCCACAGAACAACGAGGTTCACTCCTGGGAACCCTCGACGAGGGACATGCTCGAGGTCGACACGGCGGACATAGTCGTGTACAACGGGGCTGGGCTCGAACCGTGGTTCGAGGACGAGATACTCCCAGCCTTGGACACGGAGGGCAAGCTGATTATCGACACCACCTCCGGCCTCGACCTGCTGCCTTCAGGCGGCGACTCATCCTACGACCCGCACACCTGGCTGAGCCCGTATGTGGCGAGGTGGCAGGCCGAGAGGATCCACCAAGCGCTGGTCTCCGTCGACCCTGGGAACTCGAGCTACTACGGCGAGAGGTGGGCCCTTCTGTCGAGCCGGCTCGAGGCGCTCGACAGCTCCTACACTGAACGTCTGTCTGGCAAGGACAAGTCTGACGCGTTCGTCGGACACTCTGCCTACGGTTATCTCGCAAGCCGGTACGGTTTCGAGCAGCACGGGATAATCGGCCTGTCCGCGGACGAGAGCCCGAGCGCCACGACCATCGCCTCGCTAGTCGAGCTTATGGTGGAGTACGATATCTACGTCGTGTATGTCGACCCTCTCTATCGCGAGGACTACGCGGACACGCTCCGAAGGAGCCTCGAGGACCAGACGGGGCACGAGGTGGTCGTGATGCACTTGTACCTGCTCGTCGGGGTAGTGGATGGCCTGGACATGATCGCGCAGATGGAGGCGAACCTGGAGAACCTCGCAGCCGGGCTGGAGGCCGGATGACCGGGTCACGCGCCGCGGCGAGTGCCTGGGGGAAGTTGACGGGGCAATGAGATGAGCGACGAGAACAAGACTGTGGTCGAGGTCAGGAACCTGTCCGTGTCCAGGTCGAACGGGCCGGTGATCGAGAACGCCAACTTCACGATCAGAGAAGGTGACTACGTCGGCATCGTCGGGCCCAACGGCGGGGGAAAGACTACGCTGCTCCTCGCGCTCCTCGGGATGCTACCCGTCGACAGGGGAGAGATAGAACTCTTCGGGGAACCGTTGCATCGTTTCCGCAACTGGGAGTTCGTGGCATACGTCTCTCAGGACGCCACCTCATTCGACTCGAGCTTCCCGCTGTCCGTGAGGGAGCTCGTGGCCTTCGGCAGGGTCAACAGGGGCAACATCGGGAGGCGGCTCAGGCAGGAGGACTGGAAGGCCGTGGACGATATGCTGGAGACAGTTGGCATGTCGGAGCTCTCGGGGCAGAGGATAGGCGAGCTCTCGGGCGGGCAGAAGCAGCGGGTCTTCGTGGCCAAGGTGCTCGTGCGCAGCCCCAGGATACTGTTCCTGGACGAGCCCGTGACGGGGGTCGATGCCGCCTCGCAGGAGAAGTTCTACAGGATCCTGAGCGACATCAACCTGAACAAGGGGATCACGATCTGCACGGTCTCCCACGACCTCACCGCGGTCTTCTGCAGGATGTCCAAGGTCATGTGCGTCAGCAGGGAGGTCAACATGGCCGGGATCAGCGAGCTCAAGGAGCCGGGGGAGTTCCTCAAGAAGGCCTATGGGGAGCACTTCAGGTTCGTCTTCCACAAGCACGAGTGCGAGGGGGTGTTCGGGAACGATTGAGCTCTCACTCCTCGACATCCCCCGCATGCTCGGATTCCAGTTCTTCCAATATGCCCTCCTGGGGGGCACGATCGCGGCGTTCGCATGCGCCTGGGTCGGCGTCTTCCTGATCCTCAGGAAGGAGGCGATGATAGGCGACGGCGTGGCGCACACCGCCTTCGGGGGCATAGCCCTCGGGCTGCTCCTGGGCATATCGCCTATCCTCACCGCCCTCGTCGTCTGCATATTCGCGGTCGTGGGGATACACTACATGAGGTCGAGGGGCATCGCCACTTCCGACTCCGCCATAGCGGTCATGCTCGCGACTGGTTTCTCGGGAGGGCTGATAATCGTGAGCATCGCCGGGGGCTTCAATGTGGAGCTGTTCGGTTACCTATTCGGGTCAATACTCACGATAGACTCGACCGACCTGCTGGTGGTGTCAGTCCTCGGGCTGGTCACTCTCGTCTTCCTGGGTGTCTTCTACAAGGAGCTCCTGTCGATAACCTTCGACGAGGGCGCATCGAAGCTGATGGGCATCCCGGTGGAACCCATATCCCTCTCGTTCAGCATACTCGTCGCCACCACGATCGTGCTCTCCATCAAGGTCGTCGGGATAGTGCTCGTCGTGGCGTTGCTGGTCCTCCCGGGCCTGTCCGCGCTCCAGCTGAAGCTGTCCTTCAGAGGGACCACGGCCGCGGCCATCGTTTTCGGCACGGTGAGCATGATGCTCGGGGTGCTGCTATCCGCGATATACGATGTGGCCACAAGCGGCGTGATCGTGTTCCTCGCCGTGGCCATCTTCGTGGTCACCGCGGCGTACAAACGCCTGGGCTAGTGTAGATCTGCCCAGTGCGAGCACATCGGCGAGAGGTCGACGGTCTCGCGAATCGAAAAGAATCCGGGTGCGAGGCGAGACAGCCAATTGACAGCACGCGGGATGACGCGCCAATCACGGTCTCTTGCTGGACCTCTGCCTTCTCGCGACCAGGACCAGGAGCGCCAGCGCCAAGCAGGCGAGTCCTGGGCCGAACTCGGGGATGTCGGTGCTGCTGCCCGGCTCGTAGACCATCAGGCAGAGCGAGGCGCTCGTGACGGTCACTTCGGATGGGTGTTCGACCGCGATGCCTTCCTCAGGGGACCACGAACCTTCTTCCCAGTCATATGCGGCTATCTGCATGGAACCCCACGTGTGGTTGATTACCTTCCCCTTACCGTCCTTGGAGATGGATTCCCAACCGTTCAGGACGATGAGAGACTGCCCCTGGTAACCGATCTGCTCGACCAGCTTCCCGTCCGCCTCCAGGAACCTGATGCTCGCGTTGGGACCCTCCGCGCGCGCGAGCAGGCTGAAGCCTGCATAGTACCTGTCGCGGAACTCGGTGTCCCCCCGGAACTCGCCGAAGACGAGCTCGGAGAAGTTGAAGGGCAGTTGGGCGCTGTCGAAACCGAACAGGGTGCCATTGCCCGTCGGTGCCCTGACAGTGTGGTTGAGCATGTGCAGGGCGAACTCATAGGAATTGTTGCCCTGCTCCGCGGTCGTCTCCTGGGTGCTGGCCGCATCATCCCCAGGCGCATCAGGGACCATCTGAAGGAGGAGCACCCCGACGAATCCCAGGACGACAGCTATGGTCGTCAGGCGTTTGGTCCTGCGTCGCTGCGTCCTGATGGCCGGCCGCGGCAGGTACAGGTTCGCGGTCAGGCCGTGCTCTGGGAAGGGTGATGCCACGAGGTATTCTTCTGTCCCCCGTGTCCTTCAAGAAAACGTTCCTGTTATCAAGCATCGATTATCAGAAAGACGAAAACCTGGCTACGCGTTCCGAACGTTAGCGTTTGGCGCCCCAAGATTTCCAGGCGCTAGACAGTTCTGCCGCGGCGGATCAAGCCCGTCGAGGCAACTCAAGAGAAGAAAGCCATCGAAAGCGAGGAACCGGCATGGGGACACGAAAGGGGAATCAGCGCAGCTTCGAGTACCTGTCCAGGAGGTCGCATATCTCCTCCAGGGCCTCCCTGGGGTACATGCCCGTCTTCTCCTGCTCTCTGACGAAATCCAGCGCGGAGTCGATTGAGATCCGGGAGCCCTTGGCGATGATGCTAGCCATGACAGCGGACGCGGTCGTCTCCTCGACCTTGTAGTGGCTCATCACTTCCTTCATGTCATACCTGAGCGAGGTGATTCTCCCGAGGTTGAGCATGACCGTCCTCTCGGACTCCCGAGGTGAGTGCACCCTGCGGTCGTTGAACCTGCGTCCCCTATATCTCCCGTGTCTCTGGACCAATATATCTCTCCGGCTGAGCTTCCATACATCTCCCTTGTACTTAATAGTTGACCGAATACGGGCACGGATTCCGTGTCCAGCATTGGGGTTTTGGGCGAGTGATGGTCTGCAGAATACTCGGGCCTCCCGTTTCCCGTGGCATGCATGACTACTTGTACCAAGACATTCTAGAGATGATTGCGTCGGGCGTTCATTCGCTCACGCAAAAGGAGAAATAAGCAATGAGTTACGGCACGTATGGAGGCGGCAGCCGTAGATACGACTCGCGCCCAAGGGAGATGCACAAGATAAAGTGCTCCGACTGCGGGAACGAGTCCGAGGTACCCTTTAAGCCGACAGAGGGAAGACCGGTCTACTGCCAAGAGTGCTTCCAGAAGCACAAGCCCCCACGAAGAAACGCGTTCTGATCGATCGGTTCATTTCCATGAATTATTCGTTCAAACCTGAAACCCTTTGATGATTTTCTATAGGTCGAACGCCTGGCGAGCCCTCGAGCCGCATGCCCAAAAGGATTATCTCGGCGGTCGTGATTGGCCGATACGTGGCAGACCTCGAGCTCCGTCACCTGTCAGAGGACCAACTCGGGTCCTACATCGACATCGTCGCGCGGTCCAGAGCGGACCATCCCTATGAGCGAAGGCTCACGATGGAGGAGGCGAGGGTGTGGACGCTGGCCGACCCGGACTTCGACCCTGAGGGCTCATGGGTCGCGTACCTAGGCGGCGAGGCGGCGGGCTTCGCTGCCGCCCAGATAGAGAGTAACAGGATCGCAGCGGGGATGGACGACGGGTTCGTGGATGTGGAAGTCGTCCCTGAGCACCGCGACAAGGGCATTGAGCACCGCCTCCTGGACTCGTGCGTGGAGTATCTGCGCTCCAAAGGGGTCGGCAAGGCCCGTTCCAGGAGCGTGGTCACGGATGGCTGGAAGCGGTCGCTCCTGGAGCCGGATTCCTTCGAGGAGGAGTACCGTGTGTACATACTCGTGAGGCGCGGTCGCTCCGGAACCCGTCCTGCTCCGCCGCCTGAAGGCTTCAGGATCCATAGGAAGCCATTCGCCGAGTGCTCGGATGCCGACATCACAACCGCAGTCGAGACATTCAACGATTCATTTCGAGATCACTTCAGCTTCGCCCCCGAGAAGATTGAGCGCTGGATCAACTTCAGGGACACGGCCAAGGACCTGGGCATTCTCACGCTCGCGATGAGAGGGGATGAGGCCGTCGGCATATGCGTTTCCGAGGAGTCCACAGCGTTCAACGAGGAGAGGGGCGTGAGGGCCGGCTGGGTGGATATTCTCGGCGTGAGGCCCCGGTACAGGCGCCGAGGCCTTGCCAAGGCGCTGCTCGCGGACGGCATCGATCTGCTTCTGGAGAAGGGCCTGGATACGGTCTACATCGGCGTCTACGCGAAGAACGAGAAGGCCTTCGACCTCTACAGATCCTTCGGGTTCGAGAAGGACGGGGAGAGCATCTGGTACAGCAAGAGGCTCTCGTGAGTGAGCTCGTTCAATCGAAAACTATGTTGTCTACCTCGCTCTTCCTCCCCCTCGATGAGGGGAAGGGCGGACACACACGTCCACACGAAGTACTCCGGGCTGACCAGGATAGAGTTCCTGAAGGTCCCGGACAGCGTTTCGGAGCCCAGGGACGTCGTCAGAACGGCGGAGAGGAAGGGCCTCGATGTGCTCTGCGTCACGGACCACAACAGCCTCAGGGGGGCGCTCAAGGCGAAGGAGGTGCCGTCGAAGGTGGAGGTCGTGCTGGGCGAGGAGGTACTCACACCCAGCGGGGAGATCCTCGGATTGTTCCTTCAGGAGACGGTCCCCCCAGGCCTGTCACCTGAGGAGACCATCGACAGGATACACGCCCAGGGAGGGGTCGCCGTCGCCCCACACCCATTCAGCTCGAGGTGCAAGTGCCTCGGCAAGGCAATCTCAGGCCTGGACCTGGACGGCATCGAGGTGCTCAACAGCATGCACATCGATGGATACTCGAACGCCTTCGCGAAGCACGCCTTCACAGGGTCCGACCTGGCCAAGATGGGCGGGAGCGACGCGCACCATTACACGATGGTCGGGAACGCATACACCACTTACGAGGGCTCCACCGCGGAGGACCTCAGGAAGGCGATCGTGAAGGGCGCGACGGACTTCGGCGGGGCGCAGACTCCTCTCAGGGAGATAGTCTGGATGATTACGACCCTGACGGCGCATGTGGACTGCGCCCTCGGTCGCTCTTTGGTGGGCCTGGAGGCGGATGACGATGCCGAGTGGCTCCAGTCTGTGCGGGATATGAAGTTCTCCACGCGGGCGGCGGCATTCGTCTGGGGCACGGCGTTCCTCGCGCCGCCCTTCCAGGTGCTGGCAGGGATAGTCGGCGCCTTGGTCCACGAGTCTATGTCGAAGGCGAGGGTGTCCGTGGTATCCGACGACCTTGCTGCCCCGGTCCGGTCCGTTGGCAAGTGAGCGCCCTTCTGGGCCGACAGTCACTCTTCCGGGCGCGGTGCCGTTCGTGTGCGACCTGTTAACACGTTCTCAACCGTCGTAGTGTATCCCCGAACGGTTAATGTACGGATATGTACGTCCCCGGGGTTGGATGTTCCCAGAGCGTGTCTCGTCGCTGAAGGTCTCCGGTATCAGGAAGCTGTTCGAGGCCGCGCCCCGGAGCGCAATCAACCTCGGGCTCGGCGAACCGGATATTCAGCCGCCCAGGGAGATGATCGAAGCCTTCTGCAGGGCCCTCAGGGAAGGCCACAACAAGTACGGGCCAAGCGCTGGGATCCCAGAGCTGAGGGAGGCGATCGCCGAATACCTCAGGAGATACCGCAAGGACGTCTCGTTCGACAACGTCATCGTGACCGCTGGGGCCACCGAGGGCATGAGGATCGCCTGCGAGACGATCCTGGGCGAGGGCGACGAGGCCTTGGTCCCGAACCCGGGATTCATCATCTACGGGCCCGATGTGAAGCTCGCCGGGGGAAGGCCAGTCGAGTACACGCTCAGGCGCGAGAACGGCTACCTCCCGGACGTCGAGGAGGTCAAGTCCCTCATCACCCCGAAGACGAAGGCGATCATACTCAACAGCCCGTCTAACCCTACCGGGACGGTATTCCCCAAGGAGACCGTGAAGGCCCTATGCGAGGTCGCCAAGGAGCACAAGATGTACATCCTCTCGGACGAGGTGTACGACGGGTATGTCTACGAGGGAGAGCACTGGTCCTTCGCGAGGTTCCACAACGATACCATCATCGTGCAATCGTTCTCCAAGTCGCTCGCCGCCACCGGCTGGAGGATAGGCTACGTCGCAACCTCCAAGGAGATAGTCCAGCAACTCTCCAAGGTGCAGTACTACACCCTCGCTTGCCCGCCGACGGCGACTCAGTTCGCAGTGCTCGAGGGTCTCAAGGTGCTGGATAGGTTCCAGGCGGAGATCCTTGCGGAGTTCAGGAAGCGGCGGGACGTCGCCCTGAGGAAGCTCGCCGAGATACCGACCTTCAACACGCCCGCGGTGAGCGGCGCATTCTACGCATTCCCAAGCTATGCGCAGAAGATCGCCTCGGAGAAGCTCGCCTTGAGGATACTGGAAGCGGGCGTGATATGCGCCCCCGGATCCTCCTTCGGGTCGAAGGGCGAGGGACACCTGAGGTTCTCGTATGCCAACTCTCAGGGGAACATAGCGAAGGGGCTGGATCTCGTGAAGGACCTGGCCGCCAGGCTCTGACGGCCCATCACTAGTTTTATATTGCGACCCATATGTTAAGGGAGCATGCCCGATGAGGGCAAGCGGGAGGCCACGACGAACCACAGGCTCATGAGCCCCAAGGCAGCCCTGTCAGTCGCGAACGGCGTGATCGGGGCGGTATTGAGCACTGCGGCGCTCGTCTTCATCGCGCAGAACATGGGCCCCACGGCCCTAGGGATACTCGGCTACGCCATGGCCACAGTCGGCCTCCTGAGCTTCTTGTCGGACTTCGGCGTGGGATCCGTACACTCCAATTTCATCCGGAAGGGCGAGGACCTCGGGAAGTGCGTAGGCGCATACGCGTCGATCAAGCTCGTCCTCCTGGCGATATTCTCGCTTGTCTCCTTTGCCATGATCAACCTCTGGAGCGGCAACCATTTCGGAGGGGCGATGCCGGCGACAGACCCTGTCGTCGACTCCCTCAACGCGTTCCTGATGTACTACATACTCCTGGGCATAAGCCAGATTGCGACGCACACGTTCGACGCCCAGGACGCGGTCGCGAAGGTGCACATCCCTGCGCTCTTGGAGCTCGTGGTGCGCGTCTCGTTCATGATATTCGTCGCGACCTCGGCCTTCAAGGGCTCTCCGGAAGGCCCGGCGTTGCTCGCGGCATCGTATGTCGCAGGGGTGATATCCTCTATGCTCCTGGTCGCCCTTCTCATGGCCCGCGTGAGGATATCTCGGCCGGACCGCGATACCCTCATGAAGTACATCCGGTCCCTGGCGCCCGTGTTCGTGGTCTCTATGATCATAGTGCTGGACCTGTTCCTGGACAAGGTGGTGGTAGGGCACTTCTGGGGCGCAGAGGTGGTAGGGCTCTATTTCGGCGTGCAGCGGATGGCGGTGTTCGTCGGGGTGTTCTCGCTCGCGGTCGCGACGCTGATACTCCCCTCGGTCATGGCGTACTTCACGAGGAAGGACGTGGCCGCGAGCTGGGACATCGTGAACCAAGCGGAGAGGTACGTGTCGCTCATAGTCATCCCGACCGCCGCGTTCTACCTGACATTCGGGGAAGAGATACTTGGCGTATTCCTGACGGGCGAGTTCGCCTCGGAGGTCAGGACGATGAACCTCCTCGTCATAGCGAGCACGGTGGTCGCACTCGTCCTGCCTCTCAGGTCGGCGATCGCGGGCGTAGGCAAGCCCACAACTCTGTTCTACATAGGCGTGGGTGGGATAGGCGTGCAGCTGGCCGCCTTGCTCATACTCGTCCCCAGGTCGGCCTTCGGGATACAGATGCTGGGCCTGGGCGCATTCGGGGCTGCAGCCTCCCTCCTGGTCTCCTCGATATACTACTTCTTCGTGCTTAGGTACATGGCCTGGAGGATAGCGAAGATAGTCCCCAACTCGCGCTCGTTCAGGCACCTCATGTGTGCCCTGCTCATGGTCGGGGTCATGTACACCCTGGACTGGCTCGTGATCTCCGCCGACCAGTGGTTCGGGCTCATAGTGCTGGCGCTCGCTGGCACGGTCACGTACGGCGTGTCGGCGTACAT
Organism: Thermoplasmata archaeon; assembly: GCA_041559015.1. Lineage (GTDB taxonomy): Archaea > Thermoplasmatota > Thermoplasmata > UBA10834 > UBA10834 > COMBO-56-21. The sequence continues at coordinate 42,717 of JBFFED010000003.1, read as the reverse complement.
GCTGGGGGAGCTGGAGGCCTCGGACTACAGGTACTTCAGGAACCTGCTGAACCCCCAGGACACCATCCAGTACGCGGTCAACGAGCTGCTCGGGAAGAGGGGCCAGTGAGGGAGCCCGAACCTCTTATAGGCGGAAACCGGCATTATCGGCGACGGTAGCGATGACGGACGACCTCATCATCACGAACGCCTCGGAGCTGATTACCCTGAAGGGGCCCCGAAGGGCCCGGGCCAAGCACGAGATGTCGGAGCTCAGGATAATACGCGATGGCGCGGTCGCTGTCTCTGGAGGGGCCGTGGCCGCGGTCGGGAAGACGGAGTCCGTCCTGAGGGAGCACGACGCGTCCGGGGTCGAGAGGAAAGACGCCTCGGGCAGGGTCGTCATGCCGGGGATGGTCGACCCGCACACGCACCTCGTGTACGCCGGCTCGAGGGAGTTCGAGCTCGAGCTTAAGGCCAAGGGGAAGGGATACCTGGACATACTTAAGGAGGGCGGAGGGATACTCAGGACGGTCCGGGACACGAGGGCCGCTTCTCCGCACGAGCTGTTCAGGCAGTCCGCGAGGAGGCTCGAGTCCATGATATCCCACGGGTCGACGACCGTCGAGGCGAAATCCGGTTACGGGCTCGACAAAGACGTCGAGCTCAGGATCCTGGAGACGATCCGCAAGCTCGGGGACGATTTCCCAGTCGATGTCGTGCCGACGTTCCTGGGGGCGCACGCGGTGCCCGAGGAGTTCACCGGGAAGCCGGACGACTACATCACGTTCGTCTGTTCGGAGGTGCTCCCGGAAGTATCGAAGCGGAGGCTCGCGGCGTTCTGTGACGTATTCTGCGAGAAGGGCGTGTTCACCGTGGACCAGTCAAGGAAGGTCCTCGAGGAGGCGAAGGCCCTCGGCATGAGGCTCAAGATACACGCGGACGAGCTGCATGCCTCGGGGGGCGCGGAGCTCGCGGCCGAGGTCGGGGCGATATCCGCCGAGCACCTCGCGAAGACCACGGACGATGGCATCATGGCCATGGCGAGGAAGGACGTCGTCGGTGTGCTCCTCCCAGGAACGCCCTACTCATCGATGTCGAAGGATTATGCGGACGGCCGGAGGCTCATAGACCTGGGCGTCCCAGTCGCTCTCGGGACCGACCTCAACCCCAACTGCTGGAACGAGTCGATGCAATTCACCATCAGCCTCGCGTGCCACAAGATGCGCATGACCCCCGCGGAATCGATCACCGCCGCAACGATCAACGCCGCCGCAGCGCTCGGGCTCGAGAAGCGGGTGGGGTCCCTCGAGGTGGGGAAGAGGGCGGACATCGCGATAATGGACATAGGATCGCACGCACAGTTACCATATAGGTTCGGGACGAACCTCTGCTCAGTGGTTGTCAAGGACGGCAGGGTGGTCTGGGAGAAGTAGCCCTCCTAGATCCTCAGTATGATTATCCCCAGGATGACCGTGGCGATCCCTATCCATTCCTTGAGCAGGAGCGGCTCTCTGAGCAGGAAGAACGCGAGCATGACCGTCAGGGCGGCGTTCGAGGTTGCCACGGCAGCCGTGGCCCCTGTGGACATGTCCGTGTGGGACATGGCGAAGGTGAACGCGAGTATGCCCACACCCAGCAGCAGGCCGGCCGCAGCGGGGACGGAGATGTTGATGTTCATCGGTATCTCCCTCCCGGTAAGGAGCACATAGACGAGCATGACGAGCCCGAGGGCACCCATGGCGCACCACATCACCGCGGTGAAGACCTGCGGGTCCATCTTCAGCGATTTCTCTCCATAGCCTATCAGGAAGTTCGTCGTGCCCCACAGGACGAAGGTGGCGACGGCGAACAGGAATGCAGAAGTCTCCATCCTGCTCCGCTCCATTGTGGCGCTGAAGCCTGGCATGTCTATAAATAGGTTCCCTGATGACACGGCCAGCGACGTCCCGAGGCAGCGCCCCAGCCGAGTCGGATTAGTTATATATCATGGCAGTCTAATGCTCGCGAGCGGGTCAGGGGACGCAGGGCGGGCAGGGCCCCGACGACCTCGCGGGTGATGTGTTGGTCTCAGTTTGCATGATGACCGAGCTGGAGATGTACAGGAGCATCATCCCGTTCAAGAACCCCGGCGGAATGGGCACCAACGTGCCCATGGTCGCCCGGGAGCTCGAGAAGATCGGCGTCAGGGTCGTGATGAACAAGCCCAAGGAGGACTACGAAGTCCTTCACCTCCACAGCCCGCTCCCAGATTCGTTCCTCTGGGCGCTCAGGAAGAGGCGCCAGGGCAGGCCGGTGGTCGTGCACGGAAGACACCTGCCGGAACTGGTCAAGGGGGGGTTCGTCGGAGGCTCCTTCGCCTATCCGGTCGTGCGCAAGTACTCCGTCAAGTTCTACAACCTGGGCACGGTCGTCCTCGGGGCGACGCCGTACGTCGCAAAAGCGCTCGCCAGGGACGGCGTCCGGGGACCGTTCAGGGTCATACCCAACGGCATAAACAGGGAGGTCTTCACCCGTGACCCGGTCATGGGAGAGAGGTTCAGGGAAAGCATCGGCGTCTCCGCCTTCGACAAGCTCGTGGTGAGCGTCGGCCTGAGGATACCGAGGAAAGGCGTGGACACATTCGTCGCGATGTCCAACGCACTCAAGGAGAGGAAGGACGTCAAGTTCGTGTGGGTGGGCGAGAGCGAAGCCCTGCTCGAGGATGCCCTCGACTCGACCCCGAGGGGCAACGTCATCTTCCCAGGGCACGTCCCGTTCGACCAGATTAGGGGCGTCTACTCCGCGGCCGACGTGTTCGTCTTCCCGACCAGGGCGGAGAGCTACGGGAATGTGATGCTGGAGGCCGCGAGCTGCGGCTGTCCCCTGCTCATCAGGGATATACCGGTCTACGATGAATGGGTCCAGGACGGCGCTCACTGCGTGAAGGCCCGGACTGACGCGGAGTTCGTGTCGGAGCTGTCGCGTATGCTGGATGACCCGGCGCTCAGGGAAAGGATGTCCGAGGGGGCGCGGTCACTCGCGGAGGAACACGACATGAAGAAGACAGCACTGATGCTCAAACAGCTCTACGAGGACTTGGCCGCTGGGAGGCCTGTCGGATGATCGGCGAGGACATCATAGGCCTGTTCTCATCCCTGGGCGACCTCGGGATGCTCCTCGCGCTCACGCTCATAATCGTGATAGACGGCACCGGGTTCCCGACGCTGCCTGAAGTGTGGATAGTCTTCATATTCGGCGCCAGCGCGGACTCGTTCGCCTGGGGACTGGCGATAGTCCTGGTAGCCACCTTGGCCAGCCTGATCGGGAACTTCACGCTATATTCGCTCGTGAAGCTGATCCAGCCGCCGGCCTTCATCAGGAAGGCGATGACGAAGTACACCGACTTCCTGATCGTCAGTGACGAGCGCCTGCTGCTGCTCAACAGGCTCGCTCCAGTCGTACCGTACACAGGCGCGTTCATGGCGGTCTGCGAATGGGACCTGCGCAAATGCGCCGGCTACCTCGTCGTGGGAGCCCTCGCGAAGTTCTCCGGCGTGGTCGTGCTCTGCTGGCTCAGCTACGACAACATCAGGCAGGAGCTTGCCCCGTGGGTCGCCCTGGGCGCCGTGGCAGTGGTCATATCGCTCAGCATCATCGTCTCGTTTGTCTACAAGAGACGCGTCCGTGTGAAGGAGGGAGCGCCGCGATCTCAGTAGTCGTCCCGACTTACAACGAGAGGGACAACCTGGATGAGCTGGTCAGACGCATCGAGGAGTCGGTCTCCCCCACTGGGCTCGAGGCCGAGATTGTCATTGTCGACGACGACAGTCCGGACGGGACGGGCGCGATGGCGGAGGAGCTCGCCAAGAGCCATAACCTGAAGGTACTCCACAGGACGGGCAAGCTGGGGCTGTCCTCGGCGGTGCTCGAAGGGTTCGCCGCGGCTAGCGGGGACATCCTGGTCGTCATGGACGCGGATCTGAGCCATCCACCGGAGAAGATACCGGAGATGGTCACGCAGATCACCGAGGGCAGGGCCGATATGGTCGTCGGGAGCAGGCACGTGCCCGGGGGGAGCATCGAGGACTGGCCCATCCACAGGAGGTTGCTCTCCAAGGCTGCCACCTTGCTCGCCCGCCCGCTGACGAAGGTCAAGGACCCGATGTCGGGCTTCTTCGCGCTGAAGCGCTCGGTCATCGAGGGCGTCGAGCTGGACCCTGTCGGCTACAAGATCGGGCTCGAGATACTCGTGAAGGGCAGACACACGAAAGTCGTGGAGGTGCCGATACGCTTCGCCAACCGGAAGGCCGGCCAGAGCAAGCTCGGGGGAGCGGTCATGCTCAGGTACATAGACCACGTCACGACCCTGTACGAGCACGACAGGTTCTGGCTCGCGAAGTATCTCAAGTTCGCCATCATAGGCGGCATCGGGGCCGTCATCAACCTGCTTGTGCTGTGGACATCGGTCGAGCTGTTCAACGTATACTATCTATGGGCCGCCGTGCTGGCCTTCATAATTGCCGACACGAACAACTTCATATGGAATAGGCTGTGGACCTTCAAGTCCAAGGGGAAGATCCGCTTCCAGTACCCTCAGTTCCTGCTGGTGAGCGTCGACGGCCTGATGCTGAACCTGATAATCCTCTGGGCGCTCGTCGAGGAGGTCATGCCCTCCCTCGGGCTCAGACAGGACAAGGCGAGCCTCTATCTTGTGTTCGCCCAGGTCATCGCGATATTCCTGGTCAGCATATTCAACTTCCTGGCCAACTCGATGTGGACCTTCGGGGACGATGTCAAGAGGCGCAGGTAGATCCCCCGCATCCTCACCCGGTCGGCAGACCGAGCCTGTCGACTATCTGGTCCAAGACGAACACCAACGGTGTCTGCTCGTTCTCGGAGGTCTCGACCGCTGCGGAAGACCATTCGCCGAGTGCGGACGGTGACACTCTGCTGTAGCCGTTCTCCATCAGGAACAGGGGCAGCCCCGCCATGTCCTCCTCGAACAGGCGGTAGCATATCACGACCACCGCCACATCGTTCTCCACGACTGCCGCCTCCACGTCCTGGAGCGTGATGTCAGGGTATATCCTGGTGCCCATGTTGACCATGCTCACCGGGACGCTACGCTCCGCGTAGGCCGCTATTAGAGGGTCGCCGCTGATGATCCAGTCGTCCTCGGCCGTCCAAGAAGCTATCACCTCGCCGTAGACCTGCTGAGGCGGCTTTCCCTGGACAGCGAGGCCGTAGGACGCCACCCCCGCCGAGACGACGATGCTCACCGCGAAGAGCGCAATGGCGATGCCCCTGAGGCGTACGCCCATTTTATGAACATTATCCTCATCACTACGATTCAGATTGGCTTTTTCAGGTTCAAATACATCCGCAATCATGAGGCCGACCAGGACCGCAAGCGGGGGGCTCATCATGACGAGGTTGTGCAGGAACGCGAGCGGCTGGAGGACGAAGTTGAGCAGGAGGACCAGGGACACGCACAGGAGCACCCGAGCCTCCGGCGACCTCCCCCAGAGCGAGCGCGCGTACACGAGCGGGAGCACGTACAACACGTTGAACGCGAAGTAGAGCAGGATTGAGAGCTTCATGAGGAGGCCGAACTCCCTGTGCCCCTGGTCGAAGATCATGCCTCCGAGCATCTCCGACGGACCCATGAGCGCCAGGAGGACCCCCAAAGGTATGACAGCGGCCACGGTCAGGAGCGCCGCGTCCAGTGTCCTCCGACGCACAGGGCTCCCCTTCCTCCTCTCGGCGACGATCTCCGCGAGCATGAACGCCAGCACGCCCGTGACCGCGACGGCGCCGTACAGTTTCGATGCGGCCGATAGGCCCAACAGGATCCCCGCCATTGCGAGCATAGGCCTGCTCCCTCCCCTGGCGTAGGCGAGAAGCGGCAGGAGGGAGAACGCCAGGAAGTACGAGGACATGGCGTCGAGGGAGAACAGCCGGGATTCCCTGAGGAACGCGAAGTCCACTGCGAGGATCAGCCCTGCTGCGAGCATGGCCATCTCCCCCCTCGTCCGCTTGGCAGCCTCCATGCAGGCGGCTATCGCGCCCACGCTCAGCACCGCGGACAGGAGCCTCGAGGCGAGCACATCTCCTTGGAGCGCAGCTGAGGCCAGCAGAGCCAGGGGGGCCTGGTCGCACGGTATCTCTGAGTAGAGCCCGAACCCCTCGCTCAGCATCCGGGCGCGCATCAGCATTATGCCCTCGTCGACGCCGTTGTTCGAGAAGCTCCACTGTACGTTGTAGAGCCTCAGGAACGCAGCGAGCAGGAAGACCAGGAGCGTCGCGGCCAGGAGCTTCCGCCTGTCCTCAAGGATTCCCTGGAGCAACGCCACTCTCCGCCCTCCTCCGACCGAGAACACACTCGGGGGTTTTGATACTGCCGGGCTCAGAGGAGGTCCTGGAACTCCCTGACAAGGTCAGGGTGCTTCGTCTCTATCGCCTTCAGAATCGCCAGGGTCGACATCTTCTCGACGCCGACCTCATTCAGGGCGTTGATGATCTTGTTGAACGTGTCGTCGCTGAGCGTCACGAGCTTCTCCTTTGCCATCCAGTTCCTGTAGAGGTTGTTCTCTATCAGGTCCCTCCAGCCCTTCTCGTACCTGCGCAGGGACTGCTCGCTGAAGTTGCGCTCCCGGGCGGCCTTGGCCAACACCTCGCCCGCGACCTTGCCCGCCTTGCAGCTGTTGGATATGCCCCCGCCCGTGATGGGGTCTATCTGCCTCGCGGCGTCCCCGACGAGGAGCACGCCGTTCCCGACGGTCTTGTCGATCGGGGCGCATATGGACACCGCGCCGCTCACGAGCTCGAGAGGCCTGCCCTTGCGCAGCCTGGGGTCGCCCTCGATGAACTTGTCCAGGTGCTTCTTGACATCGCCCGGGTTCTTGAGCTTGGTGAGCTGCATACCTATGCCTACGTTCGCGGTCTCCTCGTCCTTGGGGAACACCCAGATGTAGCCTCCCGGGGCCTTGCTGCCCAAGACGAACTCGCAGTAATCGGCCTCGTGCTTGATGTTCGTGAGCCTGTACTGGAAGCAGCTCGTGATGTCCCTCGGGGCCAGGGTGGTGTCTATGCCCGCCCATCTCCCGACCTGGGACTCGTACCCGTCCGCGCCGACGACGCACCCGGCCTTGATGTCCCTCGTCTGCCCGAACGACTTGACCCTGACTCCAACAACCTTCTCGCCGCTCCTCAGGAGCTTGACCGCGGAGGTCTTCAGCATCAGGTCCGAGCCCGCCTTGACGGCGTCCTTGGCCAGCAGCTTGTCGAAGAACACCCGGTCGATGACTATCCCGACCTCGTTCCCGGCCATCTTCTCGGAGAGGTAGAACGCCTTGCCGTTCGGGGCGACTATCCTCGCCCCCTTGACCTCCCGCGCGACGCTCTTGCTGTCAAGCTTGACCCCGACGCCGTTCAGCCACGCCTTCGATATGCCCTCGCCGCACCTGACGGGCGAACCTATCTCCTGGCGCTTCTCGACCATCAACACCCTTGCGCCGCCCTTCGCGGCCCACTTCGCGGTCATCGAGCCCGCAGGCCCTGCGCCAACCACGACCACATCGTAATCCGGCATCTATCTCTCCCCCGCCAAGCGTATCGCCCCGACAGGGCAGACCTTGATGCACCTCTTGCACACGGTGCAGTTATCGTTGAAGTCGAGCACAACCTCGTCAAGGTATATCGCGTTCACAGGGCACGAACCCACGCAGGCACCGCAGTGCATGCACCTAGCCACATCGACTTCCAGATCGTCCAGGTCCTTGGCCATGATGATCAACTCACGTGTACTCTTCGCCGTGCCTCTTCCTCCACTCGGCTATCGGGACGGAGAACTCCTTCTCGACCTCGGTCCTGAAGACCGGCCCAGAGTTGTAGGCGCAGAAAGGTATGATCCTGCCATCGGGGGTCGTGTAGTGTATCATGCACCTCTTGACCCGCTCGATGTCGTAGTTGTAGGAGTCCATGAAGTGCATCGAGCCTATGTACATCATCCTCCAGCTGAACTTGGAGAGCTCGCTCTTGGTCTCCTCTGACAGGATGCCCTTGAGGGATCTCAGGAAATCTGTCTGGCTCATGCCGTCCGGGAGACCGTCCTTCCTGAGGTACTTCTTCAGGAGGCTGTACGCCTTCACCTTGGACATGAGCTTGATCTTCTTAGGGGAAGTGCGCTTCGCGAGCTCGTACAGCTCGGTGAAGAGGCCGTCGACGTCCACGAACCTCGTGACCGGGATCACGTTGTCCGGGTCCTTCACGAACATGTAAGTCGCCATGCCGCAGTGCGCATGAGTGGTCAGGGTTATCTTCGGGTCTCCGTAGAGCGCGACCCAGAGCTCGGACACGGAGGCGACGGTGGGCACGGGGTACCAGTCAGTGGTCTTGATCTTGCCCCCGGACTGCTTCTCGATGTCCTTCGCGAGGTCTGGAATGGTGTACCTGCCCTTCTCGAGCTCCTCGCTGCTGATCCTGCCCGTGAAGGCCACGGGCTGGTAGTTCACGCCACGCACGACGTCCATGTTCTCCAGCGCGTAGTGCAGGATCGGCCACACCTGGTCGTCGTTGACACCTTTGACGATGGTGGGGACGAACACGATCGACGGGTGGTTCTTGACCTTCCTGCAGTTCTCGACGACCTTCTTCTTCGTGTCCAGGAGATCGACGCCCCTCGCCCTCTCGTATATCTCCGACCTGAGCCCGTCGAACTGCAGGTAGATGGTGTTCATCCCGGCATCGCTGGTCCTCTGGAGGAAGTCGATGTCCTTGGCGAAAAGTATCCCATTCGTGGCCGCCTGTACCTGTGCGAACCCCATGTCCTTGGCGGCCTTGATGACCTCGATGAACTTGGGATATATCGTCGGCTCCCCGCCTGAGAACTGCACGGCGGGACAGGGCACGGGCCTCTGCTCCCTCAGCGCCCTCAGCATCTTGACCACGGTGTCGTAGTCCGGTTCGAACACGTATCCGGCAGCGTTCGCGTTGGCGAAGCAGATCGGGCACTTGAGATTGCACCTGTTCGTGAGGTCGACGTTGGCGAGACCGGTATGGCTCAGGTGCAGGTCGCACAGGCCGCAGTCGAGCGGGCAAACCTTGGCGTCCTTGATGAATGGGTTCTCGACCCCGACGCCGTCCTTGGCCCACTTCTCGGCCCTGAGGTACATGTCCACATCGGACCATACGACGTCCTTGAAGCTCCCGTGCTTTTCGCACGACTTCTCCATGACGACCTTCCCATTCTCCTCTCGGATGGCCGCAGGTATGATCGCAAGGCATTCTGGACAGAGGCTCTCCGTCTTCTTCGGGAGCCCCTTGGGAACGGCGGACTCTCTGGTCAGCATTTTCTCGCACCCTGCCGGAGAATGATCTAGCGAATCATTTAAACCTTATGTAGTTGTTACAGCTACATATGGACCTGAAGAAAGCAGTCTCGGCGCTCGGGGGGGACCCGGAATCGCTCCTCAAGGACTATCTCGAGGTGTCTGGAACGCTCCAGGGGCTGGGGCTGACCGATTACGAGGCAAGGGCGTACGTCGCCCTCGTGGCCTTGGGCACGAGTCGGGCTAATATTGTAGCTGAGATTTCACAGATTCCACGGACTTCGGCCTACAAGGTCATGCTGAGCCTCGAGGCCAAGGGGTTCGTCAGGTCGAAGCCCGGAAGGCCCAGGACATTCTCCGCGGTTGACCCTGACGAAATGGGCAAGGCGCTCATGGCGCGGGTCGACGATGCCTTCGGCAGGATAGCGAAGGTGAAAGACATCCTGTCCGAGAGGGGCGTCCCCCAGCTCGTGTTCACGATCCTGGGTAGGGACCGGGTCGTGGAGAAGGTCGGGGAGATGCTCGACCATTCTGAACATAGCCTCGCTATGTCCTCCCCATCCGTCTCTGTGCTCGCGAGGCGTCTGAGGAGGCAGCTCACGAACGCCGTCTCTAGGGGGGTCAAGGTGACAGTCATCACGAGCCCGTTCGTCAAGGCCCCGAAGGGCTGCAAGGTCATCAGGCGCAAGGGGCTCATAGCCACCGATGTGATCGCGGACGGGAAGACCGCGCTCATAGCTGCCCCTGACCTGTCAGCGTGCGGGTACACGGACAACGAGACGCTCTCGAGACACCTGGAGAACTTCCTCGACATCATGGCCGAGAGCAGCGACTAGTCCCTGCGGTCTAGACTATCAGCAAGAATACGAGCACGTTCACGACTATCATCGTGACTATGGTCGCTGGTATCGCGACCTTGCAGTACTGGAGCCACGAGAACTTGATGCCGTGCTTCTCGGCCACCGCCAGGCCGACCACGTTCGCGGAGGCGCCTATCGGGGTCGCATTGCCGCCGATGTCGCATCCGAGGGCGAGCGTATAGGCAAGCGACTTGAGAGGTATCCCTGTATCGGTGGAGATGGTCTGAATGACCGGTATCATCGCGGCAGAGAGCGCCACGTTGTCGAGGAGGGCGGACAGGAGCATCGCCACCCACAGGATCATTATGGTCACGAGGACGACCCCGTCCCCTGTGATGTCGACGAGCGTGTGCGCGAAGTCGGACAACACCCCGCTGCTCTCCAGCCCGCCAACCATGACGAACAGCCCTCCCAGGAAGACTATCGTGTGCCAGTCTATCTTGTCGACGAGGTGGTCCATCCTGCGTCCGCCAAGGAAGAGCACTAGCGTCGCACCCAGGATGGCCGCGTACGCTACCAGCATGTCTATGACGCTGTGCATTATCAGGAGCGTCACTGTGAATATGAACACCATGAGCGAGATTCTCATGAGCTTGAGGTCCTGGATCGCGCTGAACGGGTCGAGGTCCTTGTGCTCCTCCATGATCGCCTTCACATCGTGGTGCTTCCTGTTCAGGAGCTTCTCGTAGATGATCCCGAAAACGATTATGTTCACAGCGAAGGCGATCATCGCGATGGGCCCAGTGTTCCTCGCGAAGTCGGAGAATGTCAGGTTCAGCGCCGTCCCGATGATCACGTTGGGCGGGTCGCCGACCATGGTCGCGCTGCCTCCTATGTTGGCCGAGCATATCTCCGCTATCAGGAAGGGCATTGGCTGAACGCGGAGGATCACGCACACCTCGATGGTGAGCGACGCCATGAAGACCATCACCGTGATGCTGTCCATGAACGCCGCGAGGAACGCTGAGAGCGCACAGAACACAATGAATACCCTGAGGGTCTCGAACTTGGTCGCCTGCAGCGCGTGGAGCCCTATCCACCTGAAGAATCCGCTGTCCTTCATCGCGGCGACCAGGACGAACATGCCGAATATGAGCCCCAGGGCCTCCCAGTGTATGTACTGTATGACCTCCCTCTCGCCCAGGATGCCGAGGCCGACCATCGTAAGGGCCCCGAAGAGCACCGCGACGGTCCTGTCGACGAGGTCGAAGACCATAGCGACATAGACGACCGCGAATATCGCTATGCCTAACAAGCCCTGATCCAAGAGTGCATCCCGAGGGGTTTAACGCGAATTCTGCCTAAAATGATTTCTACAGCCCATGACAGACATCCCTTGTCGTCATGGCCACGCACGGGCCCATGCGTAACGTGTGCGCATCTGCGTGTGGCATGCCCCGTACACTGCATGTAGCTGCAACCCATTAGGCGCCACCCCGCATTCGTCCGCCGGGATGGTCATGTTCGAGGGCGGCTCATCAATCATGCGTCGCGTCGGCGGGCTCGCGGAGGACGCATCCGGACAGGTCTCGTTCTCCGTGATAGCGGTCGTGCTTCTTGTCGCGTCGGCTGCAGCGGGCACGTTCATAGCGAAACAGCAGGTAGACAAGTACGAGGACTCCCGAATGCAGCAGATGCTCGACTCGATGGAGAAGGCCATATCAGACATCGCCGCGGAGCTCAGCCTGTGCGCGGTGGGGCGGGCCAGGGAGACGATGTCAGGTTGGGACGAGTTCCCGGTGAACCAGAGCGCCATCTCCGAGGCGTTCTCCGACAGCATGCACTCGTACATCTCGTCCTCGTTCCCGAGGAGGGATCCCAGATACTCCTCCTGCGTCACCAACTGGACCGGCGGCCTGTTCTTCGTCGAGAGGAGCACCTCGGACATCATGATCTCGGACTCATCGCGTACCAGTGAGCTGACCTGTGACGGAGAGGTCATGGACTACCAGGACCTGCAATCCCCTTCGGACGACGCCCTCGGCGTGTTCTCAGTGAATCCCTACTATGTCGCAGTCGGGAATTTCTCGGTGACGGTATCCGTGAGCGATGTCTCGCTCTCCCGGCAGTCGTCGTTCCAGAGGCCGGTGATATCCGCCCTACCGTTCCTCGAATCGAAGCTGAGGGTGTTCGAGTCCTCCGCGGATGGGGAGTTCTCCGACCTCGGGAGGATGGTCGCCTACATGCTCACCACGCTCGCTCAGCTTCGCGCCCTGGAAGGGTATGGCCAGCCGACGCCTCCGCCGGGGCTTTCGACCGAGATGATGCTCACCGAGCAGGATGTCCACAGGGCGGTGGGGGTCGGGCTTCTCCTCGAGCAGGCGCGGCTGTTCAGGGATATCGACGAGCCTTTCATGTACGAGGTCGCCGGGTCCTGCGGGGGCGGGTCGCTGGGCTTGGCGGCCCTGGGCGCTGAGAGGCCGCGGTCGTTGGACCCCGCGGAGCTGTTCCTGTGGTTCCTTGGCATGACCGAAATCGATATCGACGCCAAATCCGTGGCTGCGCAGTCGGTCTACGCCCTCGGGGACCAGCTCATAGTACGGATGATGGAGTACCTGGGCTGGCTCGGCACATTGGACGCCATCAAGGATGTGCTCGACATGTGCGTCGACGCGCTGGAAAGCGTCGTGAGCCTCTTCACGGGTGAGGACAAGGCGCACTCCGCGGTGACCTCCTGGGTCGCCCGGACGCTCTCGGCTTCTGGCGTTGACAGATATGCGTTCTCGTGCCTGTTCTCGAACGAGTGCGACTACGTGATTTCAGTCCCAGAGAGGCAGTATTTCGTCGAGGACGCCGCCGGCGACCTGCATCCCGTCTGGGTCGGGAACGCAAGCGTTGGGGTCGACCTGCCCGTATACGACCTCCTGTCCTCGGAGGCGTGGGCGGACCTCTATCCCGACTTCAAGGAATGCCAGGCCAGCTTCACATCGCTCGTCTCCGACAGCCTAGCCAGGCTCGCGCAGGACCTCGCGACCGCGGTGGAGCTGGACCTGGGGAACACTTCCGTGGACCCGGCAGACGGGCAGGGGCTGTTCGAGTCCATCGCATCGCATACGGGCGACGCTGAGCTGAGCTTCGACTACGCCGCCCTCTCGGAGACTTGGAGCACTCTACCTATGTTCAGCGCGGAACACGAGTTCGCGAGTAGGCTCTCCGCGTTCGTCAGCGACCGCTTGGAGGACCTTGCGGACACATCGGGCCTGTTCAGGTCGGCCTGCTTGAATGTGGTGGAGTCCGTCCTCGACACCGCTCGGTACGCGTACATCCCCGACTTGGCCGTGCCCGTGCGGCAGCAGCTAGAGAGCATACTCCTCTCCGATGTGGAGAATGACGAGTCCTGGGGCGTCTGCTCATATGTCTACTCCGGCCTTGTGCAGCTCTGCTCCATACAACTGCTGAGGCTCAGGACATTGGTGGGGGAAGCGGTCTGCATGTCCGATGACGGTTTCGCAGGGCCTCTTGTCGACTCGGTCGCGGCCGTGCTGTTGTCTGGCGCGGAGGGGTTCCCCGGCATGACGGAAGCCATCGAGGAGCTCATGGGCGGGCTGTCTAGGAGTATCCTGAGCCAGAAGCACATGTCGGCCTTCAAGGGCTCTGTCATGGTCGACCTCGGCGCTGAGTTCGAGTTCTGGGACGGAGACAGGGAGGCCGCCGAGTTCTCGGACACGCTGCTGCGGGAGGAGGTGGAGGTCGTGATCCCCGGCGGGTTCCCAGGGCTCCGGACAGTGCAGTACGATCCTTCCCTTGGGCAGTCCTCCCTCGAGCCGTTCTTCCCGACAGGCGACATGCTGGTTCAGGTCAGGCGCCCGTGGGACTTCGACAGAGACGACCAGGCATACCCGAACACGCACATGACCTCCCTGGGGAGCGTCAATCTGACGCCGTTCGCGACCCAGTGGACGGTGTCTGTGCTCTGCCAGCTTGATGTCGAGCTGACATCGAGGAACTCGGTTCTCCAGTCGATGTGCGGAGAGGACGCCTCCTCTCTGAGGCGGGTCAAGGTCGCGCTCACCTTCCCGGTCCTTGTGCACACATCGTGGCCGCTCAGCGGGGTTGAGTACAACCCGTCCAACACGATAGCCTCGGACGCCGTGGCCGCCGCCACGAAGTTCTGCGAGATAGTCTGGGACAAGCTGGAGCCCGTTTTCGGATGGGTGAAGGACGGTTTCGAGCGCGTGCTGCGGTTCGTGATGGAGCTCTCGGACACCCTTGCGAGCTTCGCAGTCCGAGTCGTCAAGGCCGTCTCGAGCGTGATGCAGACGGTCGTCGAGACCCTCCAGGAGTACGTCCAGAAGATAGCCAACTCCGCCCTCGCGAAGGCGGTGATGACATTCATCGATCTCACGGGGCGGGTCACCCTGAGAATGACGCTCTACGGGTTCACGATAATCATCCAGACCTATGTCCCAGACCTCATCTACCGCAACGGGGACGACATGCTCCGGGTGACCGTGTGCACGGACCGGCTGGGCCCCAGCATATCCTTCGGTATCTGCGTCGCGAGGCTCAGCGACGGCAGCTGGGACGTGCTCGCGAACGGGACGATCACGCACGGAGACACAAGGGTGGAGGTACGTGTCGACCCTCTGATGTGCATAATGCGCAGGTTCGTGGAGGTGCACTGCGTTGGGAGGACCTGGGGCATGGACGTCATGGTCCCGGAAGTCGAACCGTACGACGTCGCCGAGGTCAGCACGGCTGACCTGCCGGGCATCGGCGCGCTGCTCTCGAACATACCCATACCAGTGCTAGGGCTGTCTGCCTCTGTCGAGGCTGGGCTGCGCCTGAAGTACTCCCCGCCCTTCCCGACGGACGTCGTGGTCAACGAGTTCGAGTCCAATCCGACGGGCGAGGACAGCGGCAGGGAATGGGTGGAGCTCTACAACCCGCTTGACGCGCCGAGGTGCGTCGATGGGTGGCGCCTGGCGACCGTCCACGGAGTGCAGAAGGAGATGGACGTATCCGGGACGATACCTGCGAACGGGGTTATTGTGTTCACGTTCCCGGAGACTTCGATAGACAACGGAGTCCCCGACGACCCGTTCAACGATGGGGACGCGATAGAGCTATTCGACGCGGGGGGCGGTCTGGTCGACAGGACCCCCGTGTGCAGGGACAGCGCAAACGACGAACGCACTTGGCAGCGCACATGGGACGGAGGCCCCAGGTGGGCCTTCGAGGCAGGCAGCAGAGGCCTCTCCAACGGGCCGCCCGTGCTCCTGGCGAGTGCGGACTTCATCGCGAAGGCCCTCTTCCAGGCGTTCAATCAAGCGTTCCTGGAGACACAGCTGCACGAGGTGTCGGCCTCGCTTGACTTCCTAGCCGTGTTCGCGAAGCGCGTGCTCAACAACCTCATCGAGAACCTGCTGTCGCTCGTGAAGGAGATCGTCCACGAGGTCATATTCTTCATCAAGGTGGTCGTCTCGGACCCCACAGGCTCAGGGGGTGTGGGGTTCAGGGCGTCCTTTGTCGTGACGGGGGAGGCGATCGTGGACCTCCTCAGGTGGCTGATATTCAATCTCGCGACTTTCATGGTCAATCTTGGCCGGGCGAACAACCCGGTCGCCTATCCACCATTCCCCACGAGCGTGTTCTCTGGGCTGTTCATACGGTGCGAGCTGTTGTTCGAGGTTGGTCTCCCGAGGATGATGAGGGTCATAGGAGCGGTGGGGCCCCTGGACGTGAAGTATACCTGCGCGGCCGCGATATCCCCGAACATACCCGCCCTGGGAAAGGTCGCGGGGAAGAGCTGGGGGAGCTGGTCCGTCGAGTTCGGACTCTACCTCGAAGGCGTCCCGCGGGAGTTCGCGAAGGGCCTGTTGAGCAAGAACACGGGTGACCGGATAGACTTCTGGGTGGTGAGGGCAAGGGCGTACGGTCTCTGAGATTCGAGGCTCAGAAACAAATAAATGCGCCAGACGCATCCATTGGCCGATACGCGATGGCCATCGACCTCTCAGGTTTCCTGGACCAACTGCTCGAAGAGGTCTGGTTCGAGCTCACATTCCTCCTAGTCATCGCGCTCTTCGCCAGCTTCATTTTCAGCAGGTTCGGCCAGCCCAAGGTCCTCGCCTACATAGTCATCGGGGTGCTCCTTGGATACTTCGGGATCATAGGGATGTCCGAGCCGGACGGCGAGGGCTTCCCAGAGACGCTCGAGTTCCTGGCGCAGCTGGGGGCTATAGTCCTCCTATTCATGATCGGGCTGGAGTGCGACCTCAAGGAGATATACACCCGCCGGTCGATAGCGATCGCCATCGGGGGCGTGCTCATCCCCTGGGGCGGCGGGTTCATGATCGCGCACCTGTTCGGCTACGGGGCGGACGCGGTGTTCATAGGCGCCACCCTGGTCGCGACGAGCGTCGCCGTGACCGCGAGCGTGCTCAATGAGATAGGGCTGGTGGGGACACAGGTCACGTACGCTATAGTCGGCGCGGCCGTCGTGGACGACATTCTGGGCATGGTCGTGCTGGCGATTTCGGGGCGCACCTCGGGCGGGATAGATGTCCCAGAGATTGCCTACCTCGTCCTCATCGCGACGCTGTTCGTCGTCGTCGGGGGCTGGTTGGGCTCGCACTTCTTAGCGAAGCTCGTCTTCAACGTTCAGATATCCGGCTACAGACGTAAGATGCCGCTGAGCGGGTTCGTGCTCGCCCTCGCGATAGCTTTCCTCTACGCCAACGTCGCCGAGGTCCTGGGCATCTCCGCGATAGTGGGCGCGTTCGTCGCGGGGACCGCGTTCTCCGGTTCCGTGCTCAGGGACGGCTTCCGGAAGGGCACTCAGTACCTGGAGGCCCTGTTCGTGCCCATCTTCTTCGTCTCGCTTGGGGTGGTGGTCGACGTGAGGGCGATGTGGGAAACCATCTGGTTCGGCATCGTGCTCACGGTGGTCGCTGTCGCCACGAAGGTGGTCGGGTGCGGTGTACCCGCTTACCTCACGGGCATGTCCAAGATGGACTCCCTTGCGGTCGGCATGGGCATGGTCCCCCGGCTGGAGATAGCGCTCGTCATAGCGTACTACGGCCTGTCGCAGGAGATAATCGGCCCAGACGTCTATTCGGTCGTTGTGTTCATGGGCCTGATGACCGCGGTCTTCACGCCCTCAGTGCTCAAGTGGATACTAAAACGGGGAGGACACAAGATAGGTTTCTGACCGTCCGATGCCCTCGTGATCGACAGGCTTCAGCTGCCAGCGGTCGCGTAGTGTTCGCCGTAGTCCCGTCCGTTTGCGTACCCGTGCTTCTCCGTGTGGTCGGGACCTTTCATCCCGAGCGCCAGAAGGAACGCTCTGCCGAACGCTAGGGCAGTCTCTGTATTGCCCACGTCCAACTCGCGCAAGAACGCCTTGCCAACGAGCAACGCAAAATCCTTGTTTGCCTGCATGTATAGGACCTACTCTGTCCACAATATTCGGCCCCGAGGGTTATATAGTGGACAGAAGCGGCAATCAGACCTGATTCTCAAATATGAGAAATCATCAAGCAGAAGAAAGGTCTACTGGATGAGCTCCGCGCCTTTCATGTAGGGCCGTAGCACATCGGGCACGGTGACCGTGCCGTCCTTGTTCTGGTAGTTCTCCAGGACGGAGACCATCGTGCGCGGCAGCGCGATCCCCGAGCCGTTCAGAGTGTGCACGAACTCGCTCTTGAGGTGCGGCTCGCGCCTGAACTTGATCATGGCCCTCCGAGCCTGAAACTCCTTGAAGTTGCTGCACGAGGACACCTCGAGCCATTGGTCCATGCCCGGGGCGTACGCCTCGATGTCATAGGTCTTGGAAGAGTGGAACCCCGTGCTGCCTGTGCAGAGGAGCCTTATCCTGTAGGGCAACTCCAGCCCCTTGACGACCGCCTCCGCGTCCCCGAGCAGTGTCTCGAGCTCCTCGAGCGAAGTCTCCGGCAACACGAACTTGACGAGTTCGACCTTGTTGAACTGATGAACCCTCGCGATGCCCTTCGTCTCCATGTGTTTCCCCGCCTCGCGCCTGAACGAAGGCAAATACGCAGTGAGGTTGATCGGGAGATGACGGGCATCGAGTATCTCGTCCGCGAACAGGTTGGTGACAGGCACCTCGGCGGTGGGGTTGAGCCATAGGTCGTCCCTCTCGCACCAGTACATGTCGTCCTTCATCTTCGGTAGCGCGGCGGTGCCCACGCAGCTCTTCCTGTTTATGATCGCGGGCGGGAATATCTCCTTGTATCCTTGTGCGTAGTGAAGGTCGAGCATGTAGTTGATCATGGCCCTCTCCAGCCTCGCGCCGTCACCTTTGAGGACGTAGAATCCCGCGCCTGTGACCTTGATGCCCCTCTCGAAGTCGATTATGTCCAGCTTCTCGCCGAGTTCCCAGTGCGTCAGCGGCTTGAAGTCGAACTTCCTCTGCTGTCCCCACTGCCTCGGGAAGGCGTCCCCCTCGTCCGCGTCGCCTATCGGCACGCTCGGGTCCGGGATGTTCGGGATGTTCAGGAGGCACTCGTCCCTCTCGGACTCGATGCCCTTGAGGGAACCGTCTATGACCTTGATGCGCTCCGCGATGACTTTCATCTCCGCGATCTTGGCCTGCTTCTCCTCCTTGGGGAGCTTGGGTATCTCTTCGGAAACCTCGTTCCTCTTCTGTCTGAGGGCGTTGCCCTCCTCCGTGAGCGTGCGCCACTTCCGGTCGAGTTCGAGGAACGTCTCGAGGACCGTGGGGTCTTGGTGCCTGTTCTCGAACGACTGCCGCACGACCCCTTCGTTCTCCCTTATGAACTTCGCGTCCAACACTCCAGACCACGCTCACATTTTTCCATCAATCGCTTAGACCATATATAAAGACTGGTCAGGGCCAGCTCGTTACCTTATTCCCTTGCCAGGACCACGGTTCTTCCCCTGACCTCGACCAGGACGGATCCTGATGCGTCCGCAAGCCTCCGCCCCGCGTCCTCTCTGTCCCCCTCGAACGACTGCAGGAGGCGGACCTTGACCAGCTTGTTCTTCTCAAGCTGCTTCCTCAGCTCCTCGCCCACGGAATGGGTGATGCCCTCTCTGCCGACATGGACCGTGGGGGAGAGGGACTGCGCCTTGCCTCTCAGCTCCCGGATCCTCCTCTTGTCCACCGTCTCACCTTCCCGCCAACATCGGATATCTGGATATATGCCCGCACTCAAGGCAGGTCATCGAGACCCAGCCCCTGCCGGTCCTGACCCTTACGTTCTTCGGGGGCACGAAGAAGACCATGCACTCCGGGCAGTAGGTCCTCTTGTGGCCCGCCCGGACCTTGTGCCTCTCACCCATCCTGAGGGCGAGCGACACGTACCTCCGCGCCCTCCCGAAATCCCCAGAGCGCGCTTCCTGCCCCGCCAGCTCGAACAGTCTATCGATGCGCTCCTTGGCTATATCCTTGGCATCGCGCTTGCCCACATGCCTTCTGCCCATCAAGACCGCCTATCTCATTACCCTATTATACACGTTCTCAGGTTCCTGTCGAGCGCGCGAATGGTTCAGGGCTCAGAGCAGGGACAAGACCGGCAATCTTGTCTGGTGCTTCTGGTGCGCTTGCATCGTCGTCATGGCCTGCAGAGGACTGCGACCGATTAGCTGTCCTTGGCGGTCTCGAGCTCGCTATGGGCTCTGGTGCCTGCCCTTCGCGAGATGAGCAGGCCAAGGGCTGCGACCGCAACGCCGAATGCTATCATCATTATGAACGCGAAGGTGGCTGTGATCAGCAGTATCATTCCCACAATCGCCACGGTCGAGCCGGTTATGACCATTGATGTCGATACTCCTATGGACTCAAATTCCGTCATGGTGCCATTCCGGGCGAGGAATACGGTCAACATATATAAGCGACCCTCACCTCCAGCGGCGAGCTATCGCTGCTCAGTGAGCTTTAAATACGACGACCATTATCTCCGCAAACCTGAGATAGAAAACGCATCCGGTGATGACCATGTCCAGGAAGCCAGGAAGCATGTACAGGGAGATCAGGGGGCAGTCATACTGCCGAAGGGAGTACATGGGAGGCGTCCCGGCTAACAGGATAACGCAGTTCGAGCATGGCACCAAGGGGGACTACCCTGTCCGGATGACGCTCAAGGTGGTCGAGCAGTGCCAGATAAGGCACATATCCCTCGAGGCCGCTCGTATATCGGCCAACAGGTTCCTGGCGAAGAAAGTGCCCCAGTCCGGCTACCACCTCAAGATCAGGGTCTTCCCGCACAACGTGCTCAGGGAGAACAAGATTGCGACGGGCGCGGGCGCTGACCGTATCTCCGACGGCATGAGGCATGCTTTCGGCAAGCCGATAGGCACTGCTGCCAGGGTGAAGAGGGACCAGGACATAATGACCCTCGAGACCACCCAGGCGAACTTCAACACGGCGAAGCTCGCGCTCAAGAGGGCTGCGATAAAGATATCGTCGCCCTGCTACATCGTGCTTGAGCGCGGCACCCCAGGGGCCGCGTAATCCTCGCAATGTATTTTAGCATCGTACCCTTTACTCCAGCTGTCAGGCTGGCAACGGCCGGAGAACGTCCTGCCGGCGCTGACGGGCAAGGCCGTCATCTCATGTACGACGTAGACCTCACCAGCGCGATATCCGAGCTGAAGAGGCTGAAGGCCAGGGTGGTCGCGCTGCAGGTTCCAGAGGGCCTCAAGAAGAGGGCATATCAATTCGCTGAAGACCTTGAGAAGCAGTCGGGCGCCGAGGTGCTCGTGGTCGCGGAACCGTGCTTCGGGGCCTGTGACATACCCAGCTCGCTCTTCGAGATGGTCGACGCCATCGTGAACGTGGGCCACTCACCCATACCATCGGTCAAGTTCGGGAAGCCTGTCGTGTTCGTCCCGGCGCGTTCGAAGATCCCTGTGACGGATCAGCTCAAGAAGTCCGTCGGCCTCCTTCAGGAGCCCGTGGGCGTGCTCGCGACCTCCCAACACCTCCTGGAGCTGGATGAGGTGATTGAGGGCCTCGAGAGCATGGGCATCAAGACGAAGATATCCGAGGGGGACAGCAGGATATCCCATGCCGGCGAGATCCTGGGATGCAACTACACAGCGGCGACAGCGCTCGCGAAGGATGTAAACAGCTACCTCCTGATAGGCAGCGGGTCGTTCCACGCCCTGGGAGTCCACCTCGCGACGGGCAAGAAGATAGTCGTGCTTGACCCCAACCTCGAGGAGCCCAGAGAGATAGACCAGATCAAGGACAAGATGCTCAGACAGCGCCATGCCGTCATCGAGCGGGCGGAGAACGCCCGCGTGTTCGGAATCATCATAGGCGAGAAGATCGGGCAGAGGCGTATGCGGAGGGCGAAGGAGCTCAGGAAGCTCCTCAGGTGGAAGCGGAAGGACGCGGCGCTGATACTGATGGACAAATTCGACCCGGACAAGCTCCGCTCGCTCTCGTTCGACGCGTACGTCTCGACCGCCTGCCCAAGGATAGCCATCGACGATGTGGCCATGTACGACAAGCCGCTCCTCACGCCCCAGGAGCTCGAGATAGTCCTCGGCGTGCGGAAGTGGGAGAACTACACCTTCGACCAGATGACCGAAGATGAGGTCTGAGGAGGCCTTCGGATTGATCGACCTCGGAGCTCTCCTGGAGCGGGGTTGCAGGTCTCACTCGCGTGTCGGCATTGGACTTTCTGGGGACTCTCTCGAGAAGACGCTCAGCAGGCTCAGGTCGACGAAGTGCTCGGTGCGGGTAGAGGGATTCGGTGACGCGGGCGCTCTCATGGGGTCCCTCAAGTCAGGGGAGCTGGATGCCGCGGTCAGAGGCACCCTGGGCTCTTCCGCCGTGGTCTCAGAGATCAAGAGGTCGTTCGGGATCGGGGAGGTCATGCGCGCGGCCATAATGGGCTCCGAGACGCCTTTCATATTGGCTCCGGTGGGCATAGACGAGGGTATGGACGCCGCCTCGAGGCTGCGCATCGCCGAGAACATCCTCAGATACTTCGCCCGGGTCGGCTGGAAGCTGAGGGTGGGTGTGCTGTCCAAGGGCAGATTAGAGGATCTTTCCCGGGGAGATGAGATCAGGAGGAGCCTTGGTGACGGGGACGCGATCGCGGCTTCTCTGAAGAGCAAGGGTCATGAGGCGCGGCATTTCACCATTCTTGTTGAGGACGCCGTGAGGCAGAGCGACCTCGTCCTTGCCCCCGACGGCGTCTCGGGCAACCTGATGTTCAGGACGCTGCACTTCGTGGGGGGCGCGAAGGCACTCGGCGCCCCTGTGGTGAACCTCGACAGCGTATTCGTGGACACCTCGAGGGTGAAGGAGGACTTCTCTGAACCCGTCATGCTCGCCGCGGCCCTGGCAGAGCACGCCTTCGGCACGCACACGCGGGCCTGAAGTTCAAATACTGCCCTGGACTATCCCTTCGTGCATGAGATTGGAGATAAACGGTTGGCTGTCCAAGATAACCTTCTCCGCGACGCACATAATCCCGATGCACAAGAAGTGCGGTAGGCTCCACGGGCACGACTATGCAATCAACGCCAAGATCGTCGGCGACCTCGGCCCCGACGGCGTCATCATGGACTTCATCAGCGTGAAGGAGTTCCTCCGGGGCATCGCGGCCGAGCTGGACCACAGGGTCCTCATACCGAAACTGGACCCGGGAGTGAAGATCGGCAATGAGTACGTGATCTACAGGGTCGGGGACAAGGAGCTGCGACTGCCTATCTCAGACTGCATCCTGCTGGACATCGAGGTCGCGTCTGCTGAGACGCTGGCGGAGTTCGTTCTGAAGCGCCTTATGGAGAAGGTCAGGTTTCCGAAGAACGTCAAGATGATCGAGATCGGCGTGGATGAGGGGCGGGGGCAGGGCGCCTGGACATCCGCGAACCTCTGAGCGGGGGTCTTGTAGCATGGCAGAGGCTGTTGTTCTTCTCTCCGGAGGGTTGGACTCGTCCACTGTTCTCGCGATCGCCAAAGAGCGCGGCCGTGCAGTCGCGGCGCTCACATTCGACTACGGACAGAAGCACAAGAGGGAGCTGAACAGCGCCCGGAGGATAGCCAGACACTTCGAGGTGGAGGAGCACATCGTCGTGCCTCTGGACATTGGGCCGCTGCTGAGGAGTTCCCTGACGACTCAATCGATGGAGATACCGGAGGGGAGGACGGGGGACAGGGCGTCAGATGATATTCCCAGCACATATGTCCCCTCGAGGAACATCGTCTTCCTTAGCATCGGGGCGTCCATCGCCGAGAGCAGAGGCGCGGTGTCGATCTTCATAGCCGCCAACTCGGTGGATTTCAGCGGATACCCGGACTGCGCGCCAGAGTTCATGGAGGCCTTCCAGAAGGTGCTAGATGTGGGCACGAGGGCTGGCAAGGAGGGAAGGGGTGTCAAGGTCGAGGCCCCCATCCTGCTCATGTCCAAAGCGGAGATTGTCAAGGAGGCGGTGAGGCTCAAGGTGCCGCTCGAGCTCACGTGGAGCTGCTACAGGGGCGGGGCCAAGGCTTGCGGAAGGTGCGACTCGTGCGTTCTCAGGCTGGAGGGTTTCGCGAAGGCAGGCATTGAGGACCCGCTCGAGTACGAGGTGAGATCATGAAGATTTACTCGATCTTCAAGTCGCTTCAAGGGGAAGGTCTTACGATCGGGGCGCCGACTGCGTTCATCCGGACCTCAGGGTGTCCTCTGAGGTGTGCATACTGCGACACGCCCCAGGCGTTCGACCATGGCGAAGAGATGTCCCTCGAGACCATATTGGCCAAGGTGGCTGGACTGGAGTGCAGGCATGTCTGTCTCACAGGCGGGGAGCCGCTCGCTCAGAGGGAATCGCTCAGGCTCCTCGAGAGGCTCCTTGACCAGGGCTACCATGTCGTGCTTGAGACGAACGGGGCGATACCTTTGGACGACATGCCCTGCGTCGAGAACCTGACCATAAGCATGGACATCAAGTGCCCCTCGTCTGGCGAATCCGGTAAGATGATCTTCGAGAACATCGAGCTCCTGGGGCCGACCGACCAGCTCAAATTGATAATCTCCGACGATGCAGACTACGCGTTCGCGAAGCAGGTAGTCGTGAAGCACGAGCCGAAGTGCGAGATCATTTTCACGCCCGTCGGAGGGAAGGACCTGAAGAATCTTGCGGAGAAGGTCCTGAATGACCGGCTGAATGTGAGGGTCCTGCCGCAACTTCACAAGTTCATCTGGGGCGACGAGGACAACCGGTGAGCGTCATCCCCTGAACACAGGACGCTTGGACAGGAGCAACGGCAGAGGGAGCTTCGACTCGGGATAACCGGCTGAGAGTCTCCCTATCTCCCCCTTGAGCCCGTCGAGGGTCATCGTCTTCTGCTCGCCCGAGCGCAGGCGCACGGGGTACTGCCCCGAGGAGCGCTCCTTCTCGCCGACGACTATGATCATGTTGATCCATTCCATCTCCGCGTTCCTGATCTTCTTGCCGACCTTGTCGTCGAGGTCGTCTATGTCCACCCTCGCATCAAGCTGGCCTGCGAGCTTCCTGCAGTCCGCCACGAACTCCGCGCCGACCGGTATGAGTCTGATCTGGGTCGGTGAGAGCCAGAAAGGCAAGGCGGGCTTGTCGTGTTTGAGCGCCTCCTCCAAGAGCACATAGATCCATCTCTCTATCGACCCGATGGATGAGTGACAGATGATGCATCCTTTCTTCTTCCCGTCCGAGTCCGTGTAGACGAGGCCGTACCTCTCTGCGTCCTCGACGTCCAGCTGCACAGTGCTGAGCTGGACAGCTCCCCCGACAGCGTCTATCCCCTGGAACTCGTGCTTGACGGCCCAGTAGTGCTTCATGCCCGAGAGGACTTCGATCAGCGCGGGCTTCTTCGAGTGCTTCAGCAGCTCCACGATGTTCTCCTTGTACTTCTCGTAGAACTCCTTCACTATCCTGAACGCGACCGCGTACTCGACGCCAGTCGCGTCCGCAAGGTCGGAGTAGTTGCGGTACAGGTGCATGTACTCCTTCCAGCCCTCGTCAATATCCTTCGTGAAGCAATGGACATCTGGCATGTGGAACGCCCTGAGTCTCTTGAGGCCTGTCAGCTCCCCGCGCTGCTCCAGCCTGAAGCTCTTGGAGAACTCGTATATGCGCAGGGGGAGGTTCCTGTAGCTCAGCGTCGCGCCCTTGACCATCCTGAACAGTCCGAAGTCGCCGGCGAACCTGAGCACGAACTCCCTGTTCTCCTCAGTCTTGAGAGTGTAGTGCCTCTCGTGGAATGACATCCCCTGGCTCCTGATATCGGGGTACGACCAGTCGTACATGATCGGCGTGTCTATCTGGATGGCATCGATCTTCTCAACCGCTATCCACTCGGCCCACTTCTCGAGGAGCTTGAAGATCAGATGGCCCTTAGGGAACATCCTGAAGTGTCCCCTGTCGCTCGCCTCCTCGTAGTCGACGAGTTCCAGCCTCTGCATCGCCTTGATCGAGGGCGGTTCCTGTCCTCTGGAGCGCCCTATCTCCTCGGACAGTATGAACGTCTTGAGGGACGGGTGTTCGTCCAGGACCTTGACGGAGTCGATATCCTCCATGTTCAGGGGGTGCTCCTTGCCATCAGGCGTGAGTATGTAGAACTCGCTCTCGATCCTCTCCACGACCTCCTCGCGGGTGACCTTCTTCTTGACCGTGAATTCCCTTGACAGCTCGGAGAGCGGATGGCCCTTGCACTTGATGTCGAACGCCTTGTACCACCCGAAAGGAGACCTGTGCACCTCGATGCCCTTCTCGGCGATTGCAGCCTCGGTAGCCTTGAGCACTTCGACGGCTAGCTTCGGGCCCGCGAGGTTGGGACTCAGGTGGGCGTAAGGGTACAGGACGAACCTCTCCGCATTGACCTTCGAGAACACCTCGGCGAAGTCGTCAGCCGCTATCTCCGCTATCGCCTGTACGTCCTCGTCTGAGTCCTCGATGGTGGAGAACGCGACCAGCACTTCCTTGAAGGAGTGGCTCTTCTCGGACTTCTCAGGAAGTGGCTCCGCCATCTTGGTCGGGTCCTTGATCTCGTATTCGAACCTATCCGCGTGTATGAGGAGTACCCTCATGGTGCTCGGGCGTCGAAATGACGAGGGGCATATTAAAACAATGCATGGAAGGAGGCATCTGGACTAGCCGCCCTACGACGCATCGAAACGTACTTCAGGCCTGTCGTTGGATACGGGTGCCAAGGCCTCGGCGAAAGGGTGCGATCGGAGGGCGTAATATTGGCAGCGAAGGGGGCAAAGGCAGAGACGAGGAAGCAGGTCAAGGAGAGGGCGGAACCCGCCCGGGAACCGGTCCCCGACCAGGACAAGTGCAAGGCCGGTCTCCCGAAGGCCGTGTGCGTCTCCCTCCCTCACGAGGGCAAGCCTGTTAGGATACTCGGCGATTCCCCAAGCGAGTTCATCTCGACCCTGCAGAATTCCACGATCGCCTGGGTCAACTTCCCGGTGTGCGATCTTGAGAAGGACGGCTCGGCCATTGCCACGATGCTAGGTTTCAGCGCGTCATTGGTGCCGGAGATGCTCAAGGGTTATCATTCGAGCTTCGAGGACAGGGAGACCGAGATCGGGATCATGGTGCCCGCAGTCAAGATAACCGGCCTCGACCTTCAGTCCTACCCACTCCTCATACTGGTCAGGAAGGACCTGATAGTCACGATCCACAGCGAAGAGGTAGTCAGGCTCGTGCAGTTCGCGAGGTACGCGGACACCTTCATGCGCAAGCTGCCGGCGTCCATGCCTCTGCAGGACAAGCTGACGATGCTGCTTGTCAGGATACTGGACGAGAACAACTCGAGGAACTTCGAGTACCTTAGGGAGATCGAGGAGCAGGGGGACAACATGAGCCAGCTCCTCCTTGACACCACCAAGGCCAGACTGGAGATTGGAAAGCAGATATACGACCTGAAGCACACGCTCATCTCCTATCTCAACACACTCTGGAGAACGCTCGACGTGCTCCACTCCCTGAGGTACGGGGACGCGGCACTGATCTCCGATAGCCCCAAGATGCTCACCCATGTGGGCCTTCTTGTCGAGGATGTGAACAGGCAGATATCCCTCAGCGAGCACATGTCCGAGGTGCTGGCCTCCGGCCTGGAGGTGCTGCAGGCCCTCTACAACAACCAGCTCCAGGTGTTGAACAACAGGATGGCGCTGACCATGACCTGGCTGACGATCCTCGGCACTGCAGTCCTGGTCCCGAACACTCTCGCCACGATCTTCGGTTCGCTTGTCGGCCTCGATACTCAGACGTTGACATGGTACCTGGTCATACTCACGGTCACCACTGTCGAGGCGACATACTTGGCTTACTGGTGGGTCAAGAAGAAGGTTCAACTGCCGAGAGGTCCTGAGCCCGCTTGAGCGTTCGAGCCGCGGGAAGCCCGCGGGGAACAGTTTTTACCGGAGGGTTGCGATGACTGCTCAGGTGTTCGTGTTTGAAGGAGTTCGACGTCTACGTCCAGAACAGACCCGGCGAGCTGGCCAAGGTATGCGAGTTGCTTGGAAAGCAAGGCGTGAACATAAGGGCCATCGCGAGCGAGCGTGGTGGCGAGAAGGCCCTGATCCGAGTGGTCACGGACGACGAGGTGACGACGAAATCCGCGCTGTCCAGGCACGGAATTGCTTTCGACCAGCGTGATGTGATATCCGTGAGGATGCTTGACAGGCCGGGGGAGCTCGGCAAGATGGCCCAGAAGCTGGCTCGAGGGATGGTGAACGTCGACGCTGTCTACATACTGGGAAAGGACGGTGGCACGACCGAGATCGCATTCACTGTAGACAACCCGAAGAAGGCCAACGTTCTACTGAAGTGACCTAGCTCGTCTTGGCAGTCTCAATCCAGGCTCTTGCCTCTGCTCACGAGTATCTCCTCCAGGAGGTTCCTGGCCTCTCTCACCTTCGCCAGTTCCTCGTGTGTCAGATCGAGCCTGAGGAGGTGCGACCACACCTTCGACAAAGAGTGATACGATTCTCTTATCAGTTCGATATCTTCATCTGTCTGCGGCCCGTTCGGCTGGCTGGGTTCCTCGACCGGCCGGTATAGCACGTTCCTTCCGACCCTGGTCCTCGTGAGTGCACCCTTCTTCTCGAGCTTCTGAAGCGCCTGGGTCGCGCCGGATTGCGTAATCCCAAGTTCCGACGCCACCATGGTTGGTGAGTGTATGCCCTTTCTAAGAACCTCGAGTATCTGTGTCTCCCTCTTCGTCAACATCGCGGTCACATCCATAAGCAATTCATAAGTCATTTCTAATGTATCCTAATGCGTGCTTATACTCCTTGTCAAGGTGGGCTAATGTCATGCCCGGATAAAGATGTTGGCCTCTCGGCTCTGGATAGGCGACGCCATCCAACTTCAATTCCAAGACTATGCGTCTTATGTAATAGCAGACGTCTCTGTGCGATTTGGGCGACTGATGAGGAACCCGCAATGCCACCGACACCTGATGCGCTGTCAGTGCAGGAGCAGGAGCCCGGTCCATCTGACCTTGGTCCTTGAAGACAGTATCACTGGCAGGCCAGCCTTCCCGGAGGTCTTGATGACATCTATCCCGACTGCCTGCATCGACGGTCTCGCCTGGAATGGATGCCTGCATGCTTCTTTCCCAGATTGTCCAACGCAATTCTCGCAGAGGAGGCACTCGCTCCCGATCAGGCCAGCCGCAAAGTAGAATCCATTCTTGAAGGCCATGGCTTCGAGGTCATTGACTATCGCGTGCAGCCTCTTCTCCAACTCGCGCGCTCCTGTCTTCTTGCGGAGCTGGCTGGCCATCTTTCCATCGAGCCTTCGCCTCGATTTGTCCTCCGAGTCCACGTCAGATTCAAGCTGTATGAGCAACGCGAGGCGATATGCCTTGAGCGCCCTCCTGAATTCCTCGAGGGAGATCAGGTTCGGGGGGCACGTGAGGTGCCGGCCGAAGTTCTGGCACAATGGGATCGTGCACTTGAGCCGTACTCGCTCGTCGATGAATATGTCTCGGACGGGGATTGCCTTCGCATGAGTCGCTCCGAGCCTTCTGGCCTCTCTGATTAGCGCCGATACCCTCTTGTCTCCCTCGACCAAGCGATTCACCGAGCCCGCAGATGGTCCGCCGCAGGCCAATGCAGTCCTTGACTATTCAGGGTTGCGCTCCTCGTCCTTCGCCTGCTCCCCCTCACGAATCGCCTCGAGGAGTTGCTCGGTCTCCTTCATCCGCTTCTTGGATATCGATCCGGGGATCAGTAGGTCCATGAACTTCTCGAAGTACCTCTTCTCGATGAGTATCTCCTCGCGGTTGACCTCTAGCCCAGCCACCTTCGTAAGCGCCTCTGTCCCGAGGCCGAACGACCTCGCCCTAAGCTCTGCGAGGTCCTTCTCAAGCTTCTTCTCGTGGTCCTCGAGTACGCTCCCTATCCTCTCCAGCGCGAGGTCCTTGAGCATCCTCTCCATGAAGTCTATCTGCTCTTCCTTTGTCCTCTTGGAGAGCAGCATCTTGGCAGCCTCGTGCTTGAAGTCCAGCCGCGCGCCCGCATGATCCTCATCCGTTCTCGATATCCATATCAACGGGTGCTCGGGCGCGTTGTAAGTGACCTTCTCGGGCACGAGCGAGTCCGCCGAGATCTTGATCGCGGGGTCTCCCGAGGAGTGGTACACCGCGTAGAAGCTCATCCTCTCGAGGAAGTTGACCTCAAGGAATTCCCTCCTGTTCTTCTCGACGACTGTCGGGTTCTCCTTGGCCGCCTCCTCCAGGACGGCCATGGGGGTCGCGTCGGGCTTCCTGTCGCCCATATGCTTGGAGATGCCCATGATGCACTTCAGGGGTTCGAATGAGCGCGTGAGCCAGAACGAGGGCGGGAACGCGGTCCAGGATTTCTTCCTCTCGTCATCCTTCTTCGTCTTGAGCTTCGAGAAGCTGAACGTGGAGAACTGGTAGCGTATCCTGGCGTCCTCTCTCTCCAGTATGCCTGCGGGGAGGCCCTCTTTGGCGACGATCCGGTCTGCCCAGAAGCCGAGGTCTGAGCGCAGCTTCGGCCTCGTCATCGGCCCCTTCGAGGCGATGAGGTTGAGTATCTCCCTTCTGGTCGGGGTGATGAGCCAGCTGAGCCAGAGCACAAGGGATTTCGGGGTATCGATGTACGGCACCGGCAGGATAGTGTGGTCGGCGGCGGTGCCCCAGCTGGGAAGGACCGCCTGACCGGGAGTGTGCGAGAACGATCTGTCGAGGAACGCCGAGAGGGCCACCTCGTCGGTCTTCCCGAAAGGTTCCCTGATTGGTGCCGGCTCTATCCTCAGGTCCGAGTTCAGGAAGTAGTAGTTCTGCCTCTTCGAGGTCAGCGACACGAGCACGCCACAGTCGACGCCCTTCGCGAGCAGGGTCCTCATCTGGACGTCGCTCTTGTCCTTCAGCCGTCTCGTCTGCGCGCTCAGCGACAGCCTCCTCATCGAATCCGTTAGCGGACTCTTCTCAATCTCCCGTCTGGTCAACGGCTGCTTGTGCAGGAGGGCGTACACTACCGCCCTCGACACGTTGTTCGTGAGGAACTCCCCGGCCTCCAGAGCCTTCTCCTTCTGAAGCGGCAAAACCTGCGTCATCCCATCCACCTAGGTGTCCTGATTTGCTTCAAATCGATTTATACCTACTTATAACTATGCCAGAATGACATCGAGAAGTGCGAATCGGCCGAAGCCTCCAGGGTCCGCGGTCGCGTGACCCAGAGTGGACAAAGCGATAGCGTTACTTCATGCGTAGTTCCGAGACGACAGCCTCCCCCATTCGGGAGGTTGTCGAGTCGCCGCCCATGTCAGGTGTTCTGTTGTCCCCTCTGCGTAGGACCGTCTTGACCGCATCCTCAATGTCCGTCGCCGCCTTCGCATGGCCGAGCATCTCGAGCATGAGAGCTGACGAGAGTATCGCGCCTATCGGATTGGCCATCCCCTTCCCGGCTATATCCGGCGCGGAGCCGTGGACTGGCTCGAACATGCTCACGCCGACAGGGTTGATGTTGCCGGACGGAGCGAGACCAAGGCCTCCTTGGAGCGCTGCACCCAGGTCTGTCAGGATGTCCCCGAAGAGGTTTGGCGTCACGAGGATCTTGAAGCGCTCGGGGTTCCTCACCATGTGCAGAGCGACGGCGTCCACGTACTGGAACTCCCTGGCGATGCCATGACTCGCGGAGACTTCATCGACCATCTCCCGCCACAGGCCGTAGGCCTCGGTCAAGACGTTCGCCTTGTCGACGGATGTGACGAGGTCGACGCCCTTCCTCTTGGCCAGCTGGAATGCGAACTCTATGATCCTCCTGGCCCCGTGCTTTGAGATGACACCTATCTGGTAGGCGAGGTCGTCCTCGTCCTCGAGCTCGACCCCGACGTCGAACTTCACCTCGTAGGCCCGCCTCCTCAGGTCGAACTTGTTGTTCGAGAGCCCTTTCCTGACCCTCGCCCCTAGGCCGACGTAGAAATCCTCCGTGTTCTCCCTCACGAAGGTCATGTCGACCTTCCTTGAGTTCGCAAGGGGCGAGGGGACGCCCTCGTACAGCTTGACGGGCCTCAGGTTCACGTACTGGTCGAAATGGAACCTCAGCCTGAGGAGCACACCCTTCTCGAGGAGCCCTGGCGGGACCCTCGGATCCCCCATAGCCCCGAGGAGCAAGGCGTTCTTCTTCGAGAGCCTCTGCAGGGTTTCGTCCGAGAGCACCTCACCCGTCTTGAGATAATGCGCCGCCCCCAGAGGGAGCTCTTCGTACTCGAATTCCAGACCGTGCTTCTCTGATGCCGCGTCCAGGACCTTCCTGGCCTCTCGTATGACCTCGGGGCCGATGCCGTCCCCCGGGATGACCCCTATCTTCTGCAACCTAGCATCTCCTTCGTGTATGGGATGAGACCGCCCTTGTCGACCAGCATCATTACGAACGTAGGATATGCCGCGAAGCTCACGCTCTCTCCCCTGGACTCGTTCCTGATTACCCCTTTGGATAGGTTCGCGACTATGATGTCACCGTCTCTTGCCTGCAGCCGTCCCTCTATGACCGGAAGGCCGATGTTGATGGCGTTCCTGAAGAAGATACGTGCGAAGGACTCCGCGACCACGCACGAGACCCCGGCTCCGATGAGGGCCCGAGGCGCATGCTCCCTGCTCGAGCCGCAGCCGAAGTTGCGCCCTGCGACCACGATGTCCCCTCTCTCGACCTTCTTCGCGAACTCGGGCTTCGCCTTCTCGAAGGCATGCCTGGCAAGTTCGCGATTGTCCATCGTGACGAGGTACTCCGCCGGGATGATCTGGTCGGTGTCGACGTTGTCACCGAACACCCATGCCCTGCCTCTGAGTGTCCCCTTCATCTTTGCACCTCTGACGGATCGGCTATGCGACCCTTTATCGCGCTCGCGGCCACGACCGCAGGGCTCGCGAGGTACACTTCGGAGTCCTTCGCGCCCATCCTTCCGACGAAGTTGCGGTTGGTGCTGCTGATGCATCTCTCCCCAGGCGCGAGCACGCCCATGTATCCTCCGAGGCAAGCGCCACAGGTCGGGCCGGAGATGTACGCTCCAGCGTCTGAGAATACCTTCATAAGGCCCTCCTTCACTGCTCTGTCGAAGATATCCTTCGTCGCGGGCACGACGATCATTCGGACGCCCTTTCGAATCCTCCTCCCCTTCAAGAGCCTCGCTGCAACCCTGAGGTCCTCTATCCGGCCGTTCGTGCACGACCCGAGGTACGCCTGGTCTATCGGGACACCGACTTCGCTCGCAGGGGCCACGTTGCTGGGCAGGTATGGCTTCGCGACCATGGGTACTATCTCGCTTCCGTCGTACTCCGTCGCATCCACATATGCTGCGTCCTCGTCCGCGAGAACGGCCCTGTACCTTCCCCGGACTCTGTCCCTGAGGTAGGAGTCCACCTTGTCGTCTGGCGGGATCATGCACGCCTTAGCGCCAGCCTCGATGCCCATGTTCGAGATAGTTATCCTGTCGGAGACGCCCAGGGCGGATATGGAGCTGCCCTCCACCTCCATGGACGCGTATCTGGCGCCCTCGACCCCGATGTCCCCTATGATCCTGAGTATGATGTCCTTTCCTGACACGTGCTTCCTGAGTCTTCCGTCGACCACGAACTTCATCGACTCTGGCACCTTGAACCAGAGTACCCCCCTCGCGAACACCGTCGCCGCCTCTGTGCTGCCTATGCCGGTCGCGAACGCCCCGAGGGCGCCATACGAGCAGGTGTGGGAGTCCGCCCCGACGATGAGCCTTCCCGGGGCCACGAAGCCCTTCTCGATCATGAGCTGGTGACAAACCCCGCCCTCTCCCACATCGAAGTAGTTCCGCACATTGTGCTTCCTGGCGAAGTCGCGCATCTTCTTCGCCTGTATCGCCGATGGGACGTCTTTGTTGGGCACGTAGTGGTCCGGTATCAGGACGACCTTGTTCCTCTTGATGGGAGCGCAGAGGCCCTCGAACTCATCGAACGCCGCAGGGCCGGTGATGTCATTGACCATCACATAGTCCACCTCGGCCTCGACTATGTCTCCGGCGCTCACGCTCCTCTTCGCCTTGGTTGACAGTATCTTCTCGGCTATGGTCCTTCCCAAAGAGCACACCTCGCCAGATGAACGCCCGTATCTCAGTAGGCCTTCTTCTTAGTCTTGCCGTTCGAGACGCTGAGTTTCCGGGCCCAGAGTCTGTTGAGTCCCTCTACCATCGCGTCCACGCTCGTTGTGACTATGTCCGAGCCGACGCTCTTACCGAGGGAGAGCAGCTGGGCGTCCTCGCAGTCCCCGAGCTTGACTGTCACCTCG
Source organism: Thermoplasmata archaeon (assembly GCA_041559015.1). Taxonomy (GTDB): domain Archaea; phylum Thermoplasmatota; class Thermoplasmata; order UBA10834; family UBA10834; genus COMBO-56-21. The sequence continues at coordinate 8,862 of JBFFED010000003.1, read as the reverse complement.
CAGAGCGCGTTCGAGCCTCCGGTTATGGCCTCGAGCCTGAACTCCTTCAGGACGATGTTCTTCGAGACGGCCGCCCTCATGGCGCTCATGCTGGCGTCTATGGGTCCAACGCCCGTCTCTGAGGACCTCCTCATGTCCCCATCTATCTTCAAGACGACCGTGGCGGTCGGCGTGAAGTTGAGACCTGTGAAGACAGTGAACTCCTCGAGCTTGATCGCGGGCTCGTCCTCCTGGCCAAGTACGTCGTATGCCACTGCGAGCAGCTCAGCGTCGTCCAGTTTCTTGCCGGACTCGGCCCACTTCTTGACCCTGGTGACGACCTCCTTCATCTGGTCGCGGTTCAGCTCGAGCCCGTACTCCTTCAGCTTCGAGTCGACTGCATGCACTCCCGAGTGCTTCCCGACTACGAAAGTCCTCTCTTTGCCTACTATCTCAGGGCGCATGGGCTCGTATGTCGAGCACTCGCTGAGGATGCCGTGGACGTGTATGCCCGACTCATGTGAGAAGGCGTTCTCCCCGACTATCGCCTTGTTTGGCTGCACAGCGATGCCTGTGAGCTGGGAGACCAGTCTCGACACGAAGGCCATCTTCCTGGAGTTGATGTTGGTACTGACGTTGTAGAACGCTTGGAGCCCCATGACGACCTCCTCCAGGGCCGCGTTTCCGGCCCTCTCGCCGAGGCCGTTGACAGTGCAGTGTATCTCCTCCGCGCCCCCGAGCACGCCAGCCAGCGAGTTGGCCACCGAGAGCCCGAAGTCATCGTGACAGTGCACCGCGAGAGGCACCTTGGTCGTCTTCCTGATCTCGGCGACGAACTGTTGCATCGCATGAGGCGTCATGACACCGACGGTGTCAGGGATGTCTATCCTGTCCACCCCTGCCTCCTCGACCGCTCTGTGCACCACATTCAGGTAGGTGAGGTCGGTCCTGGTGCCGTCCTCGCAGCTGAACTCCACCACGAGCCCGTGGTCCTTCGCGTATCGCACTGATGCGGAGGCCTTGTCCCTGGCCTCGTCCTGCGTGAGCTTGAGCTTCTTCTCCAGGTGGACCTTCGAGGTGGCGAGGAATATGTGAACCGAGTCGACATCGGTCTTCAATGCGGCGTCTATGTCAGCCGGGCTCGCTCTGCACAGGCCGCATATCTCCGCCTTGAGGCCCGCGCCGGAGATCTTCCTCACGGCCTCCGCCTCACCCTCGGAGTTGACTGGGAAGCCAGCCTCGATGATGTCCACTCCCAGCTCGTCCAGGGCCTGTGCGATCTTCAGCTTGTCGTCGATCGACAGCGCGACGTTGGGTGTCTGCTCCCCGTCCCTCAGGGTCGTGTCCAGGATCTTCACGCTATCAGGCATCCTGGTAGCCTTGAATATCTGGGTGTTGTACTCGCTCACGAAGAGGCCCCTGTCCGGTATCTTGAAGGCCGGCTCGGCCGTTTCTGCAGCACTCTCACTCGGAGTTTGTGTTGGCATGCCAAAACGCTCCTAGAAATCCATCACTGAGCGTTCAGGCTAGGATGAGTAGCCCCAAGGGCAGAATAAGCAGCTCGTTGCTCTTGTTAGCCATTCCTAGCCTCCTCGTTCAGTGGGTACACGCAGCCTGGGCGTGTCAAGTCTCCTCATGGCCTCGTGCGATATAAACGTTTCCGGGTATGGCCAGATGGCCTGGCAAGCGCTTGGCTGGACACATGTGTACACCGGCATCGCCCCTACCCTGTGAGAAGGTTAGAAATACCTTGTCTTGGGTACAGCGCATGATACACTTGAGCAAGGAGACGCTCGTCGGGTTCCAGGGAGTCCGAGGCGCATTCTCGGAGGACGCCTGCTTCAAGTACTTCGGGAAGGACGCGAAGACGCTTCCGCTGCCTGATTTCAGCTCAGTTTTCGAGGCGGTCGAGAAGGACAAGGTCACCCATGCAATAGTCCCGGTGGAGAACTCGACCGAGGGTAGCGTGGCGCAGGTGAACGACCTGCTGCTCGACCACGACCTCAGCATCTCGGGGGAGGTGATCGTGCCCGTGAAGCACGCGCTCCTCGCATACGACGACGCTGCGATGGATTCCGTCCGCGAGGTGCTCAGCCACCCGCAGGCGCTCGGGCAGTGCAGGAAGTTCCTGGCGAACCACTCGGATTGGCGGCTCACACCGGCATACGACACCGCGGGGAGCGCGAGGATCGTCTCCGAGGCGAAGAGGATGGACCTCGCGGCCATCGCGAGCGTGAGGGCCGCAGGCGTGTACGGGCTCAAGGTGCTCAAGGAGGACATCCAGAGCGAGCTGGAGAACTACACGCGGTTCTTCGTGCTGGAGAAGAACCCGCCCCCTGTCCAGGGAGCGGACAAGACATCGATAGTCTTCGCTGCAAAGAACGTCCCAGGGGCGCTCCACAGGTGCCTGGGCGAGTTCGCATCGAGGAACGTGAACCTGACCAAGCTGGAGTCGAGGCCGAGGAGGAGCAAGCCATGGGTATACGTATTCTATGCGGACTTCGAGGGCAACATCGACGAGCCAAACTGCCACGCCGCGATCGGGGGACTGATCAAGACGGCGGCCTTTGTGAAGATACTCGGCTCGTACAGGAAAGCCACCCTCTGATCATTTCATCCTAGGCGGACCTTCAGCGCCCTGCGCACAGGCTCTGACAGACGAAGGCGTCTACTCGAAGGCAGCGGCGACCATGGACTCCCGTTTCAACTCCTCTATCCCCTCGGCCCTCCAGACCACCGTCCTGTCCCGTTCCAGGAGCGCGAGGTCCTTGTCGTCGAATGCATTCGGGTCGGCGGCCACCAGCAGCCGCGCCTTTGAGACCCATGTCGCCTCGTTCAAGGAGTCCAGAAGCTTCAGGACCTTCCTGAACCCGTTGTGAGTGACGAGGTATTCCATGCCCTCCAGCAGGACGATGCCGTTCTGGCTCGCCTCCATGAACCTCGTTATTGTGTCCGAGAGTGCGGTCAGGCTGGTGGGCGCAACCCTGCGCTCTCCCGGTGACTCGGCGAGCCATATGATGGGCGTCACCTGGAGCCCGAAAGCCGCCCTGACCGTATCCGGGAACTCCCTTGTGACCACGAGTCCGTTTGGTATGAGGAACTCGAGAGTCCTCTTCGGTGAGGACTCCTCGGAAGGTATCTCAGCGTCTGGCCTGAGGGGCAGAGTGCATAGTTCAGAGAACAGCGAGAAAGCTGTATCAGGTTTCGAGTCGTACACGAGGTACACCCCCCGGGGTATGTCGAAGGGCCTGAACCCGTCCCTCATGAGGGTCTCGACCTCGGGGCTGATCACGAGGCCAAGGAAGCCCGCGCTGTGGATCGAACGAGATATCACCGCGAACAAGAGCACCATCAGCCACGAATATGGGCTGTTCCCTTCGAAGCCCAAGGCCATCTCCGGCACGATATCAAGCGCGAACTCCGCGGACGGTATGCCCATCCACGCGGTGGCCAGAAGCATCATGTTGGCCTTGCCCTCCCGTGTCAGGCGTTTCAGCCTTCCGAGTCTCGTTGCGATGATGGGTGCGGCCACGTCGAAGGTCATCGACAACAAGAGGTACGCCGCGACAGGGACGAGTATCCAGTCCGCCTCCAATAACGGCTGGCTCCGATAGGCGCTCCAAAGGGGCCAGAATACCAGTATCGAGAGGCCCACCGCGCCCCATCCCGTCACGAAGTTGAATGGTTTGCCGCGAAGCCACGCATGTAGGTCACGGGCCGAGTTGAGGTTCGGGTACAGGGCGGCCATGCTCACTAGGACCGTCGACAGCCAGATGGTGAAGACGACGAAGGCAAGCCCTACAACGAGATTCAGGTCCGCGAGAAAGCCAGATGACCCACTCGCGGCCAGCTCAGACGCCCAGAGCACGACCAACGCGCCCATGGAAAGGGTGAGTATCTGGCCGCGTGCGACTTTGAAGAACTGCGATCTGCTGCCGTAGACGCGTATGGCCACATATGCCGCGAGGAGGAGGCCCAACAGTGCTGGCAGGACCTCCACCGCCAAGCGCATCCACTCCAACAAGACTTCCTCCCGGGCGCTCCCATAAGGTCAAGCACATCGGTGGCCAATAATCTTTGCAGAGGACACGTCCTCATCGAGTCGTCAAGAAGGCATTCCAGGCCCTACGATTCCTGTCCCATCACTGCGCCACAGCTCGCGGAGCCTACCTGCTCCCTGTAGCGTTTGAGGTATCCAGACACCTTCCCCTTCGGCATCTTCCTGTCCTTCAAGCGCGCCTTGATCTCCTTCTGGGACAGCAGCACCTCTATCTCCCTGCCGTCCAGGTCTATCCTTATGATGTCCTTGTCCCTGACTGCGGCCAAGGTCCCACCCGTATACGCCTCCGGGGAGACGTGGCCTATGGACAGGCCTCGAGTCCCTCCGGAGAACCTTCCGTCAGTTATGAGCGCCACCGACTCGCCCAGGCCCATACCCGCGATTATGGCTGTCGGCCCGAGCATTTCTGGCATGCCAGGGGCACCTTTCGGTCCCTGGTATCTTATGATGACAGCGTCTCCGGGCTTGATCCTGCCTCCCAGCATGGCATCTGTCGCGGACTTCTCAGTGTCGTAGACCTTCGCGGGCCCTTCGAATGTCCGCATTGCGGGTATGACCGCGGACTGCTTCACCACGCACCCCTCCTCCGCGAGGTTCCCGCAGAGGACCGCGATTCCGCCTTCGTCATGGTATGCGTTCTCAGGGTCGCGGATGACCTTCGGATTCCTGACCTTGGCCGCCTTGGCGATGTCGGTGATATCCTGGCCGTCGACAGTGCCCGCAGCCTTGAGCTTCGGGCCAAGGCGCGAGAGGACGCCCGGGATGCCCCCTGCCTCGTCGAGGTCGATCATGAAGTGTTCTCCTCCAGGCTTAAGCGCGACGATGTGCTTGGTGTCCCTCGACAACTCGTCGAACATGGCTAGCTCCATGGGCACGCCGAACTCGCTGGCTATCGCGAGCATGTGCAGGCACGTGTTGGTGGAGCCGCCTATCGCGTTATCGACCCGGAGGGCGTTCTCGAAGCTCGCCTTCGTGACGAAGTCCCTGGGCTTCCTTCCCTCGCGCACCAATTTGACCGCGAGCGAGCCGCTCCTTCTCGCAATCTTGAGCTTCTCGTCGGAGACGGCATGCGATGTCGCGCAGCCGGACATGCTGAGGCCGAGCGCTTCGGTCAGGCACGCCATCGTGTTCGCAGTGAAGAGACCAGAGCACGACCCTGGCCCCGGGCACGCCCTTCGCTCGATCTCGTCGAAGTCTGCCTGCGATATCCTTCCGGCAGTGAACTCGCCCATCGCCTCGAAGATAGAGATGACGTCCAGCCTCCTGTCCTTGTAAACGCCGGGCATCATCGGCCCGCCAGTGACGAGCACGCAGGGTATGTTCACGCGGCCTGCGGCCATCAGCATCCCTGGTGTGATCTTGTCGCAGTTCGTGACCCCGACCCATCCGTCGGCCACGTGTGACTCCACCATCGCCTCGACCGCGTCGGCAATGATCTCCCTGGAGGGCAGGGAGTACCTCATGCCTTCCAGCCCCATCGCTATGCCGTCGCATATGCCCGGCACACCGAACTCGTAGGCCACACCCCCGGCGTCCTCTATGCCTCTCTTGACCTCAGCTGCTATCTTGTCAAGGTGGATGTGCCCTGGTACGATGGTGTTGAACGAGTTCGCGACGGCTATGAGCGGCTTCTCGAGATCCCTGTCGTCCATGCCGAGGGCGCGCAAGAGGCCTCTCGCAGCAGCTCTCGACTGCCCCTTCCTCATCGCGTCGCTCCTGAGCGGCTGTTCAGCCGTCCTCTTCGACAAGTTCAATCACCAAGCCTGAAATCCGTGTGCAAGGCCTCGACCGCCTTCTTCGCCTCGGCTTTCTTGACTATGAACGATATATTCAGCTCGGAAGAGCCCTGGGCGATCGCGCGTATGTTCACGTCCTCTTTCGCCATCGTCCCGAAGACCCTCGCGGCCACACCCGGGGTCCCCTTCATGCCAGCCCCGACTACTGCGACTATGCTCAGGCCTTCCTCGACGGACACCTCCCGGACCTCCTTCGTGCCCAGCAATGAGAGCTCAAGCGCGTTCTGAGCCTTTGCGCCGACCGCCTTGGGTATCGCAAGCGTGATGTTCTCCTCCGAGGAGCTCTGGGATATCATGAGGACGTCGACCTCCTCGTCCGTGAGTATCTGGAGCACCTTTGCCGGCAGCCGGGGCGTGCCGACCATGCTCGCCCCGCTCACGGTTATCAGGCTCACATCGCTGATAATGGAGATGGCCTTGACTACATCTCTGGACTTGACCTTGACCTGGCTCTCTATAGCCGTGCCCTTGCCGTCCGGGTCCTTGATGGCCTTCACGCGGAACGGGAGCTTGTGCTTGGACGCGCACTCGAGCGCCTTCGGGTGCACGACCTCGGCCCCGAAGTGCGCCAGCTCCATCGCCTCCGCGAAGGATATGATGTCTATCATCTTTGCGGACTTGACGATCCTGGGGTTCGCCGTCATCAGCCCGTCCACGTCCTTCCAGACCCATACCTCGTCAGCCTTGATCGCAACCCCGATCACGGACGCGGTGAAGTCCGAGCCCCCTCTGCCAAGTGTGGTCTGGACCCCATCCTGGGTGGATGCCACGAACCCGCTGATGACGGGCACGACGCCTTCATCCAGGAGCGGCTCCAGGGCCTGCCTCACCTGATGCCTCGTCACGTTCATAAGAGGCGAGGCCTCGCCGAACCGGTCGTCCGTGACTATGCCCGCCTCTCCTCCCGTGAGCGCCTTCGACTTGATGTCGAGGTCCTCGAGGATCCCCTGGAGTATCGGTGCCGACAGCTTCTCACCGTAGCCGATCACGAAGTCCCTGGACCTCGGGGTGAGTTCGCCTATGTGCGCCACGCCCAGCAGTATGTTCTTCAGCTCATCTATGCGCGCGTTCACGGCGGCCATTGTCCGGCCGAGGACCTGCTCGTCCATGATCGAGGCCTCGGCGGCCCGCCGGTGCCTCTGGTGCATCTGCTCTATGAACTCGGCCACGGCCTTCTTCTCCCCTCGGCTAGCCCTCTTGGCGATGTCGATGAGCGAGTCCGTGACACTGTGCATCGCGGAAGTGACCACTACCATCGTGTGGCCTTCCCTGTGGAACCTCCGTACTATGGTGCCGGCCTTCCTCAGTTTATCGCCGTCCGCGACGCTGACCCCTCCGAACTTCATCACTATCTTCATGATGGGACCACTCCAGAATCGAAGCCCTGCAAAAATACCTATCGGGCGAAAGTCCTCCTGATCTCTATAAGGTCCCTCAGGACCGATGTTGCGGTCTCCATTCCTCCCGCTCCCTTGCCGACCAGGGTGATCTCCCCTGACGGGTACGTGTCGAAGCAGATCGCGTTGAATGTCCCGCTGACGTTCAGGGGATGAGTGGAAAGCACCATCTCGGGGGACACCTTCGCTCCCCCTTCGACCCTTCCTATGAGTTTGAGGACTTTGCCGTCGGATCTTGCCCTCGCGATGTCGCTCTGCTGTATCTCCGTGATGCCGGTGATGTCCACATCGCGTATGCTCAGGGAGCTGCCCATCACGTAGTTCGATGTGATCACGAGCTTGCACGCGGTATCGAAACCTCCAATATCGTAGGTCGGGTCGGCCTCGGCGTACCCCAGTCGCTGGGCCTCAGACAAAGCATCGGCCATCGCGACGCCTTCGGAGGCCATCTTGCTCAGGATGAAATTGGACGTGCCGTTGAGGATGCCGCTGATGGACCGTATCTTGCTTCCCTCAAGACACTTCTTGGCGAAATCCAGTACGGGTGTCCCGCCGCCAACGGTCCCGCTGAACTTGAATATGACCTGGTTGTGGTGCGCCAGCTCGATGAGGGCCGGCATGGCGATGGCCAGTGGACCCTTGTTCGTGCAGATTACGTGCCTCCCTCGCTGCATCGCCGCCTTGACATGGCTCAGGCCGGGCTCCCCCCGGGTCAGCTCTGTAGGGGTGGACTCCACGACGACCTCGGCGTCCGCCTCCCCGATCAGGTCGATCGCCTTCATCCCGGAGTGATACACTTCTGCTCCGAGACCGTCGAGGGTCCCATTCGTCTTCTTTGACTCAAGGGCCGTCTTCAGGTCGACGCCCTCGTCTGAGATCGCGGCGCCCTTCTGGTCCGCGATGCCCACCACCCTGGCCCTGAGCCCGAAGTCGAGCTCCAGCTTCTTGGATTCCTTGTCGATGAGCTCGGCGAAGCTGCGTCCGACCGCACCGAAGCCAACGAGGACTATCCTCAGATCATCCCTCCATGAACTTCTTCAGTGCCTCGACGGACGCGTCGATGACAGCGGGTTTTACACACTGAGATATCGCGATGTCCGGGTCCTTCAGGCCATGGCCGGTCGAAACGCAGACCACCCGCGAGGATCTCTCGAAGGCTCCATCGCGGACGTCCTTGATCAGGCCTGCGAGGGCTGCGGCGCCCGCCGGCTCCGCAAAGATTCCCTCCAGCCTTGCCATCATCTTCTGGGCGGCCAGTATCTCATTGTCCGAGACTGTTGTGGTGCAGCCTCCGGACTCCTTGATCGCCCTGACGGTCTTCTTCCAGTTGGCCGGGTTGCCGATCCGGATGGCAGTCGCCACAGTCTCGGGCGTCTTGACAGGGACGAGTTCGTCCGAGCCGGTGTCGAACATGCGCGCTATAGGGGCGGATCCATCCGCCTGGATGCCTCTTATCACAGGGTGGTTCGACACAGCCCCGACCGCTTCGTACTCCGTGAACCCCTTCCAGTAAGCTGCAGAGTTGCCGCCGTTCCCCACGGGTATGTAGAGGTACTCAGGGCTCATCCCATCAAGCTGGTCGCATATCTCGTACGCTGCTGTCTTCTGTCCTTCGACTCTGAACGGATTG
>JBFFED010000002.1:0-80713 GCA_041559015.1 Thermoplasmata archaeon | reverse complement strand
CTCTCCGACTTGTTGCCGTCACCGTAGTCGAACTCGAAGAACGCGATGACACCCAGCCCGTCGCCTAGCAGCGAGGCGACGTCGTCCACGGAATCGGTCGCGTTGAACACGACCGTGTCCCTCTGCTCAAGGGTTATCGAGTTGTCGGTCTCATTGACCGTCTCGTTGAAAACAGAGATGACGGGTGTTGGGTCCAGTCCGTCGCATGTGACATTGATGGTCGTCGAGTTCCAAAGCCCTGCGACGTCCGTCACATTAAGGGTCACTATCCTGAGGTCCGCAGCAGTGGAGTAGTTGTAGACATAGGTCGAGTTCATCGTGGTGAAGTTGCCCGTGCCGTCTCCGAAGTTCCAGGTGTATGTCAGCGGGTTGCCGTTCGGGTCGAAGGAGTCGTTCGCGGAGAACGTCGTGTTCTTGCCCACTCTCACGATGTATCCCGTGATGTTGCCGCCGTCATCCTTCACGACGTACACGAACTCCGTGGCTTCGAGATCCAGCCCCGCGACCGGCGTCGGAAGGTCTGACTTCTCGAAGGCCATGGCGATCGCCTCAACCAACGAACCGGACACATGGTCGATCATTATGGTCAGAAAGCCCGTGACCTTCACATTGCCCGTGGAGCTGTTTGAGACGAGCTCATAGCCGTTGACGAGCTCTATCTGGTACTTGTAGTCGACCGCTGGGGTGTCGGGCCTCGCGTAGGCGATAGCCGTGTAGTCCACCGCGCCCACGTCCAGTTTGTTCGCACTGTAATCGCAGTCATAGGAGTAGTCCATCCCAGTCGTGTTGAGGACTGAGCTCGCAGCGAGGCTTAGCACGAAGTTCGTGGTTGTGTTTGCGGATATGTACGCAGTGTCGTTGACGGTCAGGAGCGAGGCGCTCGAAACATACTGAGAACCGTATTCGGACACCGCGGCCTTGAAGAGGCCCACCTCACCAGCATCCAGCGTCCCGTCACCGTTCCCCATGACCAGATCTATCTGCATCCTGAGGCTGCCCATGTCCTTGTACCTGAGTCCGGGATAGGCGGCGTCGTAGGACCAAGTCGTATCCACGCTGAGGACGAAGCTCCTGAAGTCGGCCCCGTAGTCGATCACGACATTCTCGACCCGCTTCGTCTGGTCCACCAGCGGGAGCTCTGACGGCACAACGGTCCCTGGCACAGTCACGGCCTGCACATGCGCGGCGCAGCCGTAGGCGTCCAGGACCAGTATGAAGTTACCAGGATAAGCGTCGAAGGACATCGCGCTCGAGGTGCTCTTGAGCACCCTCTTGACCAAGGGTATCGAATCGTCCGTGTTGACGAGGTAGGCGACGACGTTCGAAGCTGGGCTGCCACTGGAGTCAGTGACGAAACTCGTGATCTTCTGGGACACGGTCATCGTCACAGTCGGGTTTGAGTTACCGCTGACAGCATATGTGTTGATGTATGTCTCGTATCCCCTCGCGATGACCACCAGTTCGATGCTCGGGGTATCCCACATGTTCAGCACGACCCAGCCGCCCGCCTGGTTGGTCAGGCCCTTCTCCACGAACTCCTCGTTGACGGAGTCATAGAACCCGACCGTCGCCCCGACGATCTTCTGACCGCCTGGAGTCTTCACGGACACATTCCACTCCCATTCCTTGTACGGGAAAAATCCCAGTGTGACCGGGGAGACCGTGTGGTTATTCGTTCCGTCGAACCTGAACTCGGACCAGTCGAGAGCGTCATAGTAGTCGTCGTGGGTCACATCGACCCTGTAGTAGCCCGCCGGGGCGTTCGAGACGACATAGGCGCTCCTGTCCCAGGAGTATTCGGCAGCTATCACGGAGCCAGTGTGCACGTCGGTGAGGTCCACCATGGCGTCGGTGACAGGTGACCCGTCCGATGTGACAGGCACATAGATGTTCGCTGTGCTGGCGCTCTGAGCCTCGCCCACCGCCGGTATGAAGACCAGGGCGGAGAGGACCACGGCCAGCGCCAAGAAACTGGCTGATAGCTTGCTCGTCCAATCGTTCCTCATAGCTATTCCCCTCGTTCTTCCGGGAATCGAAACCAAGACCCCCCTCGGAAAAAGGTAGTCCGGCGAATAGATTGCCCCTTTATAAGCTTTAGGTATGAGGGAAGGGCGCATGCCAGATAGCCAGCATGTACGCCTCCGGGCCGCGCGACTAGGGCTCAGGTCACTATCTTGTCGACCTGGTCGGTCTCTATCGCCCGCCGGATCTCCATGGCCAAGCGCCTCCCTGTGCTCACATTTGCGCGCCAGAGGGTGTTCCCATACGGGTGGCCGACCCACATGTGCACGTTCGTCCCCCCACCGACCCTCGGGGCGACATCGTAGATGTGGAACTTCAGATCCTTGTCGACGCAAGTCTGGAGACAGAACGGCCCTATTATGCCGGGCGGGTAGTGCTCCTCGACGGCCTTCACATACTTCTCAGCCAGGTCGAACGCGCCCTCGAGCAGCGACTCCCTCATGGTCGCGGAGTTGTGCCCGCAGACGGTGTACTCTGGGGTCGACTGCGCGCCCTCGAGCGTGATCTGCTGGGGCGCGGGCAGGCGCACATGTCCGTCAAGCGAGGTCTCGAACCGCCAGTCCACACCCAGCAGCTCGATCCGCTCCATCCTCTGCTCCAGGGGCGAGTAGAAGAAGTCGAGGTTGAAGACCGGCCCGATGATGTACTCCTCTATCCTCGCGCTCGCGAGGTCCTCCTCGGTTATGACGTTGTGGAACATCAGGTTCCTGGACTTCTCCCTGTACTCCTTGTAGGAGGCGGCCGTGAAGAAGCCCCTCTCGAGCTTCTTGACCTTGTGGTGCAGCTTGACTATGACCAGGCCGGAGATGTCCTGCGGGTCCTCGATCCTCCTGGGGAAGGGCAGCCCCGCCTTCTGGAGCAGCCAGTAGTAGTCGTGCTCCTCGCCCCTCTCCTCGCTCCTGAGGAGCGCCCTGGAGCCGATCAACGGCACCGCGAAGTTGTCCTCTATCTCCTTGAGGGCTATGTAGGAAGTGAAGGACCGGTTGGGGACGAACAGCACGTTCTCCTTGACAAGCCGCTCCTGGAAGGCAGGGTCCATCATCTCCTTGAACTTCTTGAGGGTCCAGCACTCGTCCACGACGCCCCTGAGGAGCCTGCCGTCAGGAGCCCTCTGGGCCTTGAGGTACCGGGAGTACGTCTTGTCCCTGCCCTCCTGGCATATGCCCACGGTAGTGAAGCCCTCCTCCACGGCGCCGTCGCACACGTCCAGAGCCGAGTGCGAGGCCACCATGCCGACCTTCGCCTTCTTCAGATCGTACCTGTCGACAACCTCGAGAATCCTGTCCCTGCCGATCAACTAGCCGCCCCCTGAGAGTCCAGAAACGGGTCAGCGCGAGTCATCGGGTTATGTGTATATTACTTTGCGGTCGGCGGCTCGAGCACTATCTCGTCCAGTCGTATCCCGAGCTGCGAGTGAACCGCCTTGAACCCGAACTTCTCGTAGAGCCTCTTCGCCCTAGGGTAGCTGGTGTGCAGGTAGCAGGAGGTGGCCCTGCCCGCGAGACTGGACAGACCGGCCTTCATGAGCTCCACCCCCAACCCCTCGCCCTGCTTCCCAGGTGTGACGTATATGTCGTAGATGAGCCCGGTCTGCCCGTCCAGGCGAGTTACGATGAATCCCCCTTCGACGATGAACAACGAGTACCTGGCATCAGACCTCAGCCGACGGACCCTGAGCATGGCCTGGAGCTTGGTCTCGTCGTAGTACTCCGAGAACAGGCGCACCGCCTCGGCCTTGTTCTCCTTCGAGAGTGGCTTGGCCGAGTGCTGAGAGGCGGTCGGCCTCTCGTGCACCATGCGCCACATGGTGATCGGGTCGTACTTCCTGATGAACCGACCCATATCAGTCGAGAACACCGCCCACGACTTTCCCGCCATGGACAGGAAGTGCAGCAGGCAGCTCCCCGCCGCCTCGAAGTCCTCCGCGTTCGAGGCGACCATCATCCCGAGCTTCCTGTCGCCCTCGTAGACTATCCGGGCCGTGTCCCCGTCGTCCGTGTAGAACGCCCAGACCTTCCTCGGCCCGAGGTCTATCTCTATCCCGTGCATGTGGTCCGTGTTCTTCAGGTCGACCCCCGCTCCCGTGGGCTCGAAGAGCGAGTCGTCGATAGGGATGTCGTAAGGGGTCATCATGGAGCACTGGAGGGAAAGCTTCGGCCTCACGGCCCTCGTGACTGTCCAGCCATGCCTGGAGAGCGCATTCTTGATCAGCCCCCGCTTGTTGTCCTGCACGATCACGCGCGAGTATCCTCTCGACATGAGGGCCTTGTTCAACTTCTCGGCGGCGTCTTCCGAGAGGAGGAGGGTCCTTGGGGACGCCCTGAGGAACGTCCTCGCGACGCCCTCCCGGAGGGGCATGATCTCAAGCGAGAGCGTGCCGGCTTCGGACGAGACGACGATGACATCGTCCTTCTGACCGGGTTCGGGAGCGGCCGCGGACAAGGGGTTCAGCACCCCGGCTCAGAAGAAGTACAACCCTACGTTGTAGTCCTTCGCGCACTTTGCGATCGCGTCCAGCCTGTTGAGTGTGCCCTCGATCCTGCGCACAATCATCTTGCCCTCCGCAGGAGACTTCTCCCGGAGGATCTTGACCTCCCTCAGGAGCTGGTCGGCGTCCTTGGGTGACAGGACGGTCTTCTTCTCCGCCAGGTCGTTCACCTTCGCGAGGATGCTAAGCCCGTACTTCTTGGCGAGTTCCGGCACCGGAGACCCTGAGGGGCCGAAGTTGCCGACGCACCCCTTCTTGTTGTCCCACGAGAGACCGCACTTCGCGCACGTGGCGTACATCTCGTCGAACTCGAGCATGTCCCACTCCGTCACGGAGTTCTCCTTCTTCGCGGCCGCGACGATATCCTTCCTCTCGCCCGAGGGGACCTTCTCGGTCAGGACCCACTTCGTCTTGACCTCCTTCACGAAGGGCTCGAACATCTTCCTGTCGGCGTCGTCCTTGACCTTCTCCAGGTACAGCTCGTCACCCTCCACCTTGAGCTTGGACTTCTTGAAGAAGGCGTCCATCCGCTCCTTGCCGAGCTTCTCGGAGGCCTTCTTGAGGTCCACGATACGGTCGACCTCGAGGTACTTCTCCCATCTCCCCGGCTCCTCCAAGAAGACCTTGGTGACCGAGAGCTTCCTGCCCTTGCAGAGCGCCTTGTCCGATTCCAGCTCGGCAATCGCCATGTTGAGTCCCATCTGAAACACCTCTTGCTTTCAAGCGTGAGTCCTGATTCCGGCCTTAAAACTTTCCCCCACGCGAGACGGAACCCGTCGCCATGGGCCGCGAGGGCAATACCATAATCTATCACCTCGCCATCCCGCCCTGAGGAAGGAGCTGCTGGGGGTGATCATATGTCCACGGCGAAGATGAGCGTTCTGTCCAAGGAAGACATCGAGCAGGTGCATGAGGTATCCCTTCGGATACTCTCTGAGGTCGGGGTCAAGATCGACAGCCCGTCAGTGCTCGAGATGATCGCGAAGGCTGGCGCCAGGGTGGACCGGGCAAAGGGCGCAGCGTACCTGGACGAGCGCATGGTCTCCCAGGCCCTGAAGGACGCTCCTAAGACTATCAGGATATGCTCCCGGAGAGGCAGGGACTTCTCCGTCCCGGATGATGGCGTGAGCCTGATATCCACCGACGGGCAGCCACCGGCTGTCTTCGAGATGGCCACCGGGAAGAAGAGGCCGTCGAAGCTGAAGGACGTCGTGGACTTCGCGGTCCTTGCCGACGCGCTCCCCGAGGTGGATTACGTCTGGCCCCCCGTGGTCGCGACCGACGTGCCTTCCGGTAAGAGCTCGTGGTTCGAGTTCCTCGCGACCATCGGGCACTGCTCGAAGCACATTCAGCACGGGGCGACATCACCCGAGGAGGCCAGGTTCCAGGTGGAGGTCGCGTCGACGATAGCGGGCTCCCCCGAGGACCTGAGGAAGAGGCCTCTGTTCTCAGACGTGTGCACCCCGATAAGTCCCCTGAAGTACGACCAGGGGGAGGCCGAGGCGCTCGTGGTGCTCTCCCGGGCCGGCGTACCCATCGTGCACCTGAGCATGGGCATCGCGGGCTCCGTGACACCCGTCACTATAGCGGGCACTCTCGCGATCATCAACGCGGAGAACCTGTGCGGGCTCACCATGTCGCAGGTCGCGAGCCCCGGCGCCCCTGCCATCTACTCGTCCTTCTCTGGCGCCACGGACCTCAAGTCAGGCGTGTTCCTGTGCGGAACGCCCGAGGGCGTGCTCATGGACTCGGCCGCGGTCGAGATGGCCAGGCACTACGGTCTCCCGTCCTGCGCGGGCGGGCCCTCGAACGCCTCGAGGACGCTCTCGCTGGAGGCGGGCGCCCAGACCATGATGACCGCGATGGGCGCGATGCTGACCGGGGCTGACCTCGTGGTGGGCCTCGGCGGGCTGGACCGCGCGGGCATGATGTCCAAGGAGAAGCTCGTGATGGACTGTGAGATGTGGCGGTGGCTGAAGCGGCTCAGGAGGGGCGTGGACGTCAGTGCGGACACGATTGGCTTCGAGGCGATAAGGCGACAGGGGCCTGGCGGAATATTCCTGTCCGACCCGCACACGCTCAAGCACATGAGGAAGGACATGATGATACCGCAGGTCACGAGCTACCACATCCCGGGGGAGCCTGACTACTCGGTCGACGACCTGATAGAGCACGCTAGGAAGAGGACGGAGGATATCCTCGCGACCCACCGACCGCAGCTGCTCCCGAGGGATATCGCGGCCAAGGTCGACGCCGTCGCGGAGAAGTATGGCGTTGTGCTCCCGGGCGGGAGTAAGATATTCGAGCGCGCGTGAGCGCGCCTATACGCGCCTCTTGAAGAGCTTCTCGAGGTCCGCGGGGGAGAGGGAAATCATCGTCGGCCTGCCGTGCTCGCAAGTGTAGGGGTTTTCAGTGGCGAGCAGATCCGATATGAGGGTGCGCATCTGCCCCTCGGAGAGCGTCTCGCCCGCCCTAACCGCCGTATGACACGCTACGAGCCATATCGCGTCCAGCCCCACCCTCCTCTCCGGGGCGCACCTAGACAGGTCCCCCAGGATGTTCCTGAGCGCGGACTCGCCCTGAGCGACACCGACGACGGTGGGGACCGCCCTGACCGCGAACGCGTCCTTGCCGAAGCGTTCTATCCTGAACCCTGACTGCTCGAGCGTGCCCATGTTCTCCTCGAGCGCCCGCTGCTCGGAAGCGGTCAGCTGCAGGACCAGGGGCGTGAGCAGCGTCTGAGAGATCTCCCTGCCGTCCTTCACCGCCCCTAGGACCCTCTCGTAGAATATCCTCTCCGACGCAGCGTGCTGGTCTATCAGCAGCAGGCTGCCCCCTGACTCCGCGAGGATGTAGGTGTTCATAATCTGCGCCAGAGGCACGATGGTCGGACGCATTGCGCCATCGATTCTACGCTCCTCGACCTCGAGGGCCTTCTGGACACCCGTAGCCGGCGGATGCGCCTGCTGTGACGGGTCAGCGGGCACCGCCTTGAACGATCCAGAGAACCTGGTCAGGTCGTATTGGAAAGTGAGGTCGGGTTCCTCGAGCGCCCTGGCCAAGCACGCTCCGACGGCGCCGAGTACTGACCCCTCGTCTCCGAACCTCACCTCGCGCTTGGCTGGATGCACGTTCACATCCACCTCGTCAGGGTCGACGAATATCCGCAGGATCCCGACTGGATACCTGTCCTTCATCAGGCGAGAGCCGTAGGCCTCGACCACAGTGGAGACGAGCTTCGGGGCCCTCACCGGACGGTCGTTCACGAAGAACCTCAGGTCGGAAGGCGAGGATTTCGTGTGTTCGAGCCTTCCCAGATAAGCCTCCACCCTGATGCCGTCCGCTCCCGACTCCCCATAGATCATGTTCTCCGCGACCTTCGCCCCGAAGGCGGCCACGAGTGAGCCTTTCATGCCTTCGGCGGGAACATGCACCAGCTGAAGTTCGCCGTCGGAAGCGAACGAGAAGGACAGACCCGCACGGGCAATCGAGTAGCCAATCATGACCTCTCGGATGTGCGCCAGCTCGACCTGCCTGCCCTTCATGGACTTCATGCGCGCAGGCACGTTGTAGAAGAGGTCCCGTACTGAGACCTCGGTTCCGTGCGGGACGCCTGCTGTTGACACGCTCAGGACCTTCCCGCCCTCAACGACCACCTTTGTCCCCTCGGGCGCATCGTGCTCCCGCGTCCTGAGGGTGACCCTGGACACGGACGCTATGGATGAGAGGGCCTCGCCTCTGAAGCCGTATGTGACGAGGCGCCCAAGGTCCTCCAGGGCGGCTATCTTGCTTGTTGCGTGCCTCGTGAAGGCCGCCTGCGCGTCCTCCCGGGTCATGCCGCACCCGTCGTCCCTCACGGTGATGGCCTTTCTGCCGCCCTCTTCCACAGAAACGGATATGCTCGACGCTCCCGCGTCGAGCGAGTTCTCGACGAGCTCCTTGACGACAGAGGCGGGCCTCTCGACGACCTCTCCGGCGGCTATCTTGTCCACAGTCGCCCCGTCCAGGAGCCTGATCCTACTTGGCACCGGCTCCCCCCAGCCTCTTCTTCAACTCGATCAGTCTCAGGTAGGCCTCCATCGGGGCCATCTTGGAGACATCGAGCTTGCGGAGTTCCTCCTCGATGGTCGACTCGTTGTCCTTTGTCAGGAGGAGCGACTGCTTGTGCGACCTCCTGCCCGCCTTGACCTCGAGGACGTTCTCCTCCTCGATCCGTTCCAGGACCTGCTCCGCCCTGCCTATGACCTCGCGGGGTATCCCCGCGAGCTTCGCGACCTGTATCCCGTAGCTCTTGTTGGCCTTCCCGGGGACGACCTTCCTCAGGAACACCACCTCGGGGCCCTCCTCCTTGACGGCCATCGCAAGGTTCCTGACGCCCTCCAACGTGTCGGCGAGCTCCGTGAGCTGATGATAGTGTGTGGCGAAGAGCGACCTCGCGCCCACCTTGGAGTGGTCGTAGAGGTACTCGGAGACGGCCCACGCGATCGCGAGCCCGTCGAAGGTGCTCGTGCCCCTCCCGACCTCGTCGAGCAGTATGAGGCTCCTCCTAGTCGCGCTGTTGAGTATGTTCGCCAGCTCGGTCATCTCGACCATGAAGGTCGATTGCCCCCTCGACAGGTCGTCGAAGGCGCCGACTCGGGTGAAGACCCTGTCGACCAGGCCGACCCTCGCCTCGGAGGCGGGGACGAAGGAGCCCGCCTGGGCCATGACAACTATGTCCGCGATCTGCCTCAGGTATGTCGACTTCCCGGCCATGTTCGGCCCTGTCAGGATGACGAACCTGTTCAGGTTGGTGTCGATGTGAACGTCGTTTGGCACGAAAGAGTCCATGAGCGCTTTCTCGACCACAGGGTGCCTGCCGTCCTTGATGATGATTGTGTCGCTCTCGTCCACCTCAGGCCTGCAGTACCTTGAGGACACCGCGATCTCGGCGAACGAGTGGAGGACGTCGATGGCAGCCATCGCGCGGGATATCTCCCTGACGGGCTCCGCCATCTGTGCCACCTGGTCCCTGACGCGCAGGAATATCTCGTGCTCCAGGTCGCATGACCTGTTCTGGGCAGTCAGTATCGCCCTCTCCTTCTCCTTCAACTCGGGCGTGACGAACCTCTCGCCGTTCGCGACGGTCTGTTTCCTCTCGTAGTCAGGAGGGACCTGCCTGAGGTATGACTTGGACACCTCGATGTAGTACCCGAACACATTGTTGAACCCGACCTTGAGGTTCTTGATGCCGGTCCTCTTCCTCTCGGACTCCTCAAGATCGGCTATCCACTGTTGCCCGTCCCTCGAGGTGCGCCTCAGCTCGTCGAGCGCAGGGTCGAAGCCGTCCCTGATGAGCCCGCCCTCCTTCACGGTCACGGGCGGGTCGTCAACAAGTGCCCGGCCTATGAGGTCCACCACGTCGGACGTGTCTTCCATGAACTCGGCCAGCCGCCTAGGGAGCTCGGAGTCCAAGGTCATGATTGTCCGCTTCAGCTCCGGGACCCTCTCGAGACATGACCTGATGGCGACCATGTCCCTCGCGTTGGCGCTCCCGTAGGCCACCTTGCCGATGAGCCTCTCGAGATCCCTCACCTGCGAGAGCGCGGATGCGATGAAGGTGCGCTCCACTGTCTTGCCCACGAGCTCCTCGACCGCGTCCAACCGCGCCCCTATCGCCTTCACGTCCATGAGCGGCTCAGTGAGCCAGTTCTTGAGCATCCTGGCCCCCATAGGGGTCATGGTCCTGTCGAGCACGGAGACCAGCGTGGACTCATGCCCGCCGTCCCTGACGTTCCTGAAGACCTCCAGGTTCCTGAGGGTAGTCTGGTCGAGCACGAGCTTCTCGGAGGTCGAGAAGAACCTCGGTCTCGAGACGAACCCGAGATCTCGCTTCTGCGTCGTCTCCAGGTATCTGAGTATGGCCCCCGCGGACGATATCGCGAGCGGCTTGCCCGCAAGCCCGAGGCCTTCGATCGTGGTGACTCTCATGTGCCTCTTGATGACCGACTCCGCGGACTCCCGGATGAACGCCATCTCGTCGAGCGGTGTGAGGCATGCCCCTGACAACGCGAACTCCTTGGCGAGACCAGGGTCGTCGAATCCTGGCGGATGTAAGATCTCCTTGGGGCCCTTCTGGACGAACTCCGCGAGCACCCTCGACCGCGCGTCCTCGCCCTCGATCTCTGTCGTCACGAACTCACCGGTCGAGATGTCGACGAACGAGAGGCCGTATGCGTCCCCGGCTTTGTTGATAGCCATCAGATAATTGTTCGCCCCGCTCTCCAGGACCGTGCTCTCCAGCACCGTGCCCGGGGTCACTATCCTGACCACATCGCGCTTGACCAGCCCTTTGGCGTGCCTCGGGTCCTCCATCTGCTCGCAGATCGCGACCTTGTACCCCTTGCCGATCAGCTTGGGCAGGTAAGAGTCGAGGGCGTGCCATGGGACACCGCACAGGGGTATCCTCTCCTTCTTGCCTTTATCCCTCGAAGTGAGTGTTATCTCCATCTCCCTGGAGCCTATGACTGCGTCCTCGCCGAACATCTCGTAGAAGTCGCCCATCCGGTAGAGCAGGAGGCAGTCCTTGTAGCTCTCCTTTATGCGGAAATACTGCTCCATCATCGGCGTGGCCGCTCTTCCCACTGCCTCGCTCCCCGGTGGAAAGAGACGAGGTATGATATTTGTATTTATGCCATGGGGTCACGGACGATGCATACCGAGGTAACTGCGGTCGCGCCGTGGCGGACAGCGCCAGCTTCATATCGCAGCAAGTTCTCATGCCGCAGTGAGGGGACTAGCACGTCATCGGATCCTAAGATGCTCACCCTTTACACTGACGGAGGGGCGAGGGGCAACCCGGGCCCTGCCGCGATAGCCTACATGATATTGGACTCGGCGGGGAATCTGCTCGAGAAGGGCGCCAAGTTCGTGGGCGAGAGGACGAACAACGAAGCCGAGTACGAGGCCATCCTCTGGGGACTGGAGAAGGTCAGGGAGAGGAGCTGCGTCGCGGTCAGGGTGGTCACCGACAGCGAGCTGGTAGCGAGGCAGATCACAGGGCGGTACAAGGTCAGGGACGGACGCATGCAGCAGTACGCCGAGAAGGTGGCCATCAACAAGAGGTTCTTCGACGCTTTCGAGGTGGTCCACGCCAGGAGGACGGACGGGAGGGTGGCGCTTGTCGACGCGCTCGTCAACGAGGAGCTCGAGAGGAAGGGGTATCCGAAGAAGTGAAGGAGGTAGCCCCGGGAGGATTCGAACCTCCGTCGCAAGATCTCTCCTCGCGAGAGCAATCCAGAGTCTCGCATGATTGACCGCTACACTACGGGGCTGCACCGGCAGAAAGCGCTATTCAGGTTCAGATATTTAAGCGATTAGCGGGTCCGAGCGCATCCTCGGGATCAGAGGCTATCGGCCGCTGGCAAGCTTGCGGATTAACGAGGAACGAACCTGATCCTGACTATGTGGGCAGGATGCCATGCGGGGCAAGACTCGCAGAGGCACTGGCACACCCCGGGCAGGGTAAGAGTTTTGTACTCCATGACCCCCTTATCCGCCTGCGGGACGGGTACCGATTGGATATGCCGGAATTCGATATCCGTTCGATTCGAGAAAGGGGGAGAGAAGCATGAGTGCGTTATCGAAATCCGGCGCAATCGCAGCGACCGCGGTGATGATCGCCGTGGTGTTCTCGCTGCCGGTTTCTGCCGGCGACAAAGAATGGACGGTGCTCGTCTATCTGGACGGGGACAACAACCTCGAGATATTCGGGGACATGAACGTCGAATGGCTGATGACCACGGGCTCGAACGACGACGTGAACTATGTCGTGCTGTATGACAAATACTCGGACGTGGCCGACCTGCTGTACATCGAAAACAACAAGGTGACTTCCGTCGGCGCCGCCTACGGATACCCGAAGGAGGTCAACATGGCTGACCCAGCGGTGCTCGAGGAGTTCATCGAGATCGGCGTACGGGACTTCCCGGCCAAGAAGTACATGGTCGACCTATGGGACCACGGCGGAGGCTGGAGAGGCATCTGCTGGGACGACACCACCTTTGACGAGACCGGCATAGACGACTGCATCACGATGATCGAGCTCAGGGAAGCCTTCGCGAATGCGTACGCGACCACCGAGCGCGTGATCGACATAGTGGCTTTCGACGCGTGCCTGATGGCGATGCCCGAGGTCTCCTACCAGGTGAGGGACTACGCCGACTATGTGGTGTTCAGCGAGGAGACGGTGCCCGGCTACGGGTTCCCATATGACCTGTTCTCCGCGGAGCTCAACCTTGAGCCGACGATGACCCCGAAGGAGTTCTCGATCTGCCTGGTCGAGACATACGCGGAGTTCTACTCGTCCATTGAAGGCTACATGGACTGGACGATGAGTGCCTTCGACATGGCGTACATGGACGAGGTGACTGCCGCGGTGGACCAGCTGGGCAAGAAGCTCCTGGGCGGACTCAGGGACTACATGCAGGCGTACCAGATGGACTACATCATGGCGGACAGGTACTACTACCCGTACAACACGGATCTCATGGGCTTCGCGCAGAACCTGATCGACGACCCGGTGATAGAAGACGCAGGCATCAAGGCCGCAGCCAGCCAGGTGATTGCGGCGGTGACCCCGGCGATCGTCATCTCGATCAACAGCCTGCACAATGTGGACTCGACGGGGCTAGCGATATACCTGCCCTCGACGAACGACGGCATGAAGTCGCTCAAGGAGTCGTACGTGGATGTGCCGTTCGCGACCGACACGAGCTGGTATGCATTCTGCGAGGCGTTCTCTGACTGGCAGGGACGCCAGTGGGGATCCCTGCCGCTGCGAGCGAGCGACTAGATTCTGATTGGACCGCTCGAAACCACTTCCTTCGCTTTTCATTCTCTGCGTTCGAGCGGCGGCCATGTCCGGCTGCCGGCGGCAAGTGAGGAATCTGAGGAGCACTTTCGCCACTTGCGGCCTCGGGCCGACGCGCGGTTGACCCGCTGCGAGAACTTCATATGCCAAGGGAACGCTCCGAGTGCCGTCTCCATATGAATCACCGGCAGAGGGTCGAGGCCTGTCGTGAGGTGGTCGACAGGCTGCTCCGCAAGTATCCCGACGACATCAAAGCCATCGCTGTGCTCGGGTCAGTCGCCCGGATGGATGACGAGGAGCATTCGGACATCGACATGAAGGTGCTCGTGAAGACGGGTTCGAACCTCGAGTCTCATGTATTCATACTTGACAATTGCCTGTTCTCAATCGAGGTCCGGACTGAAGAGTCGTGGAGGATGGACCTGACGGAGCCGAACAGCCACCTATGCCTTGCGGTGGGGTCGCTGGCCCATATCCTCCCCGGGCACGACCCGACAGGGGTGTTCAAGCGTCTCTCGACCATGGCGAACGCGCTCCCCGCCGAGTGCTGGCGGAACGCGGTCAGGGACAGCATGGAGATGATTGTGGAGGACCTCGGGAGGGTCAGGAACGCCTATCAGCGCGGGGACGTCGGCACTTTCAGGGTCAACGCGGTGGGCGTCGCCTTGACCATGGCCCTGGTCCAGGCGAACCTCGCTCGTGTCGCGGTCGTGACCGAGAAGGACCTGAATCGCATCTTCGAAGACCTGCTGGGGAAGGACTCGGAGCCAGCGAGGGCCTTCAGGATAGCATCGAGGATCGAGGACGGAGATGACAACGATATCATGGACGCCCTGATCTTCCTGGGAGACTACCTCCTAAGGGAATCGCTCAAGCAGTCCGCCATGCTGCAGATATGCAGCGCCCCGAGCAGCTACGTGCCACCGTGAGTTCTTGTGCTCACTTCTTCAGTCGGTCGATTGCGGCGACCATCTGGGCGTGCACCGCTTCAATCCCGCCGGAGCCGTCTATGTCGACGAGCACGCCCTTCCTCTTGAAGTGCTCCACGAGCGGGGCGGTCTGCTCCTGGTAGACCTTGAGACGGTTCCTGACGGTGGCCTCTTTGTCATCGTCCCTCTGTATCAGCGTGAAGCCGCACATGTCGCACACTCCCTCCGTTTTCGGCGCGTTGAACTTGACATGGTATACGGCCGCGCACTTCGGGCATATGCGCCTCCCGACCGCGCGCTCGACGAGGACCTCGAGGTCCACCACGATGTTGAGTACGATATCTACCTCGGTCATCTTCTCCAACTCCTTCGCCTGCCCTATGGTCCTCGGGAACCCGTCGAGCAGGTAGCCGTCCCTGCAGTCCGGCTCTGAAACCCTCTCCGCCATCATCTGCACTATCAGGTCGTCCGGCCCCAGCTTCCCGGAGTCAAGATATTCCTTCACCTTGAGGCCTATCGGGGTCTTCTTGGCAACGTGCTCCCTGAGCAGGTCGCCCGTGGCGACCTGCGGAATTCCATATCTCTTGGCGAGCTTCTGCGCCTGCGTGCCTTTCCCCGCGCTCGGAGGACCGAAGATGACTAGCTTCATGTTGAACGACCGGTCGAACCATGCCAGAGGGTGTACTTATGGGTTGCTGAGCCGCGCTGACAATCCCTGTGCAGGTATGTGAGTGAAAATCATTTTATGCGACTGGCATCATTATCGCAGCAGGTGTCCCGATGAAGAGGGGAGTCGTTGAGGAGCTTGAGAAGATCGTCGGCAAGGAACGTGTCTCTACCAAGACCGCTGACCTTTACGTCTACGGCTTCGATGCCTCCATACACCACAAGGACGCCGATGTGATCGTCAGACCCGCCAACACGCAGCAGGTCTCGGACATCGTGAAGCTCGCGAACAGGACGAGGACCCCCATCATACCGAGGGGGGCGGGCACGGCCATGTGCGGCCACACTGTCCCTCTCAAGGGCGGGATCATAGTCGACCTGACCGGGATGAACAGGATCAAGGAGGTCCGGGTAGAGGATCTGTACTGCGTCGTCGAGCCGGGCGTGATATACGACAAGCTCAACTCGGTGCTCATCAAGCGCGGGTTCTGGTTCCCGACGACCCCTGGCAGCGGGGAGGCGTGCACGATCGGGGGCATGGTCGTCACCAACGCCTCCGGCATGAGGGCAATCAAGTACGGCGCGACGAGGGACTACGTCCTGGGGCTCGAGGTCGTGCTGCCCACGGGCGAGATAATGCACACCGGGACGAGGACTCTCAAGAACTCCTCAGGCTACCAGATCGACAGGCTCATGGTCGGCTCAGAGGGCACACTGGGGATAGTCACTGAGATCACGCTCAAGCTGGCGTTCAAGCCGAAGGCGTCCGCGATGACCCTCGCGGCATTCAACTCGCTCGAGGACGCGGGCAAGTGCGTCTCGAACATAATCGCGAAGCCGCTGATGCCCTCGGCCATCGAGCTGATGGACTCGGTGTGCATCAAGGCTGTCAACAAGTGCATGAACGTGGGCCTTCCGGACGTGGCCGCGATATGCATGATTGAGGTCGACGGGCACCCGGTCGCGGTCGAGGAGGAGCTGAAGACCGTCGAGGAGATTGCCAGGCAGAGCGGTGCGGTGCAGACAGAGGCTTCGAGGGACAAGAAGAGGATAGACTACTGGACCTACGCCAGGAAGGCCATCATGCCCTCGCTCTCCCGCTACGGCGAGAAATTCGTGTCCGTGGCACTTGCTGACGACATGTCGGTGCCGATCTCGAGGATACCGGAGGCAGTGGTCGCGTTCCAGCGGATTGCCGAGGAGAACGGCGTCATAGTCGGCACCTACGGGCACTCGGCGGACGGCAACCTGCACACCAAGATGCTGGTCGAGCCCGACTCGAAGGACAGTTGGATGAGGGCCGAGAAGGCCGTGGGCCAGATCTTCGACAAGGTCCTGGAGCTCGGGGGGACGGTCACCGGGGAGCACGGGGTCTCAATCTCGAAGGCGCCCTACATGCAGAAGGAGCGCGCGGATTCAATCGTCGCCATGAAGGCCATCAAGAAGGCGCTCGACCCGAAGAACATCATGAACCCGGGGAAGATGTTCGACTGGGAGGGGAGCATCATCAAGCACCTCAGGTACCCCGCGTTCCTGGAGCAGGAGTGCCCGCCCTCAAAATGCCCAGGCGGAGTAGACGAGAAGGCCTGCAGCAAGTAGCGACGCGATATAGAGCGGCTTGTCCCAGGCCCACACCTTGCGCCCGTCGAAGGCGGGTATCGGCAGCAGGTTGAAGAATGCCAGGAACCCGCATATGAATGTTAGCCCGTGGGCCAGGGTCATCGCGAAGTCAGGGACACCCTCCACCTCCAACACCCAGACGGGAAGGAACGCCGCGGCGACGAGCATATTCGATGCCGGCCCCGCGATGCTTATCTTCCCGTTCTGCTCGTTCGTGATCCGCCCGGCGATCATGACAGCGCCAGGGGCGGCGAACAGGAACCCGAATATCGACATCAGGAGCGCCAACCCTAGCATCCTGAAGTCCGCCCTGAACTCCGCCCAGCACCCGTACCTCCTGGCCACCATCTTGTGCGCCATCTCGTGGGTGAAGAAGCCGGCGACGACTATCACGAAGGCGAAACTCAAGTCGACCAATGAGATGCTCTCGAAGAACACGTAGGAGAATGCGACCGTGAGTATCCCTATCGCCACGAGCATGTCCCGTATCTCGATAGGGCTGGTGAGGCGGTGCCTGGGGACGGTGTACAGGTCGTAGCCCGTGCCGTACCGTGCGGGCTCCTGCGGCCCCACGATCGTGTACCCTTTCCTGACCTTCTTGGCGCTCATCTTCCCCCAGGGATTACGGAGTCGGTAGTTAATGATTGCCCGGGCCCGCTGGCTCGGACGAGCGTGGATAACTTGATAACAGCCTTCCGGCATTGCTTCGACTCGTGAGGATTCAGCGCCATCACCACGCACCCACGCTTCACTGGTGCGACAGCTGCAACGTGCCTCTGATTGGTATGACATGCGGGAGGTGCGGACACAACGGCCGGGAGATAGATCTCTCTCCGCCGGGGGAAGTCCGGCTGGCGCTCGAGGGCACCAAGAGGAGGCTCAGGTATCTCTTCCTGCGACAGTTTGGCGTTCAGCAACTCATACCGGATATCACTGTCCTCAACAAGACCTCGGGAGAGGACAGGGCCGAGGAGGTGATAGTGGACGGCAGGAGGATCGCCCTGCTGAGCTACGACCTCGAGCGGGCAGACTACCGCCTCACCCTGAGGATAGACGGTGCGCGCATGCTCGCGCGCATGCGCCCCAAGAAGGAGATTCTGCTCAACAAGACGGACGGGCACATGAAGGGCAATTACGTCCCGAAGGAGTACATCTCGTCCTTCGACCCGGGCATCAGCGCCGGGGATGAGGTGATCGTGCAGATGGGCAAGTTCATCGGCTGCGGGAGCGCCAAAGTGAACGCGGCCGAGCTGAGGAACTCCGCCAAGGGCGTGAAGGTCAGGGACATCACGCAGTCCGGGCCGCTCAGGCCCGGGAAGAGGGCGTGGCCGAAGGACCTGATTAAGGCGAACCTGCCGCACCTGATGGCGAAGAAGGCCAAGGCGGAGCACGAGCTGAAGGACGCGATGTCCAGGAGCGGCCTCCTGCTGTCAGTCTCCTTCAGCGGAGGCAAGGACAGCCTGGTGGTCCTGGACTTGGTGTCGTCGGTCACCAAGGACTTCACCGCCATCTTCGTGGACACCGGCCTCGAACATCCGAAAACCAGGGATTACGTTAAGAGGTTCGCGAAGGAGAACTCGCTCAGGCTCGTCACCGCCCCCGCGGGAGACGCGTTCGATGACAACTTCCCCGCCTTCGGGCCGCCCGCGAAGGACTTCAGATGGTGCTGCAAGGTCTGCAAGCTCGCCCCGGCAGCGAAGGCCGTCGAGGAGTCGTTCCCCGACGGCACTCTCACGGTCGAGGGGAACCGCAGGCTGGAATCATTCTCACGATCGAGGCTGGAGCTGATCGAGAGGAACCCGTTCGTGCCCAGACAGATGGTGGCCAACCTGATAAGGGGCTGGACGGCGCTCGATGTCTGGCTTTACATACTCTGGCGGGGCCTCAGGTACAACCCACTCTACGACGAGGACATCGAGAGGGTGGGGTGCTGGATGTGCCCCTCCGCGCTCGCGAGCGAGTGCGCGGAGATATCCCGCATGAGCCCCGAGCTGGCGAAGGCGTGGGAGCAGAGACTGCACTCGTGGGCGGCAGAGAACGGCCTCCCGAGGCAGTTCGTCCAATATGGCTTCTGGCGGTGGAAGCAGCTCCCGCCCAAGATGCGCGCCCTCGCCGACAGGCTGGGGATGGAGGCGAGGCCGAAGAGGGCCGACACCCTGGAGCTGCATGTCATCAAAGGGGTCAGCCCGTGCACCGCAGGCGGATACTCAGTCGAGGCCGTGCTGAGGATGCCTGAGACGAGAGGCCTCCAGGAGATATCCGAGCTGCTCAAGACAGTCGGCGATGTGAACCTGGTCGAGGACTTCGGGGTCGCGATGGTGCGCTCCAAGGACGCGGACGCCAAGGTCTTCGTTGGAGGGCAGGTATCTTCCGTCGGGAAGACGCCCGAGGACGCTACGAAGTACTTCGACAGGGTCGCGAGGGCTGTCCTGAGGGCGAACATGTGCGCGAAGTGCGGCATATGCGTCAGGACCTGTCCTCAGCGCGCGATCAAGCTAGAGGACCGCATCACCGTCGACGACCGCGCGTGCACGCGCTGTGGCAAGTGCGCGGATAGCTGCGTGGTCGCGCACTACTTCGACAAGCTGGCGGGGAAAGCCTCGACGAGGAAGACGAAGGTTCATGGTAAGAGAAGACCAGGCGAGCATTGAACTCGCTCGAGCCAGAGTGTTCGCGAATTCCATTGTCAGTAAGTAGTCGCCCATCAAGGGGCAATACCAGAATCGTTATAAGGAAGCCTCGATTGTTTGACGTCGTGGACAATCCTGCAATTGCCACTTTCCTGCTACTCATCCTCGGGGCCGGCATGATTGCTCTGGGGTCTGGACTAATCGAAGACGCGATACTGTACGCGTCCGTGGCTATCATCTTCGGAGTGGTTCTCACGATTGCATCGTTCCGCAGCAGTCGTGAATGGATTATTCGATCCCCTCCCTCTCCCTCGGTACTGCCCGCCCTGTACATCGCTGTGGAGGTCATAGCAGGCTCCTACTTGATATTCCTAGGGATCGTCAACCAGCTCGTCGACCTGAGCGCGTTCGACTTGGGGTTGACTCTTATCGCAGTGCTTGGGGCTGCCCTTGTTGTGGATTCGTTCCTTCTTTACACCCGGGGGTTCAGGCAGGTTTCGGCCTGAGCAACTCCTTCATGAGGAGGCACACGAGCATGGTGTGCGGCCAGCACCTCCTGCGGGTTTCGACAATAGTCCCTCTTCAGGACTTCGAGGATACTGAACAGAATCCATGTACCTGGAAGATGAAGGACGGTCATGACCGACTACTGCCGAGGAAGGGCGCCGGTTCGTTCCGTCGCGCTCGTGCCCTCTCTTCCGATTCATAGGCTCTTGTCGACCCCCTCGATCCTTGACGCGTTCGAGAGCCACTTGTCGCAAAACTTAGCAGCCCCGAGTTCCTCAAGCCCCGTCCTTGCCTTGTCCATGATCCTTGGGGTCCAGAACGCCAGGAAGAAGGTCCCGGCAAATACCATCATGAGGCCGAGACTTGACGTGACCCAGGATTCCTGCGAGATCCCGAAGAAGAATGCTGACCATCCGACCCCGATGGTCGAGGCGGTCGAGGTGATCGAGATCGCAAGACTCTTGCTGACCTGATAGGTGACTTCCGCCTGATATTTCATGAACTCGACGGACATCACAATCGTATCCGTGATTTGATCTTTGCCTACGTTTCTGGGGCAATCGAGAAAGGAGAAGAACTCCTTTCTGGCAACCTTCTTGGGGACCATGGACTCACGAGTCGACGGATGGCGTTTCAATCTCTATTGTCTTTTCGCAGTCAAGCTGGAAGGCTAGTCCTGCAAGACCCTGGCCAGATACAGACCAGATCCTGCTACGCCTGGACGACCTACGCGCTTACACCAGCCAAGTAGACTATTCCCCAGAGGAGATCGTCTGTGCCGTCTCGGACGGGCTGAGTGACCGGGCCTACTTCTCCTCATCCCTGAGCGACTTCGCGACCTTCAGCGTCCCGTCCCTGGCCTTCTTGATGCCCTTCCTGCTCTCCTTCAGGACGCTCTTCACGACCGGCTTCGCGTCCTGGACGACCTTCTCGGTTATCTGGACGCCGACCTCGAGGGCCGTCCCCGTGGCCTTCGCGACCTTCACCACGCCCTTGTCGAGCACGCTCCTGCTCGGGCCTGAGCCGCAATGAGGGCACGTCTCAGCCTCCCCCATGGAACGGCCGCATCTCGAACATTTCACCATGTCCCTGACCTCGGGGTAGGAATGAGGCACCCGGTTATATAGGAATAGGACCAGAATTACCATATAACGCCGGGGGCTTACGAGCGGCTTGCAATGGTCGACTTACTTCAGCTCGTGAGCGCGGCCGTGGGCTTCGGGCCCGCGATGTTCCTCATGTACTACACGCTCAGGAGGTACACCTTCCCGAGAGTGGAGAAGCCGTTCTTCGACGACCGGCGGGTCTTCATGATGTTCGCGCTCGGGGTCGTTCTCGGCATGGTGGTGTTCGTTTTCGAGAGATGGGGCGGGTCCACAGGGGCCGCGGAGACAGTGCTGCTCCTGATCCTCGGCTTCGCTTTCATGGAAGAACTGCTCAAGCTGATCATCCTGAACTACCCGAAGTTCCAGAGGAGAATCGACACCGCGTTCTACGGCCTCGCGCTGGGGCTCGGCATATCCTCGACCTTCGCCTTTGCCAGCGTGTACATCTTCCTGCTCGGACCATCGGAGCCGACCGCCGTCGAGGTGGCCGCGATGGTCATGTTCGGACTCCTGTTCGTCCTGCTGCACGGCTCGACCACCGCGATAATAGGCGTCGGGGTCGCGAGAGGGGACGTAAAAGGTTACTTCTCGGAGGCGCTCTTGATACACGTCATCTTCGGCCTCCTTTACGAATCGTTCTACTTCACCGACATACTGATCCCGCCGCTCAACCTGATAGGGTTGGCCGGGGCCACTGCGATCGTCGTTTACGGATACAAGAAGGTCCACGGCCAGCTGCTCCCTGACATAGTCAGGGACGCGAAGAGGCTGGCTCAGAAGAAGAAGGCGTGATCAGACCGCCTTGAACCGGCCGTCCGCGGTCTCGTAGACCAGGTTGTGCTCTCGGAGCACCTTGATGACGTCCTCGGCCGAGCCCTTCCCCATCAAGACGACCACGCGCCTTACGTCCTCCACCCCGAAGGACGATTTCAAATCCGTCAGGCCCTTGGCGATGACCTTCATCCTCTCGACGGGGTCCTTGACCGCCTTCGCCCTCTCCGCGATGACGAAGAACGGGTCCTTCCTCCTTGGCCTCTTCTCAGGCGGCAGTTGCTGACCCCCTCTGAGCGCGGCGTTGGCCTTGGCGACCGAGTCCGCCAGCTCGAGGGGAGAGTCAGTAGTGTACCTCAGCTTCACCCGGCGGAGGTCTATCTCCCTGCCGCACTGGCAGGTAGTGGTCTTCCTGCTGGCCTCCACGCCCTTGGCCATACCGCACCTGGGACAGATGAGAAGACCGTACTTCATGCCCACGACCCCGGCCTCAGAAGGTCCGCATCTCCTTCTCAAGGAGCTTCAGCTCCTGCTCCTGGATCGTGAGCGGGCTTATGGTCGTGAGCATAGTCGAGTCGGTCACCGCGATCTTGTCGTTGATGTGCTGGAGCAGCTTGAGCACCTTCTGGAAACCGTTCTGGGATATCAGGTACTCCACACCGGACAACAGCACCATACACCCCGGGTTCTCGGAGATGAATGTCTTGATGTCGGAATAGAGGAGCGCCGCGTTCGACGGGTCCCTGGAGTAGCTCCTCTCCTGGTCCATGGACAGCCAGAGGAAGGGCACCGCTTTGAGGTCGTATCTGTCCTTGAGCTTCTCCGGGTACTCCCTGGTGACGCACAGGCAGGGCACGCCGTTCTTCGAGGCGTCCACGAATATGTCGAACGCCTGGTCCGGGATCTCCTCCTTGATCAGGTATGAGTAGCCGGAGTCGAGGCTGTACTTCCTGACGGCTTCGGGCTCCTCATGCCTGCTGGGCCTGAGGTCGTCGACGACCTCGTATACCTGCATGACGCATATCATGTAGCCGCGGCTCGCGCACTCGACCTCGTCCACCTCGTACCTCTCAGACATGAGCTGCGAGACTATCCCGGACAGGTATCCCCGGGCGAAGTCACACGTGTTGCCCTCCTTCGCCTCGATGGAGTCCTCGAGGTTCACTATGATCTCGCTCTCCTCGAGCGACTCTATGCTGAGCCTGCTCAGCCCCGCCTCCATCCAGATCGGCTCGACTATGGACCTGACCTCGGAAAGGTCCTTGCAGGAGAGGCCGAAGCTCTCGACCAGGGCCCTGCCGCACCTCTGGCCGTACCTGTAGAGCATAAGCCGGGCGCGCTGGTCGCCCTCGACTATCTCGAGCTCCTCGCGCAGGTGCGCGAGGGCGATGCCGGGCATGACGAAGAAGGGCAGAGAGCGCATCAGACAGCCTCCATGACGGTCTTGCCGAGCTCCTGGAACGCTGACTCGACGTTGAGCCCTGTCTTGGCGCTCGTTTCCAGGGACCTGCACCCGACCTCCTTGGCGAACGCCTCCAGCTCGGCTGAAGTGAACGCCTTCTCGAGGTCAGTCTTGTTCCCCAGGATGATCACAGGCATATCGCCGACCACAGACCTGAAGCTGTCCAACCATCCCCTGAGGTTCTTCATGGTCTCCGGCCTGGTGAAGTCGCACACCGCGAGCGCGCCCGAGGCGCCCCTGTAGTACGCCGCGTGGAGTGACTCCTGCGATTTCTGGCCGAGGATGTCCCATATCATCAGGTCCAGATTGGCCTCGCCCACCTTCAAGCTCTTCTTCGAGACCTTGGTCCCGAAGGACATGAGATACTTGTCATCGAACACGTCGAAGACAAACCTCCTCACGAGGCTGGTCTTCCCCACTGCGCCGTCCCCAAGGAGACAGAGCTTGATGATGTATCTTCCAGTGGGCATTCAGAATCGCAAGTCAATAAGCACGTCCGTATTTATATGTTCAGAAACCAGCGGCCGGAGCTGAGAACGGGGAGGTCAGTAACGGAGCGGCAACGACAGGGCGGGCGGGTGCCCTGAGAAAACGATATGTGTATGTAAGTACTTACTTGCATAGGTGACGCGTAAACCTCAGGCGCAACAGGTCAGGACCGCCCGGGACAGGATCCTTGACGCAGCGCTCGAGTCATTCGCGGAGAAAGGGTTCTCAGGGACGAGCACAAAGGAGATTGCCAGGAGGGCCAAGGTCAACGAAGTCACAGTATTCCGCCAGTTCAAGTCGAAGAGGGCGCTCTTCTCGGCGGTCATAACGGAGAGGTCGCCCGTGATCGACATCGCCGCGAGAGTCCGCTTCGACGTCAAGGCGCCCGTAGATGAACTGCTCGCGGACAACGTCAGGATCGTCCTCAGAATGCTCCGTGCGAACAGGCAACTCTACTTCGTGGTCCTGGGCGACGCGTGGCGCCAGCCGAAGATGAGGATCATTGCCTACGAGGAGACGGTCAAGAAGGGCATCGAGATGGTCGCGGCCCTCATGAGAGGACTGATGGACGCGGACAAGATAAGAAGGATGGACCCGGAGATCGCGGCCCGTACGTTGATGGGAGCGGTGCAGTTCTACTTCCTGACGACTGAGGTCATGGGCGGCGGCAGCCCTGGCCAGGAAGAGGAGGAGAGGATGGTCCGCGGTTTCGTCTCAATCTTCCTGAACGGAATGAGAACGGGGCAAGGAGGCTGATGCAGTTGCAGGACAAGGCGATGGACGACGTTCTGAGGGATGAGAGGGCTGGGAAGGCCGAGGCTGCCCCGGTGCTCGCCAAGAAGCTGAGGAAGGAATTCGGCGGGCTCGTCGCGGTCGACGACCTCGACATGAGCATAGGCAAGGGCCTGCTCTACGGCCTCATAGGCCCGAACGGCTCCGGCAAGACGACGGCCATCAAGATGCTCGTCGGCCTCCTGAGGCCGACCCGCGGGGAAGCGTTCGTGCTGGGCGAGAAGGTCCCGGGGAGAGGCGTCGTGCAACGAATAGGTTACATGCCCCAGGAGATGGCCATCTACCCCGACCTCACGGTCCACGAGAACATGGAGTTGTTCGCGGAGCTTTACTCCGTCCCCCGGGAGGAGTCCGGGAAGAGGGAAGCGCTCCTGCTCGATGTGATAGACCTGAAGGAGCGGAGGGATAGCCTCGTGTCACAGCTCAGCGGGGGCATGAGGCACCGGACATCACTTGCGTGTGCGCTCGTCCACGACCCTGAGCTGCTCTTCCTGGACGAGCCCACGGTCGGGGTCGACCCCGAGCTGAGGGTCGGGTTCTGGAAGTACTTCCACGACCTCAAGGCCCGGGGGAAGACCGTCGTGCTCACGACGCACTACATGGACGAGGCGGTCAGGTGCAACATCGTCGGCATGATGCGGGCGGGGAAGCTGATCGCTCAGGGCACCCCGAAGGAGCTCATGGCCAAGGCGGGCGCCTCCGACCTGGAGTCCGCTTTCATGTTCTTCTCCAGGAGGGAGGACGCATGAACCTGCGGAGGGTCCTGGCGATCGCCAGGAAGAACCTGAGGAGCCTCAAGCACGACAGACGCACCGTCGGGTTCCTCGTGTTCATGCCCCTGCTCCTGATAACGATATTCGGGTACACTTTTGGGGGCGACGTCAAGAACCTGGACGTGGAGATAGTTGACTTCGACGCCTCGGGGAGGCCCTCGGCCCCATCCACTATCATCACAGACCTCCTCGACAGGGACACGATGAATATCGTCCGTGTGACGGACCCGTCAGAGGCGACCGAGGAGGCCGTCCAGGCAGCCCGTGAGAAGGTCGAGGACGCCGACCTGTGGGCTGTGATCGTCTTCGAACGCAACTTCACCGTAGACCTGAACGAGGCTGTGCAGGCGATCAAGACAGGGGGCGCCGTCGTCCCCGTGACCATCATGGTCTACATGGACGGGACGAACCCCAACATAGTGAGCGCCATCATGGGAGATCTCCAGATATCGATCCAGAAGGTGTTCACGTCGTTCGAGATAGTCCCGCCGATCAGAACCTCGCAGGTGCTGGTCTACGGCGAAGACGCGGAGTTCATAGATTTCTTCGCCCCGGGGGTGATGGGCATGGCCGCGATGATGGTGACCTTCATGCTCTCGATCATATCGTTCGTGCACGAGCGTGGACAGCACACACTCGACCGGCTGCTCGCCTCACCGGCCACCGAGGGCGAGATCGTGGCAGGGTATGTGCTGGCCTTCGGGCTGGTCGGGCTGGTACAGTCCGTGGTGATACTCATCACAGCCATCTTGCTGTTCGGGATCGAGGTACAGGGCAGCGTGTTCCTCGCGCTGTTCATGATATTCATCTTCGGGGTGGGGATGCAGGGGATGGGGTTCGTACTCTCCGCGTTCGCGAAGAACGAGTTCCAGGCGGTGCAGTTCATGCCCATCGTGCTCTTCCCGTCCATCCTGCTCTCAGGGGTGTTCTGGCCCCTGGAGGCCGTCCCGGAGCTGCTCAGGCCGGCCTCGTACTTCCTGCCGCTGACATACGAGGTCGAGGGGCTCAGGTCCGTCATGATTAGAGGCTGGGGCGTCTGGGACGTCTGGGCCGAGGTAGCGGTGCTCCTGGCGTTCGCAGCTGTAATGATGCTCCTGAGCACTTACGGTCTCAGGAAGAGGAGATGATCAGATGACCGACCCGAGACCGAGAGTGGTGTTCGTCTCCGACGGGAACGAGGTGACCCACAGGCAGCTGGAGGCCCTGAAGGCCCTCCACGCCAAAGGCTCCATGCAGAAGGCCGCAGCCTCGATTGGCGTGTCCACGCCAGTGCTCCACAAGTACGTGCGCGAGATAGAGTCGAAGACGGACCTCAGGATAGTCTCGACCTCGAGCAAGGGGAGCAGGCTCACCGGAGCGGGCCGGAAGCTGCTCAGGAGGTTCGAGGCGTACGAGAGGCGGCTGGTGGATGGCAATGATCTCAGGATAGCGGGCACGCCGATTACCGAGCGCTGCGTGCTGAGCGCGGCCACAGAGCTCTCCGACCAGGGGAGGGCGTGCAGGGTCGTCATCTCCACCGATGAGGAGAACCTAAGGCTCCTCGAGGAGATGCGCGTCGACTGCGTCCTGCTCGACGATGCCATGCTCGCCATGGAGCGCGCCCAGGAGGTCGAGGCCGAGGAGATAGGCACCGACATGCTCCTGTGGAAGGACGCAGGGATGAGGTTCGCTCGGGTCGCCTTCGGCGCCCAGAGGCTTGGATTCAGGTACCTGAAGGAGAAGGACATACCGAACGAGGTCGCGCGCGTGATATACGAGCCGACGATGCTCGACAGGACGGACCTGAGCTACTTCGTGAACAAGAGCCTCGTCAGGAACGGCATCGTGAGGGCGGAGGGCGCGAGGGATCAGAAGTGGTCCCTGCACTCTATCGCCGCGCTCAAGTGCACGGAGCACGACGATCTGCCCCTGTTCCTCGAGGAGGCCAGTGAGGCATGGATTTACCGAAAAGGATAATTCTTTTCCCTTTACAGCAAAACGCTCAAATATGGAGCCGGCGTTCTGAGCCCTGGTGAGTGTTCTTGGCTGAAGCGAAGGAACCAAACCCAGAGTTCACGAGAAAGGTTATCGAGGGCGGAGGCAAGACCGTCAACCTCTGCTTCCAGTGCGGCACATGCACGGGCAGCTGCCCGTCAGGCCGGCAGACGGCGTTCCGAATCAGGAAGGTCGTCAGGCGCGCCCAGCTGGGGTTCGAGGAGGACGTGCTGCCGTCCGAGGACCTCTGGCTGTGCACGACGTGCTTCACATGCTACGAGAGGTGCCCCAGAGGTGTCGAGATCGTCGATGTCGTCATGGCCCTCAGGAACATGGCGGTCAGGAAGGGCCATATGGCCGAGCCCCACAGGAAGGTCGCCGAGCTGATATCCAAGACGGGGCACCTCGTCACGCTCAGGGAGGAGGACAAGGCGCTCAGGTCGAAGCTCGGGCTCCAGGGGACGCCGCCGACGGTGTTCTCCGACCCGAAGGCGCAGGAGGAGGTCAAGAAGATCGCGGTCCTGTGCGGGTTCGACAAACTCGTCGCGTCAGGGGGGAAGGCCTGATGGCTAAGTACGCTTTCTTCCTCGGATGCATCATGCCCCTCAGGTACCCGGGCATAGAGAGCGCCTCGAGGGAGGTCTTCAAGTCACTGAACGTCGACCTGATAGACATGCAGGGCGCCAGCTGCTGCCCCGCGCCAGGGGTAATGAGGTCCTTCGACCAGACCTACTGGATGGCCGTGGCCGCTAGGAACCTCGCGATCGCGGAGAAGATGGGCGTGGACGGCGTGCTAACGATCTGCAACGGGTGCTTCGACACTCTGTTCGAGGTCGCGCACAAGCTCAACCACGACCCCGAGCTCAGGAAGAAGATCAA
Source organism: Thermoplasmata archaeon (assembly GCA_041559015.1). Classification (GTDB taxonomy): domain Archaea; phylum Thermoplasmatota; class Thermoplasmata; order UBA10834; family UBA10834; genus COMBO-56-21. The sequence continues at coordinate 52,754 of JBFFED010000002.1, read as the reverse complement.
CAAGATACTCAAGGACGCCTCCGGAATGGAGTACAACGGGACGATGCAGGTGAGGCACTTCGTCGAGCTGCTATACAGGGACGTCGGGGTCGAGGCCATACGGGCCAAGGCCAAGGGCGGCAAGAACCTCAGGGCGGCCGTGCACTACGGGTGCCACTTCCTGAAGCCCTCGAACATCAAGAAGATCGACGACTCCGAGAGGCCGCACGTGTTCGACGACATAGTCGAAGCGGCGGGCATGACCAGCGTCACATACAAGGACAAGGGCATGTGCTGCGGCGCCGGTGGGGGCGTCAGGGCCAGGACCCCCGATGTCGCGCTCAAGATGACCGCCGAGAACCTGAAGAACATGACGGACGCGGGCGTCGATGTCATAGTCGACTGCTGCCCGTTCTGCCACCTGCAGTACGACGCGGGCCAGGCGCAGCTGAAGGAGTACAAGATACCGGTCCTGCACCTGTCCCAGCTCATGGGGCTCGCCTTCGGGCTGCCGAAGGAGAAGCTGGGCCTCGAAGTGCACCAGGTGAAGGTCGACCTCTAGCCGGGAGGGAGGTGTCCGAGCATGCACGTCGCGAGATTGGTGGCCATCACCGAGCTCCGGAACGTGCCCCCAGACATCCGGCCGTTCGTGGAGTTCAAGGCCGCCGTCGAGGAGCGGAAGCTCGACGAGAACGACCTGGTGGCGATACTGAACATCGACACCACGACCTGCTACGTGCCAGTGTTCCTCAAGGACCCCGTCACGATCAAGGAGGTCGAGGCCGAGCTCGCGAAGCAGGACGCGACCCTCACTGTCGACTCGAGGGAGGCCCTCTCTAAGCACCTGAAGAGCTGAGAGCGGGCCGACAAGATTCAAGATTAGGGGCGCGATACCCCCCATCACAGACTGGAAGGACGACGGAGGCATAGGAGCGGCCGAGTATGGGACCAAAGAGGCTCTACAAGTGCTTCATGTGCGGCAAGTTGTACGACACCGAGGAGGCCGCCCTGAAGTGCCATAACGCCCCGATCCAGAAGATACTGGTCAGGGACATAGGCAGGAAACCGAAGTTCCAGGGCCACAGTTAGCCATCTGGCTTGCTTCTGCAGCCGTTCTCGCCGTCCGACAGTTGGGCAAACCCTGAGGAAGGCGTAGACATGGTCATAGAGAGGCTCCACAAGGAGATAGACAGGGCCTGGTCAGGACACCTCAACGAGACGAGGAGGATCCTGAGAGTGCCGAGCGTGTCCATGACGGGCGAGGGGATTCAGGACACCGCTGACATGCTCGAGGAGTTCCTGGATGAGATGGGGGCCAAGCACGGGCAGTTCAAGGGCACGCGCAAGAGCCACCCGCTGGTGCACGGTCACCTCAACGTGGGCGCGAAGCGGACCGTGCTGCTGTACGGCATGTACGATGTGCAGCCGGTGGGAGACCCTGACGAGTGGGACCATCCGCCGTTCGGGGCGACGCTGGTGAACCAGAAGCCCCACGGACAGGTTGTGGTCAATAGAGGGGCGTACAACTCGAAGGCATCCCTCGCGGGCACCTTGCTGGCCATCAGGATGATGCTCGAGAAGGATTCCCTCCCGGTCAATGTCCGGTTCCTGCTGGAGGGCGAGGAGGAGTGCGGTGGAAGGAGCCTGCCTGACTTCGTGGCCAAGAACAGGAGCGTCCTCTCGAAGGCGGACGCCGCCTTGGCACTGGACTACTGCGAGAACTCCAAGGGGGTGCCTCAGATATGCCTCGGCCTCAAAGGATGCGTCTACTTCGATCTGATCGCCGAGGGGAAGGCCCGGGGCGGGCCGACCGCCGAGGTGCACAGCAGCGACGCCGTCTGGATAGAGAGCCCAGTCTGGAGGCTCGTGCACGCCATATCGACCATGGTCGATGAGAACCAGCAGCCGACAGTGGACGGACTCTGGGACGATGTCAAGGGACCAGACAAAGAGGACCTCCGGCTCATCAGGAAGCTCTCGAAGGTCTTCGACCACAAGGGATACCTGAAGGATTCTGGCGTCGAGAGGTTCAAGCTCAAGGGATCCCCCGAGAAGCTGCTGACGAAGTACATGTTCGAGCCGTCCATCAACATAGACGGGCTCATATCAGGCTATCAGGAAGAGGGCACCAAGACCGTCCTACCGCCGACCGCTACGGCCAAGATAGACATCAGGATCGTGCCAAACATGACAATCGAGGGGACGCACAGGAAGGTCATGGCGCACCTCAGGAAGCGCGGGTTCACGGACATCAGGATGCGCAACTACGAGGACTACCCCTGGTCGAAGACCGGCGCGACGACCCCGGTCGCGAGGGCGTGCATAGACGCGATGAAGCACCACGGCAAGGAACCCGAGGTCTGGCCCATGATAGCCGGCTCGGCCCCTTACTACTTGTTCGACGAGGTCCTGAAGGTCCCCTGGGGCTCCGCGGGCCTGGGCAGGGGCGGCAAAGCGCACTCACCGAACGAGTACGCTGTCGTCGATGGCATGAAGCGGTTCGAGAAGAGCGTGGTGACGATCTTCTGCAAGTTCAGGGAGCACGCGGACGAGGAGTGACGAACTGTCTTTGACGGCGCATGCTGGCATCGCGCGGACGGGGCCTTCCACGCATCCGCTACGCACAGCAACCTTAAAATACAGAATCCCGTTATCGAGCCTGCTCTATCAGAATCACTGAGAGGTATGTAGTTGGCTCAGAAGCAGAGGGCGGCGGCCAAGAAGGTCAAGGACAAGTGGCGGGCGAAGGAGTGGTACAGGCTCTTCGCCCCCGAGATGTTCAGCAACATGCAGCTGGGGGAGACCCCCGCGGACTCCGCGGACGGCGTCCTCGGCAGGATCACGGAGGTCACGGTCCAGGACCTCACGGGCGACTTCTCGAAGATGCACATCAAGATCAAGTTCAAGGTGCACGACGTGCGCGGGCTGGACGCCCACACGATGTTCGAAGGGCACGACCTCACGAGCGACTATGTCCGCAGGCTCACCAGGAGGAAGAGGACCAAGACGGACGCGGTCGTGGACGCCAGGACCAAGGACGGCTGGGAGATCAGGGTGAAGCCCATGGCGGTCTCCGAGCAGAGGATACAGGCGTCCCAGGAGACCGGCGTGCGGACCATCATGGCCGACGAGGTCAAGAAGGCCGCCTCGGAGGTCACGATCGGGGAGTTCGTCAGGATGCTCATAATGGGCGAGCTGTCGAAGAGGATCTCCGACGCGTCGAAGGTCATCGTGCCTATCAAGAGGATAGAGATCCGCAGGAGCGAGGTCACGAGGATGGGGCGTATGCCCCAGCCTGGCGAGTCGCCCGTGATGGGCCCGCAGCCCGAACCGGAGCCAGAACCTGAGCCCGAGCCGGAGCCACCGGCGCCCGAGGCGCAGGCACCGCCGGAGGAGCCGGCGCCCCCACCGCCAGAGGCGGAGGAAGAGGCACCCGCGCCAGAAGAGGCTCCCGCGGAAGAGGAGAAGAAGGAATAGCGCGGCTGGGATCGGTCCGCGCTTTCCGGAGTTATGTGATCGAAAAGTCGGGGTGGCTCAGCCTGGTGGAGCGTCGGACTCATAGGGAGAATCGCCTGACCACGCGCTCCTAAGAAATCCGGAGGTCACGGGTTCGAACCCCGTCCCCGACACCAATACTGCGACAGCATTATTTCTGAGCGAACCCTACGGTCGTCCCTGAGGCCCGCAGATGAGGATAATCATATACACAGGCAAGGGGGGTGTCGGGAAGACATCAGTGGCTGCAGCCACTGCCCTCAGGTGCGCCGCACAGGGCAAGAAGACCATCATCCTCAGCACGGACGCCGCCCACAGCCTCTCCGACTCGCTCGAGATGCAACTCTCGGGCGAGCTGACGCGGATCTCGAGGAACCTCGACGGGATAGAGGTGGACATACAGCACGAGCTGGAGACCAGGTGGAAGGAGATACAGGCCTACCTGTCCGACTTCCTTGCCTCGCAGGGCATGGACGCCGTCACGGCGAAGGAGATGGCGGTCTTCCCTGGCATGGAGCTCATGTCCGCGCTCTTCTACGTCGAGGAGTTCCACAAGAAGAAGGCCTACGATGTCGTGATAATGGACACAGCGCCCACGGCGGACACGCTCAGGCTGCTGGCCTTCCCCGACACTGCCAACTGGTACTTCGACAGGCTCTTCCACATGGTCAGGAACGTCATCAAGGTCGCGCGCGTTACCGTCGGCAAGATCATATCGACCCCTCTCCCGACTGACAAGTTCCTCGAGGATCTCGAGGGTCTGAGGGAGAGGCTCCGGTACGTGAAGGACCTCCTGTCCGACCCCGATATAACCTCGGTGAGGCTTGTCGTGAACCCGGAGAAGATGGTCATCACGGAGACGCAGAGGGCGTACACATACCTCTGCCTGTACGGGTACACGGTCGAGAGCATAATCATAAACAGGGTCGTCCCCGAGGAGCTACGCGGGGACTACTGGAACGCCAAGCTCGAGGAGCAGAGGAGGCACATGGTGGCGATAGACGAGGCCTTCTCGCCCCTGAAGACGATGAGGGCGAGGCTGATGCCCAGGGAGGTCCTGGGAGAGAAGGCCCTGGAGGGCCTTGCGGACGAGCTGTTCGGGGACGGGGACCCCTCTCAGACCTTCTCGACTGAGTCCCCCATGAAGATGTACGACAAGGACGGCGAGAGCGTGCTCGCCCTGAAGCTGCCCTTCCCGCTCGACCAGAAACTAGAGCTATATACGAGGAAGGACGATTTGACGGTGCAGCTTGGGGCGTTCAAGAAGTCGATCGCGCTGCCCCACTCCCTGACCAACAGGAAGATCCTGGGGGCCGAGATGGAGGACGGGTGGCTGAACATACGTTTCGAGGGTGAGGAAGTTGGCAAGAGAAAAGGTGGAAGAAAGCCTAGAGGCCGCAAAGCGCCTAGAAAGGCATCTTGAGGAGATCACGAAGAACGTCGTCACGAAGGAAACGATGACGCACTTCATCAACGCGGGCACGGAGGCCCTACAGGCCGCGAACTCCGCGGTGAAGCAGTTGAACGTCCCCGAGGAGACGAAGACCAGGATACACAGGGCAGAGAAGGAGATGCTCCTGGCCGTGAAGAGCGCCATCGACGTGGTCCTTTCGGAGATCGAGAAGGAGACGCCCGAGAAGAAGGCGGATCTGAAGAGGATCGAGATCAAGCAGTCCCCAAAGGCGAAGCAGCGGCCGAAGCAGAGACGCAAATCGAAGTGAGATTCCGAGAAGCACCGGCCCGGAGGGCACAGCTTTTTTAAGCGTATTCCGTTACTGAGAGACGCCTCTGAATCCAAGGGGGAGAGTCAGTATGGTCAAGATGTTGGTACCCTACCCTGAGAACTGCACTGGCTGCAGGTTCTGCGAGATGGCCTGCACCATATACCACGACAAGGTCGTGAACCACGCGAACGCGCGCCTGCAGGTGCACAGGCGAGGAGTGAAGATCGACTTCCCATCAGTGTGCACGCAGTGCGTGGCCTGCGGGAAGGAATGCTGTATGCTCCACTGCCCTGTGGACGCGATCAAGAAGAAGGACGGCGTCGTGCACGTCGACCAGGAGCTGTGCACCGCGTGCGGCGCCTGCGTCGAGGTATGCCCGTACGGCGTGATGCGCATGGAGGAGACCGCCTTCAAGTGCGACCTGTGCGGGGGTGACCCGACCTGCGTCAAGTTCTGCCCGATGAAGGCCATCGTGTACGAGGAGCCGAAGAAGGAGCAGTACGAGAAGGTCAGGGCTCTCCTGCAGGAGGAGGAATGACCATGAAGGGATACACTGGCAAGATACTCAAGGTCGACCTGAGCGAGGGGAAGTCGAGCGAGCGGACCTTCGACGAGAAGTACGCCCGCAAGTACCTCGGAGGACAGGGGTTCGCGGTACAGATAGTGTACCACGACATGCCCCCTGGAGCGGACACTTTCGGCGCGGACAACGTGTTCGCGATTGCGGGCGGCGCGTTCGACGGGTTCCCTGTGGGCACTGGTGGCAAGGTCGCCTTCGCGGCGAAGTCGCCCGCGACCGGCGGCCTCGCGGAGAGCATCATGGGCGGATCGATCGGGCCTGAGCTCAGGCACGCGGGCTACGACGCGCTCGAGATAGTCGGCAAGTCGGACGAGCCGGTCTATCTGTGGATAGAGGACGAGAAGGTCGAGATCCTGGAGGCCAGAGACCTCTGGGGTAAGGACACCAGGGAGGTCCCGGAGATACTCAAGAAGCGCCACGGCTGGGACGTCAAGGTCGCGTGCATAGGCGTCGCGGGCGAGAAGCTCTCCCGGATGGCTGGCATCGACTGCGAGGACCGGCAGTCCGGCAGGGGAGGCCTCGGAGCGGTCATGGGCTCGAAGATGCTCAAGGCCATAGTCATCAGGGGCACGAAGGACCTGGTCCCCGCGGACCCGGACAAGCTCCTCCAGCTGGCGCTCCAGTACCAGAAGGTGTACGAGGCGGCGCCGTCGTTCGTCGAGGACACGAAGTACGGCACCGGCGAGTTCCTGGGCTGGATAAACAAGGACAGGGGAGTCTTCCCGACCCGGAACTGGCAGGAGAGCGTGTTCAACGAGCGCGAGAAGATAGACCCGTACTACTGGGCTCCGAAGTACGTCTCCAAGAACAAGGCCTGCTTCGCGTGCACCAAGCCGTGCGGGAAGCTGTTCGAGGTCGAGTCGGGCAAGTTCGCGGGCGTGGCGATAGACGGCATCGAGTACGAAACGCTGTACTCCCTCGGGGGGACCTGCGGCAACTCGGATGTCGAGAGCGTCGCGAAGGCGAACGAGCTGTGCGACCTCCTAGGCCTGGACACCATCTCATGCGGGGTCACGATAGGCTTCGCGATGGAGCTGTACCAGCGCGGGATAATCACAAAGGATGAGGTGGGGCTCGACCTCTCCTGGAGCAACGCCTCTGACGCAGTGCCGAAGATGGTCGAGATGATCGGCAACAGGAAGGGCTTCGGCGAGGGGCTCGCGGACGGCGTCAAGGTGGCCGCGCAGAGGATAGGCAAGGGCTCCGAGAGGTACGCCATCCACACGAAGGGCATGGAGCCTCCTGCGTACGATGTCAGGGGCATGAAAGGGCACGGGCTCGCGTACATGACCTCCACGAGAGGGGCATGCCACCTGAGGGCGGGGTTCTACGCGCCCGAGCTCGTGGGCAAGTTCTGGAAGTGGGAGGGCATCGACAGGTTCTCGACCGCAGGCAAGGGCGAGATGGTCGCCACGATGGAGAACTTCATGTGCGTCTACGACTCAGTCGGGCTGTGCAAGTTCTCGAGGGGATTCTACCTGATCGCCAAGCTGCCTGAGGTGTTAGAGGCCATAACCGGCCTGAAGTTCACCGAGGAGGAGCTCCTGAAGATAGGCGAGAGGGTCCACAACATGAAGGGCGCTTTCAACCACCGGGAAGGTGTGACGAGGAAGGACTGGCTGTTGCCCCCGAGGGTGCTCGAGGACCCGATACCCGAGGGCGTCTCCAAGGGCTCGAAGATATCCGTCGAGGAGATGAACACGATGCTCGACGACTACATGAAGTCCCGCGGGTGGACCCATGACGGGGAGCCCACACCGGAGAAGATGAAGGAGCTGGACCTGGCCTAGGCTCTCAGGCACAAACCCCTGGAAAACCCCTTATCGGTTTCTCGAAGGCGGCTCATATCATCTTGATGGTCTCAGCCATCTCGTCGAGCTTCTTGATCGCGAGCGCGGCGTCGGCCTTCTTGCCGATGACCGCGACGACGAGGGCCTTACGCCCAGCGCCAACCGCGACCATCTTCGCCTCCTCCGACTCGACTATGATGTGCTGGGGCGTCCCCACACGCAACTCCGAGTTCGCCGTCGATGCGGCGCCCATCAGGGTCGCGCACATGATCGCGAATGTCTCCATCGACACGCCCTCCGGCATGTCGGCGGCTATCACGAGGCCGTCCCTGCTGATGACCGCGGACGCCACGGACCCGCAGCTGCTCCTGAGCGACCTGAGGGCAGGCTTGAGTTCCATCCTATTCTCCCCCTACAGATTCCACCTTGAAGACGCAGCGCTTGTCCCCTCTGCTCATGCACTCTATCTCCTCGCAGTGCAGCCGCCTGTGCATCTGGGCCTCGTAGACCTTCCTCACGATGCCCCTCAGCCGGTGGCATGTGGCGCACCCGTTCGCCGTGCTCGAAGCCTCGATCGACCCCTCGGCCACGGCGGTGGACTCCTCGAAGACAATGTTGTCCACCCACCCGCGCGCGCGCAACAGGTTCGCGCATATCTCGAAGTACTTCTCGGGCTCCTGCATGGCGATCTTTGACATCTCCTCGCCGAGTATCATGCCCTCTCGGAAGAAGAGGCCGTAGCAGGCTTGGGACATGACCCCCTCGTACAGCTTCCTGATCTCCTCGAACTCGGATTGAGAAAGCTTGACGAACTTCATCGCTGGTCTCTCTGGGATTCGAGTGGTGGATATTTAAGACTTGGCGCACGGTTCCCAGGCCAGACGTCTGGAGGACTCGGCAGGCGCGACATCGCCGCGCACGCGCGCCAGACAGTCCGATAAGACGGCCATAAAGCCTTTTATGGGCAGTACTCCATCCACGCAGAGCGAGTGGTATGTTCTCGGATGAGGATGGCGAGCTGGCGGTCAGGGTCGCGAGGAACGTGGTCGAGAACCACGTGAGGAAGGCGAAGCCGAAGGAGTTCCCGACGCCCCCGATATTCAAGCAGAAGTCCGGGGTGTTCGTCACCCTCAGTGCCTACCCTACGGGCGACCTCCGGGGGTGCATCGGCTACCCCGAGCCGATCATGCCCCTGATAGAGGCCCTCAGGGACGCAGCGATAAGCGCGGCCTCGAAGGACCCGAGGTTCCCACCGGTCAGGGACGGCGAGCTGGACAAGATATCGGTCGAGGTGAGCCTGCTCACGTCCCCTGAGGAGGTCAGAGTAAAGAGGGCCGTCGAGCATCGAGACCATGTCAGGATCGGCGAGGACGGCCTGATCATCCAGAGAGGGTTCTCCAGAGGGCTGCTCCTGCCGCAGGTCCCGGTCGAGTGGGACTGGGACGCCGAGGAGTTCCTGTCCCAATGCTGTCTCAAGGCAGGCCTGATGCCCGATGCTTGGCTTCAGCAGGGCACCAAGGTGTTCAAGTTCCAGGCGGAGGTGTTCTCCGAGGTCAGACCCGGCGGGGACGTCAAGCGAAGGTCACTCAGTGAAGAGCATGGAAGTTGTGGTCGAGGGTAACTGCTACGTCTCTGGCAGGCTCGAAAGGTGCTGCGTAGGCATCGAGAACGGCAGGATCTCAGAGATAGCGAAGACGCTCGACGGCGACAAGGTCTACAAGTTCGGCGGCAAGACGATCCTCCCGGGGGCGATAGACTCGCACGTGCACTTCAGGGACCCCGGGATGACCAACAAGGAGGACTTCGGGACGGGGTCCATGGCAGCGATATGCGGCGGAGTCACATGCGTGTTCGACATGCCCAACACCAGACCGCCGACTACGACTCCGTCCGCGCTCAGGGACAAGAAGAGGATCGCGGAGAGCAAGAGTCTGGTGGACTTCGGGCTCTTCGCCGGGGTCAGGCCGGGCACGGACATCGCCACGCTCTCCAAGGACGTCATCGGGTTCAAACTGTACATGGCCAGCACGACGGGCGAGCTGCTGGTTCAGTCGCTCGACCAGGTCGGTGAGCAGCTGCGGGCGGTCGCCGCCTCAGGCAAGGTCCTCGCGGTGCACGCGGAGGACGAGTCCCTCAGACGCAAGGAGCCGGAGGAGAGCCTCGAGGACCATATGAAGAACAGGAATAAGGACTGCGAGGCGAGCGCCATCAGGAAGGTCAGGGAGTACGCAAAGGCCTGCAGGCTGCACATATGTCATGTGTCCGCCAGGAACTCGGTCCCCCTCATTGCCAAAGTACCCAACCTCACATCGGAGGTGACGCCACACCACCTGCTCCTGGACACTTCGAGCAGGGCAGGCACCCTGGGAAAGGTGAACCCGCCCCTCAGGCGCAGGGATGACCGGCATGGCCTGTTCCAGGCGTTCAAGGACGGCGCCTTCGACATCATCGCGTCCGACCATGCGCCCCACACCCTGGAGGAGAAGGAGGAGGACTTCGATTACGCCCCAACGGGAATGCCGGGCGTCGAGACGATGTTCCCCCTCATGCTCCACCACGTCAGGGAGAGACACCTCGACCTCAGCTCTGTGGTCAGGGCGCTGTGCGAGCGCCCGGCGGAGATATACGGTGTCAGGAAGGGCAGGATCGCGCCCGGGTACGACGCCGACCTGACGGTGGTCGACATGTCATCCACGAGCGTCATCAAGGGCTCGAGGCTGCATTCGAAGTGCGCCTGGAGCGCCTTCGAGGGCATGCACGGTATATTCCCCAAGGCCGTCTTCCTCAGGGGCGAGGTCATAGTGGAGGACGGGTACCTGGTGGGAGAACGCAATGGAAGGGACGTCGTTGGCCGGCCAGAGTAATCCCCTCGAGACGGACTTCTCCGAGGTCATGGGCAGGAGCTACAGGTGCATAGACAAGTGCGCGCTCTGCTGCCTCTGCCAGCCCGAGCTGCTCCCCCGGGAAGAAAGCAGGTTCAGGGCGGACCCCCTGCTCAGGGACTCCGTCGTCGAGTCGCACATATCGCCTGAGGTGAGGGGAGCGGCCATCAAGCTCAGGGGGGAGCACGGGGCCTGTCACTTCCTGTCCGGGAGGAGGTGCACGATATACCAGGACAGGCCGCACTTCTGTCGGGCGTTCCCGATCAACATCTTCGTCGGCTGGAGGATACAGGTCAACGCGAACCTCTCGTGCAGGGGGATCGGGCTCGAAGGCGAGAGACTCGAACAGCTCGCGAGGACCGTCCTTCAGGATTATGAGAGGCCAGAACTGGAGAAGGAGCTCAAGGATGCAAGGGAAGTCTTCAGAGAATTCCTGGACAACACGAGGCGGGCCAAGGTGGCACAGTCCACCGGTTCGCTCCGGGACGCGGGGAGCGTCGTGATCGAGGACCTCGCGGACGAGATGGGGCTCAGCAGGGCGCTCACGTATGCGGAACACGGGCACACGCGCCAGAACACGGGCGCGCGCGACATAGTGAGGCTCGTGAGGCAGTCGGAGGCCTCCTCGGACATCGAGGAACTCGCGGTCATGGACGGCGCGGAGCTGTTCGACCTGGAAGACTTGAGCATGCTTCCTGTCTATGTAGACAGGAAGTTTAACTGGAACGTGTTCAAGCTCCAGGGGGAGACGATAGTCGGCTACAGGCTCTCGGAGGACGGCTCCGTCGAGGAGACTTCTAGGACGGGGCCTGCCTCTGTGCACCTGACGCCCATGACCGCCTCGGGCAGGAGGGCGTTCGAGGACTACCTCAGGACCGTCAACGGCAGGGACTGCTTCCTCGGGCACGCGGCCCACCTGTGCGATATGGAGGGCTACGGGTACAACCTCGCCCAGGTATACCTGGGCGCGCTCGCGAACAACGCCCTGGACCTCTGGTGGAGGGCGTCCTTCCTGGCGGGACTGGCAGGGACGGACAGGCTCGGCTCCCGGGAGATCATGGAGGGGATTGTGTTCTTCGACATGGACCTGCTCGACCTCCCTACCATAGGCGCGTTCGTGTGAGCCGAACGATGTTCGATGCGTGGCCGGGGAGACGCGGCACAGCAATTCTCGTATTCGGACTTCCAGAGCCGTTCTAGACGGTTTTCCATCGATACCAGGGGGCGTTCCCTCTGATTTTCGTCATCGACCCGTGTTTTTCGTATTGCGGACCCCCTGAAATCCTTTCTGTTCGACTGGGGTGCATCGAAAGCGTTATCAATTCGAATCCGTTGTACTCTTTTCGAAAGGTATCGGGGGAGCGCCCTTGACGGAGAAAGACGATTCGGTGACACTTGACAAGAACGACAGGATCATTCTGAAGATGCTTCAAGAGGACTGCAACGTCAGCCTCAAGAAGATAGGCGAGAAGACGGGGCTCTCGTCCTCCACGGTCCACTACAGGGTCAACAGGCTGATAGAGGAGGGCGTGATCACAGGGTTCAAGGCGAACGTGGACCCGCTCAAGGTCGGCAAGGAGATACTCGCGATATCCCTCGTCACCGGCAGGTACGGGCCCGAGTACTCCCGGAAGATTGGCGAGAAGATAGCCAAGATTCAGGGCGTCTGGGCCGTCTACTTCCTGCTCGGGAACATTGACTTCGCAGTGCTCTTGAGGGCCTCCTCGAGGGAGGAGCTCAAGAACATCGTGGATGCGTTCATCAAGATAGACGAGGTCGAGAGGAGCAACACATACCTCATCCTCGACAGGATAAAGGAAGACACGACCGTGCAGCTCTGAAAGGGCCAGGAAAAGCCATAGCCAGTCATCCGACTGGCCCCTGTCCCGCGACCGCAAAGCTTTAAGTACGGCACCTGATATCCTGCCCTTGGTGACTTGATTTGATGAAACCCCTGGCTGTTCTGAACAAGTCGATCAACCAGCAGGTCATGGTGGAACTCAAGGGCAAGAGAGGCTACCGAGGCATCCTGGACGGCTACGACCCGCACATGAACCTGGTGCTCAAGAACGCTGAGGAGACCCACGATAGCCAGGTGGTCCGGAAGATGGAGACGACCATCGTCCGCGGCGACAATGTTATCTACATCTCACCTTGAGGTAGGGGCGAATGACGAAGGGCACCCCATCGATGGGAAAACGCGGCAGCAGGAAGACGCACATAGTGTGCAGGCGCTGCGGCAAGAGGGCATATCACGTGAGGCACAAGGTCTGTGCCTCCTGTGGCTTCGGGGCCACGGCCAAGATGAGACGCTACAACTGGGCGAAGCTGCATTGAGTGGCACTTTCCCAGTGGGCAGGGGAGGTAATGTCAATCGAGTCTGACCATCCGCAGGAAGAATGTGGTGTTTTCGCCATCGCCTCCCTTAGGAACGTCTCGATTGACATCTTCTACGCCCTCAGGGTCCTCCAGCACAGGGGCCAGGAATCCGCGGGCATCGCAGTCCATGGCAGCGGCATCAAGGCGATCAAGGGGATGGGCCTGGCGCACCAGGCCCTCAAGCCCGAGGACATCCAGGGCCTGAAAGGCGAGCTGGGGATAGGCCATGTCAGGTACTCCACCTTCGGCACCTCGAACATCGACAACGCGCAGCCCATCGTCGTCTCGACGAACTACGGGGACATCGCCCTGGCGCACAACGGGGAATTGGTGAACGCCAGCAAGATCATGGAGGAGCTCAAGAAGAAGGGCTGGGCGTTCATCACTTCGTCCGATTCCGAGATTGCCGTCAGGCTGCTGGCGAACGACATCGCGAATACGGGCGACCCCGTCAAGTCGCTCAAGAATCTGATGTCGATGCTCCAGGGGTCGTACTCCATGACCATCATGGTAGACAGCCGGGTGTTCGCCATCAGGGACCCGCTCGGCATCAGGCCGCTGTGCGTGGGCAAGACCAAGTACGGCACCGCGGCGGCATCCGAGAGCGTCGTGTTCGACACCCTGGGAGGAGAGTTCGTGAGGGACGTCGAGCCCGGGGAGGTGATCGAGCTCCTCCCGAGCGAGTTCAAGTCCGTCAAGACTGGGCTCTCGAAGGGCAAGGCGCACTGCATGTTCGAGTGGGTATACCTCGCGAGGGCAGACTCCAACATTGATGGCAGGCTCGTGTACGAGGTCAGGCGCAAGATAGGCCAGAGGCTGGCCCAGGAGCAGCCGGTCGATGCGGATGTCGTCGTGCCGATACCCGATTCCGGGAGGTCGCACGCGATAGGGTACTCCGAGGAGTCCGGCATAAGGTACTCCGAGGGCCTCATGAAGAACAGGTACGTGGAGCGCACGTTCATCATGCCCGAGCAGTCCGAGAGAACAACGAACGTGATGCTGAAGCTCAACCCGCTCAAGAGCATCCTCAAGGACCAGAGGGTCATACTCGTGGACGATTCCATCGTCCGGGGGACGACCATCAGGCAGATCGTGCAGCTGGTCAGGAACGCGGGGGCGAAGGAGGTGCATGTCCGGGTGGGCTCCCCTCCCATCCGGGCCCCGTGCTACTTCGGAATCGACATGAAGACGAGAGAGCAGTTCGCCGCCACTGGGAGGACCATCGAGCAGATAGGGAAGATGATCACGGCGGACAGCATGGGGTATTTATCGGTCGAGGGACTCATAGACTCTATAGGCCATCCCCAGGGCAACCTATGCCTTGGTTGCCTGACGGAGGAGTACCCCCTCCAGGTGCCCGGGGAGAAGGTCCGGTTCCAGAAGAAGCTCGACTCCTTCGCGTAGACGGGCTCATGATGGTCCTGGCTCTTGACACTCCATCCGCCCCATGCCATCCCTCGGTTGTGCCACCGTCTGATAATGGTCCCGTAAGGCAATTACCACTGATTGCCCAATCCTGCGTCTAACGGGCGGGATTAGCCTAGCCGGACGGGCTGCGACCTGAGGAACCTTATGAAGACGCCTCGACGGCCCCGCCCCCGGAAGTGAGGACATGAGCAAGGAACAAGAGAGCGACCCGGTGAAGAGAATATCGGGGGCGAGGAGAGCTAGCAGAGCCTGGATTGCAGTTGCGTTCTGCGCCGCCTTGGTGGTCAGCGGGGCGTTTGCCGTGACCGCTGCAACGGCTGATTCGAACGGAAACCAGACCGGCGACCTGGACGGCGAGAAGGACCAGGACCAGGTGCAGCAGCAGTTGCAGGACGGATCCTGTGGCGGCGGCATCTGCCCTAACCCTGACTGTCCGTACAGTGACGAGTAATCACTGCGGGCAGCCGTGAGGGGCTCTCAGGCGCACGCATCCCGTCCCGCGGGTTTCCGCGGGACTGGGGAAACCCATTAGGACATCATTTTCCAGAGTTTGCACTCAACTCGGACGGACCGTGAATTCTTATCGCCAGAGAAGGGCTCTTCAGGCGATCGCATCGGCAAGGTTTAACTAGGCCGAGCATATACATCGCATCCTGAATGGGCCGGTAGATCAGCGGCAGATCGCTCGCTTGGCATGCGAGAGGTCGCGAGTTCAAATCTCGCCCGGTCCACCATTAGTCTCGGAAGAAGCCATAGGGGCGTTAGAAGAGATTCGGACGTGTGACAATCGCCGGATTGAGAGACAGCCAGTGTCTCCGGTTCAACCACGGCTCAACACACTGGAGAATGCATTAAGTGAACGGAAGCGAATCAGCCAGAGGGATGACGACGATGAAGCATGGGCTCGCCGAGGTCAATGGGACGCACATCTACTACGAGATACGAGGTTTCGGACCGCCCCTTCTACTGATCATGGGCCTCACGGGAGACGCAGGATGGTTCGAGCCGCTCGCGGAGCTCCTCGCCGAGCAGTTCACGGTCATTACGTATGATCGCCGCGCAAATTCTCGAAGCCCTCGCCCAGAAGGCTGGACGTCGACTTCGGTTACGGAGCAGGCGGATGATGCAGCGGAATTGCTGTCCACTTTGCGCCTAAGTCCAGCCATCGTCTTCGGCAACAGTTTCGGAGCGATGATCTTGCTCGAGCTCATCGTTCGCCACCCGCTGTCAGTTCGGGGGGCAATCGCGCACGAACCGCCGCTTATGCCGCTTCTCTATCAAGCTCATGACCTGGCAGACTTCTGGAAAGCCAAGGTAGCGAAGGGAGGCCCCCGCAACGCACTGCGAGTGTTCACAGAGATGAAAGAGGACGAGGCAATCAATGGTCTGGACCCGAGCACGATGCGACGCGCTTTCGACAATGGGGATGTCATTTTCTCTGTGGAGATGCCGGTGATCATCTCCTATAAGCCCAACGCAGAAGCGCTTAGGGGATCCAAGGTCCCCATCCTCATAGCGGCAGGTGAAGAGACGGCTATGCACTTGTTCTGCGCATCCAAATGGCTCGCGACACAACTGAGAACCGATTTGCACATGTTTCCGAGCGGGCACGTCGGCTATGTTGACCAGCCCAGAGAATTCGCGACGGCACTTCTTTCCCTCGTTGAGAAGTTTCGCTGACGTGCCCGCTCACCAGGGATTTCCTATCCAGAGTCGGCTATGCATCCGGATTCACACCCATCTCATCGTGAGAAGACGAAATGGACAGAGACAGACTATTCTAGTGCTTGACGAGTGATTGTGCCTCAATGGAATCTCTGAGGGCGTGCCATTGAACCGGAGCACAAGCTCATATCAGTACATCTCGCTGCCTGGGTCTGAGATTGCCCATGTTCCGGGGAAACCTTGCCAGCGTATTTCTGCGACGACTGCTCGGTACGAAGCCAAAGACTATAAGCGGCAACACTATAGCTTGAATTGGAAATCGCGGAAATTCAACAGGATGCGTTTTAGATCGCCGTTAGGAACTTCGTAGCTTTTTTTGCTACATGGATTCGCCCGGTTTGAATAATCGTCTGTGAGTTTTGTGGAGGCGAACCAGTATGACTAAGAACAAAGCAGAGACAGTTAAGAGCAGGAAGGGAGAAACGAGCAAGGCGAACCGAACGGGATCGACCGAGGAGCGGAAGAACCCCTTCAAGATGTGGACCGAAAGCTACAGCGCAATGTCGAAAGTCTGGCAGGAATCCTACACAGACCTGTACAACCCCTGGATCGAGTCTACAGGCAAGCTCTTTGACAAGGCTGTGCAGCTCTCAGGGGAGACATCGCCAGAGAAATACCGAGAGTTCTACGAGGAACTGGTCAAGACACAACAGGACACACTTGACAGACTCTATCCTATGCAGAAGGCAACTATGCTGAAGGCAATGACGGACAGAAGGACACTGGACATGCTCGTCGTGAGTGCACAGGAGTCAACGGATTTGATGAAGGCGTGGAGCGCCGAACTCGAGGAGAACTCCAGGAGGACTCAGAAGATGCTCTTGGGTGGCGTGAGTCCTGAGGACTACAAGAACTCCTACGAAATGTGGATCAAGTCCTATGAGAAGATGTTCGATGAGTTTCTCGGCATGATGACATCGAAGAACACGAAGGAGGTCTTCGAGGCGTACACGGGCATGCCGAACATGTATCTCACGAACCTCGCAGAAGCGGCGAAGATGTGGAGAGAGTCCTACAAGGACATGTACACCCCCTGGGAGAAGCTGACTTTCGAGCTCTCAGAGAAGCTCTTCGAGCTGTCAAAGGGCGACGCAGGTCCGGAGAAGTACAAAGAGTTCTACGACCAGTGGATGAATACATACAAAGAGACATACGCCAAGATGTTCTCCACCGACATCACGAAGCCGTCGAAGGAGATGGTCGATGAAATGCTCCAGGGAATGCAGAACAGTACGGAGCTGTACAATTCCTGGTTGACGGTGTTGGAGAAGACTACAGAGAAGATGAAGGATCTACTCACCAACGCGACCGAGGCGGAATCCTACAGGGAGTTCTACGGGCAGTGGTTCGATACATATGAGAAGGCGTACAAAGACTTCTTTGAACTCATGCCCGCGGTAGAGCCCATGAAGATACTGATAGACCCACTCAAGAAGGCAGCACGGGCTCAGGCGGACACCTATGCGAATGCAACCAAGATGTGGATGGACGCGAAGTTCGGTCAGACGAGGGCGACTTGATCATGGAGAGCTCGGATCTACAAGCATCCCATGACTTCTTCGAGCACTGGCTGAAGGCCTATGAGGCTACCTACGGTAGAATCATAGACATGCCCATCATGGGCCCATCTCGCGAAGGCGTGGATAGGCTGAGGAAGAACTTCGAGGCCACAATCAACATGCATGCTGCATGGGCGCAGTCCATCGCGAACTACCAGAGTGCCTTCATGGAAGCCAGCCAGAAAACCCAGGAGGAGGTTGAGAAGCGGATCGCAGAGGGCGTCTCGCCTTCCTCCTACAAGGGCTACTACGACCTCTGGATGGAGACATACAGTGAGACATTCAAGAAGTTTCTGAAATCTAGCTTCTTTGCCTCGGATCTGGCAAGACTGACATCCAATTCGATGGATTTTCAGAAGTCCTCGAGGGTCCTAATCGAGGAGAATTTCCTCAGACCCGCCAATCTTCCCACGCGGACGGAGATGGACGACCTCAGCAAAGAGGTCTACCTGCTCAAGAAGCAAGTGAAAGAGTTGGTTCGAGATCAGGGAAAGAGCGCAACGAGGAAGTGACGGACGCTGCCTGAGTGTCGTTTCGGATAGTGACAACTATGGAATTCGCGGAACTGATAGAGAACAACAGGAAGGCGATGAGGATGCTCGACCTATTCCTCAAGGCACCAGAGATCTCGGTCGGGATGACCCCTTCAGAGGTCGTCTACACACAGGATGATATGAGGCTGCTTCACTACATCCCAGTAGTGAAGAAGCCTTATCCAGTACCCGTGCTCATCGTCTATGCTCTTGTCAACAGACACTACATACTTGATCTCCAGCCCGACAAGAGTGTCGTCAAGAAACTGCTCGATGATGGGCTCGATGTATACATCATTGACTGGGGATATCCGTCAGGAATAGACAGGTATCTCACCATCGATGACTATGTGAACGGGTATATCGACAACGCCGTCGAGAAGATAAGGGAGTTGTCCGGAGCTGAGAAAGTGTCCCTGTTCGGCGTTTGCCAGGGTGGTACCTTCTCGGTGATGTATTCATCGCTGCATCCGGAAAAGATCCAGAACCTCGCAACAATGGTGACACCCGTCGATTTCGACACCGATGAAGGGCTCCTCCACGTCTGGGCAAAGAGCCTAGATGCCGACAGGATAGTGGATGCATACGGAATGGTACCTGGGAATCTACTCAACACGGGCTTCCTACTAACCGACCCCTTCAGAGTCTTGATAGACAAGTACGTCATATTCTTTGAGAAGATTGAGAGCAACGGGGATGACGAAGACAGCGGGCGCAAGAATGAGGAAGCCGTGAAGAACTTCCTGCGGATGGAAAAATGGATCTTTGACAGTCCTAACCAGGCAGGGGAAATGTATCGACAGTTCATCAAGGACTGCTATCAGAAGAACCTGCTGATAAAGAACGAAATGATGCTGGACGGGAAGAGGGTCGACCTCAAGAACATCACAATGCCTCTGCTGAACGTGATGGGGGAGTACGACCACCTAGTTCCCATCGCTGCCAGCAAGCCGCTCAACGATGCAGTTGCGAGCACAGATAAAGAAGTCGTGGTCTTTCCGACGGGACATATTGGAATGTTCGTCGGCGGCAAATCACAAAGGGACGTCTGCCCGAAGATCTCTTCCTGGCTGAGGGCGCGATCTGGCGAACAGAGCAGCTGAGACGGGAACGAAAGAGATGAATGAGAGCAGAGGGAAGGAGGAACCCGAGATGAGATTAGAGAACAAGGTTGCAGTAATTACTGGAGGCGGAAGTGGAATCGGAAAGGAAACAGCGAAACTCTTCTTGAATGAGGGGGCGAAGGTCGCCATCTTCGATATCTTCACCGGAGATGTAGAGAAGGTCTATCGTGACATGGGATTCGCCAAGGAGACGGAAATCAAGAACACCTTGTGCGCTACTGCAGACATAACCAAGAGAGAGGAAGTGAGGAAAGCAGTCGATGCGACGCTCCAGAGATTTGGGAGGATTGACATCCTGATCAACAACGCAGGCATAATCAGGGACGCTCTGCTGCAGAAGATGACAGAAGAGCAATGGGACGAAGTGATTCGTGTTGACCTCACGGGCGCGTTCAACTGCATTCAAGCAGTCGCCGATCACATGCTACAGAGAGGAAGCGGTTCGATTGTCAATGTGTCCTCCGTTTCAGGCGTCTATGGCAATGTCGGCCAGGTCAACTATTCGGCCGCCAAAGCCGGCTTGATTGGCATGACCAAGACTCTGTCCAAGGAACTGGGAAGGAAGGGGATCAGAGTCAATGCAATCGCTCCCGGATTCATAAAGACCCCAATGACTGCATCAGTGCCTCAGAAGATCCTTGACCGAATGGCGGAGAAGACTCCTCTGAACATGCTAGGCGATCCGATAGATGTCGCCTATGCCAACCTATATCTGGCGTCGGACGAGGCGAAGTACGTGAACGGGTGCGTATTGCTGGTCGATGGTGGACTGGTGGTCTAGGCTCACGCGAGGACAAGGGGTGAAAGGCATTAAGAGAACAGGGGCTCTAGACGGAAAGGTTGCGCTGGTCACAGGCGGCTCGAGAGGCATCGGTCAGGCGATTGCCATCAAGCTCGCAGGAGAAGGAGCAGATGTCGCCGTGAACTATCAGAGCCGCAAGGACCAGGCTGCGGACGTCATCGACTTCATAAATAAGACAGATAGAATGGATGATCTTGACGAACTGATCAACATGATTGACATCATGGATACTGTCGAACAAGGAAAGGAAGTCAGAGAAAAGATAGAGTCGATGGGGAGACGTGCTATCTTATGCCAGGCCAACGTCGGAAAGATGGACGAAGTGAACAAGATGCGGGACAAGGCGGTGGCTGAGTTCGGCAAGATCGATATCCTGGTAAACAACGCCGGAATAGTCAAAGACAAATCGTTCGTGAAGATGACTTCAGAGATGTGGGACGACGTAATCTCCGTCAACCTCACGGGAACTTTCAATTGCACCAAAGCTGTCATTGATGGAATGCTTGAGCGGCAATACGGCCGGATAGTGAACATATCTTCTGTGATTGGTCGGATGGGCAATCGTGGCCAGGCTAACTACGCAGCCTCAAAGGCAGGAATGATAGGATTGACTCAGACACTTGCCAAGGAATTCGCGGACAAAGGCGTCACCGTAAATGCCGTGGCCCCAGGATTCATCGGGACCGATATGTTGAAGTCTGTTCCGCCAAATATCATCCAGAAGATTCTGGCACAGATACCCATGGGCAGACTGGGGAGACCTGAAGAAATCGCATCTGCGGTTACGTATCTAGTGTCTCCAGAGGCGGGCTATATCACCGGGCAGGTAGTTGACATCAACGGCGGACTCTACATCTGAACAATGAGACGCTTGTTGCGGTCGATTCGCGAAGCTGCCCAATCTTCGCGGGATTCTAGTGACGCCACATCATACTCGGACCCATACCGGTGCATGTGCAGATGATCCACCAGACATATTCTCAGACGACTCAAATGCGACTCGAGGCCAACACCCCGACCGGAAGACGAACACGAGAAACGGTCTGCCTCGGTGCCAATTTGCGACGATAGAAATGAGCCGGTTAACCGAGTTTGCACGTCGCGCAAATTGAACCTCTGATTTCGCGAGGAAAGGCGAGGAAAAGGCTAGTATACGCGTACCAAACCCCCCCTGATTGGAACCGAGCCAGATGTCCAAGTTCAAGTCCAGCTCAATGCAGCCTCCTTCGACAGGTAAGATGAGAAGATCAATGGGTTTGGGGATGCCCCGGTGCATTTTCTTTTTAATTGAGACGGTTTTATGATTGTCTGGCTCGAGCGAGTTCAATGCTCGCCCGGTCCACAGACGAGACTGGAGAAGAGGCCTGGCTCGGTGCTTGAATCGCGAAACTGAAGATGGCCAGTGTTCAAAGTCAAAACTCGGCTCAACAAGCAGACAATCTTGATATAGTCACTGAACATGACAAGACGTGAAATGGAAGACTCTAATCGACCCACACGCGACGATATCCTGGCCCTTGTAGCCGAACTCGTACCGGACATTCCCGTACCAAGCGAGATCTTTGCTGAGATAAGGGGAAAAGACAGGATCCTCTGGCTGGAGGGATGGTGCGACGGCTGCATAGCGGGAGAAGGATTTCCTCCAAAGGGAAAAGGAATGCTGAGAGAGAAACTGGATCACATCAATGAGGTGACTCCGGGATTTCTCAAGCGGAGGGCAGCTGAGAGAGGCATGATCGCTCAATGGTCAGGATTCATTCCGCTGAAGGACAAGAAGCACCTTTACGGTGTATCTTGGGGCGTCTTCAGGAAGAAACTGTAACACCCTTTCAATGAATGCGCAATCTCCTGTGACCTATGGCATACATTGCAGCAATCACAAGAAAGTCGAAGGCTAGTCATCTCCCTTGAAAATCGAATCCCTGCTCATCACTCCGCGACCTGCTGTGTGCAGATCCCGTGTCACTCGAGTTGATCATCTGAGTCTTCTGTCGAACTCGTCCACCGCCATGGTCTCACAGATCTCCTCTGCGAACCTCACATGCCCCTGGTCGTGAGACGCCACGCCACCCTTCACCAGGAAGGAGTTGTAGTCATAGTTCTTGGCACCGAAGTAGGTGGCGAGCGCGCAGCCACTCGCGCTCAGGCCCACTATCAGCACGGTGTCACGGCCCAGGCTGCGGAGAACTGAGTCCAAGTTGGTCCTATTGAATGCGTCGGAGTAGCGCTTCGTGACCCTGATATCCTGCTCTTCTATCTGCACGAGCCGCGAGAACTCGAAGGCGTTGGTCCCGGGCATCACTCCAATCTCCGGCTCCTCGTGGTAGATCACGATAACTGGATGCTTGTTCTTCCTGAACCACCCGATTCCCCCATTAATGACATTGAGACGCTTCTCAACCGATTCCTTCAGTTCGGCAGTATTGTCGAGCCATGCGTTCTGGACATCTACCACTAGGAGTGCAGGTTTCATGTTCGGATCGAGTATGCTCATTGCTGTTGCACCTCATATTTGTTGCCCGTGAGGAAGGTACTGGTTCAGTCTATATCATGTTCCATGCAATCGTTGCGGACATGACATGAAGAAGGAGAAGAGGTTTGCGGACGCCTTGGTGTGTTTTCTTTCTGATTGAACTGATTCCATGTTTGATGGGCTCGAGCGAGTTCAAGGTCCGCCCGGGTCCATACTCATGCACATCTTGGCTTCTAGCCTCCTCAAATCCAGCAATCACAACATCGGAGAAGGGTCACTTCATCACAACATCCATAGGGAATGGAAGGCGATGCCCGCGTCGGAGATAGCGCAATGAAAAAGGTCAACCACAAGGACATCAAGGGAATCACGCCTACCGGCACGAAGGACATTGACTTCAAGCAGCTGATAGCGAAGGACTTAGACGCACCGCACTTCTACATGCGCCTGATCGATATCTCTCCTGGTGGCCACACGGAGAGGCACACCCACGAATGGGAGCATGAAGTATTCGTCGTCGAAGGTTGCGGCAAGGTCGCGCTCAAGGACCGCGAAGAGAACATCGTCCAGGGCGACGCCATCTTCATCGAGCCCAACGAGATGCACCAGTTCCTCAACTCGAGCGGCTCACTGCTGAGAGTGATATGCGTCATCCCACGGCCTTCCCAGGGTTGAAGAATAGGGCCGATTAGAGCTGCTTTCCGTACTGGACGAAGTCGATCTTCATCCAGTGCCTCCTGAAATCCCCTTCCTTCTCGAAGCCGTAACGCCGATACATCGCGTTCGCGTCAGGCAGGTCTCTCATCGTGAATGCGATTGCCTTGTGGCACCCAGATTCGACGGCTTTGGCAGACACAGCTTCGACCAGCTTGCCCGCAATCCCTTTCCCCCGTTTGCTGGATGAAACGCATATCCAGCCGATGTCAGCGATGCCGACGGATGCGTCGACCTTTCCGATGACGCACCCGCATATCTCCCCCTCATCGGCCGCCACATACGCGAACCGCTCTTGCGATCCGATGAACTTGGACAGGGATTCCGGCGAGTACAGAAGGAGTTCCTCCTCGAACTTGTCCTCGGGATAGAAGGACTTCTCAATTGAATTCCAGGAGTCGACTCTCACTGCTTTCGAAAGGGACGAACATTCATCCAGGTCGTCCTTGGTCATGGGTCTGACTTCGTACATTGGCGCCGACACCGATTTCATCACTAGTATTCCTTTCCTAGGCAATCCGCCCGCATCCGCTCATTCTGCGACGGAGTGATCCCCAGGAGCTGGTCGTGAGGAAGCTCTCATCCATGTTCTCGACCATCCTCTCGAACTTGGGGAACGGTATCGCGAACGAGAGCTTGTCCGCGCCCACATAGGGTCTCGCTGAGATGTCGAACAGGCCCAACACGCACCTCGGATGAGGGGACTGCAGCTCCATGTACGGGTGGTACACTATCGAGGAGCACCCGGACCCGAACGGGCAGATGACCGCGTTCGGCTCAGCCTCGTCGAAGTTCGCGAGCGTGAACAGGCCAGACACGGTATCCAGGTCCGCGAGGAAGACGATGACCTCGAGCGCGTCCGATTCTGACAGCTTGTCCCAGCGCTTGAAGACTATGAATGGTCTCGGGGCCCTGAACGGCTGTAGGTGTCTCTGGGTCTCCCGCACGAGCTCGGGGGATTTCTTGTACCTCTCTCCCTCCAGCTTGCCCGGGATTCCGTAAGAGAGGAAGTACTCGAAGTCCCGCGTGGGGGCCTGACCCGTGAACCCAAGGTACCTCTTCGCGCCCCCGCACATGCGGTCTTTCGCTGAGAGGCACAGTGTCTTCCCCTTCCTGACGACAGAGAGCATCTCCACGACGCACGGGCCGGACCTGGGGCGGGAAACCGCCACCGGGGCCGATTCGTCCGTGTAGAACATTACTATCGGCAACTCGGCGTCCCCGAAGTACTTACGCCACTGCGAGACGAACCTGTCGCGCTTCTCCTCATCCATATGGACACCACGCACTCGATCCGGCAACGGGGATGGTCTTCCGGCGTCAAGTAGCTTCGGAACGGCCGAATCGGGTCGTGGTTCACCTTCGGGGAAGAGGAAATAACCAGGAAGAACATATCTGACGCGAGGAGAATCCTTTGATTTCGCCACATGCAATCGATCGTAGCCTTCATCCTGGCAGCGGTTCACGCGCAACGAACGCAACAACACCAAGAGGCAGGAGACACCCAACCGTGGTCCCGGTAGCCGCCGTGGCCTTGGCCGCGGTACTGGTCATCGCGCTATGTGTCCTTGCCTTCAATTCCAACGAGTCCACAAGACGGGCGATGCCGTCGGAGGCTCCCCCCGGCTGGGGCTCGG
The DNA here is from genome assembly GCA_041559015.1 of Thermoplasmata archaeon. GTDB lineage: Archaea > Thermoplasmatota > Thermoplasmata > UBA10834 > UBA10834 > COMBO-56-21. The sequence continues at coordinate 27,930 of JBFFED010000002.1, read as the reverse complement.
AGATAGTGGACAACTCGGCGAACTCTGGCTGGTTCACCTCTATAGCTGTGGACTCGGAGAACTATCCGCATATAGCCTACTGCAACTACCCAGTACCCTCCGGTAACCAGTATTTGATGTATGCGACATACGCCGGGGGCGCGTGGGGATACCAGACGCTGAACGACGACGGGGCCGTGGGCACGTACGCATCGATCGCCCTGGACTCCAATGACAACGTCCACATAAGCTATCTCAACTCCACGGCCGGCGACCTCAACTACGCCACGAACGCCAGTGGCACGTGGCAGAACTACACGATAGACAGTGCGGGGACAGTGGGGATGTTCTCCTCCATCGCGGTGGACTCCAATGACCACGTCCACATAGGCTACTATGACGGCTCGACGATGAGCCTGAACTACGCCAACAACTCCGGGGGCTCGTGGGTGGTCCAGAGCCAAGTGGACGGATCGTTTAGCGTAGACAGGGGCAAGTACACTTCAATCGCTGTGGATGCTGGCAACAACATCCACATAAGCTACTACAGCGCCATCGCCCAGGATCTGATGTACGCCACGAACGCAGGAGGTTCATGGACGAAACTGACTCTCGACACTGGCGGCGATGTCGGCAAGGGCACCTCGATTGCGGTGGACACGAATGGATATGTCCACATAAGCTACTACAGCGTCCTTGTCGAAGATCTCAAGTATGCCACCAACGCAGGTGGCTCGTGGGAGTACTACACCCTCGACGGCCTGGGTCCTGCCAACGACGTCGGCATGTTCTCCTCCATCGCCTTGGACGCGGATGACAATGTGCACATAAGCTACTCCAACGAGTCGTCAGGAGACCTCATGTACATCACGAACGCAGGAGGGTCGTGGGCGGTCCACACGATAGACAGCGCAGGGTGGGTCGGCCCGCACAACTCGATTGCGGTGGACTCCATCGGATGCGTCCACATAAGCTACTACGACTCGACGAACTCCGCCCTCAAGTATGCCACGAACTCGGTGGTGATCCCTGAGTTCGGCTCCGGGATCGCCCTCGTCGGTGCAGCGGCGGGCCTGATGGCCATCATGGCCGTGTTCAGACGCACCGCATCTAGGAAGGAGTTGTAGAAGAGGAGGCGGAACGCGCTATCGAGTGAGAACATGCGGCCGATGAGCATAACCACGGATATGTTCAACTACTCGTACCAGCTCGACCGGGAGACGAAGCTCCCGCTGTTCGCGAGCCGTGGCTTCAGGTTCATCCACTGGTGCGATGACTGGAACAATGGCGTCGCCTACTCAGAGGAGGACATGACGCTCTTCCGTCAGGTCGTCGAGTCTTCCGGCCTGAAGTGTCTGGACGTTCATGGGTCCGACGCTCCTGGCATCAAGATAGGCACGAGCGACCAGGGCGCGCGGAAGGAGTATGTCCGGCTGCTGGAGAACCGTCTGGAGTTCTGTTCTGCTATCGGTGCCGATGCGGTCGTTGTTCATCCTCCGAAGGAATCGTCGGACCTCGAGAGGTCGATTCGAATCCTAGAGAGCGTGAGGCCGCTCTGCAAGGACCTGGGCGTCGTGCTCGCCGTCGAGAACTGTTTCCCGGGGGATGAGAAGATGCTGGCGCGATACTTCGAGAGATTCCCTCCGGAGTTCGTGGGTCTCTGCTTCGACGTAGGGCACGCAAACCTCAACAATAACTCGGGGGAACTGATGGGGTTCGGCAGCAGGCTCAAGGTCCTGCATCTCCACGACAACAAAGGGAAGGTGGACGACCACCAACCTCCATACTGGGGAACTGTCGATTGGCCAAGGGTGATGCGGTGGATCGACCAGAGTGGCTACACCAAGCCCGTGAACTTCGAGATAACTCATAGGCCCAAGTACTTCGAGGGCGGACCGACGGAATACTTGGACTATGCGGTAAGCTCAATCCTCAAGGCCCTATCGAGTGGCACCTAGAGCCATCCGCGAATGCAGTCCGCCCAGGGCAGGACCTCGAGGGGGAGGCCTGATGAGAGGAGAGCCCGGGGAGATCAATGGGGAATTCGGATTCACCCGATTCGCCGGGGTCTCTTGGATAAAGACCTTATCAGACGAACGCGATTCTGGCTCCCATGAATATCGAATACTTCCACGCCTCGAAGTTCGGCAACGGAGCCATGGTCGCTGAGGAGTTCAAGAAGCTCATGGCGGCCAAGGGAATCACAGTCAACATCCATCATGTCCGAGACGCGCGGCCCAAGGAGGTCGCGCCAGCGGACCTGTACGTCTTCAGCTCGCCTGGACGCTTCGGCAAGCCCATCGGCAGCATGCGCCGGTTCCTGAAGAAATTGCAGCTCCCGGCAGGAACAAGATACGCCATCCTTACGACTGAAGCGCCCCCTTCGCCTGACAAGAAGACCGGCAAGACCCCAACCGAGGAGGAGTTCGCCAAGTATGAGCGCGTCAGGCCCGTCATGAACGAGCTGCTCCAGGCGAAAGGGTTCAAGAAGGTAGCCGAAGGGAATGTATTGGTCAACCCCAACACCCTCAAGGGGCCGCTTCAGGAGGGCTGGCAGAAGAGGGTTGAGGCCTTCGCAGCAGAGATACTGGCACAGTGATGACGTGTCCTGGCCAGAGTCGGCCTGACGAGCGCAACACCCTGGAATCCTCCAATCCAAGAGAGGCTGACTGTGGGCAGACAACGCAGGTTTTAATAACCGGTTCCAGGGATTCGTATTCCGGATGGACGAAACCGATATCCGGCTCTGCCAGATGCTGTTCGCGAACTCAAGGATGCCTGTCCGTGAACTGGCCGACAGATTGAACATATCCATCCAGGCCACTCATCGTAGGATGCAGCACCTCAGAGAGGATGGTGTCATCCACCGCTGCATATCGTTTCTCTCAATTGAATATCTGCGGACGATTCGGGTATACACTTCTGGAAGGACCGAGATCCGTGACTACAGAGAAGTCAAGAAACTCCTCAACGAGAACGACATGGTCTATGTCGTCCTGGCGGCAGGCGAGAACTTCCTCAACATCTCGTTCATTCCCAGGGAGATGAACGACCTGGATGGGATCGCCAGATTCCTGAGGGACAAGATACGCATCGCAGATCCGCTCATCTCGATCGAATCACAGGTGAGTTTCGGGGGTACTGTCCTCAACAGGAGGTATACGGGCCCGCCTGAGCTCTCTCACGTCGACTACCGCATCGTGCACTCTCTCCAAGGGGACTCCAGGAAGGCCGTCGAGGACACCGCCAGGGAGTTGAACCTCTCAGCCCGCACAGTCAAACGCCACCTCGACCGCATGATCGATGACGGCGCTATAGAGTTCGGCCTCGACTGGAACCCCGCCTACTCCACCGGCATAACATCACTGACAGCGGTCAAAGTGAGGCCGGGCACCGACATCGGACAGATAAGGAACCGGCTGAACGCCCGCTTCGGCGGCTCCCTGATATTCATCACCTCGTTCGTCAACCCCCTTGACGTCCTCGGGTGCTACAGTTGGACTCCGACCGTGATGAGGCAGAAGGAGATAATGGAGGAGATAGGCCGCATGGAGGGGGTCGACCACACCTTGTCCACGCTCCTTCAGGACGGCTGGGTGCAGGAGACCTGGCGAGACAGGATGCTCCGTGATAGGGCGGGTACAAGGAAGTGAGGAACGCCCCTCCTAGATAGACCTCAAGCCTCGGCCAGTACTCAGGCAGGTGTCCGTTTCCACAACCCGAAGTGTGAGGAAGTTGACATCATCCGCCCGTTCCATGTCCATGTTCTTCCGCCTCCCGTGAACATGAGATTATCCTCCTTGCGGTGTCTGCTGGTATCAGAGGCAGCGGGAAATGACCGGCAGACCACCAGAAGGAACGGCTCAGGGCGAGGCGGAAGCGAAGGGTGAAGGCCTCAATCTGACTGACCTGGACTCGTTGGCATCTCTGGCACGCTCGTCGGAGGACCACGAAGCATACCGAGCTGTGGCAGCCCGCGAGCATTTCCGACTAGGGCTCGTGGTGAACGCTGCCCCTGGCACTTCGATCTCGTTCCGGATAGAGGTGTCGCTGCGTATCCTCGCGAAGGACTCTCAGCCCAAGGTGACGGACTTGGAACGCGTGAACAAGGTCCTCGACACCCTCGCAAAAAGAGGGTACTCCCTGGACCACCACGACAGCTGTTGGGTGTTGTGCGAGCGGGAAATCGCGACCGACGACGTCGAAAGAGAGTGCCGTGCCGTTGTCGAGATCATTCGATCACAGGAGCATGGGGAGACGCGAGGAACAGGTGGCAGAAAGGAAGGTTATGAACAAGTGGAGGAATGAGCATGAGTGGAGAGGATTCTGAGAGAAAAGGAGACAAGAACGCACAAGGGGAGCCCGCCCTGAAGGGTGGCAAGGTCAGGCCCATCTCGATCACGGCCCTGATAGTGCTGGAGGCTGTGCTGGCCTTCTTCGGGTTTGCCAGCGGGATGCAGTTCGTAAGGGACCCGTCGGGAGGTACCCATGACATGGATACGTCCATCCTCGAGGGTACCCCGGTCGGGGACTTCCTTATCGTGGGATTGTTCTTCGTGATCTGCTACGGAATCCTGCCGATTTTCATCATATACGGCCTCTGGAAGCTCCCGAGGTGGAACTGGACGGACGCGATAAACAGGTGGACCGGGCAGAACTGGGCCTGGACGGCAGCCGCGGCCACGGGGATCATACTCATAGCGTGGATCATCGTGGAGGTCTACTACATCGGCTCCCCGGAGGGCTTCCCGCGGTTCCTGCAGGTGACTTTCGCCCTACTCGGGATCGTCATACTCGCCCTGGCGTTCATGCCACGCGCGAGGGCATACGCGAAGCTCGAGATCTCACTGGATGGTGTCCAGGAATCACGAGCAGCAACGCTCCCTCTAGAGGCGGACCCGAACCTTTCGCAAGACTCCGGAATCGAGGGCACAACACCAGAGCCGAGGAGGAGAGCCTGATGAGACCTCTGGGAATCGCGATGATAGTGGTAGGCATGGTGTTCCTGCTGAGCGGGATTGCCGCGACCGTATGGGCAGTAGGCCAGGCAAATGCGATGAGCGAGGAGGAGAGAGCCCTGGACCCTGTGCAATATGATTTCTATGTCAGCGCTCAGAGCTGCAGCCTGGGGAGCGCTCTCATCGGCCTGATATCCATGGCGATTGGCTTCTTCGTCGGAAGACGGGCAGCGCCAGCAGTCAAGAAGAACCACCAGAAGGAGGTCAGGGAAGGGGTCTGAGAACGGCCAGAACCTTAGGATAGGACTATGTCAATCAGATGTAGAAGTGAAGAGGGGTTGTCATGAGGATCGAGTACTATCATGCATCGGAATACGGTAATGGAGCAAAGGTTGCAGAGGAATTCAAGAGGATCGTGGAGGCGAGGGGGGTTTCCGTCGACGTCCACCACGTGAAGGACGTCAAGCCCAAGGAGATATCGCCTGCGGACCTGTACCTGTTCAGTTCCCCCGGCAGGTTTGGGAAGCCCATCGGGGGCATGCGGAAGTTCCTCAAGAAGATCGACCTGCCTCCAGGGTCGCGTTATGCGATACTTGTCACTGAGATGAACCCCCAGCCGGACAAGGCCGGGAACATGCCGAGCGAGGAGGAGCTGGGAAAGTGTCAGCAGGTCATCCCGAGGATGAACGAGGTACTCCAGGCGAAGGGGCTGAAGAAGGTCGTCGACGGCAAGATACATGTCACTGGCTTGAAGGGGCCTCTAGAGGACGGATGGCAGGCCAAGGTGGAGCAGTTCGTCAACGCCATCCTGGCGTCACCATGAGGCGATGAGAGGAAGCGCCTGAGTCGGAGAGAAGAAGTGGTTTGATGGAAGGGTTTCCACCCCCTCGATATCAAGATGCGGCGCGGGACCCGTGCGCGGGGGTCAAGTCATTTGGGCAATCGTCTCTCTGGCAAACGCCTTGGCCTTCTCAATCCGCTTCCCGTCCGGCTGCCCCTTGCTGTTGTCCCTCTTGGCATCCGACCTCAACTTCTTGTTGGGAGAGATCTTCATGATGAACTTCACTCCAGATGCGAGCTGGCCCTGACAGTTGTATGCACCGACTATCTCTGCGCCTGAGGCGGCCTGCTTGAACTTCGCCACGTATTCCGCGACCTCCGGCTCGCTCTCAGGAGCCGCGTGGGTCACGAACAGCGCAACCTTCTTCTTGTCCTTGCAGAGCTTCTCCAGGATGGCCTTGGTCTTCTTGTCGGGGCCGTATCCGTGGGTTGGGAACCCCAGGAATGTCAGGTCATACGGCTCGAGACTCTCGACCTCGCTCACTGGCTTGATCTCCTTGTCAGCCGTGATCTCTCCGTAGATTGCCTCAGCGATCTTCTTCGTGTTGCCCGTCGACGACATGTAAGAGACTAGCACTTTCACATTCTCGCCCCTGTCACGGAACCGCAACGTCCGATATAACAAGTTCCACGCACCATCATACGGAATCTCGGGGCATCGGTCATGAAAGGAGTGGCAGTCTGAGACAGTTACTGCGGCAACACCAAGACAGTGGCGGAGGCGGTAGCCGATGAGCTCAGGGTGGAAGGGCATGAAGGGAACCATGGTCGGGACAGGCATCGAGCAGGCTAGGCAGTTCGCAAAGGATATGCTGCAGAGTCTCAAGAGAAGCTGGGGGGCACAGCCCCACGGATCCTAAGTCAATCTGGATGGCGCAGCGCTGGGGAATCGCCTTACATTCGTTAATGCATAATCGCGTCCCAAGCCAGCACGTGCACAGCAGTCTCGCACACAACAGGGCTTCTCCCAAGACAGGTACTTGAAGATTTGCCAAAACAACGCCATATGTTCCGGCGAAAACATTAGGCTTTGGAGATACCTTCGATATCCGGCAGGGCATCTGTTAGCGAGTTGGCTGACTCTGAAGCTCACGAAGTGTAGATGACACTCGGCACGGGCACGAGCGAGCGGGACAATGTCGGGAACCATTCTGATAGTCCGTATTGAGAACGCGGGTTGGAGGGGACCACCTTGAGTGGGGACCAGGGTGAGCGGCGGCCTGCGCGTCGGGCAACCGTTGTGATAGGAGCCGTCGCGGTGGCCGCGCTCGCACTCTCCGCTGCATGGGTCCTCTCAGGGGTCTCCAGGCCGACTGTCACCATAGTCGCGATGATCCCGCTCACTGGAATAGCCTCGTATCTCGTGGAGATAGGAGATTCCATGTCCATGATCACCGAGGAACTCAACAGATGGGGCGGTATCAACGGGATGCGCATACGGCTCGTCATCGAGGACTGCCAGTCCAACCCCGAAATCGCATTGAGCAAGTTCATCGAGGCAGAGGAGAAATATCATCCCCTGGCCATCGTCACGGCCACGAGGGAGGGGGCGGCCCAGATGGCCGAGGTCGCCGAGGAGCGAGAAGTGGTGCTCATCTCGGTGGGAGCGTCGCCTGAGGATCTGACCGACGGGAAGGAGTGGGCCTTCAGATACTACATCACGCCCACGGACGAAGCGGACTCTGCCATGAAGACCATTGAAGAATCGGGCGTCCGCTCCCTGGGCATCCTGTACATGGAAGATGGATACGGGTATGCCGCGATGGCCAGGTTGACAGAGAGATTCGAAGCGCTGAACGGCACTGTCGAATCACATAGCTTCCAGAAGAACTGCTCGGACTTCTCGGAGGCCGTCGCGAGCGTGGCGGACAACGAGGCGGTGTTTGCCGTCGGGTTAAGGATACACTACCCTGCGATATTGGCCGAGCTCAATTCAAGTGGCTACGGAGGGGTTACCATATGCTCCGTAGGGGCGTCCATACCATCCACATGGGCGCTACCAGATGCCCAGGGATGCTTCGTCAACGTGCCCACGATATACATGCCCAGCGCCACGGCCGATGACCAGTTCGCGACCGAGTTCCAGAGCCGCTACGGACGTCCTCTGACTCACCAGGGTGCCATCGGAGCCGACGTCATGAGGCTCATTTGGGGCCTGCTCTCGGACTGCGAAGTGTCGAGGGAGAATCTGCGTGCAATGCTTGACAATGGGTTTGTCTTCTCCGGACTCCTCGGAGTGGTCTCCCTCAGCCAAGGATTGCACAATATCGACGTGCCAATCCACAGGGCCATGATAGAGGGGGGTGCGCTCAGATACCTCTGAAGGAATCGCGCCAGGTGCGCATCCTGTCAAGAGTGGGCATTAAGCTCATGGCGGGCTCCATCGCCCTGATCCTAATGATAGCGTCGTTCGCCCTCTACTCTTCCTTCGAGAGCAGGGATGCGCTCGCAGAGGGCGTCGGCCGCGCCTCAGAGGCGATCGCGGAAAGCCTGGCCAACTTGATGGACAGGATGATCTACATGAGAGGGCACGAAGCGCTCACGATCTTGAGCGACTACCGAATCGTCGCCGCGGTGAACGATTCGAACGTTGCGTACGACGCCATGGAGGACCCGCTGGCGTACATAGACCAGATCGATGAGGAATGGATATCGGCGCCGTTGGACGTGACCCCTGAATGCATGGAAGATATCCTGGGAAACAACATTTCTGAACACCTCAGGACTGAGCTCATCGAGCACTACGTCTCAGGACACGGGATGGAGGTCTTCGGAGAGGTCATAGTCACGAACAAGTACGGGGCCTTAGTCGCAGCTACGGGCCGCACGACAGATTTCAAGCAGAGCGATGAGGATTGGTGGATTTCTTCCCAGACAGGCGAATTCACGATCAGCAACATATGCTATGACGAGAGCTCAGGTATCTATGGCGTTTGCGCGTGCATGCCCGTGCGCAACAGTACCGGTCAGACGATAGGCGCCGCCAAGGCCGTTGTCAACATCCTGACGCTTGCGAAAGACATCGAGCTGACCGCGCTCGGTTACGAGACGAGCGAACTCAAGATAGTGGCGCCTGATGGCAGGCTGATATTCTCGTCCAGAGCGTATACCGTATTCGAGAATGTGTCGACACTTCCATTCTTCGAACAGATCTCAGCGGATAGAGGGCACTTCTCCGAGGTAGAAGGAGGTGGGGACAGGCTCTTCTCGTATGCGACCACGACTGGTTACCTGGAATACGATGGCCACGGATGGATTGTGATCCTGAGTCATGCAGAGGCTGAGGTCCTTGGTCCCGCAACCGATCTCCAGTTGCGCCTGCTCGCCGTGGCATTGCTCACGATAATATTCGCCACCACCCTAGCAGTCTACGTCTCGCGCCTGGTTACGGCCCCCCTCGTTGAACTGGAGACAGCGACCCGGAGTATGGCCAAGGGCGGACTCGACAAGAGAATCACCGTGACCCGCTCCGATGAATTCGGACGCCTTGCGAATTCGTTCAATGAGATGACCGCCGACCTGGAATCGCTGTACGCGGACCTTGACAAGAGAGTCAAGGAACGGACCGAGGATCTCGAGAAGGTCAACAAGAAGCTGGCGGTGCTGGCCTCGATAACCAGGCACGACGCCATGAACCTCATGACCGTGCAGAAGGGACTCCTGTACATGGCGAAGGAAGTGTCGAATGACCCCGCAGTGAACAACTACCTCCAGAAGGCCGAGGTGTTGACGGACAACCTCACAGCGTTCTTCAGGTTCATGAGCGAATACGAGGATGTGGGCGTCAACAAGCCCGAATGGGTTGACATAGGAAGGGCTTTCGAAACCGCGAAGGCCGGGCTCGACCTCTCTGGAAAGGACCTGAGGGTCGACCTCGAGGGGGTCGAGGTCTTTGCGGACCCGATGCTTCCGAAGGTGTTCCACAACCTGATGAGCAACTCTCTGAGGCACGGGCAGTCCTGCACCCAAATCTCAGCCAGCTACTCTGAGGATTCCGAGGGGCTGATGATCGTGATGGAGGACAACGGCGTCGGCGTAAGCGAAGAACGAAAGAAGGCCCTGTTCAGCAGGGACAGCACGACCGGAAGACGATCCCGGGGCCTGTTCCTATCCTCGGAGATACTCAGGATTACGAACATCTCGATCTGTGAGAACGGGGTCCCTGGAAAAGGGGCCAGGTTCGAGATACGAGTGCCCAAGGGAGCGTACAGGTTCGTCGGCGCACCACAAGACGAGCGCCAGCCAAGCGGTTGATGGATGCGAGCGCTGGCCCGGGCCCGAGGTCAGCCTGGATTGAGTTCGCACACCGCATCCTCAGGTGACCCCGGCGGACCCCTCGGTATCTTCGCGGCGGTTCTCCGGAGGAGATACGGCGCCACGATGACGGTGATCAGGCCCATGATTATGATCACCGAGTATATGCGAGAGTCGATAATCCCCTCGGTCAGGCCGAAGAGGGCGATGATCATCGCTACCTCGAGCCTGGGAGACATCCCGAGGCCCACGGCCATTGACTCTCGAGAGGTCATTCCCAGGAGACGCGCCGGGATGCCTCCCCCGATCACCTTCGAGAGGATTGCGACCGCCGCCAGAGCGAGCGCGAAGAACCATATCTCGAGCGGCAGCCTGATGTCCACAAGCACCCCGAGGGATATGAAGAATATCGGGGCGAACGCCCACTCCAGGAAGGTTATCCCCTGCTTGAACTGCTTCCGGTATTCGCACCCTGAGAAGCTCGTGCCGGCAATGAAGGCTCCTACGATCTTGGATATGCCGATGTACTCCGACACAAACGCGTACAGGAACGCGAAAGCCAGCGCCAGCATGAACCCGCTCTCCACAAGCCCGTACGAGATGCCCCGACGCTCGACCGCTCCGATGAACTTCGTGAAGAACTTGATTCCGACATAGGCCCCGACGGTCACGAACAGGACGGCTGCGACAGATATCCAGAACAGGTTCTCGACGTCCAGGCCGCCCTCGCTGGCGATTCCTGCGGATATCGCGAGGACTATCATCCCGAGGACATCATCCACGACAGCGACCCCGAGCACCGTCTTGGCGATAGACGAGGAGAGAAGGCCCATCTCGCGGAGAACACCTGCAGTTATCGCGACGCTCGTCGCGACCAGAGCCGTCCCGACGAACACGGACTGCGCGAGCCTGGTGGCGCCGAGGCCGGAATCAGGCAGCAAGATCTCAGCGAGCAGAAACCCGCCCAGCCACGGGAGGACAATCCCCCCGAGTGCTATCATCATATTCTTGCCTGTGTATATGTCCCTGATGTTGAACTCGAGGCCGATCATGAACAGCATGATGATCGCCCCGAAACCCGCGAGGAGTGACAGGAGGTCGTCGCCTCCCGACTGATCGATGTTGATGAACCCTGACACGCTCGGGCCAAGGGCGACCCCAACGACTATCAGACCGACTATCTTGGGAACCTTCAGCCTGACGAACAGGAAGTTGGAGGCAGTGGCGACCCCGAGCAGGATCGCCACCTGGAACCAGAAGTTGCCTGTGATAGCCTCCAACACGGAGTCCACCTTCGGCGGTTGAAATACGTAGTCGCACTGAAATACTCTTGCCCGACAGGTCAGGAGAGATCGGCACCGAGAAAGATCCCTTATACCGGCCAGGTGGATACGCCTCCGTCATCCGAGCAGCAAGGAGACAGCTTTAATCGCCAGGCAAGTCTATCTCGTGAACACGGCAATGACAGGCTCACTGTCGGAGTGAATCGCGTGTGATAAGATGGGCGAGATAGTCCTGCATCTTTCTGACCCCGATTGCAGCACCACATCAAGGACGGGGGGCAAGGCAGCCAACCTAGCCAAGCTCTTCTTGGCGGGATTCCCGGTCCCCGAAGGCGTCGTGGTGACAGTGGATGCGTATTGGTCTGCCTTGAATCAGGAGGCCCTGAGCGCTCTGATCTCCGATTGTCTGAGGGGGCTCGATTATAAAGACGAAGCGGCGATCGCAAGATGCTCAGAGAGGATCAAGGACGGGATCATCTCCACGCCCCTCGACCCTGAGCTTGGGGAGACCGTCGCCTCCAGCGTCCTCACTGCAGGGGCCGATTCGCTCTGGGCGGTCCGATCATCCGCTACTGCGGAGGACCTCCCCGAGGCATCCTTCGCGGGACAGCAGGACTCATTCCTATGCGTTCGCCCTGAGGACGTGGCGGACTGCGTGCGAAGGTGCTGGGCCTCTTACTGGAACGCGCGCGCGATATCATACAGGCACGAAGTTGGCATAGACCACCTTGCACACGGCATAGCCGTGGTGATACAGCGGATGGTCGACGCAAAGTGTTCCGGGGTGCTCTTCACGACCGACCCGGTCAGGAACAGGAAGGGCGTCATGATAATCGAGTCGGGCTGGGGGCTCGGCGAGTCCATCGCGTCCGGCAAGGCAAGCCCTGACAGGTTCGAGTGCGATAAGAGGACTCTCGCGGTGACCCAGAGGAGCATCGCGAAGAAGACCTTAGCCGTGGTCATGTCCGAGCACGGGAAGGCGGATGTGAGCGTGGAGGGCGACAGGCAGGTCCAGCCGTCCCTCACCGATGACGAGATAAGAGCGCTCGCGAAGATAGGCCTGAAGGTGGAAGCGCTCTTCGGGCGACCTCAAGACGTCGAGTGGGCGCTCGATGGGGAGGGCATACTGGTCCTCCAGGCAAGGCCGGTCACCAAGATGGTTGCCAAGGACGAGACCCTGTGGACGAGAGGCTACGGGGATGAGTACTGGGCGGACGTGACTTCCCCACTGTTCTTCTCGCTCCTTGGCGAGTACCTCACCAAGTACGTGAACCATGAGGGTTCGAGGATCCTGGGTTACAAGGGAATCGCCGGCAGGGAGCTCCTGAGAGTGCACAAGGGGCACGTCTACTTCAACAGCGCGGTCCTGGAGGAAGTATTCTCCTACAACCCCAGGTTCTCCAGGACCAAGGAGCTACTCAACTACTTCCCTGAGAGGGACCAAGCTAGGATAGCCGAGGAGCCCGCGAAGCTGATCCCCAGGTTGTTCTCGGAGTTGAGGGTCGCCCTGCTCGATCCCGACGGAATGATCATCAGGACGGATAAGGCGTACAAAGAATGGGCCGAGCGATTCATGGAGGAGATGAAGGACTTCGACGCGAAGGACCTCACCGGGCTGAGCGGGCCTGAGCTGAGCGCTGAGTTCCGTCACATCGAGCGAGCGCAACTCAAGCACTACCGCCTGATCAGATACGGAATGGTCACCCACAGCATCGGCATGAACCTCATGACCAAGAGATGGCTGAGTGACTGGCTCGGGGACAGGACCGGCACCCTGTATTCCAGACTCGTCTCCGGCCTCGGGGACAATAAGACCATCAAGACGAACATCGCGATAGAGCGGCTGGCGAAGATGGCGAGGATAAGCCCCGCGGTCAGGGAGGCGCTTGCGTCCAAGACATCGGAGGCGTTCCTGATGGACATCAGGACTCGGACGGACCTAGCCAGCTTCGCGAAGGCGTTCGATTCGTTCATGGTCGAGTACGGGCACAGGTCCCACACTCGGGAGATGTATTTCCCGAGATGGTCCGAGGATCCTCGCCTCATCGTTGACGCCCTCAAGGCCCTCGTGTCCTCCACTCGCCTGAACCTCGAGGAGATGGAGAGGAAGAGGCACGATGAGCGGCTCCTGGCCGAGAAGGAGGTTCTGGCTAGGATCTCGAGGCTCAGGTATGGGTTCCTGAAGAAGCGCGTGTTCAAGACCATCATGCGGTTCGCGCAGACATATCTGATGTTCAGGGAGAACCAGAGGTTCTACCTCGACCACCAGATATTACGCTGGCGAAGGCTGTTCCTCGAATACGGAAGGAGGTTCGCGGCCGATGGGATCATCCGGCGGCAGGAGGACATATTCTTCCTCTCGAAGGAGGAGGTCTTCGGAATCGCCTCTGGGGTGGGGAAGGCGGACCAGAATGCCATAGAGCGGAGGAGGAGAGAGTTCGACAGATACACGAATTCCCTTCCTCCGAAGTTCCTCAAAGGCGGGCTGGAGTTCGACGACACGCTCGTCCATGAAGAGTCGGTCACGAGGATATCCGGGACCTCCTCGAGCCCAGGTCTCGTGACGGGGCCTGTCAGGGTCGTGCACTCCATCGACCACGTCTCGGAGGTGAGGGAGGGCGACATACTCGTGACCTCGAATACCGATCCTGGCTGGACCGCCGTCTTCGCGAAGATAGGGGGGCTCGTGACCGAGACAGGCGGGATACTGTGTCACGGTGCGGTCGTGTCGAGGGAGTACGGGATACCCGCAGTGACCGCAGTCCGGAATGCCACGACCATCCTGAGCACTGGGCAGAGGGTCACCATAGACGGGGGCGAGGGCATCCTGCTGGTGCACGACGGCGCGGCCGATGAGGACACTGATGTCGTTCACGAGTTCGGGGAGCACCTTGACTGGAACGAAAGCTTCTACTTCAATTTCTACGACAGGAAGAAGGACATCTGCGGCTTCATGAGGATAGGGCTCAAGCCGAACAGGGACGAGAAGAGCATGTTCTTCTTCCTCATGATGCCGGATGGCTCCGACATCGGCACCATGGCCGCGGAGTCCTTCAAGGACTCCGACCTGAGGACGAACGGCCTTCGCTACGAGAAGCTGGTCCCCGAGAGGAAGTGGAGAATAGAGTACGATGGGGATCTGGCCGGGCTGGCTGCAGAGAGGCAACCGAAGACCCACGTTTCGATGAGCCTGGAATTCGAGTCTCTCCACACGATCTTCAACTACAGAGACTGCGTAAGCGAGGAGGACATCAGGCTATCCAAGATGACCGCCTCGGAGCACACCGAGCAGTGCGGGAAGCTGACTGGTAGGTTGGTGGTGGGAGGCAGGGAGTACAAGATAGAAGCCCTTGGGGAGAGGGACCACTCGTGGGGGGTCAGGAACTGGATAGCGCCGACGATGTGGATATGGCTTGCGGCCCAGTTCTCAGAGGATGTGGCGATGAACGTGACCAAGCTGTTCGCGGATGACGGAGTCGTCGACGCAGGGTTCGTGCGCCTGGACGGGAGAAACCTGCCCATCGTGAAGGCGGAGGTGGAGACCGACCACGACTCTGAGGGCGCCCCCACTGGCCTCAGCATGGTCCTCCACGACAAGCTCGGAGGCTCCCATGTGATGACGGCGAAGGTCATCAAGACGGTCAAGCTGCCATTCACGGGGCATGAGGGCTACGGCTCGGCGATCATGTACGAGACTCTCTCCAAATATGAGTTCGACGGCCGGACAGGGTACGGGATAGCCGAGTTTCTTGTGAGAAATGTGCGTTGAGGTCGAGGGCCCTCCTGAGTCTACGGCCTGGTATTCCATAGGACGCGCCGGGGACTTTCATTCCTTCTTTGCCGAGGCGAGGTTCTCCAGGGCCAGGGACTGAGCGTGCTTGTCCCCGACCACCTCCGCGTGCCTGGCGGCCTCCTTGTAGTTCAACCCGGCCGCTTCGTAGTCCCCCATCTTCTCTTCGATCATCCCGAGGCGCATGTGCACGGCTATCAGGCCGTCATGGTTGCCAGCGGCTCTGAGGAGCGTCTTGGCCTCCTCGAGGCTCCTCACGGCCGCTTCGAGTTCTCCCGAATCCTCGTTGACCATGGAGGCCAGCAGCTTCCCCTTGGCGACCTGGCTCACGTCCCCGATGGCAGACGCCATCGAATGGTATCTTGAGAGTTCCTTCTGGGCGCGCCTTCGGTCCCCTGACTCGCGAAGGACGTCGATGAGCGCTGAGGACAGCGCTAGGTCGCCGAAGTCGAACACGGGAGACCTCTGGAACAGACCCTTCCTCCTGCGAAACTCCGGCCGTTCCAGGCCCCTAACACATATCTCCGCCGCCGCCTCGAACCTCCCCTGTGCTCCGAGCGCTTCGGCGCACGCGGCCTGCAGCCTCTTGAACTCTGATATCTCCCCCGCCCTCCGGAAGGCCTCGGAGGACTCCAGGAGCATGTTGGGGACCTCACTCAACCGGTTCTGGACCTCCGAGAGCCTTGCGAGATTCTCAAGGCCTCTGGCCTCCCCAAGATGGTCCCTAATGACATGCGCTAGCCTGACCGACTCCTTCAGCCGAACCTCCGCGTCTCGCAGCCTGCCCTCATCCCAGTCGAGGAGCCCGAGGTTGTTCAGACATGCGGCCTGAGCAGCTCGGTCCTCCTCCTTGGAGGCGATCGTCAACGCCTGCGTGTAAGCCTCCCGGGCCTTAGCGTGGTCCCCCCTTCTCCTGTACACGCTGCCCGTGCTGAGCCACTCCCGTATCTGACCCTGCTTGTCGTCCGAATTCTCGTACAGGCGCAGGGCGTCCTGATGCACTGCCAGAGACTCGGCGACCCTGTCGATCTGCGAGTGAAGCCTTGCGAGCGCCTCGAGCGCGATTGCCCTCCTGGCGGGCTCGCCGTCTCCTATCAACGAAAGGCATTCCTCGTAGTCGGACATGGCCGACTCGAGCCTCCCGAGCGACCCCTGTAGCTGCCCCTTGACGAAAAGGATCTCGGCGTAATCCTGTGCTGAACTCTCCGGCTTCGGTATCCTCGATATCAGGGATAGAGTCTCCTCGGGGAAGTCCTTCGACAAATCGTCAGCACCCGACATCGCAGTCTGCCGGGCAGAAGACCAGTCTCCGGCCTCCACATGATGGTAGAGCGCCTCCAGCTTCCACTCGATCCCCGCGCGGCCGCCGCAGTACTTTGCGGCTCTGCGATGGAGTGCGGTCTTCTCATCAGCGCCCAGATGCGACGAGAAGAAGTCCCTCAGGAGGTCGTGCGTCGACAGGCCGTCTTCTTGGTCGACGACCAACGCTCTCTCCCTCAGGCCCGCCACTGAACCTGTGTCTACTTCCGCGACCGCGTTGAGGCTGACCGGGTGCCTGAAGATGGATATCAGCTCCAGTATCCTCCTCTCCTGTCCCGTGAGCGATGAGTTGACCTCCCTTTCGACAAAGGAGACGACGTCACCAGCCGCACCTGACGCACCCGCGCGCGCCAGCATGCGCAATAGAAGAGGGTGACCGTGGCTCTCGCTGACGACGCGGATGCCGTCCCTGGCATTCAGGCTCTGAGCCATCTTCCAGGCGGAATCCCTGTCGAGTCCTGTCAGCTCGCGCGAGACATGCCCCTCTGCGGATTTCGAGAAGAAGGGCAGCACCCAGCGAGACATCAGGACCGCCTTGGAGGAGCGAGAAGCGTCAACAGCCTCGACGAACATTGATATGATCGCTGAGCAGCGGCCCTCCGACTTGTGAGCGTCGTCCACGAACATGACCGCTCCGAGCCCTGTGAGGTCGGCGACCAGGGGTGAGAAGAATTCCCCCGTCCCCGCACCCCGCTTGAAGGCAGCTGAGGTCTTTGTGCGACCCGCAGACACGAGGAACTCAGTCAGGGCGGCAAGGAAGGATGCTTCAGTGTCCCAGTCCCTGAAGGTGAACCACATGAGCGGCCGCTTGCCCGCAAGATCCTCGAACACCCTTGACCCCAACGTGCTCTTGCCTATCCCGGGCAGGCCCCATATGAGCACGGCGCTCGCGGAGTTCCCGGAGAGCGCCTCCGTGATACTGCCGACCTCGGCATCCCTTCCGAAGAACGCCTCGACCCTTGGGCGACCCTGCTGCAACATCGGCAATTCGCGCTTGGGGGCCTGTCTCGAGGCACCGGCGAAAGCCTCGATGGTGATGATCTCGTTCCTGCCTGCGATCTCGACCGCGTCTGAGAGCGACGGGGTGACGCCGACCTTCGCCGATATCATCCTGAGGGTTTCCTCCAACGGCATCTGCCTAGCCGTGCCCTCTGATTCGACCACCACGAGACGTTTCAACACATCTGACTTGATGGACTGGGCCGTCGCCTTGCCTTTCTCCGTAAGGAAGTACGCCCTGCGCCTCTTGGGAGCGCCCCTTATGTGGGCGAGCCGGTCCGACACTAAGCCTTCTGACTCCAGAGACGAAAGGGCCCTCGACACGTTGTGCACCTGCACCTGGAGCCTCTGCGCGATGCCCTCCTGGCTTGCGGCCAGGGGCACCTCAGCGTCGTCCCTGAACCTGTCCATCTCCATGAGATGGAGCAGCAGGCGCTCATTCGAGGAGAGGGCTAGTCTCGCCATGCATTACTCGTACCATTGCCTTCGTTAATACTCCTTTCGGAGCATGATTCGAAGCGTCCCTAAGGCGCTGCAAAACTACTGCAAAACACCGCCTGGACTTCATATAGTATCATTTTCGATAACGACGGCGGCCGGGCAGAAAAGGAAACCTCAAAAACCTTGACATACAAGAGGGGAAGAGCTAGAGCGACCAAGTACTCGATGATGTTCTTGGGGCTATTGGTCGCAGTAACCGCAGTGATGGGGATGGGAGACAATGTCTCCGCAATCGGTGACCAGGTGCAGCACACGCACAGGGAGGACCCGGGATACTACGACGAGCACAGCAACCCATTCGAGGACAGCCCGTTCCCCGGGCTCTCGATGCAGAACAGGACCGGCGCTTAGAGGCGATTGGGCCACAGCCTCTCTCGTATCATCGTGTCAAACCCGAACCTCATGCTCTTTCTCACTCCCAGATAACACACACATCTGCGGACAGCGCATACACGGCATCGCGGATCCGCGGCCACACGCCTCTCTCGGCGACCTGTGGCGGGGGCGGCGGCTTAAATACCGAACACCATCATGGTAGACATCTGGCTCGTGTCGTTGATGCGGGATTTGAGGCACCACAAAAGCAGTGCAAAAGACCACCCCGCATTCATATACCCTCGACTGACAATTGTAATCTCAGAAAACACCAAGGAGGTGCGAAAGAAGATGAACGCAAAGAGAACCGCGAGTGCTGGCGTGGCGGTCGTGGCCATGATGCTCATGGGGATGTTCGCCATCCCTTCCATGGCGTCCGCAGGCCCGATCGTGCTCACTGACCAGCTCGAGACCGAGACTGGCGGGACCGACATACTCGGCGGAGGGGACCACTTCTTCGTCAAGTTCGGGACGGACGCCGCTTTCGGCGTAGTTTGGGGCAACGAGACGAATGAGAACAACGTGTACTTCGTCGCGATCAAGGCGAGATACCTTGGCGTGGCGCAGGTGTACGACCGGGACGGAGAGCTCGTAGAGGCCGACCACCCAATCAAGGTCTACACGATGTACGCAGTGAAACTCGACTCACTGGTCGAGTTCAGCGATGTCGACGGGAACGGCATCCTGGCATACCAGAGGCTGTTCGCGCTTGGCAACTTCACGGGCGTCTACTCCGGCGATGAACCGATCTACAAGAAGGCCGACCTGAAGACCTCGTGGACGCAGTCGGAGGTCGTGTACGCCGAGACTGACTACTCCAAGAACTGGACCTTCGACCTGACAGCGACGGACCTACCGTACGTTCCGCTGAAGGACTACAGCGGAGCGGTCGGGGACGACATGCTGAACACGATGAAGCTGTCCTTCCACCTGGAAGCGAATATGGTCCAGATGAACAACGAGACACTCCCGCAGTACAGGATCACCGTGACCAAGGGCCCCCTGGGGACGATGGCGTTCTATGGCACTGAGAAGATCGAGGACTTCCAGGTCGCCGGCAAGGTGATCAAGTACGACATGAAGTGGGACCAGCAGATCGAGGGCTGGGACTTCGACGCTGACAACACCGTCAACAAGACGCTGCTGCTGGAGTTCGGCGCGATCGTCGGGAACTGGATGTCTCCAGTCAGGGCTGCCTGGATGGAGATGAACATGGTCCGCACGATGAACGAGAACGGCGCGATGACTGCCAACGAGGGCACTTCGACCGAGCTCCGGGTGAACGAGTCCTTGGGCGTGCTGGAGCCAGACAAGATTAGGACCCTCACTCAGAACAGGCTTGCCTTCGACGGTGAGTGGTCGAAGATCGGGGCGATGCACTGGGTGACCGACGTCGAGGTGGACGGGGTCCAGGAGCAGCTACACGCGCAGGTGATGGCCGGCGTTCCGATCGTTGCGGTCGGACCCAACAAGGCAGTGTTCGCGGGCTTCGCCGTCCTCGGCGGGATGGCGTTCCCAGGCGGCGCGCTCATCAACCACGACCCGACATTCGAGTCCGAGGCACTCGTGGACATCTCTACCGACACCGGACCCGACATACCCGTGTTCGTGCTGATGGCAGCGGCGGTGATCGCCATCGTGGTAGTGGTCGCGGTCGTGGCAGTCCTCATGAGCGGCAAGAAGCCGGGCCAGAAGGTACAGCAGAACTACGAGAAGACCATCTCCTCACAGCCAGGCGAGTGGTCCAAGTACTACAACAAGAAGTAGTTCCGCGACCCTAAACCCCTTCCCTCTCGATTTATTCCTCTCTACTTCTTTTTCTCTGAGAGTTCGTTCAGGGCCTTCAGGAGGGCCTGCGCCTCATCCTTCGTGTTGTAGTGCACGAGTGTCGCCCTGGACATCGTCTTGGCGCCGTACAGCGCGGGCACGCTCGAGTAGTAGTCCTCCGCGCCAACGGCGAGCCCGTACTTGTCCCAGAGTATCTTCGAGAGCTCGTGGTCGTCGTAGCCCGCGAGCTTGAACGCGAATGTCGGGTCCCTGCCGACCTTCTTGTGGATCTCGTTGGGACCGTACAGGGTCAGGCTCCTGATGTACCTGAGCCCGAGCAGCTTGCCGTAGCCGTCGAGCACTATCCTCGTCAGGTCCTTCTCATATGCCTCTATAATCTCCATGGCCTGCCTCAGCTTGGCGCTCCTCTGCGGGCCAGGCTTCAGGGGCGTTCTGGAGGACGGGTTGGCGAGCCACGCGATGTAGTCTATCGCCCCCTTGATGGCTGCGAACATCGCCTGGTCCCTGGTGCCCATCTCCCACTTCTCAGGTCCGTGCTTCGGGGAAGGGTCTACCTTGTAGGGATTGAGCTTCTCGATCAGCTCAGGCTTGAGATACATGAAGCTGCCGTGCCGCGAGAAGAGCTTGTAGCCTGAGAAGACGAGCGCGTCGCAGCCCATCTTCTTCACATCGGTCGGGGCATGGGCGGCATGGTGGACCGCATCCACGAAGAAGAGTGCGCCGGCCTCGTGGGCTATCTTGCACATCTCGTGGAGATGTGAGCGCGTCCCGAGCACGTTCGATGCTGCGGCTACGGACACTATCTTGGTGTTCTTGTCGACCAGCTGCTTGTACTCCTCCATGTCCAGGTAGCCGGAGTTCAAGTGGAACTTCGCAAGCTTGAGCTGCTCTATCAAGCCCATGCCGCCGAGCTCAGCCCACGGGTTCATGTTAGCGTAGTGCTCGTACCCAGTGACAACGATGTTCTCCTTGCCGGTCAGGGTCCGGCTCATCGCGTAGCTGAGCCCGAAGAGCAGGCTCGTGCACGACTCCCCGGAGATTATCGTCTCCGGCCCCTCGGCCCTGAGGAAGTCTGCGACCGCGCGCCTGCCCTCCAGAATCGTCTGCCCGGCGCCCTGCGATTCCGGGAAGTAGTTGCCCACATTGGCGCTCCAGTCCATCCTAGCTCTGGCCTCTGCTTCGGCGCTCCTCTTCGTCACCAGCGTTCCAGCGCCGTTGTCAAGGAAAGCCCTCTTGCGCCCCGAAGGGTCGTGCTCGATTGCCGGGAATTCCCTTCTGACGCGCCTGAGGAGCTTGGGGTCGATTGACATGCTTCAGGTGATTGGCGAACGGGTTGATAAGAATTGAGTATAGGTTGCCAGGATTGACGGCGGCGGGCAGCGGAAGACCGCGATCGGCGATTGTGCCGTACTCGAGGGAGCACGGGTTCTCGCCACAGCACCCCGACACCAATATTGCCAGTTCAGCCGTTGGCCGATCATGCCCAGCAGTGCCAGATTGACGGCTATGCTCGCAAAGTCGCATGCAGACGACCTCACCATGACGCTTTCCGATATAACGGCGCTATATTCCGACGCGTGATGACGATGTGGAGTCCGAGAACCGCACACCAGGGTTCCGAGATCCGCTTGGACAGCGCGGGGGAGCCAGACGTGAAGGATTCTGACAGGCGGACCGATGGCTCCGGCCCCCCGTCCTCAAGAGGCCCGGTCTTTCTAAACTCGTACCAAATCGCTTATCTAACAACAGTGAGATGCTCAATTGCGATGCTCGCACGATGGGTTCTGGCGGCCATCGGAACAGCATTCTTGCTGTTCGCCGCCGGTTCGGCACTACCGTCTTTCCCAGCGGACGCCACGGAGATGGATATCGTATATGATGAGGATGCTGACGGCATCACCATCGCGACTGAGAACGCGACCATCGACATCTCGAAGCTCCAGCCATCAGGCATGATTCGGGCGGCCGATGATTCCTCGGGCAACGGATACGGCTTCACGGTCTCCTCATTCATCGGCTACAATGTGAGCGAGACCGCTGAGAATCCCTTCGCCGACTGGGCATATCAGGCTTCGTTGGAGGGCGTCTCCTGGGAGGTCGTAGGTCCCTCGAAGACGACCAGTGAGAAGGGCAGCGCGGTGACAGTCGCCCTGAGGGCGGTGGTCGACATGACCAAGCGCCTCCCGGGGAGCACCACCGGCACTGGCACCACTGCTCAGCCAGGAGTCGAAATCATCCATGAGTGGGCAGAGGTCCAGTTCACATTCCAGGTATCAACAGACAACCGGGTTGCAGCCTATCCCGGGTTCTCCGACCATCAGATCGACGTCAACGGGTCCACGGAGATGAAGTTCGACATGGTGTTGAGGCTCAACAAGATGATCTATGTCAACAGGCTTGCGGTCGAGATGAACCTGTGCGTGATGGAGGCAGGCAGCATGGTCATCGCGCCAAGCGACGAACCATATCGGTTCTATGGCTATCAGTCAAGTGGCGTCACCACCAGCGACCCTGCCGTGAACGAGACGAACGGCACCTCACCGATCGTGCACAAGTTCCAGTACCGGCAGACCGAGGAACAGATGTTCGCGTTCGTCGAGGACGGGGTGCCCATGGGCTACTTCGCCTGGGCGAACAAGATAATGCTGAACTGGTCGGCCGGAAACAGCTCACTTGCCGACTCGACCGCGCACTACGGCACGGACGGAGAGTGCCTCAGACTCTACCTCTCATCGCCGATAGACAGGGACGTGGCCGCAATCTCGCTGGATCCCAGCCTGGGCATCTTCGCGTCGGCCGCGACCGGAGGAGGCGATGGCGGAGTGATCCGACCTCCTGAGGACGGTGGGATATTCGGCTCATCCGTCATGTCCGTCGCCGCGGGGATCCTCGTAGGCGGCGCCGTCATCGGTAGCGGCGTCAGCGCGCTGTACATCTCCCGCAGGGGGAAGGATGACCCCGCTGAGACAGTGACCCTGGAGAACAACAGATACTACAAGGGCGGACGTGACTAGAGCGGTCCTCAATCGCTGTTCTTGACCTCGCTGCTCTCCGCGCGCGAAGGTACCGCCCGTGCGTCTTCACTCTCGGCCCCCATGGAATGAACTGCGACGAAGTCATCGACCAGCTTGTCCAGGAACGTCCTCCTGTAGACTATCAGGAGGTCAGTCACCGCCACAGGGTCGACCACGCTGAAATGCGACTCCCTACCCTTCTTCTCGACCTTGATCGCGCCGAGTGACAACATCTTCTTGATATGGTACGAGAGCGTGCCACCGGAGACTGAGAACCTGGCCAGGATCTGCCCGTGCGTCGCCCCCGGGTTCCTCAGGAGGTAGAGCATGATGCCCCTGGGTATCTCCTGTCTGAGGCATGACAGGAGCCGCATCTTCTCAGCCGTGATATGTCCTCCGGGATAGTACCGCGAGAAACCCTCCTGCTTCCTCACCACGACGATACCCTTCTGGGCCAGGTAGTTGAGATGGTAGTCGAGGACGCCGATTGGCATGTTGATCCTGCGTTGTATCTCCCTGAAGTGGAGGCCGGGGTTGCTCCTCACGCACTCGAATATGCGCTTCCTGTTCTCGAGCTGGAGAGGGTCATCCACTTCGCCTTCCCCCCACGATCCCCAAGGCGAGGATCAGCGCGAGGGCGGCCGCGTCAGCGATGACCATGTAGAGCCGGGTCGCGTCGTCTACGGAACTGTTGACGATGATAGCGGCCACCATGAGCAGGGTCGCCCCGACATGGGCTGAGAGGGCGAGAGACACCCATATGATGGCCCTGACGCCGCTCCGCCTGTAGGACATCAGGGCGAGAGCTAGGAAGAACGCTGAAATGATCAGCAGGAGGCCCAGGGCCAGCTCTTCCACGGCAGTCACGTCCCCGGAATCGAGTATACCGTACCGGCCTATAAGGCATTTGATTTCCGGCAGGCCACAGTCACGGCGCCGCGCAGACCATCACAGAGTGCATCTGCGTCACGGCCCCCCTGTATCCAGACTCTAGTTCAGCTGAACGGGGCACCCCATCTGTCGAGGTAGAAGTTCTCGCCGACCGGCTTCCTCTCTGGCCTGACCGACTCGGTCTGTTTCTGCTTGTCCGAGAGCAGGGAGTCATCCGTGCCCGGGTAGCCGACTATGACGTATGTTATGACCACGAAGTCCTCCGGGATGCCGAGAAGGGCCTTCGCGTTCTGTGGGTTGTAGCCTGCGATGGGATGCGCTATCAATCCCAGCTCCGTAGCCCTG
Organism: Thermoplasmata archaeon; assembly: GCA_041559015.1. Classification (GTDB taxonomy): domain Archaea; phylum Thermoplasmatota; class Thermoplasmata; order UBA10834; family UBA10834; genus COMBO-56-21. Next base: position 3,593 of record JBFFED010000002.1, on the reverse strand, counting down.
AGCCCCAGCTGCCCTATCGCAAGTCCTGTCGAGAATAGGAAGTAGTCCCTCTTTTCGCTCAGCTGGCAGTCATCGGGTGGCCTCGCCGCGACGACCATGATCACAGGCGCCCGCGTGGCCCACACATTGCCCTTCGAGAGAGTGCTCTTGACCTGCCCGAGCGCCTCCGGCCCCTTGCATATGACTATCCGCCAGGGCTGGTTGTTGAAGCAAGATGCTGACAGCCTCGCGGCCTCGATGAGCGCCGCGATCTTATCATCTTCGACCGGCCTGGCATCTAGAACCCTCTTGGCCCTCCTGGCCCTGATGGCCTCTACCACTTCCAAGGGATCACCGGAGTGTCGAATCGACAAGATGCCATTAAATCTTGACCCCGATTTCCGCTCACGCCTTGTACGAGCGCCACTTTATCTCGTACCCCGTCTCACTCCTGAGTTCGGAAACGGCATCAAGCATCCGGTCGACGGATTCCCTCGCGCCACAGAACACGACATCCACACCCTTGCTGAGCGCGCTCATGGCTGACTCCACTGGCGCGTGCAGCGTGAACATCTCACCGGCCGCCTTCATGAGCAGCGCTGCCCCGGTCGTGTCGCCCGCGACCAGCAGCCCCGGGGAGAAGTCGTCTATCCTGCCCCTGACGGTCTCTACGCTCGCGCTCTTGGAGCCGCCTTCGGACTCGGGGGGCGCCTCGACGACCAGGAGCCTGCCAAGCTCCATGTCCACTATCCCCTCGAGCTGGCCGACGAGCAGGTCATCGCCCTCTTCCGAGGACTCCAGCGCGACGCCCGTCGATGCTGCCTTCTTGTTTGGGAAGGCCATGAGGATACCGTCCTCCATCTCGAGCCCGACTTTCTGGCCCTTGGCTATCCTCTTCGCCGCGATGGACACGCAGGTGTCGACCACTCTGATTCTGCGGAGTATCCCGTCGACCTCGTGCTTCAGGCCTGTGAAATGCTCCTGCAGCATCTGCATCCCGCGCCTGGTCGGCTTCAGCTTGCCGCCCGAGCCCTTGACGAGCCCCTCTCGCTTCATTGCGGCGATGTACTGGCTGACTGCCTGGACCGTTATGCCCAAGTTCTTGGAGATTTCCTTGAGCTTCACGGCCGGGGACTCGACAAGCTCAACCAGGATCAGCATCTCGGTGTTCCGCTTGAGGTCCCTGAGGCTCTTACCGCTCATCTTTGCCCCGTCCCTCCTGGAGCTCCCGCAGCATCTCCGTGATTCCCTCTACTGGAATCGCGCCCGAACTTATCAAACCCTTCATGATGGCGTCTGCCTGCCCGCCCACGAAATCGATTGACCTCCCTGCGTCAGGGAGCAACACCACGACCTTCTTGCCCATCGAGAGGGCCTCCCTCGCCGCCTCCATGTTCTTCATGTTCCCCGGGCCGACCGGGAACGGAGATACCACCACTGCCTCCGAGTCCTGTATCAGTGCTAGGTTCTTCTCGTGGGCCGCCTCGCTGACAGCGGCGAACGGGACCTCCGGAACCGTCGGAACGTGCAGGTCTTTCGCGTTCTCGAAATCCGAGTCGAGGACGTTTAGGACGCCCGTAGATACGCCGTACCCCGCATCGAGGAGCGTCTTCATGACCGGGCCGCCGACTCCACCCCCACACAGTAGGTGCACCCTGCGCCCGTGCCTGGGCGCGGGTGCGATAGTGGACCGAGGCATGACGTAGACCGCGTCCGTGAACGGGTCCCTCCTGACCACGACCTCGACCCCATAGACGCTCTGTATGACCTCAGGGTTGAGGACCTCAGCCGGCGGGCCGAGAGCCTCCAGCCATCCGTTACTCAACAGGGCTATCCTGTCACAGTACCTTGCGGCCATGTTCACGTCGTGGAGCACGGAGATCACTGTGATGCCCTCCTCCCGGTTGAGGCTCTTGATGAGGTCCATTATCTCGAGCTGGCCGTTGATGTCCAGATAGACCGTGGGCTCGTCAAGGAGCAGAGTCTCCGGATGCTGGGCGACCGCCCTCGCAATGATGACCCTCTGCCTCTCCCCGCCGCTGAGCTCAAAGAACGGCCTGCTCGCTAGCGGCCAAGTGCCCGTCCTATCCATGGCGCTCCTAACGGCGTCCGCATCGGCCTTTGTGGGGCCCGCGAACCTGTTCCTCCTGTGAGGGAGCCGCCCCATCATGACGATGTCATAGGCCGAGAAGGTGAAGTCCGTCGAGGAGCTCTGCGGTACTACTGCGAATGTGCGCGCGAGCTTCTCCGGAGAGAGAACCTGTATCGCCGTGCCGTCGATGGCTATGGAGTCCGCAGGCGGGCTAAGGTAGTTCATTATGCACCTCAGCAGGGTGGTCTTCCCGGAGCCGTTGGGGCCCATCAGGCCCATGAACTCACCGGGCTTCACGTCGAAAGAGATCTCCTTGAGGACCTTCTTGTCCCCGAAGGAATAGGAGAGGCCGCGGACGTCGAGCTTCATCGCACCTCACCTGCTAACCTGTTCCTCCTGAGGAGGTACAGGAAGAAGGGTCCGCCACAGAGCGCGGTTATGATGCCGACTGGCAGCTCCGTTGGCGAGATCACGGTCCTCGCGGTCGTGTCCGCCCATATCAGGAATATCGCCCCTGACAGAGTGGCGGCCGGCACCAGGATACGGTGATCGGCCCCGACGACGAGCCGGACCATGTGCGGGATGATGAGGCCGACGAAGCCAATCACCCCAGTGAACGCTACCGCTGCTGCGGTCATCACCGCGGCCACCACCAGCATGAGCGTCTTCAGCCCCTCGGGGTCGCCGCCCAGGTTGTGGGCCGTCTCCTCGCCCAACAGCAGGGCGTTCAAGTCCCTGCTCGAGACGAACACCAGGAATATCCCTATCGCGGCGGCTATCACGACGACCCCGACCGCGGTCCAAGAGGCGAGCGAGAGGCTCCCCAGGAGCCAGAAGATTATCCTGTGGTACTGCTGGCCCGCGAAGTATATCAGGACCGAGACGACAGCACCCAGGAACGCCGCTACCGCGACCCCTGACAGAAGCAGGGTGTTGACGTAGACTCTCCCACCGACGACGCCGAGCGAGTAGACCACGAAGACCGTCAAGAGGGCGGTCGTGAACGCGAGAGCTGGGGTGATGAGCGCCCCGATGACCGCGACCGTCGCGAAACCCATAAGACCTGCGGTGACTGCTCCGACAGAGGCGCCGGACGACACGCCGACGATGTACGGGTCAGCCATGGGATTCCTGAAGACCGCCTGCATCGCTGTCCCGGCGCACGCGAGAGACGCTCCGACCGCTGCGGCGAGCAGCACCCTCGGGATCCGGACTTCCCAGAATATGTCCGTGTAGTACGCGGGCCAGTCGCCCCGCTCATTGAACAGGGCGCCCAGGGCCTCCCTGAATGACATGTATTCCGAGACGCCGGGCTCTACCGAGACGCCGGGCCCTATGGGCCCGAGGGTGCCCACTAGTATCGAAACGAACGCGGACGCGAGCAGCCCGACTGCCAGTATGACCAGCCAGACGAACCGCCGCCTCATCAGTTTCGGGAAGTCGACTCCAGTGGTCTCGGTCTCACCGCTTCTGGCAGACATCGAGCGCTCCCTGATTACGGGAACAGCTCGGGGTGGATTAT
>JBFFED010000001.1:0-144088 GCA_041559015.1 Thermoplasmata archaeon | reverse complement strand
CTGATGGTACTGCATATTCAAAGTTTCCGTAACCATTAGCATCACTATTACCTGATGAGATTGTGAATGCTGGATTTCCAAAATTCCATGTTACATCTCCACTATTTCCCTTCTCTTCCTTCTTCTCCTCTTTCTTCTCTTCCTTCTTCTCGGACGGTCCCGCGGCTGCTGGGGCGGCCGCTACTGGCGCTGCCACCGCCGTGGCGATAGCCTCGTCGATGTTCACGCCTTCGAGCGCGGCGATCAGAGCCTTCACACGGGCCGCGTCAGCTGTCACGCCAGCCGCCTTCAACACGCTCGTCACACCATCTTCTGTCACGGGCTTCTTCGCCGCGTGCAGGACCATCGCGCTGTACACATACTCCATTGTTTCTGCCTCCTTGATCGATTATCCGAACAGTGCCCCGAGGCCGGCCGCAGCCTCATCCTCGGAGACCTTCTTCTCTTCCTTCTTCTCCTCTTTCTTCTCCGGCTCCTTGCCTCCCTTGTCCTCAGGGGGCTTCGGCGCACCCTCGAGGGCGGTCTTCAGCTCGTCGTCCAGAGCCGCCGGGACCTTGGATGCGAGCGAGAGCATCTGCGCGTTCGCCTTCGCCAGCATCAGCTTGATTGTCTCCTGATTGGCGATGTTCGCGTTGACCGCGAGGTTGAGCGCCTTGAAGTGCGCGTTTGCGAACATCGGCTTGATCGACATCGCGGTGGGGTACGAGGCGAACACCGCGAGGTTGAGCGCCCCGATTGCTGCCTGCTTCACCTGGTTCAACACCAGGACATCGTCCACCGCTAGGACATCCTTCTTGTATACGAACCCGTCCTCGAAGGCAGCGTTGAGGTTCAAGCCGACAGTGAGGGGGAATATCTCGAGCTTGCCGAGCACGAGCGCGACGTCCCTCGGAATCTTGTCTCCTTTCTTGACGAGGAGCTTGTCCTTCTTGATCACTACCTTGCCCTGCTCGATGGCCGCGGGCAGGCCCGCCTTCTGCAGCTCGCCGACGACCGGGCCTGGCTTGAACGGGGTCTCTCCCGCCCTTATCTCGATGTCGTCCGGGGCTATCTCGCCCCCCCTCGCCGCCATCTTGGTCTTGGTCGAGTCGAGCTGCCTGAAGAGCCTGAAGGGGTTGAGGTCGGTTGTGACTACGGCGCACTGACCGTCTACGCTGTCCACCAGCTTGTCAATGCCCTTCCTCTCCTTCGCGGCCTCCTGAAGCGCTATCTTCAGGAGGGTGTTCTTGAGCATGATGATGTCGGCCTTGCCCCTGAGGTTCGTCCTCATGGTCTGGAAAGCCGGCGCTGGGACGCCTTTGACATCGATTATCCCGACGACCTTGCTCTTGGCCATCCTGGTGCTGAGCGCGGACACCGCCTCTTTCTTCCAAGCTGCGACGTGTGCCATCTCACATCACCTTGAATGACGGCCCCATGGTGGTCTTGACATAGGCCGACTGGATGTTGTTCTTACCTCTCTCGAGCTTAAGGAGCAGCCTCTTGAGCACGGCGTCGAAGTTCTCCGCCAGCTTCTCAGGGGGCATGTCCTTGGTGCCTATCGGCAGGTGGAAAGTCTTCCTGTCCCTGGTCCTGATGGTCACGCTGCTCCTGAGCTTCTCGACCGTGGCCTTCGGGTCCGCTCCTGGCGGGATGGGCTTTGGCATCTTCCCCCTCGGGCCCAGCACCACACCGAGGCGCTTACCGATCGTGGGCATCAGTGGTGCCTCCGCGATGAAGAAATCGCTCGAGGTCGCGAACTTCTTCGCCTTGGACTTGTCCGAGGCGAGTGTCTCGATATCCTCGGGCTGTATCACGAAGTCCGCAACGCCCTTTGCCTTCACAGCCATCTCAGAGCTTCCGAACACACCGACCTTGACGGGCTTGCCCCGGCCGTTGGGTAGCAAGACCTCCTCCTGTATCCTGTTCTTCGGGTTACTGAGGTCTATGTCCTTGAGGTTGATCGCTAGTTCGACGGACTCTACAAAATTCCTCTGCTTCGACTCCGCTTGCAGCTTCTTGAACACGTCGACGAGGTGTTGGTCTACCAATCGTATCCCTCCGATGTAGTCCTGGCGAGCCGATAGCTCTCCTACATGCCTAGGGATGTGAGCGAATGCAGAAGGGGTTTATAATCCTTTTGAACCAGGTCAGAGGGCGTCTGGCCGTGACAGAACGGCCTCGCCCGGCCCGTACCACCCGCAAGTGCCAAAACCATTTAACGGTAACGATGTTATGTCTTTCCTTGAGAGGGTGGGCTCGTGGTTCGCAGGATTGTGGTCATAGGGGGAGGGTGCGGAGGCGCAACCGCCGCCCAGTTCGCGAGGAAGACGGACAGGACCTCGGAGGTAACGATCATCGAGCGGGAGCCGTACTCACAGTACTCGAGGTGCGGACTGCCTTACGGCATCTCGGGCATCATACCGGATTTCGTCAACCTCATCGAGGCGCCAGAGGAGCGGCTGAAGAAGAACAGGATAGGCCTCCACCTGGGCACCGAGGCGAGCAGAATCGACAAGGAGAATAAGATTGTCTATGCGAGGTCACCCTCAGGTGACCTCGAACTGCCTTACGACTCGCTCATTCTCGCGACAGGCGCGAAGGCGGTCGTGCCCCCGATCAAGGGCGCCTTCAAGGAGGGCGGGAAGCCCGGTGAGTTGAAGCCGGGCGTGTTCGTCCTGCGCACCATCGAGGACGCCAAGGGCATACAGTCGCTGAGCCACAAGGGCCGTAGGGCGGTCGTCATCGGCGCTGGCCTGGTGGGTCTCGAGGTGGCTGAGGCGCTCATGATAAGGGGTTGCAAGGTCACCATCGTCGAGTACCTCAACAACTGCATACTCGCGATGGTGGACGACGACATGGCCCAGATGATGGCTGATGCGATTGCCAGCCACGGGGTCAGGATGTTCACCAACTTCCAGGCGACCGAGATACTCGGCGATGAGAAGGCCAATTGCGTGGTTGCCAACGAGCGGTCCACAGGTGAGGAACGCACGTTCTATGCAGATCTCATAGTCGTCGCGACCGGGCAGCGCGGGGAGACCGATCTGGCTAAGCAGGTCGGGTGCAGCATCGGGGTCACGAAGCAGATGGTCGTCGATGACAGGTGCGAGACGTGCGAGAAGAGCATATTTGCGGTCGGAGACTGCACGGAATATCCGGACCTCGTCACGCAAAAACCATACGTGAGCGGCCTGGGGACCATAGCGGTCAAGATGGCCATGGTCGCTGGCGTGAACGCCGCGGGAGGCGATGAGCGGCTCCCGAAGGGGTTCCTGATCACCAGGGCCACCGAGCCGTTCGGGTGCCAGGTGGCCGCCGTCGGCCCAACGACTGCACAACTCGAGGCCTTTGGGGTGAAGCCGCTGGTCGGCAAGGTGAGGTCGTTCACGCTGCCGGACTACTATCCAGGGCGAAAGGAGATCTACGTCAAGGTGCTGGCTCATCCGGAGACTGGGAAGATACTCGGAGCGCAGATAGTCGGCGAGGACCGGGTGCACTTGAGGATAAACGCGTTCGCGGTGGCGATGCAATCTAGCATGACCGTCCAGGAGCTTGCGAAGCTCGAGACGGCCTACTGTCCCCCGGCTGCTCCGACAATTGACCCGATAACCATCGCTTGCGAGGCGGCTAAGCTGAAGATGGCCAGAGGCGTACGACCTTCGGCGGCCACTACGTAGTGGTCGCTGTCTGGACAGCGCTCTACTTTAGACAGAAGAACCTCAAATCGCCGTTCGCAAGGGGACTAGGCATGCGGATGTGTGCGCTGGGCCGCTCTAGAACAGCCCTGCGTATTCGCCTTTCTCTATCTCCTTGATGATCTGCTTAGGGTCCTTCCCGTCGACGGTGACGCCCATCGACACGCAGGTCCCTACGACCTCTTTGAACCTGGACTTCTTGTCCTTGCCGAGCATCGAGTCCTTCTTCATCTCCGCGATCTTCTGGACCTGCTCGACTGTAAGGTTGCCTATTTTGGTCGACTTCGGGCTCCCGCTGCCCTTCTCCATGCCTATCTCCTTCAGCACTAGAGCGGACACGGGTGGTGTGCCGACCTTGATCTCGAAGGCCTTCGTCTTGGAGTCTACCAGGAGCGTGACTGGGACCTTCATCCCCATGAACGCTTTCGTTTTCTCGTTTATCGCGCTGACGACCTGTATGACGTTGACCCCCATCGGTCCCAGAGCGGGGCCTAGCGGCGGGCCAGGGGTCGCCTTGCCCCCGTCGACAAGCACTTCGAGCTTCTCTGTCATCGCATTCACCTCTCCTTCTCAAGCACTCTCACATGATCGCCACGTATCGTCACCGGTATCGGGACCATCGCCTCGAACAGTTCGACGGTGATCTCCTCCTTGGCCTCGTCAATCTGTTGAACTCGCGCCTTCTCGCCCTTGAACGGGCCGGCAATCAGCTCGACTATATCTCCCTCGACAATGCCAGACACTATGGGCTTCGGGGTCAGGAAGTGCTCGATCTCGCCGAAGCTGGTCTCGCCCTTCACGATCCCTCTGGTCCTCCTCACGCCCTTGACGAGGTCCCTTAGTCCGTCCGTATTCATCGCCTCGACGAACACGTATCCCCTTATCGTCGCGGGCGAGAGAATCGCGAACACTCCCACGGGCTTCGGCTTGGCCCTGCTGGCAATGGCATCAGCGACCGTCTTTTCGTGGCCTATCGAGGTCTTCACCGCGAGCATCGACTGCCTCGCGGTCGCGTGTATCGTGACCACATCGTTCATGCTCGGGTTGTCCTTCAGGCCCGCGTTGACGAGCACCGTTATCTTGTCACCGTACCTCGCGCCGGTCGGGGACGTTATCTTCAGCGTGAAAGACTTCTCCTGGCCAGGCATGACCTCGAAAGTGTGTTCGGAGGATTGGTCTGCCGATGGCGAGTTCTCCCAGACGAGCCCTATCGCGTCGTAGAGCTTCACGAACCACTCGGGGGATCCTTCCTCCGTGGCCGCGAAGACCGTGTCGACCTTGACGGCCAGCACATGCGGCGAGCCGTCATCCGGTACCTTCAGAGACATCTCGAACTCCGCCGAGTCCCCTGAGGCCATCATCTTCTTCGTCTCGCCCTGGACGTTGAACTGCAGCGCCTTCGCCATTGGCGGTGGTGCGGGCGCCTCCTTCTTCGGTTCATCCTTCTTCTTCGGCTCTATGTCGAAAAGACTCAATCAGACAACCTCACTGTGTGTTGTACCATCCCTTCGGTGATCACGTGAAAGCGTTCAGGAGCATGTCGGCCCCGTACTCGAATATCCAGTAGATCAGGAATCCGAGCCCGCCCATCAGAAGCAGGCCTATGGCCACTATCTGGGTTATCCTGAGGTACTCCTCGCCCGTGGGTTTCCTGGCCATCTTCAGGACCCTGCCGTACTTGCCCTTCCCGACGTGCTTGGTCCTCTCCTCTATCCGTCGCTGGAGGTCCCAGGACTTGTCCACTATCTCCTTCATCTCTGGCATGGCTCTCCTTTCCTAGCATCGACCTACTTAATAAAGTCTAGTCCCAAGTCCCGGCCCTTCTTCTCCTTCGCGGGGCCGAGTATGTGCTGGGACTTGACCCCCGTAATCACGACCATCACCCTGATGGTGTCCTCTAGGCTCTCGTCGACGGCCGCGCCCCAGATGATCCTGGCATCCTGGCCGATCTTCGACTGTATGACCTCGGCGACCTGCTCGGCCTCAGCGACGGTCATGCTCGGCCCTCCTGTCACATTGACCAGGGCCGCAGAGGCCTCGCTGATGTCCATGTCTATCAACGGCGAGTTTATCGCCTCGTTCACCGCGGTTATGGCCGCATCGTCATCGTCCGACTCGCCCAGACCTATCATGGCCACGCCGCCGGACTTCATGATCGTCTTGATGTCGTTGAAGTCGAGGTTGACCAGGCCTGGTTTGGTGACCACCTCGGTTATTCCCTTGATGGAGCGCATGAGGACCTCGTCAGCCACTTTGAACGCAGCGTTCAGGGACAGCTTCGGGACGACGTCCAGCAGCTTGTCGTTCGGGATTACGATGACCGTGTCTGCCACGTTCCTCAGCCTGTCCAGGCCCCACTCTGCATTCTCCGCCCTGACAGCACCCTCAGCCGCGAAGGGCCATGTGCAGATGGCGACCGTCAGCGCTCCCAACTCCTTGGCTACCTGGGCCGCGAACGGGGCAGAGCCAGTGCCAGTGCCGCCTCCGAGGCCGCAGGTGATGAATACGATGTCGGCGTCCTTCAAGGCCGCCTTGATCTCCGGCTCCGCCTCTCGGGCTGCCTCCTCCCCGACCTGAGGGAGCGCTCCAGCGCCAAGGCCCTTGGTCACGCGCCTTCCAAGGAGTATCTTGTGCGGCGCCCTTGTCATGAGAAGGTGCTGTGCGTCAGTGTTCGCCGCGTACAGCTCCGCGCCGACGATGCCCGCCTCCGCGAGCCTGTTGACCGTGTTTGAGCCTCCTCCACCACAGCCTATGATCTTTATGCTGGTCTTCAGACCCTGCAGTATGCTCTGCAGCTCCTCGTCCTCGGCCGAGGTGGGCCTAAACGCCTCTGGGTCCTTCTTCTGCTGCTCCTGTTCCGCAGCTGTCATCACGCTGTCGATGAGGGACTTCATCTTGAGCCTCCGAACTATATATGTAGATGCTAAAGCGCGAGCGGCGAGACTAGCTCACCGGCTGTCAGCACCGTAGCTGATTGCCCTTCTTAATATTTTCGGACGAATGGCCTGAGCCATACCAAGTATGGCTCAGCGGACCAGGTCGACCTCACCTATCCCCTTGAACCTCTTGTCCGACCCGGGCTTCCCGAGCAGCTGCTTCGACTTCACGCCCGTGGCCACGAGCATCACGCGGACGCTCTTGTCCATGGACGGGTCTATCGCAGCCCCCCAGATTATCCTGGCATTGGCGTGGACTCTGCTCTGGACCTCCTCCGCCGCCTTCTGCGCCTCGGAGATCGTCAGGTCGGTGCCGCCTATGACGTCGACCAGGATGCCGGTGGCCTCGCTTATGTCGACCTCGAGGAGAGGCGAGTTGATGGCCTGGTCTATCGCCTCCTGGATCCTGTCGTCGCCTGGGGCGTCGGACTCGCCGAGCCCGATCATCGCAACGCCGCCGCCCTTCATGATCGTCTTCACATCGTTGAAATCGAGATTGACCAGCCCCGGCCTGGTGATGACTTCTGTCAGGCCCTTGATGGAGCGCATGAGCACCTCGTCAGCGACCTTGAAGGCTGCGTTCAGGGACAACCTCGGGCAGAGCTCCAGGAGCTTGTCGTTCGGTATGACCACGACGGTGTCCGCAGAGTCCCGGAGCCTCTCGAGGCCCCACTCGGCGTTCTCCATCCTCATCTTCCCCTCGCCCCTGAATGGCAAGGTGGCGACCGCGATGGTGAGCGCGCCCATCTCCTTGGCGAGTCTCGAGACGACAGCCGCTCCGCCCGTCCCGGTCCCGCCTCCGAGCCCGCATGTGATGAAGCAGATGTGCGTATCGACCAGTATCTTCTTCAGCTCTTCCTCTGCCTCCCTTGCAGCCTCTTCGCCGATCTGTGGCAGCGCCCCCGCGCCAAGGCCCCTGGTGACCCGTCTGCCGAGGAGTATCTTGTGCGGGGAGTGAAGCGTGAGAAGGTGCTGCGCGTCCGTGTTGGCTGAGTACAACTCCGCGCCCAATATCCCCTCATCGAATATCCTGGCGATGGTGTTCGAGCCACCGCCTCCTACGCCTATGATCTTAATGTTCGTCTTGAGGCTCCGCAGTATCTGTTCGAGTTCGGCATCGACTCTCGCGTCTGCGCCGAACGCTGCGGCCTGGGCCATCTCGGCCCCCTGGGTCTCTTCACGGGCTAGGGCATCTTCGACCAGCGATCTCATCATGTTGGGTCACCTTCGGGGAGTGCGAGGTAGCGCTCTTCCTGTGACTGGAAGTGCATCCCTCGCGCGCGCGTTGCGCGTACATATAAAATCGAGGTGTAAGTATAAAATAGTTTGGTAGTTGCCCCGCCGACCATGTTTTCCACCGATCCGCGTCGAACGCACAGAACTTTTTTCACTCTCGAAGTCGATGCGAAGCATGTGAGAATCCGGGCGCGGGTCATCTTCGAAGGCATCGTTCAAGGCGTGTTCTTCAGGGCCAACACCAAGCGATGCGCGGACTCACTCGGGCTCACGGGCTGGGTCACGAACAGGCTCGACGGATCAGTGGAGGCTATATTCGAAGGAGAGGAAGACAGGGTGCGGGAGGCGATTGAGTGGTGCTCCACGAAACAGCCCCATGCCCGCGTCTCGAGGAGGGTTGTCGAGACATATCCGGCCACGGGCGAGTTCGATGGATTCTTCGTCAGGTAGTCCGTCGGTTTCGGGAACCTGGGCCCTACTTGACGATCACAATCGAGGCCATCGCTATGCCAGCCACCACCATCGAGATGGACAGGTCGAATCCGAGTAGGAGGACGAGTATGACTGTCGAGATGCCGCAGGTCCTCCCGGCGTTGAGCAGGAACTCACGGACGAGTACCCCCTTCTTCTTCAGCTTCTCCATCTTGTCCAGGAGCATGGTGAAGAGGAACGAGTGTATGATCGCGACGAAGAGGAATGCCATACTCATTGACGCCGCGAACTGCTCCGCTGTGCTAGCCATGGATGCGAGGAGTATGCTGACGGCGGCGAATGTCGCGCCGATCCGCACGATGTGCGCCCTGTCTTCCAGCCTGTCCGAGAGGTATCCCAGCGCGACCGTCATGACCGCGCCCCAGAAGGCGAAGAGCGACAAGTACCCTCCGAGGCTCAGTTCGTTCTTCGCGAACTCGAAGCTCACTAGCGGCACGAAGACCCAGAAGACCCCGTCCTGAACCCCCTCGCCGAAGAGGGCGACCCTGAGCCGCCAGTCGACGGGCTTGAGCACGAGGTCCATCTGAAGCTTGCCTATCAGGTTGACCTTCAGGGACTGCAGCAGCTCTGGGATTATGATCCTCGCACGAAGGCGGAGGAATACCCTCATTCCGGAGACGACTATCAGGTTCAGAACCACGAACGCCCCTCCGACGATGAAGAGCACTTCGTACGAAAGCGCGGATATTATTGCCCCTCCCGCGAGCGGCGTGACCACCGATACTAGCGGGAAGATCAGGAAATACGCGCCGATGGCCGCGCCCCGCTTCTTCTTCGAGGTGATGTGCATGATGAGCGCGTTGTAAGGTACCCAGAACGTAACGATGTATATCCCGAAGAGGATGGGAGGTATGAGCACGAGCGCCCATCCCCTGAGGAGTATGAGCAGGACGTAGTATCCCGTGAGAGAGACCAGGGCCGTGTTGATAGAGTACGAGAAGTTCGTTACTATGGTCCTCGAGGCGAAGGCAGTGAGCACGAGCGGGACGGCCGCGCAAATCAGTATGAATGTTGCGCACTGCAGGTAGCTCATGTCCAACTTGATGAGGTAGATGAGCGCGAACGAGTTGGCGAGGGTGTTGGCAAGAGCTACGAGGGTCTGAACCAGGACCAGCGCTCCGTGCCTATGCGAGAGCGCGACCACGTAGTGCTTGAAGTGAGACCCCTGCATGCTCTGTCCCCCCAGGGGGCGATGGCCCGTTCAGGTCTCTCACGTGAAACCGGGGCCGTAAGTCATCTGCGGATTGTCGACATGTATCTTGTAGGCTTGCTCCTCGGTCATGAGGCCTTTCTGCAGCAGCGTCTTGGTACGCTTGGGCACGGTGGTGATAGCAAGGACCGCGCCTGGCCGCCTTGGATCATCCAGGAAGTCGGTCTCCATCAGGAACCTTGTCCCCTTGCGGATGGCCCGCTCGGCGGAATCCCTTCCGACCAGCACCGACGGCATCAGCCCGAAGTTCTCCTCGGGCAGGATCAGAGGCGGCGAGTAGTGTTTCACGACCCTCTTCCTGTCGAGGCCCACCTTATCAGCCATCAGCGCCAGCTCACGCATGTTCTCCGGGGTGGCGCCTTCCGTGTGAAGCACGACCGCGCACCCGACCTCCTTGGCCAGAGCCATGGCGCGCTCGAGTATCTCGTTTGACGACCTCCAGGCCTCTGACGAGACGGGGAAGTGAGGCCTTCCGACCTCCCCGATAGCCAAGGCCTTGCCCTCTGACACATACTCCGAGGCAATCTCCATCCCACGCATCATGATGTCCTGCGCGTGCTCCAGTCCATGTCGCTTCTCGAGCTCCAGCAGCTCGGCGGGATATGGCCCGACTGTCGCATACGCTCTCACACGGGTTTCCCTGTTCACCCTGTCCTTCATGGATATCGTCAGATCGTAGCTCTCTCGGAAGTCGTCCGCCGCCCTGATGGGCACCTCGTCGTAAGGAAGGTGCGAGATGATGAGATGAGTGCCTCCGCTCCTCTCGAAATCTCTTACGGACTCGACGTTGCGACCTTTGTAGGGTTCGAGGTGGACGTGGTTGTCCAGTATCGGTAAGGCCATGGTCCGGTCTACTTCAGGAGTCCGGCGGCCTTGAGTTCCTCGGTGATCTTGTCGACCGCCGCCTCTACGTCCTCAGGCTTCCTCGCACCCGTGCACACGAGCTTCCCGCTGCCGAACAGGAGGACGACCACCTTGGGGACGTCTATCCTGTAGACGAGGCCTGGGAACTGCTCGGGCTCGTACTCGACCTTCTCGAGGCCGAGGCTGATAGCGATGGCGTTGAGGTTAATCTGCGCGCCCAGGTCGCTTGAGGCGACGATGTTCTGCACCTCGATCTTCGGCTCGCCCTTGATCGTTATTCCGGCAGCCTCGATCTGCTTCGAGACCTTGTTGATCGCCGTCTTGACCTGGTCGAGGCTCTTGGCCCCTGTGCAGACCACCTTGCCGCTCCTGAACAGGAGGGTTGCTGTCTTGGGCTCCTTCAGCCTGTATATCAGGCCGGGGAACTGCTCTGGCTCATATTCCGCGCCGTCGAGAGCGAGCGCGATCGCCTGCAGGTCCAACTCCCCACCCAGAGATGTTGAGGCGACAACATTCTCTATCTTGATGACTGCCATTAAAAGCTCACCCGATGTTCCCCATATTTAAATGGGTATTTAAAAAGATTTGTCGTCCATTTCCGTCCAAAGACCATCATTTCCAGTAGGCCTGGCTTCTGTGTTTGCCGATTCGGCGCCCCTCAAGGCGCTCAACACGGCCGCAGAACGGCCCTTCCGGCGATGGCTGGACGTGGCTTCGTGATTTGTCGAGCATGTGCGGCTATGAAGCCGCAGCCCCGGATAGAGCGGCATCTCCTCCCTACTTTTATAAGTCGTCAGGCCGTGAGGCCTGAGAGGCAGGGATCCGCAGTGAACACTTCCACCGCAGTGATCGAGACAGTGGACCTCACGAAGCGATTCAAAGAAGTCCTTGCAGTGGACTCGCTGAACTTGAAGGTGCAGAAGGGAGAGATATTCGGCTTCCTCGGACCCAACGGGGCGGGCAAGAGCACAACAATCAAGATGGTGATGGGCCTCTTCCATCCGACCTCTGGCTCTGCCTTCATCAACGGCAAACCCGCAGGACCGGACTCCGTCGAGCTTCGCCGGGATGTCGGGTTCCTGCCCGAACGCATATCGTTCTACGACAACCTCACGCCAATCCAGACACTGAACTTCTACTGTGAGCTCCGCGGAGCCGACAAGTCCGTCGTGCCCTCGCTCATAAAAGAGGTGGGCCTGGAGCACGCAATGAACCGCAAGGTGGGCACGTTCTCGAAAGGGATGGTACAGCTCCTGGGCGTTGCCCAGGCGATGATTGGGAAGCCGTCAATATACATCATGGATGAGCCGACGGGAGGGCTCGATGCGAGGTGGGTGAAGGCCGTCAGGGACAAGATACGTTCTCTGAACGAGCAGGGCGCCACGATAATCTTCTCATCGCACATCCTCTCAGAGGTGCAGGCGCTCTGCCACAGGGTCGCCATCATAGACAGGGGCCGGCTCGTGGTCGAGGGGACAGTCGAGGACATAAGCGACCGTCTTCGCATAAGGCCTCAGCTGTGGGTCCAGGCCGCTGGCGTGGATCAGGGGACCGTCTCCCACATCCGCTCGATTGAGGGCGTCGAGGATATCTCGCGGAGGGATGATGGGCTTCTCGTCACCTGCGACTCAGCGGCACGCGCAAGCGTCGTGGCGGCGTTGCTGGAAAGGGGAATCGCAGTCAGTGATTTCAAGACGATGAACCCTTCGCTGGAGGAGGCGTTCGTCAAGCTGCTTTCAGGGAAGGAGGGTTCCTAGATGCCGGTGAGTCCTCGGTCGATATACACAATCGCGAAGAAGGAGTTCGCCGACAATGCGAGGAGCAAGTGGATACTCGCCCTGGTGTCGATATTCTTCATCCTCTCGGTGGCTGCCTCGTTCATGGCCGGCGGGGGCGATATCGGTGAGATGGATATCACCGTCGGTGCTCTCATAAGCATTTCTACCATGCTCGTGCCGATCATTTCGATCATGCTGGGATACGCAACCATATCGGGGGAGGCCGAGGGCGGCGCGCTTTCCGTTGTCCTTGCATGTCCAGTAAGACGTATCGAGGTCCTGCTCGGCAAGTACATCGGTTTGGGCGCAGTGATATGCCTGTCGATCCTCGTGGGGTTTGGTGTCGCAGGTGTTCTTATCGCGGTATCGACGGGGGAGGCCCAGTGGGGCGGATACATCGGGTTCATCCTGCTCACCATGCTTCTCGGGATGCTCTATCTGAGCCTCTCGGTGTGCTTCTCATCCGTCCTGAGGCGCCGAGTCACATCGCTCGGCGCGGGCGTGGTCGTGTTCTTCTGGGGCGCGATATGCGGCATGGTCTTCATTGGTGCGTTCATGGCTACGGGGGGCGAGATCGACGATTTCTTCGGCGGGGATACATCCCAGATGCCCGACTGGTTCTGGTTCGACATGTTCCTCAGTCCTCAGGATGGAAGTGGAACGGCTGCAATGCTGGCATTCGGCGAGACAGAGCTGCTGGGATACGAAGTGAATCCACCGCCGTGGATCAATCTCGGCACCTTGGTATTCGTACAACTCCTCTGGACCTTGATCCCCCTCGCTCTCGCCTACATCTGGTTCCGGAAGAGGGACGTGTGAATCCTGCCAACCGGGGAGCCCATATTCATCCTACTTTCCGCGGCAATGCCCGATTTGGATGCTGTCGAGGCCGACCTGAGCGACGTCAAATCGCAGAACGCGCTGCTGATGGCGGTACTAGCCGCATTCGCGATCTTGGCCGTCGTGATGACCGTTGTGTTCCTCAGCCTTCGAAAGAAGATGACTGAGCTGGGCGGCAAATCCGTCAAGGAGGAGACACCGTCGCTGCAGCAGGGTTGAAGGCCGTGAGCCATCCTACTGGATGCGATAATGTCGAAGGATACCAGCCTTCAGGATGTGTTAAGTATATTCACTCAAATGATGGACATAGCGAAGGCGAATACCGAGGAAAGGGCCAAGATGAACATGATCGGATGTTCGGGTGATTGAATGAATCTTAATGTCGGTTGTGGGAATGCCACTTTGCCGGGCTGGGTCAATTGCGACTATAAGGAGGGTCCAGGCGTGGACAAGGTGTTTGACGCAGCCGAGCCTTGGCCCTTCGAGGACGAATGCGCGGATAAAGTGCTTCTGTCCCATGTCCTTGAGCACCTGCCAAATTGGGAATCAGCGCTTCTCGAGGTCCATCGGGTTCTGAGGACAGAGGGCCGTGCGGTCATCAAGGTACCTTACGGGTTCAATGCTGATCCTGGGCATGTCCGATACTTCCTGCCTTCTAGCCTTGATGTGTTCTGCATGGACCAGGGGGGTTCTCAATCTCTGGAGTATCGAGCGCAGCCCCAGCTATTCGAAAAGGTGGAATGCGACATAATGAGGGTCATCCCCTTCAGATGGCATGTCAGGAACTTGCTGGGGTTGTCGATACCGGCTCCCTGGAAGTACAAGTTTCCTATCGGTCAGCGGGTTGAGATAGTCTGGGTGCTGAAGAAAGTATCCAGGCCAAGAAAGTTATAAATACTCAGGAATTGATACTGACATTCGTCTGACAAAATAGCAATTATCGTCGGACATGGAGAGGCGGCCAGATGGTCGAGTCGGAACGGGTCACGATAAGGCTTCCCCACGAGAGGATAAAGTCACTTCAAGCCCTCGTCGACCAGGGCAAGTTCCCCACAATCTCCGAAGCGATACGCGCCGCCATTGACAAGTTCGTCGAGGGCGAGTTCACCCCTGAGTACATCGAGAAGATCACGGTGGAACTCCCCAAGGGCAACGTCGTCAACCTGAAGCAGCTTGTACAGGAGGGCGACTCGGTGTCTGTCGACGACGCCATCAGGAACGCAGTGCGCGAGTACATACGGAAGCGAGTGTCAAAAGCGATGGAAGAACTGGAACGGTGACGCTCAAGAACTGAACTCGGGGTTGGGAACGATGGTCACGCACGCACACATGCATGAGCTCTGGCGCTCGAGGAGGTGCAGCGTATGCTCGAGAAGATAGTCAGAGATGCTCTCGAGCGCGAATGCGACTTCGAGGCCCACCTCGCCCCGAAGATATGCGTGGTCGGCTGCGGCGGCGGCGGCTCGAACAGCGTGCACAGGCTTCAGCGGCTCGAGCTGGAGGGCGTCGACACTATCGCAGTGAACACCGACAAGTTCCATCTCTCGCGTATAGGCGCGGACCAGCACGTACTCATAGGGGAGCACATCTGCCACGGCTACGGCACGGGAGGCGACGCGTCTATCGGCGAGAAGGCTGCGTCCTGTGACATCGACAAGATGGAGGCGCTTGTCCGTGACTTTGATATTGTCTTCATCACCGCCGGCATGGGCGGTGGAACTGGCACGGGCGCCGCGCCGGTAATCGCGGAGTGCGCCAAGAAGCACGGGTCCATGGTCGTCGCCCTCGTCACATTGCCTTTCGACATCGAGAAGGGAAGGTTGAGGACAGCCCTCGCAGGCATAGCGAAACTGAAAGAGCGGGCACACAGCACGATAATCCTCGACAACAACAGGTTGCTCGAGATAGTGCCGAAACTGCCCGTCGAGCAGGCCTTCATGGTGATGGACCAGCTCATCGCTGAGGTGATCAAAGGTATCACCAACACGATCTGCGAGACGAGCATGATCAACCTTGACTTCGCGGACTTCCGAAACGTGATGCTCCATGGCGGAGCATCCACTGTCCTGTACAGTGAGAGTGAAGATCCGGACAAGGTTGTGCTTGAGGCGCTCAACAACCCACTGCTCGATGTCGACCTTGAGGGAGCTTCAGGCGCCCTGATACATATCACGGGCGGCCCCTCCCTCTCCCTGCGCAAGGCCTACCATGTCTTCAACGGCGTCACGAGCGAGCTCGGAGCCCAGGTCAACGTGAAGCTCGGCGCTCGTATAGACGACGACTTCGGAGACAGCATCAAGCTGATAGGCATCATCACCGGCCTCCCGCTGCTGGGAGGGCCGGGCAGCACCCAGGTCCCTGGCGAGACAGACCCGTTCGCCTCTGGATACCTGGTGGACATGATAGGATAAACCAATCCTCCCCCCAACAAACAAACCGCGCCCGCCACCGTAACTCGGGCGGGCGCTCAACTTTTCGTCTGCTGTCTCTTCTTCGGATGGGCCTCTGGAGCGGAGGTCTTGACGGCCCCGTCGAACACGCCCATCAGCGTGTGGAACTCCCAGGTCGAGGGGACAGAACGGTTGACCATCCGTCTGAACATCACCTTGGTCTTCTCCTTCTTGTGGGGTGGGTAGTCGATTGCGTCCAGCAGTGCGGAGAAGTATTCGAAAAGCTTCTCCTTCTCGAGATCCCCTGCTTCCCTGGGGCTCCATCTCTCCACGCCAGTCGCGAACAGCTCGTAGAACACTATCGTCGCAGCGTGGCTCATGTTCAGTATGGAGTAATCGGGGTTGGCGGGGATTGTGACCAGGAAGTCGCATTTCTTGATGGTCTCCTTGGGCAGCCCGAAATCCTCCCTCCCGAACATCAGAGCGATCCTGCCGTCGGAGTCCTTGACCTTCTCCGCAAACTCCCTTGGCGTGAGCGAAATGCGTGCGAAGTTCTTCTCGTTGGCCGTATCCACCCCAGATGTCGCGGCAACGAAGTCGACATCCTTGACCGCCTCTTCGTCAGCGTACACCGTCCTTGCCCGCTTCAGTATGTCTATCCCGTGCATCGCGCGCTTGGTCGCCTCCTCTCCCAGCATGCACGGCCTCACCAGCATGAGCTCGTCGAGGCCGAAGTTCTTCATCGACCTTGCGACTGCCCCGACGTTGCCGTCGTTCAGAGGCTCCACCAGCACGACCCTGAACTGCGCCACGTGCCCTCCACAGATGCCCTAGGTATTTAACTCTGTAGCAGATTGCATCTGCGTGGAGCCAGAGCGCAGGGTCGCCCTGAAGTTCGCCTACGATGGTACGAGGTTCTTCGGATTCCAGAGACAGCCAGACCGACTGACCGTTGAGGGTGAGCTGATCGATGCGCTGAGCAGGGTCGGGGCGATCAAGTCTTCGAGGGAGTGCGGTTACAGGAGTTCCAGCAGGACCGACCGGGGCGTCAGCGCGCTCGGGAACGTGATTTCGTTCAGGACGAGTTTTCACATCGGCGAGATATGCGCGGCCACCAATTCCGAAATGGAAGGGGTGTGGGCGTATTCTGCCGTCGAGGTGCCTGAGGAGTTCAACCCAAGGGCAGCTGGACAGCGCTGGTACCGCTACCACCTTGTCAGGGGGGACCAGAACCTGAAGGTTCTGAAGGAGGTCGCATCCAGGTTCGTTGGCGTCCACGATTTCTCGATGTATTCAAGGAAGGACGACAGGAACCCGATGAGGAAGATCGACTCGATAGACGTGTCCGAGACTGGGATGTTCTTCGCGGTCGATTTCAGGGCTGAGAGCTTCCTCTGGAACATGGTCCGGCGCATGGCTTGGGCGATGAACGAGGCGAGTTCCGGCCGCCTGGACTTGGAATGCGTCGGGCCAGAGGCGAAGAAGAGGCCTGTGCGGGTCGGGCTTGCCCGGCCAGAGTTCCTGGTCCTGATGGATGTCGATTGCGGTGTCGAGTTCTCGGTAGACCACCGGGCTTCCATCGGCCTCTCGAAGGTCCTTGAGAGGCGGATAGGGGAGAGCGCGGTGAAGCTCGAGATCGAGAGGGCGCTGCAAGCCCGCATTTCGAGCGGGCAGCGCCATTGTGAACTTTGATATCCGCTCCGAATCTTACCCCATGTAGGATGAGGATCGCCGTCACGGGTACTCCCGGGGTGGGCAAGACAAGCACATGCTCCAGGGTGAGGGGCGTGCGAGTCGTACATGTCAACGAGCTCGTGGACGAGCTCGGGCTGGCTTCTGGGTACGACAGAAAGCGGAAGACGAAGGAGGTGGACGTCGCGAAGCTGGCGAAGGCGGTGTCCTCTCTCGGAGAGGACATCCTCCTGGAGGGCCATCTGTCCCATCTTCTCAAGCCCGACCTCGCGATCGTGCTCAGGTGCTCACCGAAGGTGCTCGAGCGCCGCCTGAGGAAGAAGGGATGGTCCGATGCGAAGATACGGGAGAACGTCGAGGCCGAGGCGGTCGATGTTGTACTCATCGAGGCGGTCGAGAACGTGCCTGAAGTGTGTGAGGTCGACACGACCGGGATGAAACCCCCGCAGGTGGCCGAAGCGATAGAACGAATCATAGCTGGAGAAAGGGAGAAATACAGTGTTGGTAATGTTGACTGGAGCGAGGAGGTTTTGAGCTGGTTCTAGACAGTTACCGCGGCGAGGCAGACAAGATACTCTCCCCCGCGGCGAAGAGGCTCAGCAACGTGAACCCGAACCACATATCGCTCACATCTCTGGTATTCGCGATCATCGCGGGGCTGCTGTTCTCGCTCGACTGGTCCAACTTCCTGCTCTTCGCGGCCATCGCCGTCCTGGTGAGCGGGGCGCTCGACGCCCTCGACGGCAAGGTCGCAAGGATATCCTCGAAGGCCTCCAAGCGTGGGGACTTCGTGGACCATGTGATTGACAGATACTCTGACGCCATCATCTTGGGAGGGATCGCCCTGAGCCCGAATTGCCCTATAGAGTTCGGCCTCTTCGCGGTCATCGGCGTCCTGCTCGCTAGCTACATGGGCACGCAGGCGCAGGCGCTCGGGCTTGGGCGCGAGTACAGGGGGATACTCGGCAGGGCGGACAGGATCGCGGTCCTGGTAATCGTCCCGCTCGTCATGTACTTCTTCGACCTCGGCGGCAGCGGGGCGGCGAGCGACATCTTCGGGTACACGCTGATGGCCTGGATGATGATATACTTCGGCCTCGCCGGTAACATCACTGCGCTCCAGAGGGCGCGGCTGATCTGGAAGTCACTTCCGTGAGCGGAACCGTCTTCCCTTGACCCTGTAGTAAACGAGCGGGTGCTTGATCGCCCCATCCTTGCACAGCGCGTCCGGGTCAAAGCAGATGCCGTAGCTCCTCATCGTGCTGCACTCAGGGGGCGTGTACTCCGTTCCCGATATCTCACCCGTTATGTGCTTGATTTGATACTCGCTCTTGCTCGGATCGAAATCTGGTGCAGTTGAGAAGGTGTCCAGTATCTCCTGGGAATCCATGCCAAGGGTGTGGAAGAATGACACGAGCGCGAACCTGCCGGTGTGGGGGACGTTCTCCCCCGACCTGATCATGTCCAGCAGCTTCCTCATGCAGGGAGGCAGCCTCACGATGCTGAGCTTCTCCATCGCCTCTGTCCGCTGCTCCTTCCTCCTCTCTTCGATGGCGGCCCTCAGTTCCTCGATCGTGGGCCCGAACCGGTCGAGTATCGTGTCGTTGACGGGCAGTGGGAGTTCAGAGGATATCTTGTCCGTCAGCGCCGCCTCCACGATCCTGACGAGCCTGGTCTTGGACACGATGATCCTGCCGTCCACAATCCTCTGGTTGACAAGCTTCCAGCTCTTGCTGCGCATCGCCGAGGATGCCCTCAGGAAGTCGGCGAAGTAGATACCGAAAGAGTCGTCTTCCTTGGCGACGTCTAGGCCGAGCTCGGATGCGACCTTCATCACGAACTCGTCGGTCTCGCTCCTCAGGCGCTCGTTTGCCTTCTTCGCCTCGGCGATGGCGTATCTCTTGATGAACCCGGGATCGGCCACGGCGGAGACTATCATCCTGGCCACGGGGTAACTGAGGAGTTCCCTCGTCGCGTCTGCTGGCGTCCGGGTCGGATGGTCCCCTACCTCCCCGTCCTCGAAGGCTTCCTCAACGCGCTCCTTGCCAGCCATCCTGGCGCTCTCGTAAGCCATGCCTGTCACGAGATCGTCGAGCGAGACCCCGGTCGCCTTGAGGGCTGCCGCTGACTCCTTCAAGAACGGATACTTCGCTGCAGCTGCGGTCTCCAAGCGTTCCCCCCTCAGGCCACTCGAAATCGAGTGGTCCATACTATAATCTGTCTACTGCTTCTTGTCTACGTTCAGGCAGGTCAGGTGAAACTGCGCCGATTCTAGTGCTGTCGGATCGTCGAAGATCCCCCACAGTCGCGCGGCATCCGCGAAAGGCCTGCGCCTCACAATCGTCGCGGCACGCCTCTTACCTATCCCGGGTATCGCGTGCAGCATGGACAGCGTCGCGGTGTTCACGTCCGTGGGATGGACGACGCCTGAGACGCTCCTGTATCCCCTGCGAGTCACCGCGATGTCCGCTTTCTGGCCAATCGTCATCGGGTAGGGGATCGAAACAAGCAGAGGATATGACCCGACCTGTCTCCCGAAGGTTCTTCCGCCCTCCCGGACCTCTGCATACACACCCTTGAGGATGGTCCTGTCAGGGACCAGAGCGTCGAGCATGGCTGCGTCGATATCCTCCCTGACCTTCCTCCTGAAGTCCATGAATGCGCCTCTCGAAGCCAGACCCGGGGACTCCAATCTGGATGGTATCACCTGCCTGATGTTTATTCGACGTAGGAGCAGCCCTCTGGAGAGAACATCCCTGAGGAAACCCAGGTTCAGGTCGTAGGTGTCCCTCGTCTCGCCCTCTAGGCCGCAGACGAAGTTGATGCCAGGCAGCACCGTTGGTAGGCCGGAGGGCCCTATGACCGACCCGATATCGTTGATGATCTTTATCGCCTTCAGTGTCTGTTCGGGGGTCGAGTTGAGGTTGTTCGCCTTTCTGACCTTCGGGTCCGCGGACTCGAGCCCGAACGCAAGCACGTTCCCGCTGGTGCAATTCTCGACTATTGCCTTGGTGATGTCCCGCGACTCTTCAGGGTGCTCCGCGATGACTGCGGGGTTGGCGTTGTCTAGGTGGAACACCTCTGGGTTTGCGCCCTTCTTGACGCCCTCGAGCAGTCTCCTGACGGCGCTCGTGTTCGGCCTGGGGTTCTCGGACGAGCCGGTCTCCTTCGACATGTAACAGTACACACACGACTGCGCCCCAAGCCTGAAGTTGCGCACGCCGATGCCAGTCAGCGCCTTGACCTCCGCGAGTATGTCCTCGGCTTCCCTGAACAGCACTTCCCCAAGCAGGGGCTCCACGCAGAACCGGCATCCGCCTGTGATGTACCTGACACATCCCCTGTACATCTGCACCTCGGCGATCAGGGGGCCGCCGAAGTCCGGGTGATGGGCACAGGCCTCTGCCCCTCTTACGGCCCATTCTCTCCACTCGGCCTGGGTCCTCCTCCTGTCCTCCAGCCTCCTTGTCTTGACGAGGTCGTGGAGGCAGGCATCGAGATCCATCGAGACGATGTGGTCGAAGCAATCCCTCAGCGCTGCGGGCGCCCTGCCCTGTGCGACGCCCAGGCTGGCCACCGTCGTCCCAGGGAAGGACCCAGCTATCCTGGCCAGCTCGCTGTCGCTTGCGGGCATGCCCCTGAGGTACTTACCAGGCACGGCGATGCTGCGTATGACCGCCAGCAGACCGATTCTCTCCGTGCTCAGTCCGCCCGAGCGCCACTGGTCTATCGTCGAATAGGACACCTCAGCTCCTGCGGAGGCGAGCGCACCATAAGCCAGCCTCGTGTTGGGCGATATGAACGGAGGAACCCCAAGGCACGCAGGTTCATCAGTGTACCCGTCGAGCACCAGCGCTTTCATCCGATGCGAGAAGCGCTTTCCAATGATAATATGTGTGACCCTGCTGGCTACTGCTTCACCTTGATCGCGATCGTTGCGATGGGGCTGCCCGTGTAAGCGTTCTCGAAGGAGTTCAGGGCTATCACGTAACCATCCTGCGGCATCTTAATCTCCTCGACGACCTCGCCGAATGGGCTTCTCACCTTCGCCACGACCTGCCCCGCCTTGACCTTCTGCCCCAGCTTCACCATGTACTCCAGGAGGCCGCCCTTCTCCGACCACACGTCCTCCCTGCGGTAGCCCTTCTCATGGATGACCGTGCTCGACTTGACCGGCGTACGCGTACCCTTAATGGAGCCAACCTGCACGAGCACATTCCTGACCGCCAGATAGCCCGCCTCGACAGTGCCCCAATCGATGTCCTTCGACCCGCCGAGCTCTATTGTGAGCGAGGGGATCCCGTGAGTCGACGCCACCCCTCCCAAGCTCGCGCCCAGGTTCTGCTGGGCGTAGTCCTCGGCTCCGAACTCGTCAAGCACGGTTATCCCGGTCGCCTCCGCCAGCTCGTCGTTCCTCGTCTTGAGGTCGCCGGTCACCGGGTCGAGCAGCACGAAGGCAATGCCCCTCCCGATCGTGTGCAGGTCGATGATGACATCGTGCTTCCGGGCGATCTCCCAGATCTTCGCTGTTATCCTCTCCGCCATGTATCCAGTCGATTTCCCCGGGTACAGCCTGTTCAGGTCCACTCCCGCCTCGGGCATCCCCCTGATGTTGTAGTTCAATCCGTCAGGGTTCATGGACGGGATGATTGTGATCGTCCCGCGCACGGCCTTCCCGTTCAGGTAATCGATCAGCCGCCAGATGGAGGCCATCCCCGTGAGCTCGTCACCGTGTACACCTGCGCCTATGAACACGGATGGGCCGGCCGAGCCCTTGTACTGCAACACATTGAGTACATACGCACTGCCGTCAGCGCGCTCTCCAATCCGAATCCCCTTCTTGGACACCTTGACCGACATGCTCCAACCTGCCACGTAATGGACATCCCCTATTACCAATGTTCCAAGGGGGCCGATTTGTCAGCGGCAATAGACTGATACCGTCGCCTGCAGTATGCCCCGCTAGCCGCATCCAGACATCCCTCCCGGAGCCATGGAGGACCGGCCGGGGACAGTCTGTAACAAGGCAATCTATTAATTGCCGAAATCATTCCTGTGGGTTGCAGTTCGAGCGACATGGAAAGGCCCAAGTTGTTCGAAACGCTAAATCGCACTGACGACTTTCGAAAAGAGTTCAAATGAAGGGGTAGATTCGAATGGCAAGGAAGTCCAAGCCGGCCAAGAAGAAGGCCGCGAAGAAGGCCGTGAGGAGTGCTCCGGCAAAGAAGGCGAAGAAGGCCGCGAAGCCGATGGCGAAGGTGTCCGTCGACCAGCTCCTGAAGAAGGCGTACGAGCCCGCTAGGCTCGCGATGATATATCACCCGTTCTACGAGGGGAAGATCGAGGTAGTCCCCAAGTGCGCGGTGTGGGACTTCAGCGCCTTCGCGATATGGTACACTCCTGGCGTCGCGGAGCCGTGCAAGGCGATCAACAAGGACAAGGAGCTCAGCTACATCCACACGAACAGGTGGAACACAGTCGGTGTGATATCCGATGGGACGAGGGTGCTGGGCCTGGGGGATATCGGGCCCGAGGCCGGGATGCCAGTCATGGAGGGCAAGTCACTCCTGTTCAAGTACCTGGGAGGCGTGGACGCCTTCCCACTCTGTCTCGGCACCAAGGACCCGGACAAGATCATCGAGACCGTCAAGATACTCCAACCGTCTCTTGGAGGCGTCAACCTGGAGGACATCTCGCAGCCGAAGTGCTTCTACGTGCTCGACCGCCTGAGGAAGGAGTGCGAGATACCAGTCTGGCACGATGACCAGCAGGGCACCGGAACAATCGTCGCAGCTGGCGCCGTCAACGCCGCCAAGGTCGTCGGCAAGAAGCCTGCGGAGATGAAGGTCGCATGCGTCGGCGCTGGCGCGGCGAACATCGCGATATCAAGAATCATGGCCCTTTCGGGCTACAAGTTCGAGAACATGGTCATGTGCGACTCGAAGGGCACGCTGCACCTTGGAAGGTGCGACGAGGTCAGGAACGAGTACAAGGAGAAGCTCTGGATGTGCGAGCACTCCAACAAGGAGCAGGTAGTGGGGACAGTGGCCGACGCCATGAAGGGCGCGGACATAGTCGTCGCCGCATCGAAGCCCGGCCCAGGGACCCTGAAGCCTGAGTGGATCAAGGGGATGGCGGACGACGCCATCGTGTTCGCCACGGCCAACCCGATTCCCGAGATATGGCCCTGGGAGGCGCTAGAGGCTGGCGCGAAGGTCGTCGCCACTGGCAGGTCCGACTTCCCGAACCAGGTCAACAATTCGCTCGGGTTCCCGGGGATATTCAGGGGCACGCTCGACGTGAAGGCGAAGACCATCAGCGACACGATGTGCCTTGCGGCCGTCATGGAGCTTGCGAAGACGGCCGAGGACAACGGGCTCTCGGAGACCTATATCGTCCCGACGATGGACGAGTGGGATGTCTTCCCCAGAGAGGCAGCCGCAGTGGGCATTGCGGCCATCAACGAAGGCGTCGCCCGCAAGAAGGCCAGCAAACAGGAACTCTACGACACTGCTGCGTATCACATCAAACGGGCGAGGAACCAGACGAAGATGCTGATGAAGACGAAGTTCATCAGGCCCCGGCCGAAAGCGTAGAGCCTCGACAGACCGACCGAACGGTCGTGAAACCCTTTTCCTTCTTACGATTCTCTCAAGGTCTGAATGACTGGTAGTGGGACGACGGAGTCCGCGACCGTGTTCTAGAGGAGCCCCATCTGGACTATCTCGACGCTCTGGACACCGGGTACTGCGCCTATCGCTGCCTCTACCTGTTCCGCCCCGCCCTTTTTGTCATCGAGCACAACTAGTACGTGCAGTGCCTGCAGCCCGAACGCGAGCGGCTTCGTCTCGGACGCGCGCAGCGCGGCCCCTGCGGGCAAGGCACCCTGTATCTTCTTCTTCAGGTCCTCGAGGTCGACCTCGACACCCTCTGGTAGCACCCTGTACTGAAGACCTACCTCTCCCACGGAAAACACCTCAAGGCCCGACGAAACCGCACGCAGGGCACCTGTATTTCACGCTCTGGTCCCTGCAGTTCATGCACCTGCCGATCTGCGCCTGCCCGCAGCTGGGGCAGGGGAAAGTGGTCTCCGTCCTACCGACAAGACGCACTCCGCATGAGGTGCATATCTTCTCCTGGCTTGCGATCAAGTGACTTCGACCTCGGCTCTGAGGTAATGACTATCCGTATATAATAGTAGCAGTAAAGAGAAGAGGGACCGCGGGTGGCGCAAACTACTTTCGAGGTACGAGCGATTAGCGACCGACGGAGGGAGGATCGAGCATCATGAAGGGAGTAGTCATCTACGACACATACTACGGCAACACGAAGAAGGTCGCCGAGGCGATAGCGGGTCAAATCACGGCCGATGGCCACGACGCAGAGCTGAGGAGCCTCCGGGAGAAGCACAAGTCACCGCCGAATGGGGATTTCATGTTCATCGGCTCCCCAATCAGATTCGCCAAGGCCTCGAGAAAGGCCAGACGGTTCGTGAAGAAGATCGACCACGAGTCTTGGAGGAATAAGCCGATTGCGATATTCGTGACGGTCGCCCCACCGCAGTCTGAGCCCGCAGACGAGAAGGAGAAGGCGAGCGTGCAGAAATGGGTCTACAGCGGCGGGCCGAGACTAAGGGATCTCGCAAGGGCAAGAGGCCTGAACGTGGTGGACAGGGTCCTTCACGTTGCCGTGAAGGATACAAAGGGTCCGTTGGCGGACGGGTGGATCGAGCAGACCAAGGAGCATGTGGGCGTGTTCGTCTCGGCAATGAAACGTTGACCGCCGCATATCGTCTGAAGACGATATGCATTACACGAATGCGCCCATCGAGCCGATGGTGCGCCATGGGAAGGATTAAAACTGTTGCTGAGAAAGACGATTTTATGATACTGATTAAATGATAATCGCAGTGAAATAAATACGATAATCGCATCTGACCGACAAGAAGGTTGAAATCCGGACAAGTGTTATATACCTGAAGCGACTACACGCCCTGCTAACGCAGCCTAGGGTATCCGCACCGCCCAGGGCCCGTAGCTCAGCTAGGTAGGAGTATGATGCATTTTCGAAATCGCAGACTCCCTAGAAAGAGCATCTGCCTTTTAAGCAGGTGGCCCGGGGTTCGAATGACTATGCCTAACAGACTAGTCTCGGAAATCCCCGCGGGCCCGCCAGCGGTCGGACCCATCTGCAAGTGCGGGGAGAAACGAGGGAAGATGCGCACCGTGACCAGCCTTCAGACTGCGGGGTGAATCCAAATGGTCGAAGAATTCAACGTGTTGGAGCATGAGCTCGTCCCTGAGCATCATCTCCTGTCGGAGAAGGACTCCGAGAAGATACTGGGTGGGCTCAAGCTCACCAAGGATCAGCTTCCGAAGATGAGACTGAGTGATCCAGCGATCCGCGCACTGGACGCGATCGCAGGCCCGGTCGAAGAGGGAATGGTTGTGAAGGTCGTCAGGCGGAGCGAGACAAGCGGTGTCAGCGTCTGCTATCGTCTTGTCGTAAGGGGGTAGACTTGTGAGAGAACTTGTTGAAACCTATTTCGGGGAGCGGAGCATCGTCAACCACCACATCGCGTCATACAACGATTTCCTCCCCACGATAGACCATCCGAACAGCAGGATGCAGAAGATAGTGGACAACGTCCGTGCGTCTCCCGACGAGGCCGAGAGGGGCATCATCAGGCTGGACCCGGACAGGACAGAGGGCAAGATTATCGAGATTTACATCGGCCGGAGGCGCGACCCGAAGACGGGCCAGATCGACACCAACGCCAGGCCGTCGATATCGGTTGGCAGGCCGGTCATCAAGGAGGCCAACGGCGCCACGCACGACCTCTACCCGATGGAGGCCCGCCTCAGGAACCTGAACTACTCAGCGCCGATATACCTGGAGTTCACGGTCGTCGAGGACGGCATCGAGAGGGAGCCCGAGAAGGTCCACATCGGAGACCTGCCAGTGATGATCAAGTCCAAGAAGTGCAACCTGCACAAGGACAACATCGAGACGGACCGAGAACCCAACGAGGAGGAGTTGAGACGGTTCCTGGTGAAGCAGGGCGAGGACCTGTGCGACGCCGGCGGGTACTTCATCATAGGCGGGACCGAGAGGGCGCTGATATCGCTCGAGGACCTCGCGCCAAACAGGGTCATGGTCGAGCTCAACGAGCGCTACGGCACCAGCCTGCACGTTGCCAAGGTGTTCTCGCAGAAGGAGGGTTACCGCGCACTTACTCTCATGGAGAAGAAGAAGGACGGGATGCTCGTAGTGTCCGTCCCAGCGGCCTCCGGCCAGATACCGCTCGTGGTCCTGATGAAGGCCCTCGGGATGGAGAGCGACGAGGCCATCTTCAAGGCAATCGTCTCGGACCCGCAGATGGCCAACATCGTGTACGCCAACATCGAGGAGTGCCAGAACAAGAAACTGTACCCCCCGAACGGCATCTACACGACCGAGGACGCCATACTGTTCCTCGAGAGGAAGTTCGCAACCGGGCAGGCCAAGGAGTACAGGGCGAAGAAGGTCGAGAGCATCATCGACCGCTCGCTGTTGCCGCACCTCGGCGACACCGCGGATGCGCGGCTCAAGAAGTCCATCTTCCTGGGCAGGATGGCGAGGACCATCCTCGAGCTGGAGCTCGGCCATAGGAAGGAGGATGACAAGGACCACTACGCCAACAAGAGGCTGAAGCTCGCGGGCGACCTCATGGAGGATCTCTTCAGGGTCGCCTTCACGAACCTGATCAAGGACCTGAAGTACCAGCTAGAGAGAGGGTACACCAGGAAGAAGGGGCTGAAGATATCGTCGGCCATAAGGCCAGACCTGCTCACGCACAGGCTGCTCCACGCGTTCGCAACGGGCAACTGGGTCGGCGGAAGGGCGGGCGTGTCCCAGCTGCTGGACAGGACCTCCAACATGAGCGCCCTGTCGCACCTGAGGAGGGTCACATCCCCTCTGACCAGGAGCCAACCGCACTTCGAGGCGAGAGACCTGCACCCGACACAGTGGGGCAGGCTCTGCCCCAACGAGACCCCCGAGGGTCAGAACTGCGGGCTGGTCAAGAACTGCGCGCTCATCATAGACATATCAGAGGGCTACGACGACAAAGAGGTCATCTGGTTGCTGAAGGATCTCGGGGTCAAGGATGTCGGGGAGCAGTACACCACCGAGACGAGGGTGTACGTCAACGGCGACCTGATAGGGCTCCATGACAAGCCGAAGGAGCTGGTCGAGGAGGTCCGCCAGAGGAGGCGCTCAGGGCTGCTGTCCTCGGAGGTCAACGTCCGCTTCGACGACAACATGAACGAGATAATAATCAACTGCGACGAGGGCAGGCTCAGGAGGCCGCTGCTCGTCGTCAGGCACGGCAAGACGATGATGACCAGGAGGCACGTCGAGGAGATGCGCTCCAAGAAGCTCCGCTGGTCAGACCTCATCAGGGAGGGCGTGGTGGAGTGGATCGACGCCGAGGAGGAGGAGGACACATACATCGCCGTGTTCGCCTACAAGACACCTCAGAATTGTGAGCACTGCGAGAAGTTCCTCTCCGAGATCGACGTCGAGTGGCGCAACCCGGGAGACGATGGCAAGGTCCTCCTGGAGTGCAAGCACTGCGGCGGGACCATGCACGTCGAGTCGATGCTGACGGACCTGCACACGCATCTCGAGGTCGACCCGATGGTCATACTCGGGGTATGCTCGGCGCTCGTGCCGTATCCGGAGCACAACTCGAGCCCTAGGGTCACGATGGGCTCGGGCATGGCGAAGCAGTCGCTAGGGCTCAGCTCGTCCAACTACAGGATAAGGCCTGACACGAGGAGCCACATACTGCACTATCCGCAGAAGCCCCTGACGACGACGAAGCCAATGGACTTCGTGGAGTTCAACAAGAGGCCCGCGGGGCAGAACTTCGTAGTGGGCATCCTGTCGTACCACGGCTACAACATGGAGGACGCAGTGGTGATGAACAAATCCTCCGTCGAGAGGGCCCTCGGGAGGTCGACCTTCATGAGGACCTACAGGGCGGAGGAGCGCAGATACCCTGGCGGGCAGGAGGACCACTTCGAGATACCGAGCCCGGACGTCAGGGGGGCGAGAGCCGACCTGTCGTACAGTAACCTGGGCGAGGACGGTCTCATCAGCCCGGAAACGGCTGTCCAGGGCGGCGACGTCCTGATAGGCAAGACATCGCCTCCGAGGTTCCTGGAGGAAGAGGCGGACTTCCTGACGCCCCAGAAGCGCAGGGAGACCTCGGTCACCGTGAGGCCGGGCGAAATGGGCTATGTCGACAACGTAATGCTCACCGAGTCTGAGAACGGCTCGAGGCTCGTCAAGGTCAAGGTCAGGGACGAGAGGGTCCCGGAGCTGGGTGACAAGTTCGCCTCCAGGCACGGCCAGAAGGGGGTTGTCGGGCTCCTGGTCCCGCAGGAGGACATGCCGTTCACCGAGGACGGGCTCGTGCCGGACCTGCTAATCAATCCGCACGCCATCCCGTCGCGTATGACCGTCGCGCATGTGCTCGAGATGATTGGTGGCAAGGTCGGCTCGATGGAGGGCAGGCTCATAGACGGCACGCCCTTCAGCGGCGAGAGGGAGGAGGCCCTCAGGGACGCCCTCGTCAGGAACGGCTTCAAGCACAACGGCAAGGAGATCATGTACGACGGGGTCACCGGGCGGATGATTGAGGCCGAGGTGTTCGTGGGCGTCATCTACTACCAGAAGCTCCACCACATGGTCTCGGGCAAGCTTCATGTCAGGAGCAGGGGCCCGGTCCAGATACTCACCAGGCAGCCGACCGAGGGAAGGTCGAGACAGGGCGGCCTGAGGTTCGGGGAGATGGAGAGGGACTGCCTCATAGGCCACGGCGCCGCCATGGTCATCAAGGACAGGCTCCTGGACGAGTCTGACGGCACGCTCCAGTACGTATGCGGCAACCCGAACTGCGGCCACATCGCGATCCTCGACAGGCGCGGCACGCTTAGGTGCCCCGTCTGCGGCAACAACTCGAAGATATACCAGGTGCAAACCTCGTACGCATTCAAGCTGCTCCTAGACGAGCTGCTCTCGCTTGGGGTCGCCATGCGCCTTCAGCTGGAGGACTTGAAATGATGATAACCGGCGTTACGAAGCGCATCTCGGCGATCAAGTTCGCTCACCTGTCGCCTGACGAGATCAGGAAGATGAGCGCCACGAAGATAATAACTGCGGACACGTACGATGACGACGGCTTCCCGATAGACATGGGCCTGATGGACCCGCACCTTGGGGTCATCGAGCCCGGGCTGAGGTGCAAGACCTGCGGGAAGAAGGTCGACGAGTGCCCTGGACACTTCGGGCACATAGACCTCGCGATGCCCGTGATACACGTCGGCTACGTGAAGGAGATCAAGAAGCTGCTCCAGTCTACGTGCAGGTCCTGCGGGAGGCTGCTCCTGACGGGAGAGCAGGCTGAGGAGTACAGGAAGCAGAGGGACAAGATGGAGGAGTACGGTGCGGACACCCTCGAGGCCTCCAGCGTGGCCAGGGAGACTGCGAAGGACGCCTCCGCGCGCACTGCCTGCCCGCACTGCACGACCGTGCAGCTGAAGATAACCCTCGATAAGCCGACGACCTTCAGGGAGGAGGGCCACAAGCTCACCCCCAAGGAGGTCAGGGAGAGGCTGGAGAGAATCCCGGATACGGACCTGGTCTCTCTGGGCATGGACCCGACCGTCTCCCGGCCGGAATGGATGGTGCTGACGGCGCTGCCGGTGCCCCCGGTCACTGTCAGGCCCTCGATCACGCTCGATTCGGGTGACAGGTCCGAGGACGACGTGACGCACAAGCTCGTCGACGTCCTGAGGATCAACCAGAGGCTGAGGGAGAACAGGGACGCGGGCGCCCCTCAGCTGATAGTCGAGGACCTGTGGGAGCTGCTGCAGTACCATGTGACCACGTACTTCGACAACCAGACCTCGGGCATACCTCCCGCCAGGCACAGGTCAGGCAGGCCACTGAAGACGCTCGTCCAGAGGCTCAAGGGCAAGGAGGGCAGGTTCAGGTCGAACCTCTCTGGCAAGCGGGTCAACTTCTCCGCGAGGACGGTCATCTCGCCCGACCCGATGCTGTCGATCAACGAGGTCGGAGTGCCGGTCGAGGCCGCGAGGGAGCTGACTGTCCCGATACACGTCACCGAGCGGAACCTCGAGCGCGCGAAGGAGATGTGCAAGCGTGGCCCAGCGCCCCCGACCGTCGAGTATCAGCCGGGCGTGAATTACGTCATAAGGTCCGACGGAAGGAGAATCAAGGTCACCGACAAGAACGCGGAGACGGTCGCCGAGACAATCGAGACCGGCTACACGGTCGAGAGGCACCTCATGGACGGCGACATCGTGCTGTTCAACAGGCAGCCATCGCTTCACAGGATGTCGATCATGGCCCACGAGGTGAGGGTCATGCCCTACAAGACCTTCAGGTTCAACCTCTGCGTCTGCCCGCCGTACAACGCGGACTTCGACGGCGACGAGATGAACCTACATGTCCTCCAGAGTGAGGAGGCCAGGGCCGAGGCGAAGGTGCTCATGAGGGTCCAGGAACACATCTTGTCCCCCAGGATGGGCGCCCCGGTGATAGGCTCGATCCACGACCACATAACGGGCTCGTTCCTGCTCACGTACAAGGACTCAAGGTTCACCAGGGATGAGACGCTGAACATCCTCGAGAAGATAGGCGGCGTCAAGCTCCCCAAGCCGAAGGTCCACGCAGGAGCCGAGACATGGACCGGGAAGCAGCTCTTCAGCTTGATACTGCCCCAGGACCTGCACATGACCTTCAAGTCGTCGATCTGCCAGAAGTGCCAGACATGCAAGAAGGAGAAGTGCGAGCACGACGCGTTCGTCGTGATACGCAGCGGCAAGCTGATGATGGGCACTATCGATGAGAAGGCCCTCGGGGCGTTCAAGGGCAGGATAGTCGACAAGCTCGCGAGGGACTACGGGCCCGAAGTGGCGAGGCAGTTCATCGACAAGGCCACCAAGCTGGCCATAGGGGCGATCACAGTCAGAGGCTTCACGACCGGCATAGACGACGAGGACATCCCGGAGCAGGCGAAGCGCGAGATAGACGACGCGATGACCCAGGCGAGGATGAAGGTCGAGGAGCACGTCCAGGCGTACAGGCAGGGCGAGCTTGAGCAGATGCCCGGCCGGTCCCTCGAGGAGACTCTCGAGGTTGAGATCATGAAAGTCCTGGGCAAGGCGAGGGACACCGCGGGACAGATCGCGGGCAGGCACCTGGGTCTCGAGAACTCGGCGGTCATCATGGCCCGGTCTGGCGCAAGGGGCTCGATGCTGAACCTCTCGCAGATGGCCGGCGCTATCGGACAGCAGGCTGTCAGAGGCGAGCGCCTGTCCAGGGGCTACTGGAACAGAACACTGCCGCACTTCCAGAAAGGCGACCTCGGCTCGGAGGCCAGAGGCTTCGTCAGGAACTGTTACAAGAGCGGTCTCACGCCGACGGAGTACTTCTTCCACTCCATGGGAGGCAGAGAGGGCCTGGTCGATACCGCGGTTAGGACATCGAGGTCAGGGTACATGCAGAGGAGGCTCATCAACGCCCTCGAGGACCTCAAGGTCATGCAGGACGGGAGCGTCAGGAACACAGCGGGCACCATAATCCAGTTCGAGTACGGCGAGGACGGGATCGACCCGATGAAGAGTGTTGGCGGCGACGCGGTCGATGTCGACGACGTGATACTGGCCGTCCTCGGGGACCAGGGGGAGCTGATCGCCAAGGTCCAGGAGAAGGGGGCGCTCAGCTACGGCATACAGGATAGGGACCTACTGGAGGCCTCCGACGAGGCTGAGGCAGAGGCCGAGGAGCCCGAGTACGAGGGCGGAGGCGGCGGGGAGGAGATGTGATCCACATGGCAACCAAGAATGCCGTCGAGGTCTTCGTCAAGAAGGGCGTGGATGAGAAGACCGCGCAGAAGCTCGTCGATGCAGGCTACACTTTCACCAAGGTCGCAAGGGCGAGCGACAAGGTCAAGCGCGAGATCGAGAAGATGCTCGGCGAGAAGAAGCTGAAACAGGTCCTACAGGCGGCGAAGGCGAAGGACCGGATGCCGAGGAAGAAGAAGGAGAAGCCCCTGAGAAAGATCCAGCTCAAGAAGGCGCCGCTCCCAGTCAAGGTCACGGAGCCCACGCCCCTTGAGAAGAAGATGTTCAAGATACTCGAGAAGAAGGGCAGGAAGCTCCCGAGGGCGGTCGTGCAGGACCTGGCCTCCAGGTTGGAGGGGGTCGAGATACCGGACAAACTCATCGACAAGATGCTCGAGTTGACCTGGGAGCGCTTCGATACTCACAAGGTCGACCCGAACGAGTCCGTCGGGATCATCGCCGCGCAGAGCATAGGCGAGCCGGGCACGCAGATGACCATGAGAACCTTCCACTACGCGGGAGTCGCCGAGATGAACGTCACGCTCGGCCTGCCTAGGCTGATAGAGATAGTGGACGCCAGGAGGGTCCCGAGCACGCCAATCATGGAGATACACCTCGAGGAGAGCGTTTACGACGACCTTGAGAAGGTCAGGCTCATCGCGTCGAACATCGAGCGCACGAACCTGATAGACATCGCGGACGTCGACACCGACATCAACTCGATGGAGGTGATCGTGAAGCTCGACCGGAAGAAGATGGACCGCAAGTCCGCGACCCCGGAGGAAGTCCTCAAGGCCCTGAACAAGGCGAAGGGCATCAAGGGCATGGCGGAGATGCGGGAGGGCAACATCGTCATCCGGTGCGACGAGCCGTCCTACAAGAAGCTCCAGAAGATATCCGAGGACACGAAGTTCTGCCCCATCAAGGGCGTCGAGGGCATCCAGAGGGCGGTCATTCGCAGGGTCGGCGGCCACTACATAATCTACACCGAGGGCTCCAACCTGGAGAAGGTGCTACTCATCGACCATGTCGACAGAAAGGGCACCACGACCAACAGCATACTCGAGATATACGAGGCGCTGGGAGTCGAGGCCGCGCGCAGGTCCATCATAATCGAGGCGTCCAGGACGCTCGAGGAACAGGGTCTCACGGTGGACATACGGCACATCATGCTGGTTGCGGAC
Organism: Thermoplasmata archaeon; assembly: GCA_041559015.1. Taxonomy (GTDB): domain Archaea; phylum Thermoplasmatota; class Thermoplasmata; order UBA10834; family UBA10834; genus COMBO-56-21. The sequence goes on along the minus strand of JBFFED010000001.1, from coordinate 110,871 downwards.
CTGATGACGAGCGACGGCGACGTGAAGGCAATTGGCAGACACGGCATATCGGGCCGCAAGTCGAGCGTGCTCGCCAGGGCGGCATTCGAGATCACATCCACGCACCTGCTCAGGGCTGGCATCACCGGCGAGGTGGACTCCCTGGAGGGCGTCGTGGAGAACATCATAGTGGGCCAGCCAGTCACTGTCGGCACAGGGGCCGTCAACCTTGTGTGGGCCCCAGGCGGAAAGGAGAGGGTGAACAGCAATGATTGATATCGCGAGAGCGCTCAAGACTGCGGCGGCCACGGGCGACGTCAGGTTCGGGCTCGCTGAGACCAGAAGATCCCTGGCGAAGGAGGAGGCGAAGATGGTCGTCTTCGCCTCCAACTGCCCCGACAAGTGGATAGTCCCTTCAGGAAGCAAGACGAAGGTGCTCATGTTCAGCGGGACCAACGTCGAGCTCGGCAGCGCGTGCGGAAAACCTTTCGCCATATCCGTCCTGTCGGTCGTGAGCCCGGGGGAATCCAACATACTCTCCGCGTGACGAGTGGAAACATCATGGCAGACATCACGTTCACCGGGGACACTCTGAGGTACATATCGCTCTTCGAGAAGATCACGGCCACGCAGGTCAAGGATTGCCTCGAGACAGAGGAGAAGCTCGTGTTCGTGGTAGAGAAGGGTCAGGGGAGCAGGGCGGTCGGGAAGAAGGGCGAGAATGTCATAAGGCTCCACGACCTCACTGGGAAGAACATTCACGTGATAGAGTACTCTGAGGACCCTGAGACGTTCATCAAGAACGTCTTTCACACCTACTCCGTCAAGAGCGTCACGATCGAGGACAGGGGCAACATCATACACGCCACCGTGACCGTCGACCCGAAGATGAAGGGGAAGGCCATCGGTAAGAACGGCAAGAACCTGAGGATAGCCCGAGAGGTCGTCAACAGGCACCACAACGTCCAGAGCATCAGCGTCGCCTGAGCGGCTCCCTCTCGACCTCGAGCCTGTCCGCTGTCGGATACTCCTCCACGATGTAGCTGGGCAGGTCCATCTCCTCCGCTATCTCTTCGAGCACCCACGGGGCGACCTCCAGCCTCTTCTTGCGGCCGTCCCCCCAGAGGAGGCTGCCGGGCACCCCGAACCTCTTGATGATGTATGCGGCTGTCGCCGCCACCAGATCGGTTTCGATCACCCCTTTGACGAGGGTGCCGTCCTTTGTCAGCACCTCGTGGGGCCTTCGGACGTTCTTCGCGCGGCGCATGATCCTCCGTCTGAGCTGCACGCCGTCCTTGAAGGCCGCCGAGCAATAGTGAAGTGAGATGTCCGTCTCGAGCTTCAGAAGGTCCCTGGCTAGGGGTTCGCTCCCTTCGACCCCGGAAGATATGTCATCGTCCTTTCTCACGTCGAGCCCGAGCGCCCGCAGGGAGCGCCAGTTGGTCTCAGAGAACTCCAGCTCATTGAGGTTCACGAAGTCGAGCTCCATTCTGTCGGCGAAGGCCACCGCAGCGACAAGGCCGGCCTCTCTGCCAGGGATGACTGGTATCTCCATCCCGACGGCCATTCCGAGCCGCTTCGACAGCTTGAGAGCGTCCTTGTACTCCGAGGCCTCGAGGGCCGTCCACCTCTCGAGCGGAGGATGGAACCGTATCTCGTCCAGTCCGGCCCTGGCAACCTTGCGGATTCTGTCAGGCCTGGCTGTCGAGGTGTAAAGATGGATGTGATGCCCTGTCCCGAAGCGCATCTTCAGGCCGTTTATTGATTCGACGGTCCTGTCCAAGGCGACAAGCGGGTCCCCTCCGGTGATTCCCGTCCCAAGCGCGTCCATCAGGCAGGCCTCGTCCAGGACTTCGGCGATGTCTGAAACCCTTCGTTCGTTGGCGAAGAACACGTCCTTCCCCCGCTTCTCGGAGGACAACGGGCAGTAGCGGCATCTCTGCCCGCACCTGCCCGTGACTAACAGGACAAGCTTCGCCCCCTTCTCGCACAGGACGCACCCCTTCGGGAGCCTCCGCGTGTAAGCGGAACGCCGGGGCAGCCGGCGTATCTCTGGCATCAGGGCAGGTATCTAGCTCTCTGCTATTCAACTGATGCGCCACTTCGTGCCAGGAAAAGATTAACGGGACGGTTGTCGTTCAGGTCGACGGGGAGAGGATGCAGAAGAGGAATAGGATCATACTAGCCCTCGACGTCACGTCCCGCGCGGACGCGATGCGGGTCGTCGGGGCGGTCAAGGGCCATGTGGACGCCATCAAGATCAACTGGCCGTTGATACTCGCGGCGGGGCCGGAGATCATCACCGAGATGTCCGAGGTGAAACCGGTCATATGCGACATGAAGATCTCTGATATACCGAACACGAACAGGCTCATCGTGGAGCAGGCGATGGCCAGGGGCGCGAGCGCCGTCATCTGCCACGGGTTCGCGGGCGAGGACTCTGTCAAGGCATGCGTCGATGCTTCGAAGGGGCAGGTCTTCGTCCTCACGGAGATGAGCCACCCGGGGGGCAGGCAGTTCACGGCCCCGATAGCGGACACGGTCGCAGCGATGGCGAAAGCCGCGGGTGCGAGAGGTATCGTCGCCCCGGCGACGAGGCCAGAGAGGATTGCCGAGCTGAGGAGGATCATAGGGGATATGGAGATCATCAGCCCGGGTGTGGGGGCTCAGGGGGGCAAGGCCTCGGACGCTATCAAGGCGGGGGCCGACTACATCATCGTCGGCCGAGCGATATACGAGGCCAAGGACCCTGCAGACGCCGCTAGCAGGATGGCCGCCGAGGTGCGTGAGGTCGGCTGAGAAGCCGTTTATCGCGGTTCTGTGGCCCTCCGAGGTGCGAAATCGGGATGTGCCAGATGGCTAGGTGTGCCTGCCTCCGTCGGGCGCGCGCCGGCAGATAACGTATATATAGCACCCTTGTAATCGGTGGGCTACTATCACCAGGTGGCATTATCTTTGTCTGAGGCGAGGGAAGTCCCAGCTGGGTCCCCTCTGTCCTGGTTCAGAAGGGGGGACAGGGGACCGAGCGAGTTGAAGAAATGGCTGGTCGCCAATTGGACAACCCTGTTCATCCTCATCCTGCTCTTCGCGGTCGCCCTGTTCACGCGCACATACTTCGGATACGATACCGCCATGGACGGACACCTCGTTTCGGGAGGGTCCGACTCGTACTATTGGCAGCGGATCATAGATTACTCTGCCGAGACAGGCAAACAGCTCTACTGGGACCCTGTCATCAACTATCCGGACGGTATCAGGAACCCCCGTCCGCCGTTCTACAGCATGTCCATAGTCGTCCCCGCGGTGTTCGCTCAGGGGCTCTTCGAGTCCCTGGACGACGCGGTAGGCTGGTCCCTGCTTTGGTCAACGGCGTTCTGGGGCGCTCTCACAATCATCCCGACTTACCTCGTGGGCAAGGAGATATTCAGCAGGAGGGCCGGACTGGTGGCCGCATTCTTCCTTGCGATCATGCCCTCGCATGTCCAGAGGAGCGTGTTCTCAGGGGCGGACCACGACTCGTTCATCCTGTTCTTCATAGTCTTGACTTTCTTCTTCCTGCTCAGGGCTATAAAGACACAGGAACACAAGAAATGGGTCGACAACTGGCGTAGTCGGGCCAGCATAAAGGCGGGTCTCAGCAGCTACTTCCGGGAGAGCAGGACCCCTATCATATATGCGCTGATGGCGGGGGTCGCGTACGGATGCGTCATCATGGCATGGGTCGGATTCGGTTATGTGGCCGTCATCATGCTCGCCTACTATGTCATACAGATACTGCTCAACAAGTTCAAGGGGTTCGACTCAACGAGCATAACCATCATCATATCGCTTACGATGGCATTCGGCTATCTGCTCTCATTCCCAGTGTATTACGAGCAGAGCCTCATACCCGTCAGGTTTGACGTCCCAGTTTATCTCTTCGTCGTGGCGGTGGTCTTCGGGCTCCTGTTCGTCATATCGAGGGACTACCCGTGGACGCTCACGCTCCCGGCGATATTCCTGGTGCTCGGGGTCGGAGTGCTCGTCATCAACGCGGTGGACCCGAGCCTCGCGGAGGCGATCCTCAGCGGACAGGGCTACTTCGTGAAGAACAAGCTGTACTCCACCATCGCGGAGGCCCGCGCGCCCCAGTTCAGCGAGCTCGCAATGAGCTTCGGCATGGTCACGTTCTTCCTGTCGCTCATCGGGCTCATGTGGGCCATTGTGAAGGTGCCCAAGAAGGCCACGGCCGAGTACATATTCATCGTCGTCTGGCTCGGGGCAGCGATCTTCATGGCGATCTCCGCGGGCAGGTTCATGTTCAATGCCGCTCCTGCGTTCGCGCTCTCGGCGGCTTGGGTCACGGTCATGATCATAGACGCGCTCGACTTCAACAGCGTCCGGAAGTCGCTCACAGGAGCGAGCGGGTCTTATTGGCAGATATTCAGGAAGAGCGTGAAGATAAGGCACATAGTGGGCGTTCTGTTCATCGCGTTCATGGTAGTCCTTCCGAACGTGTGGTTCGGGACCGATGCGGGTATACCCTCGGAGACGAAGACGCTTCTCGACAAGCAGATCTACGAGAGCATGCCCGATTTCCTCAAACCTGACGACTACGATAGGATCAACGGCTCGAACTGGTACCTGGGCGCATTCGGGTACTCGATACCGCTTGAGCGGTACTATTTCCCGGCGGCCTGGGATTGGTTCGCCGATTACGATTCGGACATACCGGCAATCGCCGAGAGGCCGGCGTACGTGTCTTGGTGGGACTATGGTTTCGAGGCCGCCCAGGCGGGTGAGCATCCCACAGTGGCCGATAACTTCCAGAACGGTTTCCAGATGACTGGGAACATCATCATGGCGCAGAGCGAGACGGAGGTCGTCGCGCTGTTCTCCTACCGGCTCATCCAGGTGGGCGTCACCAAGCCTGACCTCAAGAACCAGATATACTCTCTCTTCGAGAAGTACGAGGTGGACTCGGAGCGCATGGATCAGATAATATCCGGCCCAGCCCAGTCCATCATAGACGAGGTCCTGGGAGACTCTGTGGTCTATGGCCCGATGGACAGCGACCTGAGCGAGGTCAACGCGAGGATAGTCGCCGCGAGGGTAGAGCTGGCGAAGATGGGCCAGGAGTCGCTGGTCGGTTTCTATAGCGACCTATGCGACGTGACCGGGTGGGACATCAGGTACTTCAGCGTCGACTCCAGGATGTTTCCAAGGTCTGGCATGGACACGGGCATATTCTACGCCCCCGCGAAGCTCTCGGACCGCAGGATCGCGCACGGCTCGACTCCCGTGGACTTCTTCGACATCAAGGCGGTGGACCAGTACGGCAGGGAGGTCGACATCGACGCCGTGACAGCGGACATGGTGATCGTCGATTACAAGCTCGTCTACAAGCCGATGTTCTACAACTCAACATTCTACAGGGCGATGTGCGGCGTATCAGGGTACGAACTCGGTATGTCGAACGAAGGCATCCCGGGGCTCTCCGGGTCGTTGGCCAGCGAGCCCGTGATGCCCGGCTGGAACATGGAGCACTTCAGAATGGTCTACAGGACTGCCTACTACAACCCGTACCCCATTTCGGAGATTCCATATCATCGGGAGGCATGGGTCGCCGTCAGCTACGACGAGGCTCTCGAACTCAGGGAGAAGATACAGAACGGCGAGACCCAGGGATACGTGGACGACTCAGCGGGCTCCTACTACGGCGCCGGCGTCGTCTTCCTGAAGTATTACGAGGGCGCCTACGTCAACGGGACCGTGACTACCCTCGAGGGGTACCCAGTCGCTAACATAAGGGCGACGGTTCAGGATGAGTACGGCATCCCGCACATGTCCGTCCTGACCGACTCAGAGGGGAAGTACTCCGTCCTGGCACCTTTCGGGGAGGTCACGGTCGTGCTCTCGGCCGGCGGTGTGACTTCGTCCTCGCTCGTCGGGTCGAACGTGATTGACAGACTCAAGTTCAACGTGACAGATGACCAAGCCATGCGGCTCCCGTACGACCTGGATGGCGATGGTGTCTATGATTACATCATAACGAAGGACTACCAGATGCGCGAGACCCAGGTCACGGCAGACCTGTTCTGGGACCTGGACAAGGAAGGCAACTACACTGTGGGGACCGACGAACTCATCCGGGACGTGACGGTGTACGCCAAGGACCTTATTACCGGCAGCGAGTTCGAGATCGACGCCCCTGAGGGGACATTCGACACGACCCTGCCACCGGGCATCTATGACCTCTGGGCGGACATACGCGGAGTCAACATCACTGTCAAGAAGGGGGCCGTGATCTCGCCTGGCCAGAAGTCCGAGCAGAAGCTAGCCCTGATGCCTGGCACAATCTCCGGGTACATCTCGTATCTCGGTGGCGACGCCGCGAACGACGTCGAGATCGTCATGACCGAGACCACCAACGGGTGCAAGATGTCCACCGTCACGGACGAGGACGGCATGTTCGAGTTCGAGCGCTTGCTTTCCGGCCTGTACAAGCTGGCGACGACGGAACCAGGATACACGCTATCGACCACCTCGATCGCAGTCGGCGCAGGGTCAGAGCTGGTGAAGAACCTTACCTTGGTACGGGAGGCCACCGTTCAGGTGAGGGTGTTCAAGGACGGTGTCTGCGTACCGTACGCCGCATATGAGCTCACGGATGTTTACTCGCCGACAGCAGTCATCTCCGGGCAGACCGATGCCAGCGGGCTCATAGTTGCGAAGGTCCCGATGGGCGTGTGGACACTGCGTGCGGTCCATTCCGTGGGGTTCGAATCGTATGCAGGTGTCAAGACCCTGGACTTGAGGACTGCGGATTCCATCACCGCCACCGTGTCGCTCAGCCAGGCGTCGGTTGTCTCAGGCGGAGCCAGGACCCCAGCAGGGTTGATGATCAAGACAGGTCACGTCGTGTTCGAGAACTCAGATGGCGTAAGGATATCAGCGCGCATAGACACCCTGGGCGTGTACAAGCTGGAGCTCCCCTACGGGACCTATCGTGTCACATCCTATTACATCACGGAAAGGTGCATCTTCTCGGGGACCATCGATGTGACGGGTCCGAGGACGAACCTCCAGGTCAACATGGTAAGCGGCGTTCTGGTCCAGGGAGCGATATGGCTCGACAGGGACAGCGCAAGCACGCTCATGCCTGAGGAGCTCGGAAAGTTCGCAAAACTGCGCCTGATAGATCACACTGGAGCATTGTTCACGGTCTCGGCCGCAGACGATGGTACATTCCTCCTGATGTACCCTAAGGGAACGGACGCGGTCCTCTCGGTAGGTGATGCGGGGTATTCGCAGTGGTCTGTCACATCGAATTTCTTGAACGACACGGCTGACGTGGGCGTGGTCGCCGAGCCAGACGAAATCCTCTTGCAGGGCAGGGTCACCTACGACGGGCTCGGGCTCAGAGGCGTGCAGCTCTCCTTCCTGCCCCTAGTTCCGATGCTCGATGTCGTGACGGCTATCACAGTTACGGGCGGGTACTACACTGTCAACCTTCTGCCGGCAGCCTACATCGTGTCTGTGGACCAGGACACCAGCCCGATGGGAGGGGAGAGGTACATGTTCGAGGCCGAGGTGGCCTTCTACCCATCTGGGACGCCAGTCGAGTATTCATTCTCACCGCAGAAGAAGATCGAGATGTACGGGTACCTGTTCGGGGCGGCTTCGGACATCGAGCTGCGCCTCGTGGGCCCCGAGACGAAGGTGCTCGCCCTTGACGTCAATATCAGCTACTCCACGTACCTGTTGCCCGGCGAGTACAGCGTCTACGCCAAGAGCGCTGTGGGCGAGAGCATGTACGCAAACATCACATCCGTGACTCTGTCGATGGACTCCAGGGAGCACGACTTCCAGCTGCAGCTGGCCAGCGAGCTCTACGGGGCCATCAGTGTCAATGGCCGGCCGGCCACCAAGTCGGTGGCCGTCACTGCCGTGTCATCATTTGGCGAGACGGTCGAGACGATATCGTCGATGTCGTCCTACTCGGTCGAGCTGCCCCAGGGCGAGTACACAGTTATGTTCAGCCTGGAGGACACCAGGCTCGTCGATGGCAGGACGTTGTATGTGGAGTACGACCACGAGGCATACGTGGTCATAGGCGTATCCGAACTGAGGCTCGACCCATCCCTCGAGATGCGCCTGGATAACACTACGTTCAGCGGCGTCGTGTACGACCCGGAGGGCACGCCGACAAGAGCGAATGTGAAGATGTTCCCCAGCAGCATCTACGGCCTGGGCCTGGAGTTCTGGACTGACGTCAGCGGTTCGTTCAATGCATCCGTGCAGCCAGGGGACTACACGATACAGATAACGAGGCCGCAGGACAAGGGCTCATTCCTGTCCACGATACGGCTCGACCGCGACGTCCCGATGGAACAGTCTTTCGACATGGAGATCGGTCTGTACATCTCGGGTCAGGTGCTAGTGGGGGATGTTGGCACGTCCGTCGAGGTCTCCGTCGCCTCTGGGAGCGCTAAGCTCAAGGTCACATCCGACGCCTCCGGCTCATTCAAGATACTCGTGCCAGAGGGCAATTACACGCTCTCCGCCGTCACGACCATGATCGAGAACGGCCTGACGGTGACTTACACCGGCAGCCTCGACCTGACGGCCGAGGGCACGGACAAGTATGTCACCCTGACCCTGGTCAGGGACTCGAAGCGCAGCGTCTCGGTCAGCTGGGACAGGAATCTGACGCAGACTGTCCCTCCAGGTGTCCTGGTGAGGTACGCCTTCACTGTCACGAACACGGGCAACATAGAGGACACATGGCTGGTGACATCCTCAACGGCGGATTTCAACGTCACATTCATCCCTGACACCTTCGAACTCGGCTTCGGGGCGGAGGGCCAGGTGACCGTAGTCGCGGAGATAATCGCCCATGATGACGTGGCCGCGGGAGAGACAGTCATCGGAGCAGTCGTGCGCTCAAAGACTCAGTCATCCGCCAGGACGACCTTGAACATGTACCTCAATGTCTCGCCCGTGCATGATGTCCGCATCCACAGCCTCAATGAGTCCATGCCTTCGGCCAGCTGGAGCACGATCACCAAGTTCACTGTGAACAACACCGGTAACGTGGATGACAAGTTCCAAGTGGCAGTATCCAACCTGGATTCGCTTGTCACTTTGGGCTGGACGGCTACCATAATCGATCTGGAGACTGGGGACGAGGTGACGGAGGTGGAGGTCCCAGCCTTCGGCAGTACTGAGCTGGCCGTGAACTTCACAGCCATCAGGAGCGTACCGGACACCACCGCGTCCGCGCTCGTTTTCGCCGCCTCAGTCGAGAGCCCCTCCTCGAGCACCTACGGTTCGGTACAGGTGATGCTCCCAGACCTGCTGGTAGGCCCAGGGGACGTGACCGCCGAGCGGGCCGACATCTCATATGAATATGACGCGTCTAAGGTACTCATCAACATCAGCCTCGCAATCGCCCTTGCGTCGCTGGTGGTGATGTTCTTCGCCCTACGCAAGAGGAAGGGCCTTGGCAAGGGAGGTGCCTCGAAGTGAGACGGATGAGGTTCTCTGCGCTTCTCGCGCTGTTGGTCACCGCCTCGCTGGCGATGATGGCCCTTCCCATTGGGGTCCAGCTCTCCTCCGACGCGACTGCCTACGGGGGCATAAGCGTACAGTTTGACCGACCGTTGTTCGCGGGCAAGTCCCAGACGGTCCAGTGCACGCTGACAATCACCGGAGGTCCGGCCGAGGACGGCGGGGGCAACTACACCTACAGGGCCGAGGTAGAGGGCACCAACACGACCGGGTCCTCGGTGGATCCGACCACAAGTACCTCTCCTAGTGGCGTGTTCAAGCTGAACGTCACCATGCCTGGTGAGGCGCCGCAGAAGATCAAGGTGAGGATAAACGCGACATCGAAGGGCGGCGTGCCGCAGGTGACCAAGTACCTCGAGCAGGAGTTCGAGATGGAGGTCGTCGACCCCATATTCATAACGGCCACAGTGTACAACATGGGCGAGGTCGACGCCCTGAATGTAACCGCGAAGTTCTACGCGGATGGGACATACCTCGCCTCGCGCGTGTTCAACGTGACCGCCGGGTCGTCAACGAAGATATCCTACAACTGGAGCTTCGAGAGCATCCGCTCTGGCGAGCACGTAATCACCATCGTCGTCGACGATGCGAACAAGCTGGTCGAGTTCAGCAACGGCAACAACGTCTACTCGCTCACCATATACGTAGCCGATACCGGGAACCCTCTGGGGGCGGTGCTCGCGATCGGCGTGATAGTGATATCGGTGTTCGTGGGCCTCATGTGGCTCCAGAAGCCCCCGAAGCGCGGGAAGAAGTTCTGAGCGGATCGGCTCATGGGACATGGCGATGGGATAATCTCAAATATCGAGCACACTTTACAGAGGCCAACCCAAGGGGGAGACGTCAACTTGTCCGAGAACATCCTGAACTTGAGCGACTCCGATTTCGATTCGACCGTGAAGTCCTCGCGCAACCTGCTGGTGGACTGCTGGGCTCCATGGTGCGGCCCGTGCAAGATGCTCGCACCGACACTCGAAGCCCTGGCGAAGGACTACAGTGGCAAGGTGACCTTCGCGAAGCTCGACACCGACGAGGCACCCAAGACTGCCATGTCCTTAGGCATACACAGCATCCCCACGCTCATATTCTTCAAGGACGGGAAACAGGTCGAGCGCATGACGGGCGCGCATCCGCGCGCGAACATAGAGGCCGTGATCAAGAAGCACTATTCTTGAGCGCGGTCAACCCTTTCTCAGGACTTCGTCGATCTTCTCGCGGAGAGCGCTGGTGGAGGTCGCTACGGCAACCTCGCCCCTGGTCTTCTCCAGTAAACTCCTGGCGACGTCCTGCTTGTGCCTCAGGGGCACGATCGCGTCCGGGTAATCGAATCTCATCAGTGCGGTCAGGAGGTCCTCCATCATGTCAAGGATCTCGTTCGCGCGGCCGGCCCTACCTGATTTGAGCTCCTCTAGGCAGAACCTCCTGAGCTCGCCGATGCTGTCCCCGAGTCCCATGAGGTATGGCGGGCTCCCGACCCCTAGCTCCTCAGGTGAGGGGACATCACCCGTCTCGAGCAGGGACATGATCAATCCGACCTCGGCATACTCCTGGAACGCGCTTGATACGTAGCCTGCGTGCTCCAGCTCCGGGTGCTCTGCCAGGAGGCTCTGCAGCCTGGTCACCTCGTCCCTGAGGATATCAAGCTGGTCCCCTGGCTGCTCATTCCTGTGAAGACCTCTTAGTATGGCGCCTGAGAGCCTGATGATCGCTCGAGATGATTTCAGGGCAATCTCCCTCACCTGGTCCTTCTCGTCGAGTTCCGCCTCTATCTCGGACACCACCTGCTCGAGCCTCTTCACAACTCCCCCCTCCTTATACGGTCCATCCGTGCGACCTTCGCATCGAGCGTCGCCCTCTTCGCTATGTCGTGTCTCGCATGTATCCTGCCGGATACGTGGCCCATGGCGCCTTCAGAGATGGCCTCAGCGTCGTCGATGGTGTCCGCTATCCCGACTATGCCGACTGACCTCGAGGTAGTCGTGAACACCCTGCCATCCTTCTCGTTGACGCTCGCATAGTACAGGATCGCCCCTTTAGCGGCGATCGCGCCCTCGTCGACTGTGATCTCCTCGCCGGCCAGGGGCTTTACTCCGTACCCCTCGGGGACGACGTACTTGCACACGGAGGCCCTCTCCGCGAACCGCACGTGGTTCGCCGATATGTTGCCTCCGGCCATGCCCTCACATATGCTGACGAAGTCCCCCTCCAAGAGCGATAGGACGTTCATGGCCTCAGGGTCCCCGAACCTCGCGTTGAACTCGATGACCTTCGGGCCCTCTCTCGTGAGCATGAACTGGCCGTACAGCGTGCCCCTGTACTCCACCCCCTCGGCCCTGAGCGCCTTCACGACGCCCTCCATGATGCCGATCGCAGTCTCGTATTCTCCCTTCCTCAGGAAAGGCAGGAGCCCGTCCTTCTGCGAATACGAGCCCATGCCTCCCGTGTTCGGGCCCGTGTCGCCCTCGAACGCTCTCTTGTGATCCTGGACCGTCGGCATGGGCGCCACCCTCGTGCCGTCGCAGAACGCCTGGAGCGTGAACTCCTCCCCGACTAGCCTCTCCTCGAGGACGATGCCGGGCGTGCCTCCGATTCTCTTCGAGAATATCTCCTCTGCGTAGTCGATGATGTTCTTCTTGGAGTTCAGGTGCTCTCCGAACACCTTCACGCCCTTGCCCCCGGTCAGCCCAGTCGGTTTCACGACTATGTCGGTCCCGAGGGAGTCGAGGGCTTTCTCTGCATCCCGGACGCTGTTCACAGTCGCGAACTTCACCGCACCTTTTATCCGGTGCCTGGCCAGCAGGTCCCTCATGAAGCTCTTGGAAGTCTCTATCCTCGCGGCTGCCCTCCTAGGACTCGCCGTCGGGATGCCCGCCATCTCCAGCTGGTCTGCAAGCCCGACCTCCAACGGTGCTTCGGGCCCGATGATGGCGAGCTCGACCCTTCTGTCCTTCGCGAACTCGACCACATTGTGCAGGTCCATCTCGTCGACGAGCATGTGCTCTTTGACCGCTCTCGCGATGCCGGGGTTCTTGTTCTTGGAGCATGCATAGATATCAGCGCCGGAGCGTGATAGGGCAGCGACGATTGCGTGCTCCCTAGCGCCTCCCCCTACTGCCAGAACCCTCATCTTATGCGACCCGCCGGTGCATGAGGCTCATGAAATAAGAAGGTTGTCAAGGGGGCCCGACTGGCCGTCCCCGGGCGTTCCCGCCGGGCCTGATAAGTCATATAAGACAAGGACTCCTATCCCTACCCCGATGAAGTACGCTGGCCATGTGGGCGAGCTGCTGTCCAGCGCCGGAGCCGAGATCGGCGATATGGTCGAGGTGAGGCGCGGGAGTCAGGTACGTTCCGGAGTCCTCATGCCGCACCACGACTTCAGCTCGCCATCCATTATCACGCTCAAGCTGTCCACCGGCTACAACGTGGGCATATCCGTTGACGAGGGCACGGAGGTCAGGGTCGTCTCAAAGAGAGAGGCCAAGACGCAGACGAAGCAGATCCTCCCGCACGACCCCGCCAAGAAGGATGTCGCCGTCATAAGCACCGGGGGCACCATAGCTTCCTACGTGGATTACAGGACAGGCGCGGTACATCCGGCAATATCGGCCGAGGAACTGGTCTTCTCCGTGCCGGAGCTGCTCGACCTCGCGAACGTCCGGGCGAAGGTCCTCTATTCGATTCTCAGCGAGAACATGAAGGTCTCGCACTGGCAGGGCCTGGCCAAGGCAGTCGCTGATGAGTTGAACTCAGGAGCGGTCGGCGTCATCATACCTCATGGCACTGACACGATGGGGTTCACATCGGCGGCCTTAGCATTCATGCTCAGGAACCTGACGGGCCCCGTAGTCTGCGTGGGGGCGCAGCGGTCCTCTGACAGACCCTCCTCGGATGCCATCATGAACCTTCTCTCGGCGACCAGGCTGTGCATAGAGAGCGACCTGGGCGAGGTGGTGGTACTGATGCACGGGGAGACCGCCGACACGCACACCCTCGTGCACAGGGGCACGAAAGTGAGGAAGATGCACTCATCTAGACGGGATGCGTTCAAGAGCGTGAACGCGGACCCCCTCCTCAGGATGGAGGGTGCGAAGACGAGAGTCCTGTCTCAATACGTCAAGCGGTCCCCGGGCCCAGTCCAGCTCAAGGACAAGATCGATGGCCGGGCAAGCATGCTACACTTCTACCCGGGGTTCGATGCCGAGCACTTCGACCTCATCGCCAACAACGTCAGGGGCATGGTCATAGGCGGGACAGGCCTGGGCCATGTATCCGAGGACATCGTTGGCTCCGTCAAGAGGGCCGTCGACAACGGCGTCCACATCTATGTGACTACCCAGTGCCTCCACGGCGCGGTCAATCTCAACGTCTACTCGACCGGAAGGGACATGTTGGCCGCGGGCGCGGTGCCCCTCGGGGACATGCTCCCAGAGACTGCCTATGTCAAGCTCATGTGGGCCATGGGTCAGGCGGATTCCCCGGAGGAAGTACGCAAGATCATGCTGACCAACGTGGCGGGAGAATTCAACAACAGGAGGCATGTCTGAGTTGGACTACAAGTCACTCGGGCTCAGAGTGGGCATAGAGATCCACCAGCAGCTCAACACGGGCAAGCTCTTCTGCGACTGCGCGTGCACTCTCTCCGACGAACACCACAAGGAGTTCACCAGACGGCTCAGGCCGACCCAGAGCGAGATGGGCGAGATTGACAGGGCGGCCCTGGAGGAATCGGAGAGGAAGATGCACTTCCGCTACCAGACGGTGTCGGACTCATGCCTGGTCGAGGCAGACGAAGAACCGCCTCACGATGCGAACAGGCGAGCCATCGAGGCTGCCCTGGAGATGTCGATGTTGCTGGGGATGACCCCCGTCGACGAGATACACTTCATGCGAAAGATAGTGATAGACGGCTCGAACACGAGCGGGTTCCAGAGGACAGCTCTCATATCTATGGGGGGAAAGGTCGAGGTCAATGGACGGACGATAGGCGTCACCACGATATGTCTCGAGGAGGACGCCGCCCGCAAGATAACCGAGCATGGGAGCGAGGTGGTCTACCGACTCGACAGGCTCGGCATACCGCTGGTGGAGATAGCGACCGAGCCGGAGATAACCTCCCCCGAGGAGGTCAGGCTGGTCGCGGAGCGCCTGGGGTCGCTGCTAAGGGCCACAAAGAAGGTCAGACGTGGGATAGGCACGATTCGAGAGGACATAAACATCTCAGTGGCGGGCGGGGCCAGAGTGGAGATCAAGGGCGCCCAGGACCTGCGGCTCCTTCACGTATATGTAGTCGAGGAGGTCAAGCGCCAGCTCGCGCTGCTCGAAGTGATGAAGACCTTGAGGGACAGGGGCGCGGAGAAGATCTCTCACGATACCAAGGACATCTCAGGAATATTCAGAAGCACCAGGTGCAAGGTCATCAAGGGTGCTCTTGACGCGGGGGGCGTCGTCCTGGCGGCGAGGCTGCCCAGGTTCGCCGGCGTCCTTGGCCCAACGGAGGCCGGGGTTAAGAGGCTCGGCCCAGAGATGGCCTCGCATGCGCGCGTGGCGGGCGTCAAAGGGCTGTTCCATTCAGACGAGCTCCCGGGCTACGGTGTCACTGTCGCGGAAGTTGAGGCGGTCAGGGCGGTACTGCTGCTCGAGCCGGAAGACGCCTTCTTCCTCATCGCGGACGAGGAGGAGAAGGCCCGCGCCGCAATCCTGAGGGCTACGGACCGCCTCGATGTCGCTATCGAAGGGGTCCCAGAGGAGACCAGGGATCCGCTTCCGGACGGCCAGACCGTATACAGCCGGCCATTGCCCGGCAAGGAGAGGATGTACCCTGAGACCGACGTCCGGCCCATTCTCGTGGATGAGAAGCTCATCGAGAGCATCAGGCTCAACCTCCCCGAACTGCCGGAGGAGATGGTATCCAGGTTCGTGAAGGACTTCGGAATCAGCAGGGACCAGGCGGAGGCTCTCATCAAAGGCGGCTACGAGGACGAGTTCGAACTCCTCGCCGGCAGCTTCGGCAGCCCACAGGTGGTCGCCAGGATATATCTCAATACCTACCCTGAGCTCGAGAAGCTCGGCCTGGACCCCTCAGGGCTCGCGCTTGAGACGATGAAGGATGTCATGACCCGTCTCAAGGCCGGTGCGTTCGCGAAAGAGGCCATACCGAAGGTGCTGGCCTCGGTGCTGCGGCACGGGCACGATGTCGCACGGGCCGCAGAGGTCGCGGGGGTCGAGTCCATAGACATGGATTCCGTGAGGGAGCTCTGCGACAGGATAGTCAGGGAGAAGGAGAACCTGGTCAGGGAGCGTGGGGAGGCCAGTATCGGACCTTTGATGGGCCTTGTGATGAAGGAGCTCAGGGGCAAGGTGGACGGCAAGATAATCAGTGAGATCTTGGGCGAGAGGATAAGACGCCTCCTGAGTTAGGCTTCTTCTCTTCCAGGAGCATGAGAAAGCTCTTGCAGTATTCAATTGCCGCGCCAGTATCCGCTTCGCTGTTTATTATGAAGCTCCTACAGAGCTCGTCCAGGTCATCCAGGTTGTTGTACTTGCGCAGTTTCTCGGCAGTCACTCGCCCACTCCGTAATCGCTCAATGCTTCTATCGCGGAGGACACTAGATAAAACTTATCGCTGGGTTATCTTTTCGCGAAATCACGCACTTTGAATCTGTAAGCGTAGATCGACTCGAAGAACATGTGCTTCTCCTCTAGCATCTCTGACTCGTATCTCTCTCTGGCGCCTTTCAGGAGGCTCATGAGTCCTCCGACGGAGGAGAGGACCATGAATATCCTCCCTCCCGGGGCAAGGTGCCTCCAGGCGTTCGCCAGGAACTCCAGGGCCATCTCACTCCCTTCCTCCCCTCCGGCCCACGCCTTCTCGACCCAGCTGGTCGAACTGGCAGTCCCGGGGAGGTATGGGGGATTGAATGCTATCACGTCGAATATGCCGGTTACCTTCTCGAAGAGGTCACTGCGCACCACCTCAAGCCTTATGCCGTTCCTGGCGGCGTTCCTGCGCGTGCACTCAACAGCCTTCGGGTTCACGTCAGCCGCGGTCACCTTGGCCCCGAGCTTTGCTGCGTGGAGCGCGACCAACCCGGTCCCGGCACCCATTTCCAGAAAGGACTGGCCAGGCGACACCTCGACGCATCTGAGGAGCAGATAGGAGTCGTCGCTGGGGTTGTAGACTTCGTCGTCCACCTCTATGTCTATGCTGCCGTCGACCTTCACTGCTCGGGCATAGGTCTAGCCTAATCCTTAAGGTTTTACTAGGCCAAGGCCATCACCTGGCAAGTCAGGCGCGTACAGTCCGGTGCTTGAGGCCAATAGATGGAGAGGGGACTGGTTTGGAGATAGCAGCTCTGATCGTGATCGCCGTGGCTGTCGCCACAGCCGCCTACGCGTGGTGGAGGCAGAGCATGTTCTCCATCCTCGCCTGCCTGGCGTGCGTGTTCACGATGCTGGTCATGTACATCCCAGGCCCCGAAAGCCCAAGCACTATCATGTATCAGCTCGCCTTCCAGCCCAGAGACCTTACGAGCGCAACGGGGTTCGTGACCGTGTTGACATCGATGTACACACACGATGTCAGGGGCATCACTCACATACTCTTCAACATGCTCGTGCTCATCCTGATAGGGATGCCTTTCGAGGAACGGATAGGGACCAGACGGTACGTCGTCATATACCTCGTCAGCGGCGTGTTCGGCACGATGGTCTTCGCGCTGTTCCGCTGGGAGGAAGCCGTCTTCGCCGTCGGGGCCTCAGGGTCGATAAGTGGCGTGATAGGGGCCTTCGTGAGGCTCTATCCTCACGAGAGGATGTCCCTTCTGTTCGTCCCGTCCTTCACCTTCCCTCTGTGGCTGGCCGGCCTGGGATTCCTGGCCGTGCAAGTCCTATACTCGATGGGTTCCTTCGACATCGCCTACGAGGCACATCTTGGGGGCATGTTGGCGGGCATGATTATTGCCCCGGTGCTTGTCAAGACGCCCATGCACAGGCGTGTCAAGAGGATGATATCCCTTTCGTCCCTGAGGAAGCTGGCCAAGACGCCAGAGCTCAAGGCGATCTTGAGGCGGATAGAGGACGAGGACGTGCCAGATGTGAAGAGCGCGTGGATCGAGCAGTTCGTGTCGAAGGCGAAGTGCCCGCACTGCGGTTCCTCTCTGAGAGTGACCAAGGAGGCGGTCATGTGCGAGAAAGGCCACCTGATATGATCGCCGCGAAGGCTCCGTTCGTCCGCCCGATATGGAGCGGTTACATCACGCGGAGCGGAGACAAGGTCATCGACGCGTCATCGAGCGTCACTCTGATCGAAGTGGGCGAGAAGCGGATAATGGTCGACACAGGCTCCCCGAAGGATGAGGACAGGCTCGTCAAGGTCCTGGCGCGGATGAAGGTCGAGCTAGAGTCAGTCCGGTTCGTGATCAACACGCACATGCACATCGACCATTGCGGATGCAACGATCTATTCGTCGCGGCCCGGGTCGTGGCCCACAGATCGGAGTCGCCCCCTGCAGGGAGCATGAGGGTGAGCGGAAGGCAGGAGCTACTGCCGGGGATAGAGCTGGTGCCGACCCCGGGGCACTCCGAGGGGTCAATATCGGTGTTCGTGTCAGCCGGTGAGCGGTTCGCCATCTGCGGGGATGCCATCCCGACGAGGGCCAACTACGACAATTGGGTGCCACCGTTCCTGAACTTCAGCCCTGAGCTTGCCCTAAGGTCCATGGAACTCATACGATCATGGGCAGATGTCATAATCCCAGGCCATGATGTGCCGATATCGGTGGACAGAAAGAGGTAAGACCAACCAGGGCAATCACTTCGCATCATGACCCTCCCCTCTTCTGTATCGGTCGAATGCCCAATCTGCAAGCACGAGGCTCTCCATGAGGTGCTCACCGGCAAGGTGGGTGGCAAGGCCCAGACGGTGTTCGAGACGACGGTCAAGTGCAAGCAGTGCGGTCATGTGCATCATGCCGTCCTGGCGGTCCAGAAGCCTGTGGACATACCGGTGGTCGTCAGCTGGCTCCGCGAATCGGCCAAGTCGACGATCGCCCTCGACCCCGACGAGGTGCTCAGCGTTGAGGACGAGGTCATGTGCGGTGAGGACCCTGTGCTCATCACATCGATTGAGTCCAAGGGCGCGAGGGTCAAGTGTGCGAGGGCGGGCGATATCCAGACCATCTGGGGTAAGAAGTTCGACAAGGTCAGGGTGCCGTTCTCGATAAACCATCACGGCAGGTCGTACTCCGATCACGTCATGGCCCTCCCAGACGAGGAGTTCTTCATAGGCGACATGATGAAGGTTGGCAAGCACGAGGTCGTAATCCATTCCATAAAAATCAAGGAGAGGTCCCTGAGGATCGGGGGCGCGTGCGCTCGCGACATAGTGCGTGTGTATGCGAACATCGTCAGGAAGAGTACTTCTCACTGAACGCATGGCCCTCGGCATCAAGATTTTACCCTCTCCGGCGATTACCATCCGGATGGAGTCGTTCGAGGAGCAGAGGACGCGGCTCGTGGAGAGCCTGAAGAGGCGCGGCTACGTCTCGACCACCAGCGTCGAGGCCGCGATGCTGAGGGTCCCGAGGGAGGAGTTCCTACCTGAGAGCATCAGGGACGACGCGTATGTGGACACTCCGCTGCCCATAGGCGACAGGCAGACGATATCCGCGCCACACATGGTCGCGATCATGGTGGAGCACCTGGATCTCAGGCCAGGCATGAAGGTGCTGGAGATAGGTGCGGGCTCGGGGTACCATGCGGCGGTCTGCGCCGAGATCGTCGGTCAGGAAGGGCACATCTACACTGTCGAGCGAATCTCGTCGCTTTCATCCTTCGCGGAGGCCAACCTCAAGAAGACAGGGTACGCCTCCGTGGTCACGGTCATTTTCGGCGACGGGACGAAAGGCCTGCCTGAACATGCACCATATGATAGGATATTCGTCGCCGCGGGTGCCCCGGACATACCGCCTCCGCTGACGGAGCAGATCGCGGAGGGCGGTAGGCTGCTGGTGCCTGTCGGTGGCAGGTTCTACCAGGACCTGATCAGGATAGAGAAGAGGGGCGCGGAGCTGAAGAAGGAGAGCCTTGGAGGTTGTGTGTTCGTCCCCCTGATCGGGGAGCACGGCTACCACTGATGCAGCCGTCATATGAGGTCCAGTATCTTGGTCAGGTCCTTGCCATCGATGACCGCGTCAGCACTCTCGCGCACTGAGTCGTCTGCGGGGGAGAAGGCAATCCCCTTGCCTGCCTTGCGGAACATCGAGATGTCATACTTCGAGTTCCCAACAGCGGTGACATCCGCTTTGCGCACGCAAAACATATTCGCCGCAGCAAGGACGGCGTCGCCCTTGTCAGTGAGCTTCACGCGGAGTATGCCTCTGCCAGATAGTCGGCCAGAGGCGTCGGTCTCGAGGCCGTTCGCTATCTGATGGTCCATCCTCAGCTCCTCGGCGATGCGCTCGGACAGGAGGTCTATCCCCGCCGAGACGATTGCGGTCTTCACGCCGAGCGCCCTGAGCGCAGCCATCGTCTCCGAGGCCCCTGGCATCAAGGGCACCTCCCCAAGGATATCCCTTATCCGTTCGGAGGTCACTCCCGGCTCCTTCGCTTTCCAGAGGCCGATGTCCCTCCTGATGAACTCGAGGTCATCGATATCACCTCTCAGGTAGACGCACAGGGATTCATCGTTGTTGACACCGAAATGCTGGTGTACGAACACCCATGAGCTGATGGTATCGGCTAGAACGCCGTCCATGTCGAAGACCACGAGCCTGGCCACTGCCCGCTGATGGCGGAAAGCATTATTAAAAGGATGGGACGATGGGGCACCTCCAAATGATAACCATCGTCGGCGTTGGGCACGTGTTCGCGATATCCGAGGGCGTCAAGGACCTGATTCGCTCGAGGAGGCCCGAGGTCGTCTGCCTGGAGCTGGACTCTGGACGGTACAGGGCGCTCGTGCAACGGGGAGAGTCACGGGCCTTGCCCCTGCAATACCGGCTCCTCGGGTACTTCCAGAAGAGGATGGCCTCGAAGTTCGGCACGGAGGTCGGGGACGAGATGATCGCGGCCGTGGAGGCCGCCCGCGAGGTCGGTGCCAAGGTCGCGCTCATAGACATGGACGCCGCCACCGTCTTCGCGAGGCTCTGGAAGCGCATGTCGTTCAGGGAGAAGATACACCTCATGGGAGGGGCGTTCGTGGGCCTGTTCGCTTCCAAGGAGCGGGTCGAGAAGGAGCTCGGAAAGTACGAGGAGAGCTCGGACCAATACCTCGAGCTCGTGGGAGCGGGGTTCCCGTCAATCAAGGCGGTCTTGATCGACGACAGGAACAGGTTCATGGCCAGCCGGCTCTCGGAAATCGCCACGCAGCACAGCACCGTCTTGGCAGTGGTCGGGGACGGACATGTGTCAGGTATAGCATCTGGCCTCGCAGGGTCAGAGATCGAGACTGTGAGGTTGAAGGACCTCAGGACCCAGCCAGTGGCGTCAGCATCCGGTCGGGAATTCACGACCAGTTTCTGGATGAAGCAGGAGTGATTGATGAGAATGTCTCTGCGGGCTTCTGAAAAGGCTATAGGAATGGAACGCGTATCCGGCTGGGCTCAGCAGGTGGTCGCTTGAAGGTAGTGCTTCTGAACCACACGAAGAACCCGGACCAGATATGCGCAGCGGCCGCTCAATCCTGCTATTCCGAGAAGGGCGCCTCAGAGCTGTTCGAGAAGACCACTGACGAGAAGGCTAAGAAGATGATTAAGAAGGTGGTCGGCATGGGGCACCTGTCCGTCGTGGAGCACGCACACTTCACCTTCAGCGTCGAGGGCGTCTCGAGGACGCTGACACACCAGCTCGTGAGGCACAGGATAGCCTCTTACTCCCAGCAGAGCCAGAGATATGTCGCCATGGACAGGGCGGAATACGTGCTCCCGCCCTCGATACAGGCCGACCCGGACGCGAAGAAGCTCTACAAGAGGGCGATGGACGACGCCTGGAAGGCGTACCGTGAGCTCGCCTCCAAGGTGGACAAGGAGGACGCGAGGTACCTGCTCCCGAACGCGTGCCATACGAACATCACGATCACCATGAACGCCAGGGAGCTCTGGCATTTCTTCAGCCTCAGGTGCTGCAGGAGAGCGCAATGGGAGATACGGATGATGGCTTGGAGGATGCTCGCCGAGGCGAAGAAGGCCGCGCCGATACTGTTCG
This sequence comes from Thermoplasmata archaeon, assembly GCA_041559015.1. Lineage (GTDB taxonomy): Archaea > Thermoplasmatota > Thermoplasmata > UBA10834 > UBA10834 > COMBO-56-21. The sequence goes on along the minus strand of JBFFED010000001.1, from coordinate 89,136 downwards.
AGAACGCCGGCCCAGGATGCTTCAGAGGTTCCTGCCCGGAAGGGGAGTACACCTGCGGGAGGCCGTTCAAGAAGGGTCAGATGCCAACGGATGAGGAGCTGGTTGTCGAGAGCATGAGGCCAGAATAGGCTCCTGTCGGACCGCCATGGAATTGGAGCCCGTATCGACAGGAGCGCCCTCCCAGTCCGAAAACCATATATAAGCCCTCCTCCTACGCAGGCCAATCGGTGAGCCTATGGGAAACATCAGACCGACCTACATCAAGAGGGTAGCCATCGAACTGGTCCACCGCTATCCGGAACAGTTCACGGGTGACTACCAACACAACAAGCTGATGGTCTCAAAGCTCACAGATGTGCGTTCCATATCCATGCGGAACAAGATCGCGGGGTATGTGACGAGGTACAGGACGCACTACGAAGCCTGAGGCCCTGCGCGCATCCGCGCGACCATTTTCGTGTTGGCCCGCTCCGCTCATAGGTCCACCATTCCATTCGGCTAGGTGCTCCGCACATGGAACCCGCTGTAGAAACGAAGTCGCTGTCGAGGGTTTTCGAACCCAAGAAGAAGAAAGAGGGCAAGTCAGTGAAGGCCCTGGACTCCGTCGACCTGCGGATAGAGCGGGGGGAGCTGTTCGGGCTCCTGGGGCCGAACGGGGCGGGCAAGACGACGCTCCTCAAGATCCTGAGCACGCTCCTGCTCCCCACATCGGGCAAGGCCTACGTCGCCGGGCTGGACGTCGAGAACCAGTTCAGCGCGGTCAGGCAGAAGATCAATATGGTCTCCGGGGGAGAGATATCCGGATACGGCCTGCTCACGGTGAAGGAGAACCTGTGGATGTTCTCTCAGTTCTACGGCATCAAGAGCAAGGTCGCGCTTCAGCGCATAGACGAGATGCTCGATGACTTCGGCCTCAGTGCCAAGAAGGACGAGAAGGTGAGGACGATGTCGACTGGCGAGAGGCAGAAGATGAACATCATCCGGGGTTTCATCACCGACCCTGACATAATCTTCCTTGACGAGCCGACCCTCGGCCTCGACGTTAACGCCTCCAGGGTGATCAGGGGTTACATAGTCGATTGGCTCAAGGACCACCCGACCAAGACGGTCGTGCTGACCACACACTACATGGTCGAGGCGGACGAGCTCTGCGACAGGATAGCGATCATCGACAACGGGCGGATACTCGCATGTGATACCCCTGAGAGGCTCAAGAAGATGGTCAGGATGAACACCACCCTGAGCATGGACGTCACGCGCCTGAAAGATGCAGCCGCGTTCGGATCGTTCCCAGGCGTGGAGAACTTCACGTTCACGGAAGACGGCGAGAGTGGCCTCACGAAGCTGAGGTTCGTGATGAGGGACGAATCAGGGGTGTCCGATATCATCTCCGCTGTGCTGAGCCAAGGCTCGAGGATTGAGTCGCTCCAGAAGACCGAGCCCACGTTGGAGGACGTGTTCATCAAGATGGTCGGCAAGGGATTGGAATGAGCGACAGCTGGGTCATCAAGAACATGAGGGCGATCCGAGGGCGCGCATACCCGCGCATCGTGGGCGCGCAGAGGGAACCCAGCTGGCTCTTCTTCGAGGTGGTGCTGCCTCTCTTCACGGTCGCGGCGTACGCGTACGTCTATCAGTTCATGGATGCGAGGCACGAGCTCATCGGCTATGTCGTGCTCGGAGGCGCGATGACCGCTTTCTGGCTCAACGTGCTGTGGTCCATGGCGGCCCAGTTCTACTGGGAGAAGGAGATCGGGAACCTGCAGCTATACCTGGTAGCGCCCATATCTAGGATGTCGATCCTCGCGGGCATGGCCCTCGGCGGAATGCTCTCGACGACCGTCAACGCCGCGTCGACGCTGGTGATAGGCGCGCTGATATTCAACATCGCCTTCCACGTGGTCGACCCGCTCATGCTGATCGCCATATTCGTCGCCACGATGGTCGCTCTCTACGGCATGGGCATGATGTTCGCGTCGCTCTACATGCTCTTCGGAAGGGAGGCGCACCACATGTCCAGTCTACTCACGGAGCCAGTGTACCTTGCTTCAGGGTTCTACTTCCCGGTCAGATATCTGGGAGCGTTCGCCGCGGCTGGGGCTTCGTTCATCCCCATCACGCTTGGCCTGGATGCGCTCAGGCAGCTGTTCTTCACAAGCGGGACCGGTGACGCGTTCCTGTCGATCGAGCTCGAGCTGGCGCTCCTGGTGGGGCTGTGTGCGCTGTTCATGGTCCTCGCGCACTACTCGCTCAGGTACATGGAGCACCTCGGAAAGGCCACGGGGAGGCTGACGCTCAGATGGCAGTGATGAACGACCTGAGGACGATGAAGAACGCCGCATGGCTCGGCTGGCAGATGGAGGCGAACTGGACGGACCCGTTCCTGTTCGCCACATACTCGATAGTCAAGCCGATCAGCGCGACCCTCATACTCGTATTCATGTACATGGTCGTCACGGGCGGCAACACGGACAATGCGTACTTCTCGTACATGTTCATCGGGAACGCGCTCTACATGTACGTGGCCGAGGTGCTGTTCGGGGTCACGTGGGTCATACACGACGACAGGGAGCATTACATGACCCTGAAACAGGTGTACATAGCCCCGATCAACTTCTATGCTTACATCCTGGGCCGGTCGGCCATAAAGATAGCCATCACGACTGCAGGGGTCATCATCACGCTGGCGTTCGGCGTCCTGGTCCTCGGCGTGGACATATTCCTCGGGGATATCAACTGGCTGTTGCTCGCCGGATCCCTCGTGCTCGGCATGGGCTGCATATGCGTGCTCGGGCTGGCCCTGGGCGGTATCACGTTCCTGACCGCCAGGCATTCGATCGGCATAAACGAAGGCGTTGCAGGCGTGTTCTACGTCATGAGCGGCATCATATTCCCGATCACCGCGTTGCCCACATGGGCCCAATCGATCTCCAAGGTCCTCCCCATCACATACTGGATGGATTCCATGAGGCGGGCGCTTATGCCGGAAGCCATGGCCGAGCTCAGCACTGCGGCGGCAGTCGATGTCACCGGCCTCGGCAGCATCAGCGACATGTACATCATGGCGTACTTGGCGATTTCCGCAGCCGTGTTCTTCGTGCTGTCTCTCGCCGTGTTCAGGTTCGCTGACGGTGTCGCCCGAAGGAAGGGCAAGATCGACTGGACCACTGCGTATTAGGTCCCCGGCGGATGGGAGGGTATTTCTATCGATGTCCTCATGGAGGGTGCCGTTCAGGAAGAATGCCCGAGTGGGGTAGCTTGGATATCCTAGAAGCCTGCGGAGCTTCGGACCTGGGTTCGAATCCCAGCTCGGGCGCCTCCTCCTCGATTCTTCCCGTCACCCTTCGAATCTCCTGAAGAGGTCGTCTATCTGGGCCGTTTCCGACGAGGAAACGAGCCGCTCCCTCGGCTGGTCCAGTAGCCTCTTGACTTCTTCTCCTGCTTTCCTCAGGAGCTCACCTCTCGGCGGAGAATCCTCGCGGCCGGACAACACAGCCTCCGGCTTCCTGGGAGCAGCGAACTCGTCTCTGAACCGCGTGAGCGTGTGCCTCTTACCCAGGAAGTTGCCGTCGAGGCCCGCTTCGCGTATCGTCTCGAACGATATCGCGCTCTCATCACTGGAGAAAGGCCTCGCGAGTTCCTTAGCGGCATCCCAGACCCATGCGTCGAGCACGAGTTGCTCCATGGACGCGCCCGCAGCCTGGTCAAGGGAACCGAAGCCCGAGCCGAGGTCCGACGGCACAAGCACCATCAAGGCCATGTATGGCACGCCGTCCCTAGGTCTGCCTAGAAGATGGGAAGTACATTCGAGCCCGGATCCCGCTGTCATGGTCACGAACCCATAACGCCGCCCCATTTGCGCCGCGGCGGTCCGCAACAGCGGCCCTTCGAGTGCTCCGTAGTCGATGGAGCCAGACACGAGATCGCCCGGCGCCGAATCGCTGCTGTATATCCAGGGTGCGCCCTTCGCAGCGGCCTGGCTTATCACGCAGCTCGCGAGGTTCTCGGCATTGATCTGCGCCATGGAGCCCGATAGGGTGACCGGGGACGTCAGACCAACGACCGAAGCCACCATGCTGACCACCGGTATGCCCGCCCTCGCGAGCTCGATTTGCGCTTCTGTCAGGCCGTCATCGAAAGTCAGGGGGGATATGGGGCACTGGACGCACGAGAAGACGGGCCTCTCCCTGAGATACTCCTTCCCGCCGACGAGTATCGAGGCGAGGTCCACGAACGCTCGCGCTTCCCGCGAGTCAATCGCCCCAGTCTGCACATGCTTCGTTGTACACTCGAAGCTGACCCTCATCTCAGTCAATCCCTTCAGCCCGTCCGGCTGGTCGAGCGCCCCGACCATGGGCCACAGGAAGTCCACAGGGTCGAGCGAGTCCACCAACCTTGCGAAATCTCTCACGTCCGCTGTGCGAGGCGTTCTCGTCTCACCGGTCAGCAGGTTCCTTATGTAGACCCCTTCGCCGCCATTCGAGACGAACATGCGGTCCTCCGAGGGGAGCCTAAGGTCCTTTCTTGGGTCCCTTGCTGCGAGTAGGACGGATTTCGGTGCGGCCGTCACGGCCTCCTTGACCTGGCTCTCTGGCATCAGGATCCTCTTGCCATCCTCGGACATGGACGAGCCGTCTTTGAGCAGCATCTCGACTGCTTTGGGGCAGTGGACGGACACACCAACCTCCTCAAGCACTCTGACGGACACGCTGTGTATGCGTTCGATATCATCCCTGGATAGGAACTCAAGCTTACCCCGCGCCATTCAAGTCCCTCCTCTTCATCAGGTGAAGCCATCCATCCGAATGTACTTTTTGACTATCGGGCGTCATCGGCTGAATCCTCGGCTTCCTCGGGAACGGTCATATACCAGTCATCCAATCCATATCCGCACGCCTGCCAGATGCGTGCCAGGGGATCCCGAGATTGTCACACGGAGAGACCGCCTTGCGCGAGGTCGCTGAGGCGTGTATCAAGTGCAGATGCGGCTGCTGCAAGGACGAGTGTCCGATGTATTCGGAGATCCTGGAGGAGAGCATATCGCCTAAGGGCAGGAATATGCTCGTGCATGCGCTGTTGACGGGCGTCGTCCAGCCTGATGAGCGCGCGGTTCGAATCGCCTACTCGTGTCTCCTCTGCAAGCGAGACGAGCACTCGTGCACCGCCGAGCTGAAGAACGCCGATGCGGCCGAGTCCCTCAGGGAGTACCTTCTCTCTGGGGGCGCGCAGCTCCTCCCAGAGCATCAGATGCTGGCCAAGAGCCTCGAGAACTACGGCAACCCGTGGCAGGAGCCACGATCGTCAAGGCGGCGTTGGGCCAAGGAGCTTGAGAGCAAGAAGGTCGTCCCGGGGAAGACGGAGACGCTCTTCTATGTCGGTTGCACTTACTCCCTGGACAGGATGTTGGTCGACAGTCCGCGAGCCCTCGCACACCTTCTCGAATGCGCTGGAGAAGACTATGGTCTTCTCCTCGATGAGGAACTCTGCTGCGGCTCCACCGTGAAGAGGCTAGGCCATCCCAAGCTCTTCGGGGAGCTAAGGGAGGAGAACGAGCGTAGACTCAGGGGAACGGGAGTCAGGAAGATAGTGACCGCGTGCGCTGGTTGCTACAAGACCCTCAAGCAGGACTACGGAAGGCTCTCCGAGGACCTGCGGATACTGCACTCGACGGAGTACCTGGACGAGCTGGCGGTATCCGGCAAGCTCAAGTTCAGAGCGACGGACATCTGTGTGACCTACCACGATCCGTGCCATCTGGGCAGACACACCGAGGTTTACGATGCGCCCAGAGCGCTTCTTCGCGCCATCCCCGGCCTGCAGCTGAGAGAGATGAGGGCTTCCAGGGAGTTGGCGAGGTGCTGTGGTGGAGGTGCTGGAGTGAAGACCGCGTATCCAGAGATCTCTCAGAAGGCGGCAATCAAGCGAGTCAGGGAGGCCGAGGGTACAGGCGCATCGGCCCTCGTTACCTCTTGCCCGTTCTGCATGCAGAGCCTGAAGGCAGCCGCTCAGAGCATCAGCTCCCCCGTCGAAGTCGTCGAGATTTCAGTGTTCCTCGACAGGCACGTCGAGTGCGACAAGGAGGTTCGCTGATGATCCCCGATGCTTTGAAGGACGCGGTCAGGGAAGAGATGGTCGCAATCCTCGGAGAGGACAGGGTGCTCTGGAAGAAGGTGGATCTCCTCCCGTACTGTAAGGACACCTACAGGATCAGGTTCGAGGATGAGTATCGGTACATGCCGGATTTCGTCGTCCTGCCAGAGACGACCGATGAGGTGCAGAGGGTCGTTCGTGTAGCCGCGCAGAGGAAGATCCCCCTTATCCCGAAGGGCGGTGGATCCAACAGGACCGGGATGCTCGTCCCGATAAGCGGTGGGATAGTCGTAGACACGATAAGGATGAACAGGCTCATCGAGGTCAGCGTTCCAGACCTCCATGTCACAGTGCAACCAGGTATGGTCCTCAAGAATCTGGAGGACCAGCTCAGCGAGCACGGGGTCTGGCTCACGCAGGAGCAGGGTTCTCTTAAGATGGCCACCGTGGGCGGAGCTATATCCACGTCAGCCTTCAGCAGACGGCACCAGAAGTACAGGGCCATCGCGGACCGTGTCATGTCCCTCGAGGTCGTCCTTGCCGATGGCAGCATCCTGAGGACTGGACCGAAGACGCTCTACACATCCACAGGATACCGCCTCCATCAGATGTTCATAGGCGCTGAGGGCACCTTGGGGATAATCACCGAGGCCACTCTCAGGGTCGAACCTCTCCCGGAATCCGAGGCGGTCGTGCTAGGATTCTTCGACGATTTCTGGGCCGCCAACGAGGCCGCCCAGAGGGTGATGACCTCAGGCGTCGGTTTCTCGGGTGGAGAGGCGTACGAGACGGGTGATGATTCCGGACTGGGCGCCCCTCCTGGTAAGAAGGCTATCTTCTACGCCCTGGCGCATGGCACGAAGGGGGAGGTGAAAGCCGTCTCGGAACACCTCCGACGCACGATGGAGGACGCTGGCGGCATCCTTGCAGACAACAGAGTCGCCGAACAGTTCCTCACGACCTACACAAAGCAATGGTGTGGCGCAAGGGCGTTGACGGGTTTCGAGGATGTGCTCACCACCTACATCCCGATGGAGAAGATGCGCGAGTACTATGACGTTCTGTGGAATGAGGTCGCCCCCAAATACGGCATCGAGCCCCTTCCAGGTGAGAAGTTCAGCTTGGACGTCGGAAGATACAGGATGACAGGGGGAAGATATCGTCTGCCCAAGGGGGACCGTGCTTGGGAGAGGTACCAGGAATTGCTCAAGGAGATAGCCGCCCTGGCTGCAAGACTCGGCGGCTCGGTGCAGGCTTGCCACGGAGTGGGTATAGAGCACAGGGATAACATGGTGTTCGAGTATTCCGATGTAGCCCTTGAGACGATGCGCGGCATCAAGCGATTGCTCGATCCTGACAACATAATGAACCCCGGCAAGAAGATTCCAGAGAAGGAGTGATGAAGATGGAAGCGGAGTGGAAGAAGGCCATCAGAAGGTTCCTGTTGAACAACCTCGGCCAGATGGAGCAGGCAGAGGTCGATGCTTGGCTGAGCGACGACCTCGATCTCGCACCCCTGCTGGAGCCCCCCCTGAGGGCGATGTCCCCTTACAAGGCCCAAGTGCTCAGGGAGCTGCACCAGATATCTCCGGGCGAGATACTCGACACGTTCCGGAGCGAACATCCAGAGCTCGTCTTCCAGGACAAGGATAAGGCCATACTCAAGATCGGCAAGGAGCTTGAGGCGATGAAGGCGATGCTCCTGACGATGTGAAGACCCGTTCGGGTCGGTCGGGAATCGAAGGTCCTCTGCGGATGGGAACATTGCCGTTCGCGTCCAGATGCCTGGAATGCCCCATTCTGTATCTTCAAAACCGTTATTACTGCCTACGAAGTACCAGTGGATGACCATACATGGGTGTCAAATCCGCAGCGTCCAAGGTGCCCTCGAACGCACCCCCTGCCACGAGTTCCAAGATGATGCTCGATTGGCAAGAGCGCTACAAGGAGAAGGTGAGGACTCCGGAGCAGGCAGTCTCGACGATACGCCGAGGCGACAAGGTCTTCATCGGCTCAGGGGCGGCCGGGCCTCAGACACTCGTCAAGGCGCTGATCGAGACCTCGGGGAGACTCGCGGACACCAGGATCATGCACATCATGACCTTGGGAGTCGCGCCTTATACGGAGGAGAAGTTCACAGACCAGTTCCGGCACAACGCCTTCTTCATTGGTGCGAACACGCGGCAGGCCGTGGCGGAGGGCAGGGCAAGGGCATAGGCACCTTCATGATGAAATCAATCGTCAGGATTGCCAAATCGAAGAACATAAAGGGCTTCACGGCCGAGGTGCTGAGGGATAACGTGGCGATGATAGCGCTCATGCATAAGGCCGGCGTTGAGCCGAAGTCCAACATCGTCGACGGTTCATATGTGTTCACGATGGATTTCTAGAATGATTATCTATCAGATGCTCGAATACAGGTCAGGTCGGTGAGAATGATGCTGGGAGGGCACGTATCGATTTCAGGGGGCGTAGATAGGGCCCCGGAGCGCGCGCATCAGGCCACATGCGACTGCATGCAGATATTCTCGAGGAACCAGATGCAGTGGAAAGCCAAGCCTCTCGGCCTCGATGAAGCCGGGAGGTTCAAGGAGAACTCGGTGAAGTTCGCCGTCCAGGAAACGATCATCCATGATTCGTACCTCATCAACCTGGGTAGCCCGGACAAGCGACTCCTCAAGCAGTCGAGGGAGGCGTTCCTGGAAGAGCTCGTCAGGGCGAGACACCTCGGAGTCCGGAACCTGGTCTTCCACCCGGGCGCGCACATGGGCGCTGGAGAGCAGGAAGGTCTGAAGAAGATCGCCGCGTCGCTCAACTGGGCGAGGAAGGAGTTCGGCTCCGGGGATGTGGCCTTCGTGATTGAAATCACTGCTGGTCAGGGGACCGTGCTTGGATATTCGTTCGAGCAGATAGACAGGATTATCAGTTTGCTCGAGGACCAGAAGAACGCCGGAGTGTGCTTTGACACCGCCCACGCATATGCCGCCGGATACGATGTCAGGACCAAGAAGGGCTACGAGCGGACATTCCAGATGTTCGACGATGTGATAGGCCTCGAACACCTGAAGGCGATACACATGAACGACTCGAAGGTCAAGCAGGGCTCAAGGATAGACAGACACGAGCAGATCGGCAAAGGCTTCATCGGCCTCGACGGTTTTAGAAACTTCATGAACGACAAGCGCTGGGATAGGATGCCGATGGTCCTCGAAACGCCGCAGGGCGAGAAGGGTTACATGAGCGAGCTCAAAGTGCTCAGGTCGCTCAGGAAAAGATAGAAATCCCGACTTGGTCGATGACGTCCACATCTCCCGGAGGGAGGATGCTCTGGATCTCCTCGATCGGCACCTCGAATACGTCCGCAAGCATCTTGGCGAAATCGTTCCTATCTTTGTTCCCCGGCCTGATGATCGCATATCTCGCGCACCGTGAGCGGACAGCGCTCTCGGGGCCGCACATGATCTTCCTAGCGTTCTCGAATTGTGTCTCGCCGATGCCGAGCTTGATGTCGAGCTTGTTCGAGTAGTTCCTCCTACCGCGTATGACGAACGCCCCCTTAGCCAGATACTCGCCGCTCTGGGGCGTCTTGCTGACCTGTTCCGGCATGACCCAATAACCAGCCGCCGAACCTATCTTCGCGTTCCAGGCTTTCGAAGTGGCGACCGCGAACTCGCAGGCCTCGTAGAGTGTCTTGTCGGTGACACCTTCCTGCATCTTCACGACGACGCTGGGCGCCCCGTGCATGTCCGCGTGCGCGTATCTGTCGCCTGGCTTGAGGTGTTTCTTCACGAGGAGGTCATTGCTCTTCGCATCCTTGCCTCCGAGAACGATTGCACCCTCGGTGGATATGAACCATCTGTACCTCTCGAACCAGAAACGCTTGGTCGGCTCGTGCCGTTTTCTCCTATCATCAGACTTCTGCACCCCTTTGGTTTCCTCGGAGTCGAGGGCTTTCCTCGTCTCGGAAAGCGCGGTAAGGACTCCCTCCAGCTTCTTCCGAGCCTTCTTGGCCGCTTCGTAGTATCTCCTGGAGCTGGACTCCACCGTGCCATCGACTTCCAGCTCCACGCTGCTGCCACCCATTGTCACGGCCAGGATGCGCTGCTTCTTGTCGAATGACTTGTAGCCGGGGATGCTTTCGACGTCCCCGTGTTCCACGGCATCTTTCGCCGCCTGGATGATCTCATCGGCCTCCGTGTATCTCGAGTAGATGAAGTCACCGGTGATATGGCTCTCCCTCGCCTCGTCCTGGAGCCTGATGACCGCGGCCTCTTGCTGCGCTATCTTCCTCTTGATGCGTTCGAGCTCGAGGACCGAGTCCCTCTTCTTCTCGGCCTTCTGGACGGGCATCCTCGGTATGTAGCTCCTGACAGCGTCCGAGAATGAGCGATGCTCCTCGTGTTCGAGCCCTTCATGAACCTTCAACCTCGTGGGGACGGCATCGACCGCAACGCCGTCCTCGACCACCACGAACCCCTTTCCCGATTCGAGTATCTCGTCCATCAGGGAATGGATACATCGGAGGATACTCTCGCCCTCATCGGGCCCGATGTCCGCAGCACTGGTCTTCTTGTCGATCCCGGACCTGGCACAGACCTCCTCGCTGTAGATCCCACCCATGTTCAGTTTGGTCGCCAGGGTCCTCACGATGTCCGTGTTGGAGCTCTTGAGTATCGCGAGCAGGTCGTCAGAGGCCATGCCAATGGGGTTCGGCACGGGCGGAGGGTAGACGAAAGGCTTCTTCGCCCTCACGTCCCGATGTTTCCATGTGTGGCTGGTAAGTGGCTGGACGATCTCCCCGTTCGTCACGAGGATCACATTGCCATCCCCGAAGGATTCGAGGACTAGCTCGAAGGCACCATCCTTGTCGAGCGTGAGCACGACTATCCTGTCAAACCCCTGTTGCCGTACGCCTGTTATGCGGGCGTTCAGGATACGCTTCCTGAGCATCATGGCGAAATCGGAGGGCTGAGCGGGCATCTCGCCCGCCTCGTCTGAAAGATACAGCCATCTGCCGACCAAGAAGTGGACGTACGCCTTGCCCTCCCCCGGTTTCCTCACGGCCAGGATGAGATGCTGCAGGCTGGGGTGGTAGACCTTGTCGATATGTCCGCCTATGACCGCCTGAAGCTCCTTGACCGCGGCCGAGATGTCCAGGCTGCTGAGGGCCTCCTTCATGTTGCCATGAAATCCAGTGGGGGTCTATTAAATGATGCGCAGCCTCCGGTTACCTCCGGCAAGTTATTAATACGCAGGGCAAGATGCCATCCGGCCCGCGCCCAGGATGCCACTGTGGCTTAGAGGTATAGCGACGCCTTGGTAAGGCGTAGGTCGAGGGTTCGATTCCCTCCAGTGGCTCCATGTATTCTCTGTTCAGGCGCACGCTGACACCCTGGGATGGAAAAATAGGCTGATTAAGGGGTTTGAGATCCTAGATCACTCGACGACAGTCGCGACGACCTCTATGCTGAACATGTCGTTGGCGCCCAAGAATCCGAAGGTCGCCGCTCCGACGTACACGCCCGGGACCGCAGGCACTGAGTACTCGATCGTGAACCAGTGCACGCCGGAGGAGACCAGCGGCTCAAGCCCTCCAGCCGTTATCTCGGCCCCCTGGATCCCCTGGAGTACGTTGAGGCTGAAGACCCCGGGCTCTCCGGTGACGGTGTATCCCAGCACCTTGACTAGATACTGTCCGTCGGCCGGCTCTCTGAGCGTCAGGCTCTCCGTGGAACCCCCAGCCCCCACATACCAGTAGGGTTCGTCCAGTGTCGCGACGCCGTCCATGTTCGTGTCGTACCACAATCCGAGGTCAATGTCCGGACAGCCGAGTACCTCTTCGACCGAGACGGTCAGTATGCTCGCGGTCTTGACCTCGATCTCCCGGGTGTACATCGCATTGGCGAGGTCAGCATAGAAATCCGCGCTGAGGACGTCCTGATAGACCTCCTCCGCTGGCCAGTCGTGCGATATCATCGGGTTCACGCCGCCGCCCTTCACCTCGATGGTGCCATCCACGGTGATGTCGTACCACGCAGCGACTGTCCCTGATATCGGATCGTTCTCGGACAGGTCGACCTCCACAGACACGGATCCCGGGTCGAACCCGTTCATCACGACCCATTTGGTCTCGCCGTAGAGAGTCACGGAGGCGTCCTGTCCAGACATTATCGGGCACCTGGTCACTATGGCGAACGGCGCCGGCGCTCCTAGGGCGTTCTCATACGCTCCCAATGGTGCGGCTACGACCTCCTTCGGGCCGCCGGTATTGGTGTATACGCCGAACCTGCCAGCTCCCATGTACCTCTCGTCGCTGGACGCTATGGTCTTCTCGTAGTAGCCCGGGCCCAGCGGCTCGTCGAATATACCGTGCCAGGAGTTTATCGGATCCACCGCCACAGGCGCAAGGACGTGCACGTTGATGTCGGTCGGCAGCTCAGACCACGAGACGCTGGCCATGAGGTATGCGTTCGGGTCAGGCATGTCCTCGGGCAACGACCAGAATATCCTCCAGTCTCCAACCTCGAACCTCCAGTACTTGTCCGAGACGCCCGTCACTTCGTTGTTGTAGGGCGTGTCGAAGGACGAGGGCCCTCCGAACTCGAACTCGTAGTCCGTCGCGGGCACATTGATTACGACGGGCATGCTCTGAACCCGTTCTCCATCGTCGACGTATAGCGCAGCACCGTACGAGCCAACCTCGGCATCCTCCGGGATTGATACAAGGGCGCTCCATTCGACAGAGCCCTCGGCCGGGACCTCGATCGATATGGCGGAGCCCCAGACCTCTGAGCCAGGAGCCCTGACCTTCATCCACGGGAACTCCTCAAGCTCGTAGCAATCGAGCTGGAGACTTATCTCTATCCCTGCGTTGGGTACTATCCCTCGAACCCTGACTATGAGTCCGTCGGTGGTCCTCTCGATCGGGTCCTTGATCATCGCCTGGTTCGCGTTGCAGTCCGAGCCGTCGACAGTGTATCTGAAGAGTTCCCAGTTGGTGCCCTTCAGGCCCACGATGCCGTTCCCGTTGATGTCCACCCAATCATGCACCTCGAGCCAGTACTCCACGTCCGAGACGTAGTCCGGCTGGCTGTCGAACTGCTCGAATGGCATGTACATCGTGATCTTCAGGAGATCCGTGTCCGCAGGTATCCTGTCGGTGATGTCGATGAAGGTGTCGCCCGTCTTCTTCGTAAGGAAGTCTATGGTCTCGCTCTTGGTTCGCAGCAGCAGCTCGCTCGCCACCTCTGCAGTGACTGCCTCGTCACCGAAGTTGCGGGTCGTGATGAGGTACTCGAACTCCTCTCCTGGGAGCACGAAGTTCGGGAAGGTCTCGTACGAGACGCCGTCGACTCCTCCAGGGTATAGCGCGGATGTCGCAGATGCCGATTCAGACAGGTACGACGCGGTTCCGGTCGCCTCCGCCATGATGTCGGCGTAGGTCCCGGCATTCAGCCAGCCCGCGCCCTGCTTGAGCGGGTCGAAGTGCATGTCGTCCGCCGCTGCCATCAGCATCGCTTTGGCGTAGTCCTTCGCAGGCAGCGCGCTGTGCATCGACATGAAGGCCTGGTAGCCGAGCGCAGCACCTCCCGCGACTGTCGGAGTCGCATGGCTTGTGCCGCTCCCTATCTGGAAGTGGCTTGAGCCGTCACCTGTCGTCAATAGGTCGTTTGGCACATTCAGCGGGCATGGTTCCATCGAGTACATGCCAGAGGCGATGATCTCCGCATTCAGCTTGCCGTTCCTCCCTGGTCCTGAGTTGGAGAACGGGGCGACATCGCCCCACTTCTGGTATCCAGGTGCCGCCTCGTATCCATACCAGTATCTGTACTGCATCGTCGTGCCAGCGCCGACATGAACCGAGGTGAAGTCTACGACCGTGTGTGCGGTCCCGTACCCGGGGCCGCCGTTCCCAGTCGACCAGAACCACAGTGTCGGACCTGACATCGAAATCGTCGTGGCGACCATGTCCAAGAGCTGGTATCCGGCGTCTATTGCCGTGTCCGACCAGCCGTAGCTGTTGCTCACCAGCATCGCTTCGTCCCCGGTCCCCAGATCGCCGTCGGCCCCGAACTGGGCGAACATCCACGCGTTCACGATATCTCCCGTGAAGGGTACGCATATCAGCTTGGCGTCCGGAGCCATCCCTCCGAGCTGTCCACCCATGGTCGCGCCCGTCGCCAGCGCCGCAGACGAGGTCATCGTTCCGTGGTTGCCAGCGAAGGCGCCTATGAAGGCGACTCCGTCACCAGCGCCCGCCAAGAACTCCGCACCGTATGTCCAGTCGGACGCAGGGTAGACGTTGACCCCGTCGGTGATCCAGTAGACCATTCCGCCGGAGTAGTCCGCGTATCCGTCACCGGCATTCCACATAGATGTGTTCGTGACTCCTGTGGCCGCGTCGTAAGAGTCGAAGTATGATATCTCATCGCCCTTGGTGCAGGGCTTGTCGTTGGTGAAGTCAAAGTCGCGCATGACGTCGACGTAAACCGTGTCGTAGACCCCTGCTACCTTCGTGTCAACCACCAGGACTGCCACCGGGCCGCCCCAAAGGGCTGCCAGGGCAGGGTCGGGGTGATATCCGATATGGGCCTTGCCGCTCTTGCTCGTCACGGTTTTCCCGTCCGCATCCGTCAGTCCACGGATCACGTAATTCACATCATCGAAAGTCAAGGACTGGCCCCTGGCGCGCACTTCGGTCGAAGTGTCCGCCATCCAACCACCTATCTTCTCGTCGTACCATCTGTAGGCGGCGTAGTCGTCATAGGCTATAGGCCAGCCCTCGTACGCCCCGAAATCGTACCTCGCCTGTTGTCCCTGGAGGTCCGGATGGGCCATGTCGAAGCCGTCGTCGATCACGGCGAGGACAACCCCCTCGCCGGTGTATCCATTGGACCATGCGTCCAATGCCCCATGCACGAAGTTCACATCGAGGTCCTCGACCGCAGGAGATACCGAGGTCACCTCGAAGTCCTCCTTTGCGAGCTCGAGGTCGGCCGGCTCCGTCTCAGGCCTCTCGTATGCAAGGACCTTCAAAACCCCGTCGCTCATCGCAAGGGCGACGATGGCCCGCGCATCGAGCTCCATGAATCGTATTGCAGGCGCTCCCTGGAGCATCATGCCCTTGACAGTATTCAGTCCAATCGATGCGAGCGCCTCATTGGCCTTCGTCACGTCCGACATGACGACGTAGGCCATCGCCGGCTCCGTCATGGAGCCTATGATTCCTAGAAGCGCCGGGTCGATCTTCGCAGTCACGCGCGCATCTGCGAGCGCAGCATCGATGTCGCTGCTCACTCCCTCTTTGGACGAGCCCTGCGTCCCGACCTGGCCTATGATTCCGATCGCGAAGGATGTCCCCAGAAGGATCAGGACAGTCGCAACGCTTAGGCTCGCTCTTGTTGAGAAGGCATTCACTATCTCTCCCCCCATGTTCACTACCACTTGGTTGGCCGCCATCGAGTTCGATGGAGAACCCAACGCTCAATTGTGGTTGTCGAGATAGTGCCGACTCCGCTATTAGATTCTAACGGTCAGTAGTCGCTGGCGCTCCCGCCTGTATTAGTACAAAATTGAAAATGATTGATGGGTTTGCAGGAGGAACTCAGAGTTCCTCCTGCTTGATCTCCTTCTCAAGAGCATCGAACTCTCGCTCGACCTCCGAGGGGGATTCGACCTCCTCCATCGAATGCTCCGCTCCGCCAGACCCTCCGCGCGTCTTCCTGCTCATGAGGAACCAGACGAGGACGATGAGGATCAGCGCGATCACGAACAGCACCAGAGTGAGGTACATCAACATACCCGCGAAGGCGTCAGTGTCCTCCGCCTTCTGGTCCACGGTGCCTATGTCGTCGCTCAGCCTGTCCTCGAGGTCTGCCATGTCGTCCTCAAGTCCGCCTATGTCCTCGTTGGTCGTGTCGAGTTGTTCCTGCAGGTCAGCCGCAAGGGCCTCGAGAGTGTCGATGAGGGCCTGGAGGTTGTCGATCTGGTCCATTAGAGCCTCGTCGAGGTCTCCGATCTCTCCGAGCAGCATCTCCTCCAGCGCGGCCATATCGTCGTAAAGGTCCGCCAGCTCATCCTCGATCGCTGCTATCGCGTCTGCGAGCTCCTCGGGCGTGACATACACCGGCGGGATGTACTCCACGGTCATGCTCTCAGCCACGCTGTTGCCGAGAGCGTCTGTCGCAACGACCAGGATGACATTCGCACCCTCCGCCAGGACCACCTTCGCGCTCCAGTCCTCAGAGCCGTTGCTGGCGAGTACGCCGTTCACTCTCACCTCCGCGCCAGCATCGGTCGTGCCCGAGACCGACACACTGGGTTCGCTCGTTTCGGAGCCGGCGGCGGGCGACAGTACGGCCAGGTTCGGCGGGGTGGTGTCGAGCTCGACGTCGACCCATAGCTGATTCACGTTGCCAACAGCATCAGTGGCCTCGATGAGGACGGAGTTCGCCCCTTCCGACAAGCCCGCGCTGGCCGCCCAGGTCCCGTCCGGATTCACCGTCGCGTTCTCTCCGTCGACGGTCACCACGGCCCCCACATCGGTCCAGCCAGACAGATCTATGACAGATTCTCTGGTCGGCGAATCGACCTCTGCGATCCAAAGCATGCAGATCGTGTCCCTGACGAGCATCTTGGACATGGACCTCTCGACGCCAGCGTCGTTCGTCGCGACGACTGTCATCGCGTTGATGCCCTCTGCAAGGGAGACATTGGTCAGCTCGTAGTAGCCAAGGTCGTTCGCGCTGGCAGAGTAGATTGTCGTTGGCGTGTGGACATCCACGTCGGCATATGCTTCTGTCTCTCCCCGGATCGTTACATTGGTGAGCGCGACTGTGGAGCCGTCGGGGACTGGGTCTCCGGAGATAGGGTCGGCGAACTCGGCGGTCAACGTGTCTACTTGCGAGTTGACGGTGAACCAGGTAGTGCTCGAACACCAGTTCCAGCTCGTATCAGCTATCTCGATGAACAGGTCGTGGTAGCCCTCGCTGATCGGCAACATGAACTCCAGCCGTATCGTGTCATCGACTATCCAAGTTCGAGACAGATCCTCGATCTCTATCGTCCAATCGAGCACGACGGTCAGGGTCGACCAATCAGGTCCGGAATACACTGGGTGGACGCTGTCGTTCACGTAGAACTCGACCACGAGGTTGTTGGATGGGACCGACTGGCCGTCGGCAGGGTACAGGTCCTGTATCTCGGGCGCGCCCCAGTCCAAGACCTCCATCCTGAACGGGATCGAGAACATGTCGTCCGCTCCCATGAACCCGAAAGTCGCGAAGCCTATGTAGACACCCTCCCTTGCGGGGACGCCGTACGATACATTGAACGCATGCATTCCCGAGCCGACAGGCGATTCGAGGTCCGTGACTGTCATGTACCCCTCAGCTCCGGTCCACACCTCCATGAAGAAGTGGCCGGGGCTGTCGGTGACCATGTACCCAAGGACCTTGATGATCCACATGCCGTCCCACGGGTCATCTATGATCACGCTCTCGGTGGAGCCACCGGTTCCGGAATACCAATGGGGCTCGCTCAGTTCAGCGACGCCGTTCATGTTCGCGTCGTACCAG
Organism: Thermoplasmata archaeon; assembly: GCA_041559015.1. Lineage (GTDB taxonomy): Archaea > Thermoplasmatota > Thermoplasmata > UBA10834 > UBA10834 > COMBO-56-21. The sequence goes on along the minus strand of JBFFED010000001.1, from coordinate 71,470 downwards.
ACGCCGAGGTCGATATCTGGTGCGCCCGAGATCTCCCACGTGTTCACAGTCAGGACGCTGCTCTCCTCGACCCAGACCACATTCGTGTAGGCAGCGTTCGCAAGATCATATTCGAAGTCGCCTGTCAGCGTGTCCTGCCAAATCTCCTGCCAATCGTACTGGTCCACGACGAACGGGCCGGAGCCTCCTCCTCTCGCCTCGACCGGCTCAGAGACTGTGATGTCGTACCACCCAGGCATCTCGCTCTCGAGTGGGTACGGGCCTGGTTGGGGCGCGAACAGGTCGATGATTGTCGGCGAATAGTCGTTCATCGTCAGCCATGTGGTGCGGCCCACTATCGTGTCATACGGAGAGTTACCAGCCATGACCGGGCATCTTGCGACCACAGCGAAGGGAGCGGGGCCAGTCCCCGTCCAGTCATACCATTCTCCCATCGGGGCGGCTATGGCCTCCTTGGGTCCGCCGGTGTTCGTGTACACCCCGAACGTGCCTGCGCCCATGTATTTCTCGTCACTGGACGCGATGGGCGTCATGGTCAACCCTGGTCCGAACGGGTCGTACCAGTGTCCATAGCTCGCCCAGTCCGGTGCGAGCACATGTAGGTTCACATCGGTTGGAAGCTCAGTCCACTCCACTGTGGCCACAAGGTTCGCATCCGACGATGGCGGGGTAGTGGAGGGCATTGCGAAGAATATCCTCCAATCTCCCACCTCGAACCTCCAGTACTTGTCCGAGATGCCCGTCACATCGTTGTTGTAGGGCGTATCGAAGTATGACGGCCCCCCGAACTCGAACTCGTAGTCGTCCGCTGCGACGTTGATCACGACCGGGATGTTCTGCACCCTGGTCCCGTCGTCCACGTATATGGCGGCCGCGTAAGTCCCGACCGGGGCGTCTGCGGGGACCGTGACATTGATTTCCCAGTCGACCCACCATCCTGGGCCAATCATCGCGCCTAGGCTAGTCGACCAGTCGGTGTCCCCGAGCATCCTGAAGCCTATCCAAGGGAACGTCTGCAGCTCGTAGTAGTCCAGCTGTATCGTCAAGTCGATTCCAGCGGCACCCGGGCTGCTCCTCAGGCGGACTATGAGCCCGTCGGTGGTCCTCTCGATTGGGTCCTTGACCATCACCTGGTTGTAGTTGCAGTTAGAGCCGTCCACGGAGTATCTGTACAGCTCCCACTCTGAGCCCGTGATATTCATGAACCCGTCCATGTTCTCGTCGACCCAATCATGCAGCTCCAGCCAATAGACGACGTCTGACACATAGTCAAGGTCCGGATCGAACTGGGACATCGGCATGAACGTCGTCACCTTGAGTAAGTCCGTCGTGGCAGGCACGTCGCCTGTGACGTCGATGTAGATGCTTTCTGCGTCGGCCGTCGTCAGGGTTATGGTCGTACTGCCCGTCTTGAGCAACAATTCGCTTGTGACGGTGATGGCCGCACCGGTCAACATGTTGAGATTGTTGGTCGTCGCGATGTGCGATGTGTCGGACTCCCCTGGAAGCATGAGGTTCGGGAAGTACTCGTACGATGTGCCGTAGACGTGGCCAGGGTAGAGCGCAGATTTCATGAAAGCGGGTTCTCCCATGTACAACAGGGTATCGACCCCGTCCTCCCAGCCGCCCATCAGCATTGCGTAGTTGTAGGCGTTCAGCCAGCCCGCGCCCTGCTTGAGCGGGTCGAAGTGCATGTCGTCCGCAGCCGCCATCAGCTTCGCCTTGGCATAGTCGAACGAAGGCCACCAGCCGTAATTGTCATAGAACGCCTGGAACCCCAGAGCCGCGCCGCCCGCCGCCGTCGGCGTCGCATGGCTCGTCCCGCTGCCTATCTGGAAGTGCTCCGAGCCGTCCATTATTGCCCCGAAGTAGTCCCGCTGGTTGAGAGGGGCAGGTTCGAGGGAGTACGCTCCGGACGCGATGATCTCCGCATTCAGCTTGCCGTTCCTTCCCGGTCCGGAGTTGGAGAATGGGACGACATCACCCCACTTAGTGTAATCTATGTCGTTTTCAATTCCAAGTACGGCCCTGTATTGCATCGTGGTGCCCGCGCCCACATGGACCGAACCGAAATCTGTCGGGGAGTGGGAAGTGCCGTATCCTGGTCCTCCGTTGCCGGTCGACCAGAACCACAGGCCATCCGTGTAGTCGATCTGGATGAGGCTGGTCATCTGGTCGTACATGTTGTAGCCAGAGTCTATCGCGGTCTCCGACCAGCCGTAGCTGTTGGAAATGATATTCGCTTCGTCCCCGGTGCCCCAGCCGCTGTCGGCCCCGAGTGCTGCGAACAGCCATGACGCGACCACATCGCCGGTGAAGGGTATGCATATCAGCTTGGCGTCTGGAGCCATGCCGCCGAGCAGGCCGCCCATTGAGTTCGGAACCGCCAGGGCGGCCGACGAAGTCATCGTGCCGTGGCTCTCACCCAGGTAGAACTCTCCCATGAATGCGACTGCCTCTCCACTGTCAGGAGCCCAACTTGCCCCGTAGAGCCAGTCAGAGCCCGGGTAGACGTTGACCCCGTCGCTGATCCAGTAAACCATGCCTCCGGAGAGGTCAGCGTATCCGTCACCGCTGTTCCAGCCGTAACCCCATCCAACCGATGGGTCGTTGAAGTCGCTGTAGGATATCTCGTCGCCCATCGTGCACGCCTTCTCGTCGCTGAACGAGAAGTCGCGATACACGTCGACATACACTGTGTCGTAGACGCCGGCGACGTTCGCGTCGACGACAAGGACCCCAATCGGTGACCCCCAGATTGTCGCGAGGTTCTGGTCCGTGTGCCAGCCGATGTGATAGTTGCCGCTCACGCTGGCGATCGGGTTCCCCCAGACATCTCTGAGATCGGAGATGTTCCAGCCCAAGCCGTCAAATTCCACATAGCCGCCAAGATCGGTCGATACCGCCGATGTGTCAGCGACCCAGCCACCTATCTCGTTATCGTACCAATACCAGGCGGCCGCGTCATCGTAAGCTATCGGCCAGCCCGCATAAGGCCCGGATGTGTACCTTGCCTGCTGTCCCTGGAGATCCGGATGGGCCATGTCGAAGCCAGTGTCGATGACTGCAATCTGCACTCCTTCCCCAGTGAATCCTTCCATCCATGCATCATAGGCTCCGTGCAGGAAGTCGACGAGCAGGTCATCGACCGGTGGGGGCGCGGCCTCCCATTCCTCGCCGATGCCGCTCATCTGCGCAGATTTCCCTTCCACCTGTGGCCTCTCATACTGGAATATCCTCAACACGCCTGGGTTCGAGGCGAGGCCGAGTATGTCGACTGCGTTCAGGTCGAGCAACCGGGATGTTGGCATGCCTGGCAGCTCAAGGCCCTCCACGAGTGGCAGGCCGTTGGCCCCCAGATACTGGTTGGCTGCACTTCTGTCTGATATCAGAACCTGAACCCTGAAGGGTCCATCGGACCTCTTGATCGCCTCCATCAACCTCGAATCGATCTTATCCTCTGGGTTCGCCCAGAAATCCTTCCCTGCATCATACGCCGGCCGGAGTCCTCCCTCCAAGGCGCTCTCGCCGGCGATATCCGACCAGGCAATTGAGTTCGGAACAGCCAGGACTGTGAATGCGGTCGTAGCCATCAGAATCATCAGCACAATGCTCAAGCTAGCAGTATTGAATCTCCTCATCATCTGTCCCTCCTAATTCCCCCGGCAGCACGATCACCAGGAGGTGCTCGCTCTCGGCTCAATATACTGGAATGTTTGTATATAAAAGATATCACGGGGAAGGGCGGCTTTGCCCGATGGCCATTGTCTATAGCCTGGGCTGTATGTGAAGACATGGACCATGTTCAAGGTGGGCATCGTTACTGACCTTGCGAGGTTCGGTGCGCTTGTCGTATAGGTCCTATCTTGACAGGCATGGTCTACTGAGCTCCGAGGTCTGGCGCGCGTCCGCTGGCGCGTGCACAAGGGGGCGCGCATGCGTGGCGTCACTCGCCAAACCACACGTTAATATAGTGTGGGCCCGCACGTAGTCAATGGGATGCACAATGCCTACAAGCTTGATAGAGAGCGCTCTAGGTGGGACCAAACAGGAGAATGAACGACCCCCAGCCGCATCTCAGATGACGGCCGAGGACGCGGAGATCAAGCGGATAGCCAGTCAGTTAGACGTCTGCATCAAGTTGGTGGGGTGCGGGGGCGCAGGATGCAACACCGTGAACAGGTGCATCGAGGCAGAACTGTGCAACATACAGATGCTCGCGGTCAACACAGATGCGAAGCATCTGCTGACGATCAAATCCCCCAAGAAGATACTCATAGGCAAGGCTATCACGCGGGGTCTTGGGGCCGGCGCCAGGCCGGAGATAGGTGAGAAGGCCGCCATGGAGAACGAGCCCGAGATCAAGGATTGGCTCAAAGACTCGCAGATAGTATTCGTGACCGCAGGCATGGGCGGCGGGACTGGCACCAGCAGTTCGTTTGTCGTCTCCAGGCTCGCGAAGGAATCCAGGGCACTCACCGTCGGAGTCGTGACTCTTCCCTTCAAATCCGAGGGCGAGCTGCGCATGGAGAACGCGATGGAAGGCCTGAGCAGACTGGCCAGGGTCTGCGACACGACCATAGTGATACCGAACGACACCCTGATTGAGCTGGTACCGAACCTGCCCGTCCAGGCCGCCTTCAAGGTCGCGGACGAGCTACTCCAGCAGACGATCGGCGGACTGACGGAGATGCTCACCCGGTCGGGCCTGGTGAACGTCGATTACGCTGACCTAAGGACCATACTCAACGAGGGCGGCGTCTCTCTCATAGGGGTGGGAGAGGCGGAGGGCAAGCCCAAGGAGCGTATCGAGGACGCGGTCGAGGAGGCTCTCAACTCGCCTTTGCTCGGGCAGATCGACCTCCAGGACGCCAAGGGGGCCCTGGTGAGGGTTGTCGGAGGATCCGACATGAATATCGAGGAGGCTGCAGAAGCGGCTGAGATCATAACTGGGCGGATACGCCCGGATGCCAGACTCATATGGGGATGCTCTGTCGAGCCAGGGATGGAAGGCAGAGTCAAGATACTGATAATCGTGACAGGTGCTCGGTCTCAATATGTCCTCCTGCGCGATGGCGCTGACCCCGTCATCGCGCGCACCTCGGAGGACTACAGGGGCAGCGTCAACGTGCCCCCCGGCATACGCGGTGACGAAGACCTCTCGATGTTCGTGAGATGAACGATCGCTAGAGCTGGAACAGAGCGTTCGCTACTGCGCCCATGATCAATGCTAGCCCGATCGACGATGCCGTGACGAGCACTGTATTCCTGAGACCGAACTCCTTCAGGAGCACCGCGACTGCAGCCAGGCACGGCATGAACACTGCCATGATCAGGGCGAACACGAACATCTGTTCGTTCGTAAGGAAGAGGGCGAGGTTCGTCTCGCCAGCGAGTATCATCAGCATCTGGAGCGCCATCTCCTTCCTGAGTATGCCGAAAACGAGGGCCACTACCGTGAAAGCCGGGAGTCCCAGGGCGGCCATCATCAGCGGCTCAAGGGGATCCATGAGCTTCTGGAGGAGCTCCAAGGCCAGAAGTGTCTCAAGGACGACACTCCCCGCGAGCAGCAGTGGGAAGGCAATCGTCAGGAACTCCTTTATTCGGACATAGGTTTTGATCGCTGTCTGCTTTGCGTTCGGCCACCTCATGTCAGGTATCTCCAGGCACATGCCCGTGGGCTCGAACTTGATCATCTTGTGCATCACGAGGCCGAGAACGGCCACCATCGCGAAGAGTATCACGTATATCAGCAGGGCCCACAGAGGTCCCGCGTAGTTGCCGACCGAGCCGACGATTATCGCAGTCTGCGCTGAGCATGGCACGGCCATCGTTATCAGTACTGCGAGTATGAGCCGCTCCCTCTTGGAGCCCATCGCCCTAGTTGCCAGTATGGCCGGGACATTGCACCCGAACCCGACGACCATGGGGATGACGGCCCTTCCGTGGAGGCCGAGCCCGTGCATCACGCCGTCCAAGAGGGAGACGACCCTGACCAGGTATCCGGTGTCCTCGAGCACTGACAGCATGATGTAGAAGACCAGTATGTAGGGTATGACGAGGGCCAGCATGGCCTCTATGCTGAGCGATATCCCGAGCAGTATCCCGGAGGTAACCTCGCTTTCGGCATCCGCTGCCATGTCCGTGAAGAGGGGTTTTCCCGTCTCGGCATATGCCCCGACCAGCACTCCCTCTGTCATCCCCCCGACGAACACCAGTATGACGAACACCAGTCCCAGGACACCGAGGAGGATGGGTATCCCTGTGGACGGCCGGAGGGTTATGTCGGTCGCCAGTTCTTTCTGGGCTTTGGCGGAGGACGAGGGTGCGAGCACCTCGCTGGCTATCCTCCCCGCCTCGCCGAACCTGTCTCGCTGGATGTGGACCACTATGTCCTCTCCATGCGTCTCCTTGAACTCTTCTCTGAGCTTCGCGACGAGTTCTCGCACCTCAGGCTTCGCCTTCTCCTGCACGCGCGGGTCGTCGGTGAGCAGCCTCACCGCCACGGACCTCAGCGGATACTCCCAGTCCTCCTCCCTGAGCATGCCCTCTAGCCGCGCTATCATCTCCTCTATGTGGGAGTCATACCTGACCCTGAACTTGCTCCTGCGCCTGAGCTGAAGGGATGTGTACAGGAGTGAGTCGATGCCCTCACCCTTCGTGGCCACCGTCGGGATCACGGGCATCATGAGTGTGCGTTCCAGCCGCTCTATGTCAATCCTGAGCTTGTTCTTCCTGACGATGTCGTACATGTTGAGCGCTGCGACGACATTATAACCGGATTCAATCAGCTCGAACAGGAGCACCAGGTTCCTTTCCAGTCTCGTGGCGTCTAGAACCGCGATGACCGTCTCAGGCTTCCTATCGAAAAGGATGTTCGTCGCGACCCTCTCATCGTCCGTGTTCCCGGCCAGGGAGTAAGTCCCCGGGAGGTCTACGACCGTGACGGTCGTGCCCATGAACTTGGCCTTACCCTCGGCGAACTCTATAGTGGTTCCAGGGTAGTTGGCGCTTATGACACCGACCCCAGTCAGCTGGCTGAAGATGATGCTCTTGCCAACGTTGGGGTTGCCCGCGAGAGCGATCCGCATGGTGTCCGTCTCCTAGGTCGGTCTCATGACGTGGAGGATATCGGTCCTGTCTCTGGCAATCGCTATCTTCACGCCCTTCAGGCTGACTATCATAGGGCCACCCATAGGCACCCTCTTCTCGACCTTCACCTCTGCCCCCGGCACGAACCCCATGGCCAGCATCGAACACAGTTCATCGTGGCTCCTCGAGACGAGGTGCGAGACTATCACCTTCTCCCCCTCCTTGACGTCGGTGAGGGGGAGGTCGTTGCTGGTGCACTTCTCGCAGCTTATGCCCCTGTCGCACCTCGGTATGCGTCTGCCATGGGGGCACTCGGTCGGGTGGTTCATGATCCTGCACAGGCTCTGTTCCACCTCGTCGGTCAGAACGTGCTCCATCTTGCACGCCTGTTCGTGCCTCTGCCTGCCCTTTATGCCGACATAATCGGCCAGGAACCTCTCGAGCAGTCGGTGTCTCCTCGCTATCCTGCAGGCTATCCTCCTGCCTCTGGGCCTGAGGGTCACTCCCCGGTATGGTTCGTGCGTGACGTACCCTTGAGCCGAGAGCTTGTGCATCATCTCGGTGACGCTAGCAGGGGTGACATTCATCGCGGAGGCTATTTCCGAGGTCTTCGCGACGCCTCCGTCCTCGGTCAACCTGTGGATCACCTTCAGGTACTGCTCGGTGTTCTCAGAAACCATCTGAAGAAGAGTTAGGCTGACCTAAATCTTAAACGTTTCCACGGACTCGGGGCCCGTTTCCGGGCGTACTGGCCGCACGCAGGATGGTCCGCCAGCTCGAATCTAGCTCTTTGCGTCGAGGTACTTCTTGAACGGATAGGACTTAAGCCTGATCTCGCCCTCGCCCGGCTTGGGATACTCCTCGGCGTACTCCCTCCTTGCCAATTCCAACTCCCTTTCATCCAGATCCTGGGCCTTCATACTGTAATTCTGTCTCAGCCATGTCTCGAAGTCGAATCTCAAGCTGCCACCGCGGGTTAACCGACCATCCGAGGCTTTAAACCTGCTCCGAAAAGAGCGTCAGGACCCTACCCGTCTCTCACCCTCGGTGAGGGCGCACTTCGGGTCCTCGCCGAACAGGTCTCCAGAGTGAGCGTACGCCCTGGCCCTGCACCCACCACAGACCTCCCTCTGAGAGCAGTCGTGACAGATGCCTTTGAGGTTGTCTCTGTTCCTGAGATTCCTGAAGAGCTCGGAGCCATTCCATATCTCGGCCGGGGTCTTCTCCCTCAGGTTGCCCCCGCTAATCGGGACGAACGCACACGGCCAGACATCGCCGTTGGGTTTGATGTAGAACATACCGTTCCCGCATATGCACCCCCTCAGCACATCCGACCGCCTGCCGTCGTTCTGCATCACATTGTGCAGGGCCCAGTATTCGGGAAGGCCCACGGGCGCTATCACGGGGTGCAGGTCCTTCTGGAGCTCGCCCGTTCTCAGGATCTCCTCCCTGAACTCCTCCCTCGTCAGCTCGAGCTGGGAACTCTCCTCGCCCCTGCCTGAGGGGATGAACTGATAGAGGAGGATGACGTGTGCGCGGAGTTCGTCCGCGAACGAGATTATCTCCGGGAGCTCGTCCAGATTGATCTTCGAAGCAGTGATGTTAAATTGGATGTACATGCCCTCTGCAGCCGCGTTCGCGATGCCCTCCCTCGCGAGCCTGAGGGCCCCTGCCTTGCGCCTGAAAGCGTCGTGGACATCGTCCTTCATCGAGTCGATGCTCGCCGCGATGCCGAGTGTCCCGGCGCGCTTCAGTGCCCTCGCAACATCCGCAGTTATGAGCGTGGCGTTGGTTGCGATGATGGGGTAGAACCCCCGCTTCTTGGCGTGCCCTACGAGCTCCAACAAGTCCTCACGGACTAACGGCTCCCCGCCTGAGAATACGAGGCTCTTGAAGTCAGCCACCTCCGCCAGCGGATCTATCAGCCTCGTCTTCGCCTCGTCCGTGGTGAGCTCATCACCACGATCTATGTCCCCTGCGCGCGCATGGCAATGCTCGCACTCGAGGTTGCATTTCGCTGTGACCTCCCAGACGGGGTGGACAGGATATCCGAAGCATCCTATGCCCTGGCATCCTGCGGCTATCTGAAATATCTTGCCTGCCTGAGTTGTCCACCATGGAAGCTTTGACCAGCCGGTCAGTCGCCTGATCAGGAGGGCGCTCCTGAGTTGCCTAGCGAGCAGCGACGGCGGTTGGTAGAACGGCCTGACAGTCCTCTCGTTCATTCAGGCAACTCCGAGGGGGAAGGCAACTATGAAGACCACGGAGGATGCGAGATTCGCAAGGAGGGTGGCCGCCGCCATCCCGGTTTGCCTCCTCTCGTCCGAATGCCCTCCTCCGAGCGTCCTAACAGCGGCATATGCTGAGAGTAGCAGGACAGGCAGTCCCAGGACGGCAATCCAGAGGCTCACGCCAATCAGGACGGACGCTAGCATGCTCGGATAAGCGAGGAGCATCGCGGCTGCGAATATGTAGGCAGCTCTCTCGGGGCCGAACCGCACGACGATGGTCTTCTTCTCTACGGCTTTGTCTGCCTCATAGTCTGGGAACTCGTTGACGACTATCACTCCGAAGATAGTCAGGGAGGCTGGGATTGCCACTATGACCATGTCAGGATTCATCTCGCCGGATGTGAGGTAGAACCCGCTCACGAATGCCAGCACTCCGTAGCAGATGCCGATTAGCACCTCTCCTATCCCGAGGTAGGACCATTGGAAAGGCGGGCTCGAGTAGAAGATGCCGCAGAATGCACCGAACAGAGCAAGGGGCAGGAGGAGGGGGTAGTCTCCGAAGTAGAAGGCCATGTAGGCGATGGCGACAGCGGCGAGGACCGCGATTGATGTCCAGCCGGCAACTCTCGCCAAAGGGCGAGGCACATTGAGGTCTGGTATGGCACGGCTGCCGCCAGAGAACTTGGTGAACTTCCTGTTGATAAGGTCGCCCTCATAGTCGTAGTACTCGTTGAAGTAGTAAGTGGCAAGCATGATGAATGCCATGCCCACGAGGGAGATTCCCACGAGGCCAGGTTCATAGTCGTCGTTCATCCTCATGGCTATGCCTATCCCTGTGATCAGGGCGGCCATGCCGGGCGAGAGGAAGGGCAGGCGCGACAGAATGATCACTCCCTTGACCGATATCCTCTCGGCTGCTGTGTTCGAGCTTTGTGCGGTCATGCTTCTGGTCGGTATGGGTGAAGGGTAACAACGATTAAAATCCTGTTGTGTTCCCGTGTTCATCTGTTCCTGTATTCATCCTCGAGAATGCTCATCATGACGAAGTCGCTGAACGTGCCGTCGCAGAAGTATCCATCCCTCTGGATACCTTCCTTCTTGAAACCGAGCCCCTTCCAGTAGGCCATCGCCCTCTCGTTTAGGGCAACTACACCTATCGAGACCCTATGGAAGCGCAGACGCTTGAAGGCGTGATCGAGGAGTAGGCGGCCCGCCTCAGTACCATAGCCCCTTCCCCACACATCCTTCTCTCCGATGATGACGGTCATGTCCGTGCATCTCCAGGGCTTGAACATCCGCAACAATCCCGCTTCCCCTATCACGCGGTCCCCTTTCTTCAGGACTACTGCGAACCATATTCGGTCCTTGTCGACCTTGACCTTCTTGAGGAACCTCTCCGCCTCGGCTCGGCTCATGGGGGTTACCTCGCCCGTCATCCTCCTGATCTCCGGGTCGTCATACCACTTGCGGATATGTGTGAGGTCCTCTCTTCCGAAAGGTCTCAGGTAGACTCTCTCGCCAATCAGCAGTTTTGATGCCGTCTTCTCAGTCTTCTTCCGAGGCATGTTCTCACAATCCTGATCGTCTCAGCGTGCGGCTCAGTCATCTCTGGAGTCTGAATGGGCCCAACCGGATTCGAACCGGTGACCTACGCCGTGTAAGGGCGTTGTCATAACCGCTAGACCATGGGCCCAGCCGGCCTATGCTCTCGGGTCCATTAAATGGTTTCCGAGGCCATCCCCTCCCGCAAGGGGGACTTTATGTTCCCGAGAGCCGTATTCAGGTCGATGCCTGGCATGAGCAGACCGTTCGGTGTCACCCTGCTCGCTTTCCTCACACTTTTCGGTGGACTGCTTTATCTCGCCCTCGCCTTGGGGTTCTTCGGCCTTGCGCTCATGGCAGACCAGGGTACGGACGAGGTGTACCTGCTGATGGCCCTCTTCATCCTCATCATCTCGGTGGCGTTCTTCATCGCCACGCGCGGTCTGCTGCGCGGGAGTGGTTGGGCTTGGACCTTGGCGGTAATCGTTACGGCCCTCTCGTTCATCGGCAATCTGCTCTCCGCCTACGCCTACGGGTTCGACGATCAGGTGACCTGGTTCAGCACCATCTTCGGCCTCCTGCTGTCGATGCTTATCTTTGTCTACCTCTTCACGAGCGGGGTCAGGCGGTTCTTCGGCAAGTTGTGACGAACCGTCCAGACCGTCCCCTCGAAACGACTTGGTCGGTGCTCAGACCGTTCGGCGCACGGCTTCGTACCCCTCTCCAAAAGCATGCTTGTTCTCGGGCAGTTTCCTCGGGATGCTCATCTCGATCGCCTTCTCGAAGTGGTCCTTCGCGAGGTCAGTCATGCCCGTCCCGGCCAAGGCGCCGACCATGACGATGTTCGAGGACATCGGCACACCCGAGCCCGCAGCAATGCCCGCCGCGTCAACTATCGCGAATGACTTCGCGACTCGCCTCACCTGCTCCGAGACCTCTTCCCGGTCAGGATACTTGAGCTTCATGGTCGACACGCTGAGCGGCACCATCCTCTCTGCGGAACTCACGACGACGGTGTCCTTGGAGGCTTTCGGCAGCGCTCTGAGCGTCTCCAGCAGCTCCAACGAGAGTATGATGTCCGCCTCGCCGTCCGGTATGAGCGGGCTGTGGACGTCACCTATCCTCGCGGTGCACACGACCGAGCCGCCCCTCTGGGCCATGCCGTGGGTCTCACTGAGGATGACGTTCTTGCCCGCGAGGATTGCGGCATCGCCGATTATCCTGGAGGCGGTGATGATCCCCTGGCCCCCAACGCCCACGAGGTAGATGTCGGCCATCACTTCACCTCCTTGATAGCCTTGTACGGGCAGACCTGAGCGCACACTCCGCAGCCTGCGCAGAGTGCGTCATCTATCGTCTGTACTTCGTCTATGCTCGATATCGCTGGGCACTGGAACCTGTCCACACAGGTCCTGCACTTCTTGCACGCCTCCTGGTCAATGAAGTGCTTCTTCATGATTGCGCCGTTCGAGTCCCGCTTCGCTATGAGAGCGCACTCCCTCCTCGCGATGATGACAGAGACACCCGTTTGCCCCAAGGCCTCCTTGACCGCGTCAACAGTAGTCTTGAGCTCGTATGGGTCTACGACCTTCAGCCACTTGACTCCGCAACCCCTGACCACTTCCTCTATCGAGACCGCCGTGATATCGCAGCAGGTCGGCCCCCTCTCGCTCCCTGGATGCGGCTGGTGGCCCGTCATGGCGGTCGTCCTGTTGTCGAGTATCATCAGCAGGAACCTGTGGCCGTTGTGCACGGCATTAATAAGGCCCGGTATCCCCGCGTGGAAGAATGTGGAATCTCCGATGAATGCGATCACGGGCTGGTCGTTGACCTTGGCTAGGCCTCCTGCGGATCCCACGCTGGAGCCCATGCAGACGAGGAAATCGGCGGCGTTGTAAGGGGGCGCCAGACCGAGCGTGTAGCATCCGATGTCGGAAGCGAAAAGCGCCTTCCTGTTCGTGGCCTTGTTCACCGCGAAGTAAGTGGCGCTGTGAGGGCAGCCAGCACACAGGACCGGCGGGCGCGTGGGCAGCTCCTGGGTCTGGGGGGTCGTCTCCTCGGCGGTCTCCGGGCTCATGGAGAGAGCCGCGCGCAGCCCTCTGGCGACTATCGCCTGGTCGAATTCGTGAAGCCTTGAGAAAGCACCGTCGGCCTTTCCAACTATCACAGTTTTCAGAGACGCGCGTTGCGCTATCGCCCTCACAGAGTTCTCAAGGATGGGCTCGAGCTCCTCCACGACCACGATCCTTTCGTGGTCACTGACGAACTCTGCCACCTTGTCAGCCGGTAGAGGATGAGAGAACCCTAGTTTGAGCACGTCAGCTGAGATTGACATTCCAGCTGCGGCGTCCATTGCATAGTTGAAGGCGGCCGATGACGTGATGATCCCGATGTCTCCTCCTCCATTGACCTTCTCGATCCTGTTCAGGGGCGATTTGCCGGCGAGCGCCTCGGCTTCCCGGAGCCTCTCGAGCAGGACCTTGTGCCGTATGCGGGCGACTGCGGGCACGGTGACGAACCTCGTGGGGTCCTTCACGAACTCCTTCTTCTTCACGCCCGGGGCTATCTTCCCGACCGTGACCGGTCCCCTCACATGAGATATCCGCGTGGTAGTGCGAACGATTACGGGCAGCTCCAGGCGCTCGGATATCTCGAAGGCCTCCTTCGTCATCTCGTAGCATTCCTGCGGGCTGGAGGGTTCGAGCAGCGGAATGCCGCCGAGCAGAGCGTAGTATCTGTTGTCCTGCTCGTTCTGGCTGGAGTGGCAGGAAGGGTCGTCCGCGGTGACCAGCACGAAACCACCTCTCGTGCCTGTGTAAGCGAAGGTCATCAGCGCGTCGGCCGCGACGTTGAGCCCGACATGCTTCATGCTCACCATGGCCCTGACACCAGAGGCGGCCGCGCCCATGGCAATCTCCGCCGCGACCATCTCGTTGGTCGAATACTCGAAGTATATGCCTGCGTCCTTGGCCACCCGCGCTAGCGCATCTCCTATCTCCGACGCGGGTGTGCCCGGATATGTGGTCGCCACTGCGATGCCCGCCTCCAGCGCCCCCCTTGCGATGGCCTCGTTGCCAAGGAGGAGGACCCTGGAGCCGGCTCGTGTATCTAGGATCCTGTCCATTGCGGTCGAGTGATTGGGCCCAAGGTGGAAATACCTTTTCGAGCTATCGCAAAAGTGTCCTCTCGAGCGCGCTACCTTGAAATAACAAGTACGAGGTTAGCGTTGTCGTGTCTGGCAGGACAGTCGCCGAGAAGATACTCGCGCGCGCGTCGAGCTTGGATAGCATAAGGGCAGGCGAGGTGGTCGAGGCCTCACCAGACCTAGTGATGTCGCATGAGAACACGTTCCTCGTCGACAAGGCCTTCTCCGAATTCGGGCTCGACAAGCCATGGGATCCGGACAAGGTGGCCGTCATCCTGGACCACCGCTCTCCCGCCAACACAGCAGAGACCGCAGGGGTCCACGCGAAGATACGCGATTCGGTCAAGCGGATGGGCATCAGCAAGTTCTTCGACGTCGGCGAGGGTATATGTCACCAGCTCCTGGTCGAGAATAAGATGGTCAGGCCAGGTCAGCTCGTTGTGGGAGCGGATTCCCACACCAGCACCGCCGGAGCGGTGGGCGCGTTCGGGACAGGGCTCGGAGCGACCGAGATTGCCGGTGTGTGGGCCACTGGACGCATCTGGCTGAAGGTTCCGAAGACGATCCGCGTGAACATGTCGGGCCACCTGAGCAAGGCTGTATTCCCGAAGGATATCGCATTGCACCTCGCGTCGAAGCTGGGACCTTCGGGGGCGGACTACAGATGCATCGAGTTCGGTGGGATGTTCCTATTCGACATCTCCATCTCTGGGAGGATGGTCCTGTGCAACATGGCCGTCGAGATGGGGGCGAAGACAGCAATCGCCCCTGCGGACTCAACATTCGGGGCGTGGTCTCCTGAGTGTAAAGGGGTTCTCGGCGATGCGTGCAGGTCTGATGCTGACGCGTCGTTCGAATCGATCATGGACCTGGAGATGGAGAAGATACCTCCTCTTGTCTCCGGACCGCATAGGGTCGAATCAGTCAGGAGCATCGATGAGTTCGGCGATGTCAGGATAGACCAGGCGTTCATCGGGACGTGCACGAACGGCCGGCTGGAGGACCTCATCGCCGCTTCGTGGGTCCTAAAGGGAAACAGAGTCGCTCCCGGCGTTAGGTTGGTCGTTGTGCCCGCTTCGAGGGCTGTCCTCGCCGACGCCCTCGACATGGGGGTGATCCAGACGATCGTGAAGGCGGGAGGGACCATTCTCCCACCCGGGTGTGGCCCGTGTTTGGGCGCGCACGAGGGGGTCTTGGGACCCGGAGAGGTTTGCATATCCTCCGGCAACAGGAACTTCAGGGGAAGGATGGGCTCTGACGAGGCTGAGATATACCTTGGGAGTCCCGCGACAGTCGCTGCGAGCGCCGTCGAGGGGAAGATAGCGGATCCGAGGAGGTGGCTCATGGTTGACCTCTGAGGGACGTGTGTGGAAGTTCGGGGACGACGTGAACACCGACATGATAATCCCGGGCAGATATTTGGACAGGTACGACCCAAGACATCTGGCTTCCCATGCGCTGGAGGGCGCGAACAAGGAGTTTGCGCCTGGTGTCAAGCCCGGGGATGTCGTCATCGCAGGCGGGAACTTCGGGTGTGGCTCCAGCAGGGAGCAGGCTGTCATCGCCATGAAGGAGTCAGGGGTGTCAGCTGTTGTCGCTAAGTCCTTCTCCAGGATATTCTACAGGAACGCAATCAACCTCGGACTGTTGGTCGTCTCGTCTGAATCCGCCCATGAGACCTTCTGCGACGGTGAGGTGGTCACCGTCGATCCAGAGGCAGGTGTCTTGAGGTCGAAGGACGGCTCGAAGGTCGCTCGGGTGGACGCGATCCCCGAGAGGGCAGCGGCCATCCTGCAGGCCGGAGGACTCATACCGTACATCAAGACCATGATTGGCCGATGATTGTAGTCACCCTGGTGTGTACGACAATGGCACTGTCATATTGTCGTCAAGGGAGCATCCTTCTGCAGGATGTTGTCGAGCGCAATCGTGGGGTTCAGCCTCTGGTACTTCGCCCTGGCACTCATTGTCTTCCTTGCGGTCTATGTGCTCTTCCGGCTGCTGACCCATAGGCACCGGCGGCCGTCGCTGGCTCTGGAAAGCATATTATACGCTCAGCCAATCACTACCGCGGGCCCGTGGGGTAGTCCGGATATCCTTTTGGCCTTCGGAGCCGACGACGTGGGTTCGAATCCCACCGGGCCCATTTTGCAGCATCCTCCAATCCGATTGTCGTCAGCGTGGAGAAAAGGCCATAGGGGCTGACGGAGACTTGGATAGAGGCAATGATAGGTTCTTTCGGCCAAGGAGACTGGCGACTGAAGGCAATGGAGGTGTGGCCGGACTCAGGAGCCGTGGCGAGTTATGCAATAAGAACGGTGCGACGCGAACGGCGCGGACGAAGATTGCGGCGTTACGTGTGGAAATAGCTTCAAGTAGCGATATTTACATTCGTTTCGTCGAGGAGGTTCCTAATGCGTGTGAGCCTCCTGGGATTGATGCGATATGGGAGAAAGGAGAAATCGAACGGCGTGTGTGTTGTTGGCCGCCGCCCTGATTGTGCCTGGGGCGATGCTCATCACACCGGGAGCCCGTGCTGAGACGGCATCATGGACCTTCGCCATCTATGTAGCCGCGGACAATAGCCTCGAACCGTATTGGGAGAAGACCACCCTTCCGTTCTTGCAGGCGGTTCCTGAGAGCAGCGACGTGAACCTCGTTGCTGTGCTGGACATGAAGTCCACATCGGGCATCGAGATCGTGGAGGTTTCTGGGGAGACAGTCACCACCATCGAAACGCATGACGAGATGGACACTGGCGATCCAGCCACACTGTCTTGGTGGGTCGACCGTGCGACGACGCTTTGGCCGTCCACGTACTTCGGACTCAGTCTGTGGGATCACGGCTTCGGATGGCAGTACATCTGCACAGACGAGACCTCCGCCAGTTCAATCAACATGACAGACCTGGAGAGTGCCTTCACAGAGGCCGGTGAGACAGTCGATGTGCTCGCATTCGATGCCTGCAACATGGCAATGTTGGAGGTCGCTTATGCCCTGTCGCTGACGGACATGGTTCAGTACATGGTTGCGTCTGAAGAGTACGGGCCAGGAGACGGCCTCCCGCTCGACGATATCCTCACAGAGCTAGTCAACGATCCAGCCATGACGCCGCAGGAATTGGGGGCGGTTATGGTCTCTGAATGGGGGTCGCACTACGGTCCCACGAACGGCGGGAGAATGACTCTCGCATCGATTGATATTGCTGAATTCGAAGCCCGCATTGGCAACTTCGAGAACTGGTCGGCAAGGATGCTGGACATGCTGCCATCGTATCAGAATGACTACGAGGATGCTGTCGGTGATAGCCATGCGATGACAGCGATTCCGTACTACGTCGACATGTACGACCTAGCATACCACCTGCTGGACCAGAGCGGCATCACCGACACCACCCTGAGGTCGCTCACCACCCAGGTCAGGGCCGACGTCCAGGCATATGTTGCTGACTTCTGGGGAGGTCCCAAGATGGGTGATTGCGGAGGCATTACCCTCTATTGGGCTGGCAGCAACGACTGGGATTGGTACGGGACGGACTACCTGGGCACACAGTTCGCAGCCGACACAGGCTGGGGAGACTTCCTCACAGCGCTCCACGCATGAGGCAGAACTAAGAAGACTTTTCCGAGGGAGGCTGAGTATCTCCCTCTTTCAATCCTTTTTCGAAATCTCTACCTACATTTCTTGGTTACTACGTCATTGTGGCAAGGGCGCAAAAGGCGCCAAGGTGGTCGTGCGGAGGAGAGGCCATAGGGGAGGAAGAGAAGTAAAGGGGTTTGAGTCCGAGCGCATTGCTCCGCTGATTGAACTCGAATTCTGACATACTGGCTCGGCCGGGGTGCGGTTCCCACCGCGCCCGCTCCTAGTTCTTCTCTAACCTTGGGCTTCTTCACCCTGTGCCGATAATGAAGAGATATGGCGCTGGTGTGGAGCCAGATTTAGCTATCGCCTTCTTGATCATCTCGCCTTCCTCCTTGATCCGGTTCCTTACTTCTGGGTCGGGATAGTCCTTTATCCTGTCATATGTCTCGTCGACCCTCTTTGTCAAATCGTGGAAGTTCGCCCGGTTCCTGGGGTCCTCACACAATTGGTTCTTCTCGCAGAAAAGACAATCCACAGGGCGGTCGGAGTCAAATACCTCAAGATCCTTCAGGCCCAGGCCGCCCGCGAAGTCCACTAACCTCTGTTTCGCGAAGGCCTTGTTGTGGGTCACTCCCAGCAGGCGGTCGATTCTCGCGCACCACTCGTGGTCGAGATTGTCCACCCTCTGAGCCTCCGTCCTGTCGCCGTCGCAGTAGAGCTCTTGGATGATGAAACGGCCGCCTGACCTGAGCACGCGCTTCATCTCAGTCAGCACCGCGTCAACGTCGTCGAGATGGTGCAGGGCGTACGATATGCAGACTGTGTCGAAGGTACAGTCCCCGAACCCCATGTCCTCTCCGTTCATCTCGAGGAATTCGACGGGCCGTCCTTCGAAATGAGTTCTTCCCTCCCTCATCTCTTTTGCGGAGTCGTAGTAGGTGCAATTGTCTATCCCGATGAAGGATTCGTAATCCTTCAGGGTGTTCATCAGCGTGTCGACGAACCCTCCCTTACCCGTTGCGACATCCAGCACTCTGCCCCCGGAGATTAACCCGAGCTTCTCTGCTATCTTGGGTGCTTCGGATAACGCCAAACCCTCCGGCAAGCGTCCGACCTGTCTTGTCACGGTCGTGAATCAAGCCTCATCCCTTATGATTCTTGCTGACAGGGCGGCGCGCGCCAACCACTGTAATCATTGCTGGTATCACTGCGATAGTTGGAAGAGCACTCGAGCTAGGCTCAGGCATAGGTGCTCCGGGCGTTGTGAGAGAACATGAAGAGGCTCTTTTGAGGGCGCATTCCCCGTCTGATTGAACTCCGGTCCTAACCTGCTGGCTCGTCGATGGTGCGGTTCCCGCCGAGCGCTCGCTCACGCATAGCTCGCAGAATCAATCGCAGTTCAACTAGCGGTTTTCCTGCATTCGAACCATTGTGCAGCTCGGCGAAGGGTATGGTGATGTCGGAGCGTGATATCAATCTTACTCGCCGGGTGCCATCCCCTTGTCCTAAGTCCGGTATGCCAAGGTCTATTGCCCCGACTCTCCACTCCGTGCAATCGTTCCAGAAGTATTCGGTCGCTCACGGGGTGCCCGGGGAAGCGTGATTATCACCTTCGTCCCCTGCGTGTAATCACCGGGAACCCTGTCCTCTATCCTTATCCTGCCTCCGAGTTGCTCCGCAATCAGTGGTATGACCGACAGGCTCGAGGCGATCCCCCTCGTGAATCTCCGCTTCGGGTCAGGAGATGCGACATCTAGGGCCTTCTTCGTCTGGTCAGGTATTCCCGGCCCGTGGTCCCGGACCTCTATGGTCCAGTTATCCTCCTGAGAATCGCCCTTGCTGGCGTACACCTCCACCTCGACCTCCACAAAGTCCTTCTTTGTGTGCTTGATGGCGTTATCGATTATCTCGGCGATAATATCCTCTGTGACACTCCCGCCCCTGACCTTGATCTCGGGATCCTCGGGGAAGCTGAAATCAAAGCTCAGATCCAAGTTGCGGTGACTCTCTCTCCTCGTCTTCTCAAGGTCAGTCAGTAGGACGCGAAGATCCACTGGTCCCAGCATCCTCGCATCAATCTTCTCTGCGCTCGAGAGCCTCCTCAGGTTCACTATGAGCGATGACACCTTCTGCGTCTGCTCAACTATCTTGTGCGCCTCTTCCCTCTCCTTCTCAGTGACGTTCGGGGACCGCAGTATCATCTCGGCCCGGTTCATGATCGGGGATATCATGTTCGCGACGTCGTGACTCAGGAAGTCCAGATATGTCTGCGCCTTCACTGTCGCAGCCTCCGCCTCCTTCCGCCGCCTCTCCGCCTGTATCTGCGAAGCACTCAGCTTTCGGTAGGGCTGTATGATTTCTCCCCTGAACAGGGCCACGAACACGTAACTGTAGCAGATCATGGCGAAGACTAGCGAGAGCAGGCTGCACATGTCATACGGGTTGTTGTGCATTGAGAAGACCATGTGGGTATAGAACCCGGCGACCGTCGCCGATCCAAGACAGGCATACAGCATATCGTTGGACCTCAGGGTCAGCATGAAGTACTTGATGGACCCCAAGACAAGCGCAAAGATTGCAGCAATCTCCATGGATATCCTGATTGGGCAGTCAGGGGTATCATGCGGGCAGAGTGACGGTAGGGAATGCCCCAGTATGAGCGGGGTTGCCATCAGAGCAGCCGTGATTGCGACGAAGGCCAGTATCAGCAGCCGCATCTCCCTTTCTGACACCTTGCGCTTGCTCGGGATGAACGCAGCCGTTGCCAGCCCTATCGCCATCACCACTGAGCTCATCATGTGGAAGTAGGATCCCAGAGCGTCCTCTGTGCTCCCAAGGGCGCTCAGCAGCTCCCTACATGTCAGGATGTGCGCGAAGGTCAGTGCGCCTGTGGCAAGGAAAGTAACCGCAATGAATGCGGACTGATAGTCTCGAGGTCTGCCCGGCGGCAGCCAGATTATGAAGAAGACCCCGAAGGAGACGAACATCAGAAGCGACTGCGCAATGAAACGGATGGTCGTGCTCAGTTCATGTTCATCAAAGACCGGAGCGTCCGTTGCGAACGGAGCCAAACCAAGGAAGACCAGAGTTAACACTGACGTCGTTATGAGAATTGTTGCGATTCCTCTCTGCTTAGGGAAGTATCCTATGGTCCCGGTCTCCTTAGGTCTGCCCAGCTATCTTCCATATTGCCGACGACTGTATTTCAGCATATCTCCGCACTTAAGGGTGAACAGCCCATTCTGCGATGTCCATTCCTAGAGCACGGACTCCTGCCATGTCCCGTGTGAGCTGAGCATGTCCCCCATTAGGAGGTTGGCCGAATCAGTATATCAGCCCTTCTCCGAACATTCGTCAAAATGGGTATTAGGTGCCGTTCCTGCGAGTCCGGGTCCTGACCGCCACCACAGCCACCAGGGACAATCCCGCCACAGGTATGAGCAGGCAGGAGAACTCAGGTATCGCGGCGAGCTCTACCAGGAACAGATCGTTGGGATCGCCTAGGACCATGGGGACCGGAATCCAGTACGGGTCGAAGCTCCCGCTGGGCCCAGGTACTGCGCCCGCAGGCAACACAGAGTGGTCCGTGTATTCTGGCCACGGATCGTATATCAGCGCCCAGTCATCTGAGAATACTCCCGCAGTGTTGGCGTCGTCATATCCAGCTATGACCTTGTAGTGTCCCTGGTTCTTAGGATCAGCCGTCGGGAAAGTCGGGTCCATGTTCGCGGGCCAACCACCGTGGTCGTCCCAGAGTACTGGGTAGAGGCCAGCCATGTAGCTGAGTAACTGCGAAGCAGTCAGAGCGCTCGCATCCCACTGGTTGTGCTGGTAGTATGGCGAAACGAGCATTTGGAAGGCGAATTGGATCTCCAGTTGAGTCCCTCCGGTCCCGTCGGTCACGCCGACACCGTGCCTCTCGATCATGGCATTGCCGGGTGTCTCTCCGGCCAAGAGATCGAGTTCGCAGATATCATAGATCATGTCTTGGGGTGGGGCTATCCCTCCCCGATACATGATGAACATCTGTACGCTAGCGGGGCCGCTGTACACGCTACAGTGAGGGCAGTCGTCAAACGACCCCACCGCTCCATACAGGTTATCGCCAGGCGGAGTACCTGGTGGGGCGCCACCATACTTCACGTCATCCCATAGGACTGGGACAGCGAAATGCCAGGGCATCCACATGTTGCACATGTTGCAGGGCAGGCCGATGGTGTTATCCGAGTGCTGATGCGCAAGAGGGAATCCAGGGATGACCGTGATCGCTGAGATGCGCGACGCGTTCTTCTCCAGGCTGCCGTATGATGCCGCGAAAGCTATCCCAGAGGTCGCAATTATCAGGACCGACAAGAATGCGAAAGCCGTCTTCCTCTTCCGATTATTGCGTATGCCTCTCCTGTCCGCTTCGTGCCTGTCGATTTCCGGCCTACAGTGGGCGCTCAGGCCGTTTCTGGGGATGTCGCCTCTGCAGCCGCCTCTGCATGCGCCAGACTTCCTGTCCACCTTATCCTCCGAGAACCTGATGGTCTCGATAGTAGAAGTCCCTTTCCAATCATGGGTTCTCGGCCTGCGGGTTCATCGTCGCTCCGTTCCAGACAAGTGCGGAAGTGCCGAGTGACAATCAGTCGCTCAGGCGACGAACGATTGCCTTGCACGGATCCTGTCGGAGAGTCTGGGGATGGGCCATTCCCGGAGTGCCACTCTTCTCAGAGCAGCACCCCGAAGAACATGACTCTGAGGACGTCGATAACTTGATATGGCCCCCCGCCCTGGTAGTTAACGCCGTTATGAAGGCGGTGGCCAGACATGAAGTCGCTCAAGTTGACCAAGGAGCAGTACGCGTGGGTCGGACTGAGGATTGTATTAGGTTGGACCTTGTTGTGGGCCTTCCTGGACAAGCTGCTCGGTTTGGGATACGCAACATCCTCGGATAGAGCATGGATAAACGGAGGCTCCCCGACATCCGGATATCTGCAGTTCGCGGTGAGTGGGCCGCTCAGCGAGATATATCAGGATCTGGCTGGCAACGGAGTCGTGGATTCTCTGTTCATGCTGGCGCTGTTGTCAATCGGAGTTGCCATGATTCTCGGTGTCGGCACGAGGATATCCGGCATCGCTGGTGCGATGCTGATGCTCCTGCTCTGGTCGACGCACATCCCGCCCCAGAACAATCCCGTCACTGACGACCACATAGTGTACGCCATTCTCTTTGTCGGAATGATATTCGTCCGACCTGGAAGGTGGCTCGGCCTCGGGGAATGGTGGTCCAGGACATGGCTGGTCAAGCGCTTCCCGATCCTAGAGTAGGCGCTTCGCCCGGTGCGCCGCAGCCCGCCTTATAGACCGGTTTATAACCTCCTGAGGAGGGCTCAGGTGTACCCAGGCAATATTTGAGAGTGGGTTCGTACGCCTGGTGATAACTGCTCGAGAACCGCCTTATAACGTTCTGGAAATCTGTGGGAGCATGAAGACGAAAATCTTGGCCCTGTTCCTAGGGTGTCTGCTGGCAGTGACCGCGGTGGTCGCGTTGGGGGAAGGTGTCTCCGCGAGTGGTGACCAGGTTCAGCACACGCACGGCGAAGATCCAGGATACTACGACGAGAACAACAACAATCCGTTCGATGACGATTTGTTCCCAGGTCTTTCACAACAGAACAGGACTGGAATGTGAGCGCGACGGGGTTCCAACCCCGCACCCCTTATCCCTTCTTCTTTCCGGTCCGGCAGCTATCGTGCCTGTTTCAGTTCATTTATCGTCTCTTCGCTTTCCCTGGCCATTTCTGAGGGCCTTCTCCTCGTCAGTGTCTGGGACCTCAGGGTAGAGCTTGGCTCCGCACCTGTCGCATCTTGGCTGGTCGGCTCTGTTGACCGCGTCACACCGAGGGCATCTCGTCAACCCAGAGATAGCGCGTCTGATAGCGGCCAGCTTCTCGGGATCCAGCCTGTACATGGTCGCTATTGCCAGGTCGTGGTAGGCCGGGTTGTGCTGGTCCGGCATATTTGATCACCCTGTGCAGGACCGTAGCGTGTGCGGACAAGAAAAAGGGAGCGGTGGTGGGCCGGTCGGGCCACTGGCCGGATTCCGTGCTATCCGCCCTTCGTAATCACCTGGCAGGCCCCACAGCTCGTGGCTATGAACCAAGAAAATGTCGCTCAGGACCCCGCAGATTGTGCGGGGTCCTTTGGGGTTTGCACTGAACCAGTCGCTTAGTCCGCTCGGTTCTTGTCGACGTGCTTTATGCAGTCCTCGAGCACTTCGAGGCCAGTGTCCAGCTGCTCCTGCGGTATGTTCAGGGGCGGGATGTATCTGATGACCGACCTTCCGCATGGAAGGAGCATCAAGCCCTTCTTGAAGGCCATGTCGGTTATCATGTCCCTGCTCTTGGACGCGTGCTTCTTGCTCTTCCTGTCCTGGACGAACTCGTGCGCGAGCATCATTCCCACGCCGCGCGTGTCCCCGATGATTTCGTACTTCTGTTGCATCTCCTCGAGGCGCTTCTTGGTCTCCTTGCCGACCTTGGCCGCGCGGTCCAGGAGCTTCTCCTCCTCGATCACGTCGAGTGTGGCAAGCGCGGACGCATGTGACAGCGACGCGCCTCCGAAGGTGTTCGAGTGCCTTCCATACCTGTCGAAGTCAAGCTTCGCGTCGACGATCGTGGCGGCGATCGGCAACCCGCCGCCGAGCGACTTGGCGCTGCATATTATGTCAGGCACAATGTCGAAGTGCTCGCACGCCCACATCTTACCGGTCCTGCCCATACCGGACTGGACCTCGTCGTCTATGAACAGGCACTTGTGCTTTCTCGTGAGGTCGAAGACCATCTTCACGAACTCCTTCGGGGGAACGACGTAGCCCCCCTCGCCCTGGATGACCTCCATGCTTATTGCGGCGAGGTCGTTCGGAGGTATCTGGTTCTCGAAGTACACATCCTCTATGACGCGTGCGCAGTACATGTCGCACTCGGGGTACTTCAGGTTGTAGATGCACCTGTAGCAGTACGCGTACGGGACGTGATATACTCCTGGCATCAGCGTCGCCGTGTATCCTTCCCTCTGCACCCACTTGGACGCGGTGAGGGACATCGCTCCTGTCGTCCTCCCGTGGAACGCGCCGAGGAAGTCCATCAGTATCGACTTGCCCGTGCCGCGCTTCGCGATTTTGATCGCGCTCTCGACCGATTCCGCGCCCGTGTTCGAGAAGAAGACCATTTTCTTGTTACTGCCGGGGGCGCTCTTCGCCAGCCTCTCCGCCAGCTTCGACTGCAGCCCACAGTAGAAGTCCGTACCTGCGACATGGGTGTACTTCTCCACCTGGTCGTGGATCGCCTTCACTACCTTCGGGTGCCTCGCGCCGACGTTCAGCACTCCCACGCCTGCGTAGAAGTCGATGTACGTGTTGCCATCGACGTCCTCGATGACCGCTCCCTCGGCCTTCTTGAACACGAGCGGGGCGCTCTTCGTCGCCTTCACGATGTACTCTGCGTCCTTGGAGACGACCTTCTGTGCCTCCGGGCCTGGAGGCTCCACCTTGATGTTCGGGACATTCGCCATAATGACTCCCTCTATGTATCTCGGTAAGCACATGCTTGATAAATCGATTGTGGAAATACCGTCGAATCCCGGGCGTTTCGCCGCCGATTCCGAACATGTGGATACGATTAACGGATGAGATTCGGCCATTAGACAGCAAACGGCGGGCATCGTGCAGATATCACTGGGCGCCAGGAGCGTGACGTGGAAACGAGACATCGAGCCCGCCATCTCGGTTCTTCTCGCTCGGGGGACTAGTGACCCACAAGTTGATGCCTCAAAGCACTGAGCACACGCAGAATCCGTATGGCTCGGAAATCGGCATACCCCAAACGTATATAAAGGGGCCACATTTTAGGGGATACCTCCACTGCGAGGTTAAGAGCTTGAGATATACTAGGTTCGAGCGGGCCAGAATCATAGGTGCGAGGGCTCTACAGATAAGCCTCGGAGCGCCCGTGCTGCTCGATCTCCCCGGGGATACCATAGACCCGATAGAGATCTCCATCATGGAGTACGAGAAGAGCGTCATACCGATGACGGTCAAGAGGGACTGAGGAATACAGATGGATGAGGTAACGGAGACACAGCCGCAGATACAGACCGGCACCCCGCTGCTGATACCCGAGGACGTGTACCTCACGTCCGGGGTGCACATCGGCACTCAGCAGAAGAGCGCCGACATGAAGGAGTTCATATTCAAGGTCAGGACGGATGGCCTCTATGTCCTCGATGTCAAGAAGACCGATGAGAGGATCAGGATAGCCGCGAAGTTCCTGTCCATGTTCGAGCCGTCCCGGGTGCTCATAGTATCCGCGAGGCAGTACGGTCAGAAGCCAGCCAAGGTCTTCGCGAAGACCATTGGTGGGAGCGTGATCGCGGGTCGGTTCGTTCCTGGGTCCCTGACCAACCCGATACTGCCTAATTTCGCCGAGCCAGAGGTGCTCTTCGTGACCGATCCTGCGGCCGATGAGCAGGCCCTTAGGGAGGCGCTCAACGTGGGCATTCCGATCGTAGGCATATGCGACGCGAACAACGAGACGAAGTACGTCGACCTGGTCATACCGTCCAACAACAAGGGCAGGCGCGCCCTGGCGACCATTTACTGGCTCCTCACGAGAGAGGTCGTGAAGTCCCGCGGGGGAATCGCGAGCGACGAGGCCTTCAAGATGACCGTCGAGGAGTTCGAGGCATCCCTTTAGATGAAAGACTTGTCCGGCCCTAACCTCTTCCTGCGAAAGTGCTTTGGCCTGATGATGCCATGATACTAGCACGGGTGCGGAGGCAGGAAATGAGGACCCCTTCTGTTGCGGGTATGTTCTATGCTGACGACGAGAGGCAGTTGCGCAAGCAGATCGAGCAGTGTTTCCTCGGGCCGCTCGGTCCAGGGAGGCTGCCTGAGATGGGAAGAGGTAGACGGGCGGTCATGGGGGGCATAGCCCCGCATGCGGGGTACATTTACTCTGGGCAGGTCGCCGCGCACCTCTATGCCAGGATAGCTGAGGACGGCGTGCCCAAGACGTTCGTGATTCTCGGCCCGAACCACACCGGCAGGGGATCGGGCCTCGCGGTCACGACAGAGGATTTCAAGACCCCGATGGGGGTGGCGAAGGTGGACCGCGCGCTCGCGAAGGCCCTGAGGAAGGACCTCGTGGACGAGGACTCCGAGGCGCACAGGGCGGAACACTCAATCGAGGTGCAGCTTCCGTTCTTGCAGTATCTGTCGACGGACTTCACGTTCGTCCCAATATGCATGGGCTTCCAGGATTACGAGGCTGCGACTTCCGTCGGCAAGATCATCAAGGAGGCCATCAGCGGGAGGGACGCAATCGTGATAGCCTCCACGGACTTCTCTCACTATGTACCAAAGGACCTTGCGAAGACCAAGGACGGCATGGCCCTGGAGGCGATCAAGTCTATGGACCCAAAGAAGCTCTTCGAGGTGGTCCAGGACGAGGGCATATCGATGTGCGGCTACGGCCCCGTGATGGCCACTCTGGTAGCCTGCTCAGGCGGAAGGCCGAGCGTACTGAAGTACGCCTCATCTGGCGACGTCCAGCCGATGCGGGAAGTGGTCGGGTACGCGTCGGTTGCGATAGAGAAGCGAGATTAAGGTGGCATTCCCTTCATGGTCTCGATGAGACTGCCTCGCATAACGTCGAAGGTCCTGTTCACTCTCTTCTCCGCGTCCCTCGTGTGGTTCCTGTTGGTCCTCACAGCACCGCTGATGGTCTCCGCGGACACATTGCAGGACCTGTCGGGTGTCGTGGGAGGGCACGAGAACGAGGACGAGTTCTCGGGCCTGTCCCTGGTCCCTCATGCGGTTTACTGGCTGGGCGATGCGCAGTGCCATCAAATCGCCAACAGAAGCTTCTTCCTGAACGGCAACCAGATGCCGTTCTGCGCAAGGGACGTGGGACTGTTCGCAGGCTTCCCGATAGGGTTAGCCGTGCTGTCTTTCAGGCGCCTGGTTGTGAATCCTATCCTGGTCCTGGTCGGTTTGGTGCCGATAGGCATCGACGGGGGGCTGCAACTGGTAACCTCGTACGAGTCGAACAACCCGTTGAGGCTGGCCACAGGCATAATCGCAGGCATAACCTTCTCGATACTGATTGCGCAGTTCGCATTCGCAGTCCAAGAAGATCGAAGGAAGGCCGCGCCAACGCCTCCCGACGAAACGATTTAATGTCTTGGGCACGTTCAAAGGACGGGGATGAGATTGAGGAAATGCCCGTACTGTGAGAGCCTGGTCAAGGACGGATCCACATCGTGCTCCTTCTGTGGCAAGGAATTCGGTGTCAGCAGCCCAGGGACCGAACCGACGTCATCGACCTATCCAGGGTATGGCTCGAGGAACTGCGTCGCCTGTGGGAGGCCGATCCAGTTCGACGCGAGTGTATGCCCGTATTGCGGGCATGACTACAGGATCCCGCTCGGGATGTCCGCCCAGACCCAGAAGACCTGGAAGCCAGCAGTGGGTGGCGCCCTGGTGATAATCGCGGGCGTGCTGGCCATCGTGATGGGGGCGATGTACATGACTTTCGACGCCTCCGATATTGAGGATCTAGGCGTGGCCCTACCCGCAGAGTACACGGCCGAGGACCTTGCGGGGATGCTCACAATGTGTGGGGTGGTTCTGCTCGTATTCGCGATAGTCGCCATCATTGGGGGCATTTTCGGCATTCGACGAAAGCACTTCGGGCTCGCAATCGCTGGCGGCATTTTCGGCCTGCTTGGGATAGGCTTCTTGGTGGGGTCAGTTCTCGCGCTGGCCGGACTGATCTTGCTTGCAGTGTCGAGAAAGGAGTTCGGATAGCTCCGCTCGCCTGGCAAGCGCTCCGTCCCAAGGCATCGCTATCGCCTTGATTCGCACCGCCAGCATGGATATGTCGAAATTAATAGAAAGATTCATTTATTATCCTGGCACATTCATGGTCGGAGGCAGTACAGGTACTGCTGGTATAGAAGGAGGTTCAGGGATGGGATCAGAAGGTGGATCTAGAAAGTGCGTCTCATGCGGTCGCGAGATACCGATGGACGCGAATGTGTGCCAGTATTGCGGGCATGACTACAGGGTTCAGGCAGGACCTCCTGCACCCAAGGAAAAGGGCATGCTGTCCATCGTCGGAGGGATATTGATACTCGTTGCCGGGCTCATGGGCCTGGCCATGGGGGGCATCTTGATCGCCATTGATGTCGATGACCTGGATCAGTGGGGAGTCGATGTCGCAGGCGTGGGCGACATGATCAACGACATAATGGACGTTTGCGGCGTCATATTCATCGTGCTTGGCCTGATCGCGGTGTTGGGCGGGCTCTTTGGTGTCATGCGCAAGCACTGGGGCATAGCCATACTCGGCGGCGTCCTGGGGCTGTTCGTGATAGGCCCGTGGATGATCGGAAGCCTGCTCGCGTTGGTCGGCCTCATACTGGTCGCCGTCTCGAAGAAGGACTTCGACTGAGCGCGCAGGTGCTCTCAGACGATCGAGCTCAAACCACTTACTTCCCCTTTTAGAGTTCTCGTCGTTTTCAGCGCCAAGCATTTCTAGACGTTAGGGGTATACACCTTCCGACGGGCCAGAACACCCTTGCAGGCCCATCAGTGGACGAAGGTGATGCTAGTGCAGTCTCAAGACATGTCAGGGAACAGGAGCTGCGTTTCGTGCGGTAGACCGATAGCCTTTGACGCCAACGTTTGTCCGTATTGTGGCCACGACTACCGTGTGACGATGGCAGGACCGCTGGCCAAGAAGCAACCATCCTCCATGCCGGTGGCCGGTGGAGTGCTGATCCTCATTGGCGGCGTGATCTTGCTGATTGCGACATTCTGGTGTATCGTGACCATCGCCTTGGGCGCGCTCGCCATTCTCGGAGGCATCTTCGCAATCCAGAGGACTCACTTCGCGATTGCCTTAGTAGGGGGCATACTGTCTGTCCCTAGCATAATCGGTCTCATCGGCCTGATACTCGTGGTCGTGTCCAAGGATGAGTTCACTAGTTAGGTGAAAGATCCCGTCGTCAGCTGCGCGAGGCGCCGCTATATCCTCTTCATCATGCCGAGCTCGGGCTCGTAGATCTCGCCCTTGTCCAGAAGGTCGGCCACGATTTCCTCGAGTCTGACCTTGTCTATCTTCTTCTTGGCGGCCGCCTCGATTATGGAGTCCCACTTGGCGCCCCTGGAGCCTGAGTCGAGGGACTCGATGATCTTCAGCACGGTCTCGCCCTCGTCCGAGTCGACCTCAACCTCGTGCATCTCCTCCTCCTTGGTCTCGGCCCGTCCCTCCGGCTCTTGCGCGGGCTTCCTCGCGGGGGCAGGCCTCGGCTCGGGCCGCGCCCGGTCCCCGCTCTCCGGCAGGACGGATCTGAGCGCGTCGATGACGGTGTTCCTGAACCTGTCCAGGTCGATGTCCTTGTAGAATTCGATCGCCCTCACGACCCCGTCCGCGAGGTTCTCCGGATGGCCGAGCCTAGTCAGCTCGCCCACGGTCGGCTGGGCCATCTTCAGGCCATCCCCGACCGCGTCTATCCGGGCGAGCGTGCTCCTTGCGGTCTCGAGCACCCAATAGTCCCTGGCTTCAGCGTCGACCTCGAGTATCTTCTCGGGCCTGATGCTGAGATACTTCACGCCCGGCTCGGGCTCGTAAGCCCTGCTCTTGCCGACGACGGCCGCGAACGCAGGCGGGGCCATCTTGGAGAGGGCCATGGCCGCCTCGGGCTGGTACTCCCCCGCGGAGACGTAGAAGGTCCCCGTGGGATCCGTTATCCTCGCCCTGTACCTCGGCTTCCCCTCCTCACCTACCTCCTCGATGTCCGTCGCCACTCCGACCACGAGCATCCTGTTGATCCTGGCACCGAGAGGGGTGATCACATAGGACACCGGCTTCTCGCCCTCTCCCGAGTGCTCCAGCACAGATGAGTTGAACTCCTCGGCGAACACGCGCCACGCGACCTCCCTCTGGTTCATTCCGAGGCCTCCAGCTCGACGAGCAGCTTCTCCGCTTCCTGCTTCACGTCGACAGTGGCGAAGGACGCGTCCTTGACTATCATCGAGAGCCCGTACTGGTCCGCTGTGATCGACCCGGCGACCGTCAGCTTCTTGAGTGCGAGCTTCTCCTCGAGCATGTCCGAGACCACCCCGTGGTCCATCTTCTCCCTCGCGCGCTGCATCGCCTCGTCGAGGGTGATCTCCGCGAGCTTCTCCGTGAGCTCGCGCCCGATGACCACGCTGACCGCGCCGCTCCCATCGTCGAGTATCGCCTTGACCCTGAGGTCAGGGAAGCCCTCGACCCTCCCGTGGAGCTTGCACATGCCCTTCTGGAGGGCGCGCCTGCACTCTGGGCAGCGCATGATGAGCCCAGAGCCGTCCCTCACCTCGACCACCACGCCCCTGACAGAGGTGTCCGCGGCACCTCCCCTGGCAGCTATCTCCGCGATCATCCTCACTCCGGTCTTCTGGAGCTCCTCGGCGCTCGGGAACTTCTCCTTGACCTTGGTGACCTCCGCGCGGTCGTCGAAGCTGAGCTGCGGGATGCCCCTCCAGGCCTTCACCGTGCCCTTGGATATCCTGACGACCTCGCCCTCCTTGAGGCCGAAGTCGTTCCAGGCGGTGAACTGCACCTTGCCGGAGGTGTCCGCGAGGACGCCCGCGAAGATCTTCTTCGCCTCGCCCTGGACAGAGACCTCCTTGGGCTCGACGGAGAGAATCCTCCCCTTCACCTCGACATAGCCCATGGCCTCCCTGAGGCCTCCGACCTCGACCACCCTCGGGGGCCCCTGGGCGACCTGTATGTCACCTATCGTGGCCGGGTCCTCCTTCTTGATCGAGACCCTGTTCCCGAAGTTGACCTGTATCCTGCCCTGGTACTCCCGCGTGTATGCGCCCTTGACGGAGATTACCTCTCCCTTGCCGAGATCCAGGCCCTCGAGGTCCCATGCCGTGTATGGCACGGTGGCCGTCTCATCCCCGAGGAAGCCGAACATGATCTCCTTCTTCTCCCCCTTGGCCGTGACCTCCTTCCTGTTCGCGGACAGCACCTTGGCGACGAAGTCCACCACGGGCTCGTTCGGCCGCAGATCCGCGAGCTTCCTCTGGAAGCCGGTATCGAAGCCGCTCGCGTCCCCGCCGTACTTCTTGACTATGGTCCTCTTCGCCATCGGTATGCTGAGCCTGTACACATCGATGTACTTCTTCAGCTCCTCTGCTATCTTCTCCTCTGACAACTTGTCCCCGAGCGCCCGTGAGATCTCTTCCACGTGGGGCGCTAGATTCTCTGTATCCACAACAAAGCCCCCTTTATGAGCAGCCGTTTCTCTTCTGTGCTGCTGTTTTGACAACGGGCGCGGACGATATAAAGCGATGCATTACGGGCAGGCGAAAGTGCTTCATCGAGGGTCCGGCGCGATTGCGCCGAGAACT
Source organism: Thermoplasmata archaeon (assembly GCA_041559015.1). Taxonomy (GTDB): domain Archaea; phylum Thermoplasmatota; class Thermoplasmata; order UBA10834; family UBA10834; genus COMBO-56-21. The sequence continues at coordinate 39,429 of JBFFED010000001.1, read as the reverse complement.
CGGTCAGACGCTCTCGGCGAGGAACCTCTCCAGCGTGCCGATCTTCCAGGCTATGAGGAATATGCCCTCCCGCTCAAGGAGCGACTCGACATCTGCGAACTCCATCCTCACAGCCTCAATCGCCTTGGCGTGTATGTCCTCGGGCACGGGCCATTGGCTGGAGTAGGTCTTCCTGGCGAACCCGTCGAGGCGCTCTTTGGGGCTTATGAGCTCCTCATGCACTGCGACGAGGGAGACGAGGTCCGGCTTCAGGAGGTCCTTGAGCTCCCTCTCCCTGAGGCCAGGGTGGCGGACCTCGTGCCCAAGCTCCTTGCACCTCTCCTCGTAGTAGAGCCTCATCAGCTCCGCGGGCGAGTCCTCTCGGAACGACGCCACGGTGACGAATCTCTCGGAGGTCACCCGCGCTACCTCTGCCAGAGCGCACCTCCATTCGGACACAAGGTGCAGCAGATGCACGCTCATCGAGACCCCGAATGCCTTGTCCATGAACGGCATCTGACACACATCGGCCCTCACGAGATCCTCGATCCCCTTGGCCCTGGCCTTATCCAGCATGGGCCCGGAGATGTCGATCCCCACGATATCCTGCCCTCGGACCTGGAGAGGGTGGCCGAACCTCCCTGTGCCCACCCCGACGTCCAGGATGGTTTTTCTGCTGTCGACGACCATCTCAAGGGCGTCGACGACCTGGTCCATGGTGTCCTTCGGGAGCGACCTCGTCTCGTCGTATTTGTCGGCTATCCTGTCGAAGGACACTCTCAAACCTGCGCTCCTCCCCGAAGTCCCAGCTGTGCTCCGCATCCGTGCATCGGGTTAATTGACTTGTGCCTTTACGCAGGCCCTCTCCGATGCGGCATGCGCTGAGAGCGCGGAGCGCCCGACCACGAACACTGTTTTCGACCATCTGTCCGCCGAGTTGAAACTGTTTCGATAGCTCTAATGTGGCATGCCATGATATGTCACAGGAGCGTCGACGAACTCCAGAAGTTTCAGACGGGTCTTTTCTCGGCGCTCGGAATCTTGGGGGTACAGAATAAATAGATAACAGCACAATACCAGTCCAGCGGCACTACGGGGGAGATTCGATGACAACCGAATTCGAACTGACGCTATCTGGGGACAGCAAGGACCTTCTCGACACGGTCGCGCTGCTCGCGGAGCAGCACATAAACCTGGACACGATTGCCACCGCGAAGATCGAGGACAAGTATTTCATCAGGTTCCTCACCGGCTGCGACGAGGAGTGCCGGAGGGCCTTCATGAAGGCCGACCTGCCCTTCAGCGAGAGGAAGGTCCTCGTCATAGACATGTTCAACAGGCCGGGGCAGTGGGTGCGCGCGGCCAGGTACCTCGTCGACAACGGGGTGCAGTTGAGGACGAGCTACCTTCTTGGGCAGAAGGGCGACAGGCTGAGGTTCGTGTTCGTCGTGGACGATTACGAGAAGGCCAAGAAGGTCGCGGGACAGATAGCCGAGTGCTCAGTCGACTAACCGCATGTGCTCGTGAGCACCGGACTCCGTGGGGTATATGCAATGTGTGAGTCTGCGGTCTACCTAGTCAAGGGTTCTGAGAAACACCTCATCATGCAAGAGGCAGCGAGGGTGCTTGTTGTAGGGAACGACATCAACTGCGTGGACACCCTGGGCGATATCCGGACGGTCAAGGACGTCGAGCTCGCCGAGGCGAACCTTGTGAGGCACGAGATACTCCTCAGGCCCAGGAAGGCCTGATAGTTTGGGTCTCAAGGTAGCCGTCTCGGGCAAGGGCGGCGTGGGTAAGACGACCGTCGCCGGCTCGCTGGCCAGAGTGTGGGCGAGACAGGGCAACAGGGTGCTGGCGGTGGACGCCGACCCCGCCGCCCACCTGAGGACGGTGCTCGAGATACATGCGGGGGACGTACCCCAGCCGATATCCTCCGAGTTGGACCTTATAGAGGAGCGCACAGGCGCAAGGCCGGGGACGAGCACCGGCCCGTTCTTCAAGCTCAACCCGAGAGTGGACGACATCCCAGAGAGATACTCGAGGGTCGGGGCGGACGGCGTGCGGCTCCTCGTCCTCGGGACGATCAAAGCCGCCGGGAGCGGCTGTTTCTGCCCCGAGAACGCCCTCCTGAGGGGCCTGCTCGAGCACGTGGTGCTGGAGCGGGACGAGTACGTGGTCGTGGACATGGAGGCCGGGCTTGAGCAGTTCGGCCGGGCGACCTGCCGGGGCGTCGACCTTCTACTGGTTGTAGTGGAACCTGGCTCACGGTCGAGTGAGACCGCCGCCAGGATAGCCGAGCTGGCGGGGGAGATGGGCGTACGCAAGGTCGCGGTCGTCGCGAACCGGGTTGCGAACGAAGGCGAGAAGGCCTCGGTCAAACGTGGCTTGGCCGGACGTGGGCTGGAGCTCATCTTCGCGCTCCCGCGCTCGGAGACCGTCGCCTCCGCTGACCTGGCTGGGGGGTCACCATTCGCTGGGCCAGGGGCCGATGAGTGGATTGAGTCCGTCCGACAGCTTTCGAACGCCATTTCAAGGAACATGCAGCCCTAGCCCCATCCAGAACCCGCCCGTCCGGCTCGGCTCCAGCCAACCCTGCAATCGGCAAGGGCCGAACATCGTCAAACAACAATGTTTTAGTAGCATCATATGCATTCGTCGAATGCCGAGCGCTGAGGCAACATCCAACACTTGGCCAGATACTTTGAGAATGGGGGGCTGGAGCCAACGGAATATCCGGACATTTGTCTTGGCTACCGCGTTTGGGGGCGTTGTGGAGACTCGGTCTTCTCCGCCGGCGCCTCCGCCCTCCGACGGGGTGCGTTTCCGGTGGACGGCTTTTCGAACAGCTTGCTAGACGACCCGCGGAACCCCCATACTCATGGCTCGGGCCTATCAGTGGTTGCCACATGCGCCATTGCGAACTAGGAGTGCTGTCTGGGTGACCACTGGCGAGAACGAGAGACCACCGGGCGAGAAGGAGCGGACTGACAAGAAATCGAAGTGGTCGTGCGACTTCTGGGACGATTCGTGCACGACCATGTTCACCGACCTGCACGCAGCTGGAATCGAGACGCTCCCGGACAGAGCGGCCAACCAGGGCGCTCAGTGCAGGTTCGGGTCCCTCGGGCTGTGCTGTAAGATATGTCTCCAGGGGCCGTGCAGAATCAACCCGATGGGCAAGGAGCCGACCAGCGGCATATGCGGCGCGCGGGACTACACGATAGTCGCCCGGCATCTGGTGCGCATGATCGCCGGGGGCACTGCCTCGCACTCCGGCCACGGCAAGGAGATAGCCCATGTGCTGCACGCAGTGTCCAAGGGTGAGGTCAAGGACTACAAAGTGACGGACGAGGTCAGGCTGGAGGCGTTGGCGAAGAAGCTGGGCATCCAGGAAACTGATAAGGATGGCATGGCCCTCGCGGAAGCGGTATCCCTCGCAGCGCTCGACGATTACTCGAGGTTCACGCACGAGCCGCTCTCCTTCCTCAAGAGCAGAGTGACGCGCGGAAGGATGCATCTGTGGGATACCCATGCTGTCCTGCCGACCAACATCGAGACGGCGATATCAGATGTGATTCATCGGACTGCCATGGGTGTCGACGCCGACCCGATCCCCCTCCTGTTCGGGGGCATCAAGTGCTCCTTGGCGGATTACACTGGCGCCCAGATATCCTCAGACCTCAGCGACGTCCTGTTCGGCACGCCGAAGATGATCCTCAGCCGCGCGAATCTGGGCGTGCTCGACGAGAAGTCAATCAACATAGCGGTCCACGGACACAACCCGCTCTTGAGCGACATCATGGTCGACGCGGCGAGGGAGATGAAGGAGATCGCGACCAAGGCCGGCGCGCAGGGCTTCAACATAGTCGGTGTGTGCTGCACGGGGAACGAGACCCTCATGAGGAAGGGCGTCCCGTTGGCCGCGAACGTGACCTCCCAGGAGCTGGTCCTCCTGAGCGGCCTGCTGGACGCGATGGTGCTCGATTACCAGTGCTTCATGCCGTCGCTCTCACAGCTCGCGAGGTGCACCCACACCAGGATCATCAGCACGGAGGAGATCGCCCGGCTCCCCGGGGACACGCATATCGAGTTCACGCCAGAGCGGGCCAAGGCCTCAGCGCGCGACGTGCTCATACTCGCAGCGGAGGCATACAGGCACCGTGGGAAGATCAGGCGCCTACCGGACGTGAAGCCGGCGGCGGTGATGGCCGGGTTCAGCGTCGAGCAGATCAAGGAGCTGTTCTCAAAGAAGAATCGTGAGGACCCGTTCCAGTTCCTGGTAGACTGCATAGTCAAGGGCAGGATCCGCGGGCTAGCGCTCTTCGCCGGGTGCAAGAACACCCGCGCGAAGGAGGACTCCGACGTACTCACCATAGCGCGAGAGCTGGCGAAGAGGGATGTGCTCCTCCTCACCACCGGGTGCAACGCGATCGAGCTCGCGAAAGGCGGGTTCATGGACCCCGCGAAGGCGAAGGAGTTCGCGGGCGAAGGACTCCAGTCCTTCCTTGCGGAGCTCGCGGATGCCTCGGGGCTGGAGGGCCTCCCGTGCGTGTGGCACATAGGCTCGTGCGTGGACAACCCCCGTTATTCTAACCTCGCGACCGAGGTGGCGAACCGGATGGGTGTCGACATCCACCAGATACCCTTCGTGGCCATCGCCCCGGAGGCGATGCACGAGAAGGCAGTCTCCATCGGCACATGGGCGGTTACGATGGGCTTCCCGGTCCATGTCGGCACGATGAACTACCTTTACGGGAGCACGCTCGTCACCGAGGTGCTCGAGAACACCGCAAGGGACGTCTACGGCGGGTACTTCATATTCGAGGAGGACGGGCACGAGGCCGCCAAGAGGCTCTACTCCGCAATCGAGTACAGGCGCTGGCGGCTGGACCTCACGGACCCCGAGGTGGAGCGCGCATCGCATTATGTCCCGACCGGGGAGAAGGTCACGAACGCAAAGCTCTTCAAGATGGCCATCGAGGGCTCGATAATCGCGACGGGTTACGCTGATGTGCTCCTGAGCAGGGCGCTGAGGAAGTACGGCCCCGACCAGAAGATCGAGTTCCCGGAGACCGGCTACCAGCTCCCAAGCCTGTTCGCCTGGCTGGGAAGGGACTGCACCCGACTGGGGGACCTGCCGATGCTCCTGGGCGAGGCGAGGGGCAAGATAAGGGAGGAGCCGACATTCGAGGCGGCGGTCGCCTCTGGCGAGGCGACCATGATTGCCGCAGAGATAGTCGAGGCGCTCAAGTACATCGAGACACAGACACCCTACGAGGGGACGATGTACTGCGGGTTCGTCCCGGACAGGATACTGAGGCAGCTGGGGATCGCCTTCGTCGACGACACGATACCTGGGGCGGCCGTGTTCGTCGGGCGCGCAAGCGACCCAAAGAAGCTGGCGGCCATGATCAGGGACTGCCAGAACAAGGGCATGCTCATAATCGCGACCTACGACATCATCAAGCAGCTCAAGGACGAGAGTATCTCGATGGGCCTTGACAGGATGCTCTATCCAGTGGGGGAGTTCACACAGGCCATCCACGGCCTGAACTTCGCCATCAGGGCAGCGCTCTCGTTCGGGGGCATACAGAAGGGTGACCGGGAAGGACTGTACAACTACCTCTCCAAGAGGCCCAAGGTGTTCGTGCTCCAGCTGGGACCGCTCGACCACATCAAGGTCGCCGCGGAGTTCGCGGTCATGTTCAACGGCTCGCCGACAATCACCGACCAGGACGTCGAGCCCATCCCCGACAAGTACGTCGTCCAGAAGAACTTGGACGAGATGATTGCGACCGCAATCGAGGTCAGGGGCTGCAGGATAAAGCTAGGGGCGATGGACCTCCCGGTTCCTTACGGCCCTGCGTTTGAGGGCGAGACCATCAGGAGGCCGGACATGCACATCGAGGCCGGCGGCCCGTCCAAGACGCTCGCGTTCGAGCTACTGAGGATGCGCGGCCCGGAGGAGGTCTCGGACGGCAAGGTTACTCTCATAGGCAAGGACGTCGACGAGATGCCCGAGGGCGGCTCGACCCACCTGGGCATCATAGTCCATGTCTACGGCAAGAACATGCAGCCGGACTTCGAGCCGGTGCTGGAACGCAGGTTCCACCAATTCATCAACTTCGCCGAGGGCGGGTGGCACACCGGCCAGAGGAACCTGCTCTGGGTCAGGCTAAGCAAGTCCGCGTTCAAGAGCGGTCTGAGGCTGAAGCACTTCGGGGAGATTCTCGCGACCAAGCTCAAGCAGGAATTCGGGGCCATAGTCTCCAAGGTCGAGGTCACCATAATCACGGACGAGGCCGAGCTGAGGAAGCATGTAGACGAGGCGAAGGCCGCGTACGAGGAGAGGGACGCGAGGATCGCGACCCTGACGGACGAGAACGTGGACATATTCTACACATGCACCCTGTGCCAGAGCTTCGCCCCGGGGCACGTGTGCATAGTCACGCCCGAGAGGCTCGGGCTGTGCGGCGCCATCAACTGGCTCGACGCGAAGGCCTCGTTCCAGATAGCGCCGACTGGGCCCAATAGCCCCGTGCCCAAGAAGCAGACAGTAGACGAGGTCAAGGGCCAGTGGACGGGCGTCAACGAAGCGGTCGCTGAGAAGACCCACGGCAAGCTACAGAAGTTCAGCGCTTACACGATGGTCGAGGACCCGATGACGTCCTGTGGCTGCTTCGAGTGCATCGTGGGGATGTCGCCCGACCTTCAGGGCGTCGTGGTGGTGAACCGGGAGTTCCCTGGCATGACGCCCATGGGTATGACCTTCTCCACCCTCGCCGGCTCGGTCGGGGGAGGCATACAGACCCCCGGGTTCATCGGGATCGGCAGGAAGTACCTCACCAGCAAGAAGTTCATCAGCGCGGACGGGGGCTTCCTCAGGATCGTCTGGATGCCGAAGGACCTCAAGGAGGCCATGAAGGAGGAGCTCAAGAGGCGCTCGGAGGAGGTAGGCGTGCCCGATTTCGTGGACAAGATCGCGGACGAGACGGTCGCCAAGACGCCGGAGGAGCTCATAGAGTGGATGACGAAGGTGCAGCACCCGGCCTTGTCGATGGAACCTATGATCAAGTGAGGTACTGGGGGAACAGCTATGGATTTCGATGTGCCGAAGGAACGATTTGCGGGCAAGATACGGGAGGTCGTCATAGGCGCGACCAAGGAGCAGGGCGGGACGAGGAGCTCGAGCATCGTGATAGGGGGCTCGGACGGGCTGCCGTTCAACAGGTTCGAGAGCCATGTCTCGCGCCCGCCCGCGGTGGTCATGGACGTCGTGGATACGCCCAGGCTCGTCCCGGAGGCGCTGCTCGGGTCCATGGGCTCGATCGCGAAGGAACCAGTGGAGTGGGCCAGGAAGTGCGAGAAGGAGTGGGGCGCGGACGCCCTCCTACTGAGGCTCGCATCCGCCAACCCCGAGGAAGAGAACAGGCCGGTCGAGGAGTGCGAGTCGCTCTTCAAGGAGGTCCTGAAGTCGGTGTCGCTGCCCATGCTCGTCTACGGGTGTGGTTCCGAGGAGAAGGACGCGAAGCTGATGGAGGCGGTATCGAACGCCGGCAAGGGCGAGCGGCTCTTCATCGGGCTCGCGGAGGAGAAGGCTTTCAAGTCCCTCGCGGCCGCGTCGATGGCCAACGGGCACGGGATGGTCGCGTTCTCCAACCTGGACATCAACCTGGCGAAGCAGATGAACATCCTGCTGCTCGATTTCGGCGTGAAGCCTGAGAATATCATCATCGACCCGCTGATGGCCGCGCTGGGCATGGGGCTCGAGTACTCCTACTCAGTCATCGAGCGGCTCAGGCAGGGCGCCCTCTCAGGGGACCCTGTCCTGCAGATGCCGATCATATGTGACGCGTCGTGCGCCTGGGGTGTCCCGGACGTGATGGAGGAGGACCCGAAGAAGGGCCCGCGCCACGAGAGGGGCGTCTACTGGGAGGCCATCACGGCCTACTCCGCTGTCGTCGCGGGGGCGGATATCGTCATCATGAGACATCCCGAATCGGTCACGCTCTTCCGGCAGGCCGCCAAGGACCTCGCGGGAGGTGGATGAGCGTGCCGACCGCGATGGAGATTTACAAGCTCCTCCCAAAGAAGAACTGCGGGGAGTGCAAGTTCCCCACCTGCCTGGCGTTCGCCATGCAGCTGGCAAACCAGAAGGTGGCCCTGGAGGCGTGCCCGTACGTCAGCCCCGAGGCCAAGACCGTCCTGGAGGAGAGCGGGGCGCCTCCGGTGAGGCTCGTCTCATTCGGCTGGAGCGGCTCGCCCGCCAAGATCGGGGACGAGACGCAGCTGTTCAGGCACGACAAGACGTTCTACCACCCGACTGTGCTCGGCGTGATAGCCGACGACTCCGAGGGCCTCGAGAAGATGAAGGCGAAGATGCAGGACGCGAAGGCCACCTACTACGAGCGCGTCGGGCAGATGATTAGGATAGACTCCGTGGCCGTCAGGCACTCGAGCGGCACCCCGGATGACTTCCTCGAGGCCGCGAAGTACGCCTCGACCATGACCGTCCCGGTAGTGCTCATGACGGAGGACCCGAAGCTGATGTCAGAGGCCGCTTCTGCGTGCGCCGAGGCGAGGCCGCTGCTCTACAGGGCGACCCCGGACAACTTCGATGCGATGGTCCAGGCGGCGAAGGCGTGCGGGTTCCCGCTCGTGGTCGGAGGGGCCGATGACCTGGGCAAGCTCGCCGAACTCGCGGACAAGGCGAAGAAGGCTGGCGTTTCGGACCTGGTGCTGGAGCCCAAGGGGTCGTCCGCGGGGCAGATGCTGGAGAACATGACTATCATCAGGCGTGCGGCGGTGAAGAAGAAGTTCAGGCCCCTCGGGTATCCGACCATATCGGTTCTCGGCACTTCCGAAGGGGACAGGATGAAGGCTGTCCTCGGGGTCATGAAGTACTCATCCGTGGTGCTCATGGACGAGATGCCCCCGGAGTTCGTCTACCCGCTCATGGCGCTGAGGCAGAACATATTCACGGACCCGCAGGTGCCGATACAGGTCAAGGCGGGCCTGTACACGGTGGGCGAGCCCACAGGCAGCTCGCCCCTGCTGTTCACCACCAACTTCTCGCTGACGTACTTCACTGTGCGCGCGGACATAGAGAAGAGCAAGCTCCCCGTCTGGCTCCTGGTGGTCGACACCGACGGCCAGTCGGTCATGACCGCGTTCGCCGCGGGCAAGCTGACGCCGGAGTCGGTCGCGACGCTCATAGAGGCGGAGAAGGTCAAGGAGAAGTGCACCAGGAACGAGATAGTCATCCCGGGCATGGTCACCAGGATGAGCGGGAAGCTGAACGAGCTGACAGACATGAAGGTGGTCGTGGGCCCGAGGGAGTCCTCGGGCCTGCCGAAGATGCTTAAGACGCTCTCCGGGTGAGTTTCACCGCCGGAGCCTCTCGGCGTCCACGGCCCTAGCGATGTCAGTGAAGGCGGGGTCGGTCCTGGGTATCCCCATGAGGGACTCCGTCTCCTCCGCGCTCGAGAGTATCCTCCCCGATCTGCGCACCCCATAGACCGCATGGAATCTCTCAACCGCCTGTGACGGCGGCCCTTCCGCGCCGGGGTCGAGCCCGTTGAAGACCAGCGCTTTCCTCGATATCTGGATCTTCATCTCGTCCGCCAGCTGGGATATCCTCTGCGCGGCGGCCAAGGAGCCCCTGCTCCTGTCACACAGGACGAACATCGCGTCCGAGGCCTTCGTGGTCCTCCTGCTGAGGTGCTCCATGCCCGCTTCGTTGTCTATGACCACGTACTTGTACCTGTCCGAGAGGGAGTCGACGATGTTCCGGAGCATGTTGTTGACATAGCAGTAGCACCCCGGCCCCTCCTGCCTCCCCATGGTCAGGAGGTCGAAGCCTGTCCCCTCCTTGACGGCCAGGCGTATCTGGTAGTCCAGATGCTCCTGCTTCGAGACCCCCGCCGGAGGCTCGTCCTCACCCCTGGCGAGCATGTCCTCCCGGATGCCGCCCAAGGTTTTCGCGGGCTCGGTCCCCAGCTTCGCCCCGAGGTTCGCGTTGGGGTCGGCGTCGACCGCCAGCACGACCTCCTTCGTCGCCTCGTGTATGTGCCTGATCGCAAGCGCTGCGAAGGTGGTCTTGCCCACCCCTCCCTTGCCGGTCACAGCGAAAGTGAATGTCACGCATCCTCCCCCGACTTGCCCACGCTGGGGAACTGGCTCAGGTCTGTGTGCGGTATGAAGAGCGAGGAGGAGAACTCGTTGTAGAATTCGTTGTCGACGCTCAGCTCCAGGTAGGTCATCTTCTCGAAGATGTCCACGGCCTCCTTCCTGCGTTTCCTGGACAACAGCCCGAGCCTCGCGCCGCCCAGGGCGCCGTTGCCTATGAACGTGTACTTCCTCCGGGGCAGGTCGGGGAACATCCCGATGGATATCGCGCGCTCGATGTCCAGGTGGTATCCGAACCCGCCAGCTATGAACACCCTGTGGATGCCATCGAGCGACTCCCCGGTCTTACGCAGCAGGACCGCGCAAGCACCGTATATCGCCGCCTTCGTCCTTAGCAGGTTCTGGAGGTCGGCATCGGTTATCGTCATGTCCGACGGCGCTCCGTTCCCCAGCTCCTCCTTCCTCTCGACGACGAATGCGAGGCCTGACTCCGAGGGCACCGTCCTGCCACCTCCGAGCTCCTGTATCCTGGCCTTGCGGTCGATGACCCCGTGCGTGTACATCTCGGAGAGGAGGTCTATCAGGCCGGAGCCGCAGATTCCCAGGGGAGGCCCTCCTCCTATCACGTGGTATGTCGTCGACAGGTCATCGTTTATCCTTATGCGGTCGATCGCGCCCTCCATGGCCCTCATGCCGCAGGACACCTCGGCCCCCTCGAACGCAGGGCCGGCAGAGCACGAGCACGTGATGATCCAGTCCTTCGTGCCGAGCACCACCTCTCCGTTCGTGCCTACATCGATCAGGAGCGAGAGCCTGCCCGACCTGTGCATGCCGCTCGCGAGCACGTCCGCCACGACATCGCCGCCGACGTACCCGGCTCGGGAAGGGAACAGCAGGACCTTCCCCGAGTGGTTCATGAGCATCCCGAGGTCCGCGCCGCTCAACTCCGGCATCCTGTGCACCACTGGAACGTAGGGTTCCAGCCGCACGTGCCCGGTCGACAGGCAAGCGAAGAAGTGTGTCATCACGGTGTTGCCCGCGACCGAGGCCGAGACGATGTCCTGGGCGGAGACTGCCTTGCCGGCCCTCCTGGACTCGTCGGCTAGGAGGGACTCGATGCACGAGTTGACGGTTTCCCTCGCCAGCGCGGTGAGATCTTCCACGCCCGTTTCCTCGCTGTGCATCATGCGAGCGATGACGTCCTCCCCTCTGGAGACCTGCCTGTTATAGTCTGATGCGGTCCCCAGCACTTTCCCGGTGAGGAGGTCGACGAGGTCGACGACTATGGTGGTCGTGCCGACGTCCACCGCAATCCCGAGAAGCCTAGCGCGAGTGTCCCCTGGCTCCACCCTGACCACCTCCGGGCCGCGCCCGAGGTCGGACATCGTGACGGTGACCTTCCATCCGCCCTCCCTGAGCGCCCCCGGGAGCTCCCTGAGGGTCTCCAGGGGGACAGACAGCTGCCTTCCGCCCATCGCCCTTGCCAACCTCTCCAGGTCCGCGATGTTGTCCGAGAGCGTCGCCGGGGGGAGCTCGATGAACTCCTTCCAGCACCATGGCGCGATGGGGTCTGGCAGCTCCTCGGCCGAGGTCGTGAGTATCTGATGTTTCGTCAGCCGGGAGCGGGGGAGCACATGCACCTTGAGGTGCCCCTGACCCCTCGCGAGGCACGCGAGGACAATCCCCTCGCGCCGTTCTGCCTCCGAGAGCAGTGGGCTCGGGTCCGCGGAGAAGTGCCCGGTTACCCTGACCTTGCACCTGCCGCACTTACCTCGGCCGCCGCACACGGAGTCTATGGGTATGCCCGCAGCCTGACAGGCCTCGAGGACGGTCCTGCCCTCCTCGAGCACGACCTCCTTGCGGTCCTCCACGAATACTATTTTGTGGCTCCTCCTAGCAGATCCCCCTCTCATCGAGAACCAATTCCGTGTGAACGGGATGCGTGGCTAATAACTGTTGCGCAGACGGGCGGCCCCTGCCAAGGGTAGGCACGGGCGAGCAATTGATATGCGATGAAGGTCGTACTCCTCTCTCACCCAGGGGGGTAAGTACACGATAGTGGTGGGGGAGAGGATAAACGGTCAGTTTCCACAGGTTTCGAAGGCCATCGATGCCAGGGACGCCAAGTTCGTCCAGGACCTGGCCTTGGAGCAGATCAAGGGCGGCGCGGGAGTGCTGGACATCAACACCGGTCCAGGCAGGGACGACGGGCCGGATGCCATGGCCTGGCTGGTTAAGACGGTCCAGGACATTGCCGATGTGCGCCTGTGCATCGACTCGCCAGGGCTGAAGGTCCAACAGGCCGGACTCGCGCTCTGCAAGAAGGACCCGATGATAAACTCCACGACCGCTGAGCAGAAGCGCATGGAGAAGTTCTTCCCGCTGGCCGCGGAGCACAACGCAGATATCGTCTGCCTCACGATCGACGAGAAGGGCATCCCGAACTCGGTCGAGGGGAGGACGGAGATAGCCATGACGCTCCTCGCGACCGCCATGGACAAGGGCGTCTCCCCGGAGAAGGTGTACCTCGACCCGGTGGTCCTGCCGATATCGGCCGCGCAGGCGCAGTGCCCGGTCCTGGGCGAGGCCCTGACAGCGTTCAGAACTCTCAACACGCCTCCCCCGAAGACGATAGTCGGCCTGAGCAACGTTTCGAGCGGGGCCGAGGAGCGCAGCCTGCTGAACAGGACCTACCTCGCCATGCTGCTGGGGCGCGGCCTCGACGCGGCGATAGTCGACCCGAACGATGTCGAGCTGATGAAGGTCGTCAAGGCATCCGAGGTGCTCCTGAACCAGAAGCTCTACGCCCACTCGTTCCTCAGGGCGTGACCAGGAGGAGAGCCGATTGGACCTGAAGAAGCCGGCCAACCTCGAGCCCCTCAGGGGCGCATGGGAGAAGGCATCATACCTGAGCTCCAAGCACCTGTCTGAGACACTCGACCTGTCCGTGGTCCCCGGCACGAAGAACCTTGTGTTGAGGATCATGGACAAGGACTGCGCTATCGACCTCGGGGCCAAGACCATGGCATACCTCGGCCCCGGCGGTCAGGAGGTCCCGCCGCACCTGCAGATACTCGTGCTTCACTATCTCGAAGGCGCAGACAGGGCCCAGCTGGCCAACAGGCTGGTGACCTTCCGCGATTTCGAGGGCGGGGCGATCTACTACCCCGCGTTCAAGGCCCGCACGATGGATGTCATCGTCAAGGAGTTCGGTGAAAAGCCGGCCCTATTGAAGGGGATCGGGGAGGCCATGAGGGGCGAGCCTGTAGATGTGGGGTCTGTCGGATTCAAGGTGGACTTCTTCCCGAGGACGCCCGTGGTCGTCGTGCTCTGGCTTGGGGACGAGGAGGTCCCTGCGGCGGCCAACATCCTCTTCGACGCGAACACGGGCAAGGTGCTCCCGACGGAGGACATATCGGTCATGGGCGGGGCGCTCACTCGTCGGCTGGTCAAGCTGGCGAGGGCCTGAGTCTCGCGTCGTCTCTTCTCCCCTGCTTCGCCGTCCTCCGGAAGGCCCGGTCCGCAGCATGCCTCCGACGTACGTTTCTGCGTACTGACTACCCCATCGAAATCACGGACTTAATATAGCGCGGAGCCGTCATGGTGCCTCAGTATCAGCCTTGGGGGATCAGTATGAAGGGTCTTGGATTTGGCGAGCTTCTGCTATGCGCGACCGTGGTCTTGTTGTTCTCCTTGCCGAGCGCGGCCGTTGCGCTCGCCGAGGACAAACCGGTCACAGAGGAACCGGTCAAGGAATGGACATTGCTCATGTACTGGGACGCGGACAATAACCTCGAGTTCTGCACAGAGTTCGCGATCAAGACCTGGAAGGCAGCGCTCACATCCGACGACGATGTGAACCTGGTCGCCTATGTGGACATCCTTTCGGAGGACGGCACATGGGTCTACGACATACACGACGGCGAGTGTTTCACGGTGCAGACCTGGGAGGAGCTGAACTCATCCGACCCGGCGACGCTCAAGAGGTTCATTGACTACGGCCTCAAGAACTACCCTGCGGAGAAGACTCTGCTGGTCATACAGGACCACGGATACTCGTGGCGCGGCGTGTGCCTGGACGACACGGACGGCGGAGGGATCATGCTCATAGACGACATGGCCCAGGCAATCAGGGATGCCAGGGACGCGAACGACGGCGTCGGCGTGGATCTGCTCGCCCTCGACGCGTGCAGTGTTGCTGCGGTGGAGATCGCGTACGAGCTCCGGGATACCGTTGGCTGGTTCGCGGCCTCGCAACTGGTGGTGCCCTATGACGGCCTGCCATACCAGATGATTGTCGAGGCGCTCGTGGCGGAGCCCGAGATGTCTCCGGAAGAACTCGCGCACGACATGGTCGACATGTACATGGAGTACTACAGCTCGAAGACCCTCTACGAGCACATCAACCCGTACGACAAGGACTTCGTGGCGTTCTCCGCATTCGACATGTCGCTAATGGACGAGTTCGGGGCGGCGTTCATACGTATGACCGAGGCGCTCGAACCGTTGGTGGCCGACAACGCGGATACGATAATGGCAGTCCGGGACCTGGCGCTCAATGGCATGTGGGCGAACATAGGCGGCTGGGAATACCTCCCTGACGCGTACTCGCTCTTCGAGGGCCTGATCGGGATAGACCCGACGCTGGACATCGCCATCGCGGAGTTCCAGGCGGCCTTCGAGGCCGCGTTGCTCAACAACGGGAGCAGCTACAGGTTCATGGGCGTGCCGAGCGGGCTCAACATCAACTTCCCGCCCAGCCTAGCCTCGTACAACGGAGAATCGTGGAAATGGGCGATGCAGTTCGTCTACCACGATATCGGACTCGACCTGGTGGACGGGTCAAGATGGGTGGAGTGCCTGATGGAATACTACTTCTCGGCACCCGGGACGCAGAAGTGTCCGAAACACGTCATTGGGTGAATGTCTCGGCCTTCTCGTACTTCTCCCTGATGTGCTTCAGGATGATGTCCCTGTCGCGCCTCAGGTGGCTCTCGTACCAGGTCTTGACGACGTCGGCAAGCGCTTCGTGAAACTTCTTCTCGTCGAACTTCATCACTGGCACGTCCAGGAGGACGTACTGTGAGAAGATCCTCTTCCAGCCGGCGTACTTATAGTAGTGCTCGCCCTCGCAGAACTCGAAGATCATCCGGAAGTGCGTTTGGCTGTCGACGTTGTAGTACCAGATCTTGACGGAGTCCCCGACCCTGTTCTGGGTCCTGTCCGTCAGGGACGCGTTGTCGACGCCCGCGAAGTCGAAGTTGGCCTTGAACTGCCACTGCTCGGGATACACCGCGAAGGTGGCGAATGTGGAGGCCTCAGGGGCCATCGTGAAGTGCACGTTGATCTTGTTGAACCTGCTCCATATCCTGAAAAAGTCCTCAAGGAGCATCTTGTTGATATCTCCCTTCTTGGAGTTCTGCTCTACGAAGTTGTCGGTGATCTGGACGGTCTTCTTCTCGAGTTCCTCATCCAGCTGGGAGAACCAGTCCTCTTCCTTCCCTTCGGGCTTAGCCATCGTACATCCCGGTTGAGGTGATGCTATTGCGGGAATATAAGCCTTTGGTATTTATTCGTAACGCACTTTAATTTTCTGGCTCGGCCTGTTTTCGTCCTCATGTGCACGCGCGCGGGTGGCACTCCGCAGATACCTAGAAGTAAGCGCAGATGATTGCCTGTGCGCCCATGGCATCGGTCGGAGAGTACCTGGACCAGTTGATGGATTTCCTGATGAACAACCAGGCGGATCCGGGCACCTATCTGCTCATATTCTTCCTGCTCTCGGTCGCCGCGGCGATCATCCTGCCGATACCAATCGAGTTCGCCCTCATCTGGAACCCGGGCATGTTCTTCCCGGTCAAGGCGTTAGTCCTCGGCCTGGGCAAGGGTGTCGGCGCTATCGTCGTCTTCTACATAGGCGCCAAGATAGACAGCGCGTTGCGCAGGCTCTCGGGGAGGAGTTTCTTCGGCTGGATCCTGCGGAAGGCGGACGCGGTCATGGACAGGATAGAGTCCGCTGTCCATCGTTCGGGGGGATCTGCAGCCCTGGGAAGGACGGCCTCGGCCCATGTCCCGGTCAGGCGCTCTCTCGAGAGGGCTTTCGGCAGGCCACCGGAGGGGCGGGCTCCCGGTTGGCTCTCCGCAAAGAGCGAGAGATTCGTTCGCAGGTACGGCATCGTCGCGATGTACGTCATCATGTCCATCCCAGGCATGATAGACACGGTCCCGCTCTACCTGTTCTCGATACTCAACGAGGAGGGGACGCTCATGCGCCTGCGCGACTTCGCACTCGCGAACTTCCTTGCGGGAGTGAACAGGGCGTTCATCATATTCGCAGTGCTCGAGCTCCTCGGCATCAGGCTGTTCACGCTCTCCTAGGCGTGCTCAAGTGATCTTCTGGATTGTCTTCAGTGTGAGGAGGCTGCCCTCGGTCTCCAGCTCGAAGAGCTTGACCGGGAGGTCGGTCATGCGCATCTTCTGGATGCCGAGGTAGTACCTGACCCTGTCAGTGCTCCTGTCGGGCGTGATGTCGATGACCGCGTCGAAGTCCTGGGCCATCAGGGTGAAGAGCTCATCCCGGACGCCAATAGGGAATGTGTGCAGCGTCACGGTATCGAACGCCCTGAGCTCCCCGAAGGCCTTCCTGCCCCACCTCATGATCTCGACCGCGCTCGAGCCCCTGAGTGTCGCGGGGACGCTCTCGCAGACCGTCCGCAACCCCCTCAGGGTGTGGAGCCTGTCGACCGCCTCGGCGAGTACCTCCTGGAGCTGCTTCTCGTCATCTGTCTGAGACACGTGAAGTATCTTCTTGTGCACCCACTGGTCGACCCCGATGGCGACAGTCTCCTTGGTCATCGAGTAGCAGTCGAGGAACACCAGCTGGTCGTTCGCGACCTGTTCCAGGACGTCGAACCCCTGGTGCCAGAGGCTCCTGATAACATTGCCCACGGGCCTGTTGGTGCAACAGTATATGGCCGGGGCGCCTCTCTTGAGCCCCTCGACGAGGAACTGCTGCTGGAAGTACTCGGTCGGGTTCGACGGCTCGGCCCTGAGGGCGACCGTCGAGTTGACAGGTATCCCTCCGTGGATGAGCGCGTCGAGGCCGGGGAGTCCGCTGGGCGCGCGGGAGACGATCATCTCGTCCCTGTCATACCCTGGTGGATATATCCTGTTTTTCATCGTCCGGATTGTCAGGGCCCAACGGTACCCTGGGTCCTTCGTCCTTGTCCTTCCTCGTCAGCCTTAGGAGGAGCACACCCACGAATACGAGCCCAACCCCCACCCCCTGCAGGAGGGTGATCACATCCGCGATCACCAGGACCGCGATGACAACTGCGGCCACAGGCTCTATGCTCGCGACTATGCTCGCCTTGCTCGCCTCGATGTATCTGAGCGCTACCATGGACACGACGAACCCTATCGTGCCGGGGAAGAGCCCGATGGCGAATATGTACGCCCACGCCTCGCCGGATATGTGGTTCTCCAGGATGGTCATGGGGTTGGCTATCAGTATGATGCCCGGTATCGAGAGCGCGGTCATGTAGAGTATCACCGTGTTGGCCGAGTACTTGTCCAGGAACTTCTTCCCCCAGATGTAGTAGACGGTCGCCGCGAGCGCGGTGTATATCCCGAGCGCTATCCCTGCCAGGTTGAAGGAGAAGCCCGTCTCGAGGTCGCTCGCGCCAGCGACCAGGACGCAGCCGATGAATGTGAGGGGCAGGGCCAGGGCCTTGCCGAGGGTGAGCTTCTCGCCGAGCAGGAAGATGGACGCGACGGTGACGATGCTCGGGTAGGCGTACAGGAGCACGACCGCGGTGGCGACGCCCGTGAGGTCGATGCACATGTACCATGCGATGGAGAAGAATGTGCCGGTTATGAGGCTGAAGACGAGCATCGGCAGGAAATCCTTCCTCCTTATCCAGAGGGATCTCGGGTCGAAGACGCCGATGGCGGGGAGCAGTATCAGCGTTGTGAACACGGAGGCGAAGACAGTGACTTGCATCACCCGCGCCCCCGCGTCTAGGGCGAGCTCGGTGAAAGTGCCTGAGCTGGCCCACATGACGGCGGCGAGGGCTATGAGGCCGTACGCGAGGTTCTTGCTGATCTTCAGATCGGTGCCCCCCTTCGGGCTCAGGGGGGATATCCGCGGGCCTCTCAAGAATCTATCTCAGAGGTGATGGGGGCCGTTCACGGCCATGTCTGGCCCCATGTCCCCCGAGGATGGTTAGCCGGCCTTCTTGTCCACATCGGGAGCTATCACGATTAGGAGCACCAGGGCCAACAACGCGGCGGACGCGCCATAGGCGAAGGTCGCCCAATGTCCGTAGCTGTCCCACAGGAACCCTGCCATTATGCCCCCCGGCAGCATGACCAGCCCTACGGCCGTATGGAACGCTCCCATTGCGGTCCCCCTCAGCCCCTTCGGAACGACATCGATGACATACGCCTTGAGCACCCCTTCGGACGAGCCCTTGTAGACCCCGAACATCGCGAACCCGAGCACCAGCAGCATGTAGGACCCCGTCATCGTCATGACCACGCATGTCAATGCGAAGATGACAAATGATGCCGCTATGACGGGTTTCCTCCCGATCCTGTCCGATATCCCGCCAGTCAGTAGCGCGAAGAGTACGAAGAATAGGTTCAGGGTGACGTACAGCAGAATAATCGAGGCGTCTACGCCGAGCCCAAACACCGTGAAGCCCTCGTCCATCGCCCTCAGGATGAAGAACGCGTAGCTTATCTCGCCGATGTAGAACACCACGATGACCATGAGGAGCAGGTAGAACCTGTCTCCGAGGTGCCTCATCTCCTTGAACATCTTGTCGATCTTGTCGGCATGGTCGGTCTTCTTGTCCCGCAAGAACAGGACTATTATCGCGACCGCAACAAATGCGGGGATCGCTGAGATGAGGAAGATGAGCCTGTAGGTGTCGGTGGTGACCGCCGCTGCGGCCACGAGCACGGGGAGGACGAGCAGCGGGCCTATGACCGCGCCGGTCGAGTCCATGGCCTTGTGGAACCCGAAAGCCCTCCCGCGGTACGCGCTGTCCGTGGAGTCGGCGATGAGGGCGTCCCTCGGAGCGCTTCTCACGCCCTTGCCCACGCGCTCCATTATCTTGAGACCGAGTACGTGCCACGGAGCGGTCGCCAAGTAGAGGACGGGTTTCACCGCAGAGCTCGAGCCGTACCCTGCGAGGATGAACGGCTTCCTCCTCCTGTACCTGTCAGAGTACCACCCGGAGAACACCTTGATCAGTGACGCGGTCGTCTCGGAGGCGCCCTCTATCAGGCCGATGACGAGCCCGCTGGCCCCTATCGCCGTCAGGAACAGGGGCATGATCGGATAGATCATCTCACTGCTCATGTCCGTGAGCAGGCTGACTATCCCAAGCACGAGGACGTTCGTGCTGATGCCGGCCAGTATGCGCCTCTTCCTGGACGGTCTGGAGCAGTCATCGGACCCCCGTGTCATGCGCCTCTGCACCCCGTGGATGTCCCTCTTCGCATCTGCTCTCGCCTTATAATGCTTGACGCTCCTGGTGGTGTGACGCACGCGGCGACTGGTCGCTCGCCACTCTCGCCGGAATACTTATGGACGGAGACATCGCGTCCATGGGCCCGTTCGACAGGCGCGCCTTGGCCAGAGGACACCATTCAATAGGCGGGAGCGCATTCCAGGGTCGGGACAATGGTGCCGGTCAAGAGAGATGCAGACCTGAAGGACGTGCTCAGGGACAGGGCCAGGAAGAAGGGCGCGGTCGTGTTCGGAATCGTCTCAGTGGACGACGCTGACGCACTCCCCCCCGTGAAGATCGAGTGGACCATAAACAGGTGGACCAAGAAGCTACGCGACACTATGCCGGACGCTAGATCGGTCGTCCTGTTCGGCATATTGTCGACCGACGATGCGGACGAGATAGAGATCAGGCGGTCAGATGGCCGTCAGGACTATCCCGGATACATGCCCATCAGCATAATCATGCGCGAGCTGATGAGAGTGATCAGGAACTACGGCTTCGAGGCGTGCGCTCCGTCCGTGTACGCCTCTTACAAGCGCATCGCCCAGCTCGCGGGGGTAGGCAGCTACGGCAAGAACGCCCTCATCATACACCCCAAGTACGGCCCGTGGCTCCGGTTCGGAGCCGTGCTGACCAACGCACCCCTCGCCCCCGACAGGCCTTTCGAGGGCGACCTGTGCGGGAAGTGCGAGAGATGCCTAACCGCCTGTCCCGCGGACGCCCTCGAGCCGTACACGGTCGACCCTGGCAGGTGCCTCGTGGGCGTGACGACCACTCCCGGCGCGAAGCCAGAGCTGAAGCAGTTGCTGTCGAAGCACTGTGCCGCCCTTACGCCCCAGAGCACTGTCATGTGCACGGCGTGTCAGTTGGCCTGCAGGTACACCACCGCTGAGCGCCGCAGGAACGTGATACCGCCCGCCCGCACTCCGGCTGCACGCAAGACCAGAGCGAAGAAGGCTCGATCTAAGGCCTAGGAGTGAAGCCGACCGCCGCCGCCGCGCTCTTGGACGGGAACTCCTCGGTGAAGTAACGGTAGTACAGGAGCTCTTCCTTCGTCCTTATCCTTCCCCTGGGGAGCACCCTCCGCTCCTTCTCGAATTCGGCATCGGATATCATATCCTCGGCTATCGACACCAGGGCTTGGATGGAACCAGCGCCGTCGCTGAACCTCTGCTTCCTCCTCCACGCGACTTCCTTCGGCAGGGACTTCTGGAACGCCTTCCTCAGGATCAGTTTGCTGTGCTCGATGCCGGGGCCTATCAGGTCCCTCCTGTCGAGCGACATCCCGAAATCGACCATGTCCCTGCCCATCAGGGGAATGCGCCCGTCTAGGGACGCGCTCGCGGTCATCCTGTCAACCCTCTGGAACCCCGTCATCCAACCTGTCCTGAGCAGTTTCCTGCGCTCCCTCCTCAGAGCCTCGTCACCGCTGATGGCGCGCATGTAATCGTACCCCGCGAAGATCTCGTCGCCCCCCTCACCACACAAGGTGACCAGGTGCCTGTCGTCAAACAGGTGCGTGGCCATGTAGTTTGGTATGCAGCTCCTGATGAGCGGGAAATCGAAGCTCTCGGCCGCGCAGACCACTTCTTCTAGGACGTCGAGCATCTCCTCGGTGCTGTATACCTTCTCCCTGTGGTCGGAGCCTATCCTCTCCGCGACCTTCCTCGCCATCCTGAGGTCCGAGCTCCGCTCGGTCCCCACGCAGACAGTTGACAGCCCGTCCGTCACCTCGGACGCCGCTGCGGCAACCACGCTGCTGTCTATCCCTCCGCTGAGCAGGACGTTCAGACCCTGCCCTTCCCGGCAGCAGCTCCTCACCCCGTCGATCACCAGCTGTCGGAGTTTCTTCGGCTTGTCTCCTGACGGGCGGCTCCTGCTCACCGGGGGCTTACGAGGCCACATCGGCGAGAAGCCCTTGCCGGCCACGAGGACCTTCCCTGGAGGGAAGGGCACGAACTCGTCCCCCGCGACGAGCTGGGACTTGATCTCAGAGGAGAAGGTGCCCTCGCGGACGCCCCCGGAGATGTACATGGGTTTCAGTCCGTACCTGTCCCTCGCGAGCACCAGCCGGCCGTTGTCGGATATCGCGATTGCGAAAGCCCCATCGAGGTACCCGAACATCTTCGTCCCTATGGCCGTGTACATGTCTATGAGGAGGTCGGCGTCTCCGGCGTCCTCATCCGAGTCCTCCAGGAAGAGCTCCTTGAGGAGCTCCGAGTTGAACAGGTAGCTGTCCGACGCTACTGCGATACCATCTCCTTCCACGATTGCCCTGGCGGTGCCTTTCGGGGACGGCCTGGGCTTACGAGCCGCGATTGCCAGTCCGTCATCTTCGATCATGTCCTTCCTGTCTGGACCCCTGTGCGAGATCCTCTCGACCATCCGTCTTGCCAGTATCCGGTCAGGCGAACCATATGTGCCTGCTATCCCTTGCATCGTATCCGAACTCCTATATCTCCACGAGGTCGAGGTCCTCCTCGGTTGTTGCGAGCTTCGCCACCCGGTCCCTCTCCAGAATCGGAAGGTTCGAGGCCCTGTCGACTGCCACGCACGCGCCGTTGACGATCGTGGTCGTGATCGAGCCGAGCGCTGCAGGGTTCCCCTTGAGGTCGGGGGCGTCCAGGAGCCCGCGCTTCACCGCCATTGACAGTACCTCGGGCGATGTGAGCGGCTCCTTGACCTCCTTGCTGCCAGTCCTCTTGACCGCGTCCAGGAGGAACTTCACCTCCTCAAGCAGCTGCGCCTTCCTGGCCGCGATCTTTGGATCGGCCTCGGGGCTCGGCATGCCAAGCAGGGCCTTGGCCACGGCCCCCTTCGCTATCTGACAGCTCTCGATTATCTCCTGGGGCGTGGCGACGTGGTCGGCCTCGCTGAAACCAACGACATGGACTATGTGCGGCTGAAGGGACATGGCGGAGTATATCGACGCGGCGAGCTGGCCCTTCGCCTCATTCTGGGAAGGTGACAGGGATGCCAGCCCGGACCTCACCATCCTGATGACTTTGAACGTGCCGTTCGCGAGCGATTCGACGAGTTCCAGCTTGGCGAGCATCTTCGCCAGGTCCATGGAAGGCGAGATGCCCTTCGGCGTGTCGAACATGAGCTGGCAAACGTAGTCCCTAACGCCGAGCGCGCGCGCGTTGCAGGCGGCAACGTACGCCATCGCAAGCTCTATAGTGTCGCCGCAGCCCCTCAGGGCCCACTGATGCGACTCGTTTATCTCGACCGGGATTCCGCTCCGGGCGTACCACCTGATGGCCTCCTGGTTCTCCGCGATCGCGTCCCTGAGCGGGCGCTTCGACCGGCCGTCCAGCTCACTGTACCAGGAGATCGGCACTGCCCCCCAGGCAATGTCGATCGTTGACTTGAGCATCTCCGCCCACTTTATGAGGTCGCGAGTGCCGCTGTAGCATCTCAGGAGCGGGTGGCTGCCCCTTCTGGTGGCGTCCCAGACCGCCTTCAGGTCTTCAGGCCTCCTGAAGGGCGCGCCCCCGGCGCCGTCCAGGTTCGGGTCCATCTCCATCGGCCGGAAGAAGGATTCCTGGGCGTTCTGGTCGGGTGCCAGGGAGAGTATGTCCAGAACACCCGCCTCCGCGATTCTCCTCGCGCCCTCGAGGGTGTCCTTCATCCTCGGCAGCCCGAAATGGTGTCTAAGGAGCGGGACGGGGTACGAGCTCTCTATCCGACCTATGAGGCTCGGGCTCCAGACCCTCTCCTCCTTGGGTACGGGTACTCTCTGAAGGGCCGCCTTGATGGCCTCCACAGGCTCGCTGCCGTCGAACGCCGCCTCGAAGATGCCGCTGTCGCGGGCGACCATCGCAACGGGGGCGGTGCCCCCGAAGAGGTATCGCCTGCCCTGAAGGGCAGGGTCCTTCTCGATCTCCGCCTTCAGCTCCTCGAAGATGGGTGCCGCAGACTCTGCGGTCAACCTGTAGCTCAGCGCGACTATGTCCGGGTTCTTGAGCTTGATCGCGGGCACCAGCTGCCTGACCGGGACCGCAGGGCCCATGAACTCTACCTCGTATCCCATGCCCTTCGCCAGCCCCAGGAACGCATTTATGCCGCCGACGTGGACACAGTTGCCTATGGCCGCTCCAAGGATCCTAATCAGCGCACACCCCTGACGGCCAGCATCCTGATGTCCTTGACTGACATGCCTGCCAGCCCGAGCTTCTCGACGGTCCTTCCCTCGGCCCAGAAGTCTCGGCCGTGCATGGTCGATGCAAGATGTATGAGCGTCTGGAGGGTCGGGGTCTTCACCCCGGCGAGCCCTGCAACTGATGTGATGGGCACGAGGCTCATGGGGACGTCCTCCAGGATGTATCTGTGGGTCAAGGTGGCGGGGGCGCGGACGCCTTTGTATCCGGGGGTCGCCTGGACCGCCTCGTAGAGACTTCTCCCAGGGGAGTCGTAGGCTAGATAGAGCCATTCCCTTGCTGTGTGTAGATGTATCCCGAGTGCGGCACCGACGCCCACCCGCTCCGCGTCCGCCGATTCCAGGACCCTTGCGGCAGAGGGCGAGATGCCCTCGAGGTAGTACTCGAAATCCCCGTGCGTGGACTCTATCCTTGCGGCATTCAGGATTGTGAGCGACGGGTGGAATATCGCACCTATGTTGTCGAGGCTCGTCTCGAGCACGTTGCTCGCTGCCACGAACTGCGGGAAGGCGCGTCTCACGACTTCGAGGACCTGGGGCGTCTTGTGCGCGGGGATGGCCGCCAAGGGCACCGAGTTCTTCATCTGGATTATCCTAGCCCTGGCCGGCTCCGCGTGCCTTGACACATAGATGAAAGTCTGCGTCTCGGCGACGATTGGCCTTGCCTTGACCTTCTTCTGCCTGAGCACGTTCATGAACTCTATCGCCCCGAAGGTCCTGCCGGGATTGAGTATCACGGAGTGCCTATTGGTGAGATAGGGCGCGCACAGCTCGGCGACGTCTCTGTGCCCAGGTGCGGGCACGACTACCATCACGACGTCCGCGCCGTCGAGCACCTCCTCGATGTCGTCCGAGGCAAGCTCCACATTGCCGTAGCCCTCGATGACCCCCTCGACCTCGACGCCGCCCCTGTCGTTGACGTTGTCTATCCTCTCACGCGACCTGTTCCAGAGTCGCGTGGGGAAGCCCATGATCGCCAGGTGCCCGGCCATCGCCAGGCCGCCATGCCCGGCCCCAAGGACCGCGAAAATCGGCCTCGATTCACCTCTCGATTTGGAGGTACGCAGACTTACACCCTCGTGATAACTTTGCGGGATGCCCCCAGCTGGTCTGTTTCACAGATGGCGAGGATCAGTAGGGGCCATCCCTATGACTAATTATGATAAATGATGAATAACTATTAAACGGTTGCCAGCGATTATCATCGAAGGGCATGCGCGGTAGAGAGTCCAGTCCTGCGGCTCGCTCAGTGATAGCATGGCGGAGAATGACACCAGGGATATCGCGAAGTGGATTATAAGATCCGACAGACGGCTCGTGACCATCAGGTACTTCAAGCACCACAAGTTCGCAGGCGCTTCAGAGATTGCTCAGGACTCTGGCCGCTCCATTCAGAACGTGAGCACCGGCCTCAAGGAGCTGGAGTCGAGGGGCGTGCTCGAGCAATTGGAGCCTGGCAGGAGGACCTGGAAGAAGCACACCCTGACCCAGACAGGCAGGTCCGCGCTCGAGATAGTCGAGCGGGAGCTGAGCGCAGGGATGTTCGAGAGGATGGCTGACGAACTCTCATTCCGGTATGTTCGGGACGCCTTCAGGCTCGTGGTGACCGACCCGATAATCGTCACGCAGAGGATGATACTCAACGAGGTCGTGGACAGGGTCCTCGCGGACCCTCGGACGAGGAGCGCGTACGTGGTGGATGACGGGAGGCGTCTACTGGGGATGATCGGGCTCAATCAGATGCTGAAAGCCATCGAGAGCTCCCTGTCGCTCTTCGACAAGGACCGGCCCGTGGTCAGGAGCAAGAGGGGGGTGTTGCCGTTCTCAGTGGAAGAGTACATGGTCAAGCCAGTCACGGTCTACCAGGACGACAAGTTGATCACCGCGCTCAGGAAGATGATAGACAACAGCATGGAGGACCTTCCCGTGGTCGACGACGACGGCGTCTTGCTGGGCGAGCTGAATGGATTTGAGATACTCCTCCTGGGGAGCGAGGTTCTGAGGCGGCACGCGAGGGTCTGATGTCGGCCAGGCTGCGTCTTATACTTTGGACGCTCGCCCCATAACGGTGAGGCAAGTTTTAAATCAGAAAACAGAATATGTGCGATAATGGTTTCCCGGGAGAGGATCAACCGCATAATAGATGGCTATGACAAGGACAACCTGGTCATCGCCACCGCTTGTTCTCACACGTCGCTCCAGATATTCGACGGCGCCCGGAAGGAGGGCTTCAAGACCCTTGGTATAGCGGTCGGACAGAAAACCAAGTTCTATGATGCCTTCCCGAGGGGCAAGCCCGACGAGTTCTTCTTCGTGGACTCATACACGCAGCTCCTGGACAGGGCCTCAGAGCTGACAGAGAGGAACGTGATCCTCGTCCCCCACGGCTCCTTCATCGAGTACATGAACACGAGGAACTTCGAGGAGCTCGAGGTGCCGACCTTCGGGAACAGGACGGTCCTCGACTGGGAGAGCGACCGGGAGAAGGAGCGGCTGTGGATCACCGGGGCAGGTCTCGAGATGCCCAGGAAGATAGACGACCCCAAGCTCATCGACAGGCCGGTGCTCGTGAAGTACGACGGCGCCAAGGGCGGACGCGGGTTCTTCATAGCGAAGGACTATCCGGACTTCAAGCTCGGGATAGACCACAGCCAGAAGTTCTCAATCCAGGAGTACATCCTCGGCACGAGGTACTACATACACTACTTCTACTCGCCCATCAGGACCCAGGGCTACAAGCTCAGCAAGGGCGTGCTCGAGCTCCTTAGCATTGACAGGCGCGATGAGTCCAACATAGACGAGATGTACAAGCTCGGGGCACAGGAGGAGCTGAAGAAGCTCGGCTTCTTCCCGACATTCGTCGTCACGGGCAACGTGCCCGTCGTGGTCCGCGAGTCCCTGCTCCCGAAGCTGCTGGACATGGGCGAGAGGGCCGTCGAGAAGTCCCTGGAGCTGTTCGGAGGCATGATTGGCCCGTTCTGCCTCGAGTGCATCGTGACCGACAATCTACAGGTGAAGGTGTTCGAGATATCGTCCAGGATAGTGGCGGGCACCAACCCGTTCGTGTCCGGCTCCCCGTACTCCGACCTGCTCGAGCCCGGTGTGTCTACCGGCAGGAGGATAGCCCAAGAGGTCAAGTTCGCCAAGGAGAGCGGAAGGCTGGGGGAGATACTCTCATGACGCAGTACTTCTTCATACTCGCGGATTCGGAGCTCGAGCTCGTGCCCCCCGAGCTGCTCAGGGAGAGATGCATACTCAACAACGCGCGCGCGAGGGGCAAGGCCCCTGAGAAGATACTGCTCGATGCGTCCCACCACCACCCCGCGTTCTCGAAGCTCCCGGAGTCGGAGAGGCGCGGCAGGCCGGACATCGTCCACTTCTACCTCATGCTGTCGATGGACTCCGACCTGTCCGCCGACGGCAAGCTGAGGGTGTTCGTGCACACAAGGAACAACGACGTCATCGCAGTCAAGCCCGAGACGCGGCTCCCACCCAACTACCCGAGGTTCGTGGGCCTGATCGAGCAGCTCTACGACCAGAGGGTCGTGCCGTCGAGGGAGAACGCCCTTCTAGAACTGAGGAACGATGTCCCGCTCGACGCCCTCGTGAAAGCCCTGAAGCCGGACGAGGTCATAGTACTGGCGCAGGAGGGTGAATTGACACCCCTGCAGGAGAAGTTCTCGTCCGAGGAGTGGGAGCGCGTCGTTGTGATCATAGGCGGCTTCTCGAAGGGCGGGTTCAGGTCGGACCTGAGCAAGTTCCCACACTCCAAGATATCCCTCGGCCCCAGGATGATGAAGGCCTGGACTGTCACCGCGAAGGCGCTCTGCGCGATAACCACCTCGCCCGAGGTGGCCAGAGTGGCTCAGAAGGCGCCGGAGAAGACCCCGGAGGTCAAGGCCCTAAAACCTTCAAGATCTCGTCGCGCTCCGAAGAAGAAAGCGGAGTGACCGTCCCGTCGCCCGCGACCGCCATTGACCTGCCCTTGCCCGGTATGACCTTCCCAACGACCGCGGCGCTGATCCCCATGCCCCGGACCTTCCTCAAGTAGGCCTCAGCGTCCTTCGGGCTGAAAGTCGCAAGGAGCGCTCCCGAACCCAACAGGCCGAGCGGATCGAGCCCGTACTTCTCGCATATCATCGAGGTCTCCCTGCCAACGACGACCTTCTCCGGATAGAGCTTGAAGGATTTCCTCGACGCAGCTGCCATCTCGAACACCCCCATGGCCACTCCGCCCTCGGTCGGGTCGTGCATCGCGCTCACACCGAATTCGAGCGCGGCGTGCGCCTCCCGGACCACGGACAGGCCGGGCTTGAACAGGTACTTCGACGCCTTCTCGACCATCTTGGGGTCGAAGGCTCTCAGCAGCTCCTCCCTTCTCTCACGCGCGATTGCAGCCGTGCCTTCTATGCCGGCGCTCTTGGTCATCACGAGAGAGTCACCGGCCCTTGCCCCAGAGGTGGTCACGGGCTTGCGCCTGCCCAGCAGGCCGTGCATATCGCCGACGACGATGGGCCGGTCGATCCCCGGGGTGACCTCGGTGTGTCCGCCGGTAACTGCGATCCCCAGGGTTCTGGCCGCCTGGGATATCTGCTTGAATATGCTCTCCGCAAGCGCCTCCTCGGAGCCCGGGGGGAGCAATATCACCGCCTGGAACCAGGCGGGCCTCGCCCCTCTGGTCGCTACATCGTTGGCGTTGACGTGCACCGCGTACCACCCGATCATGTCGGTCGCATAGGTCACTGGGTCGGTCTTCAAGACGAGGAGTTCCTTGCCCAGTCTCACGACCGCCGCGTCCTCGCCGACAGCCGGCCCGAGGACGACCGAGTTGTCCTCCGCGCCCCTGTGTCTGAGCAGCCTTCTGAGAATCTCCTGTGGTAGCTTGCCTGTCCTGAGGGCCATTGGGCAATCGAAAGCAATCTCCGCATAATATCGTTTTGATGCGAGTGGTGGCCTCCCAGCGCCATGCCAATAGTTGGACACCAATGCTTTATATTGCTCGCGCACTTCACGGGTGGGGTGAACACGATGATCGCTGAACGAGTCAAGAAAGTCCAAGAATCTGGTACGATGAGGATGAAGGAACTGGCCGGGCAGAAGAAGGCCGAGGGAAAGAAGATCATCTCGTTCACGGTCGGGGAGCCCGACTTCGACACTCCTAGGCACATAGTCGAGGCCGCAAAGAAGGCTCTCGACGAGGGCAAGACGAGATACCTGAACGCGCCCGGGTTGCCTGCGCTGAGGGAGGCCATAGCCAAGGAGGCCAAGGAGGCCAACGGAATCCCCTGCGAACCGTCCAACGTCCTGGTGGCCCCGACCAAGCACGCCATATTCGAGTCGGTCATGGCCACGGTCAACGAGGGCGAGGAGGTCATCATGCCCGACCCGTCATGGGTGACATACGAGCCGTGCGTGGTCCTGGCTGGCGGCAGGGCGGTTCCCTGCACGACCACCGAGGAGTCCGAGTGGAGGATGACCCCGGATGCTGTGGCCGAGCTCATCACCCCGAAGACCAAGATGATACTCTACAACTCCCCTTCGAACCCGTGCGGCGCTGTCGAGACGCACGACGACATCAAGGGCATCGCTGACCTCGCGAAGGACCACGACCTCGTGGTGCTCGCGGACGAGGTGTACGAGAAGATCATATTCGACGGCCTGAAGCACCATTCAATGGCGGCCGAGCCCGGCATGATGGAGCGTACCATCACCATAAGCGGTTTCAGCAAGACCTACGCGATGACCGGCTGGAGGCTCGGATGGTTGCTCGCCCCGAAACCGATATTCGCGGGCATCAACAAGGTGCAGCAGCACTCGATCACCCACGCCACCTCTTTCGCCCAGTACGGGGGGCTTGCGGCGATGACAGGGCCCAAGGAGCCGGTCAAGGAGATGGTCAGGGAGTTCCAGGAGCGCAGGGACCTGATCATGGATCTGATGAAGGACATCCCGAGCCTTCACTGCGACAGGCCCAAGGGCGCCTTCTATGTCTTCCCGAGGTACGAAGCCGAGATGGGCTCTGAGAAGTTCGCGCTGCACCTCATGGACAAGGCCGAGGTCGCGGTCACGGGTGGCGCGGCGTTCGGCAAGGCGGGCGAGCAGCACATACGCATATCGTATGCGACCGACAAGAAGAACATCCAGGAAGGCATGGAACGGATCAAGAGGGTCCTGGCCTGAGCCAAGTACCGTCAGGCGTCATCCGCGGACCTTCTTCCTGGTCACTATTCTCTTGACCTTCTCACGCCTGTCATCCCTGTCCAGGTCGAGCCGCTTATGGATCATGTACGGCTCGAATCCGAGGTTCCTCCAGGCCGCCCTCGCATCCATGTTGTGATGCGCCACGCCAAGCTGCACGAACCTCACCTTATTCTTCCTGAACCACCTGATGCCCACGTCCAGCATCTTGCGGGTGACACCCTTCCTGCGTCGCTCCTCGAGCACGAACACATCCGATATGACGCCTATCTTCCTCTCCTTGAATATCGGGGCGTTGGGGGACAACAAGCAGAGCATGAACCCCACTATCTCCCCGTCCTCCTCGGCCACGATCAGCTTGGTACTGACCTCAGAGAACTTCTGGTCGAGGTACTTGGCCCAGTTCCTCTTGCTGTCCCAGGCCAGCCGGAAGTGCTCTGAGACGCCCTCGTGGTGCTTCGCCAGCATCTCCCATAGCTTGACCACGGACGGGAGGTCGTCCTCGGTGGCGTCCCGAATCTCTATCCGGATGCTCGGAATGCGTCCAACTCCGCCCCGTGTATCGTCTGCGCAAGAATAAACATGACGCAGGCGCGCTCAGAGCCTGATCGATGTCGCGGACTTCAGGTTCGGTATCTCCCGGACCTTCGCCAGGACTGAGCCGGGGAGCTCATCATCCAGGGTCAGGATCATCATCGCCGGACCTCTGGAGGCCTTTCTCGCGACCTCCATGCCAGCTATGTTGATGTCGTTGTCCCCGAGGACCGTCCCCACCTTGCCGATCATGCCTGGCATGTCCGAGTGGCCTATCAGAAGGAAGTTTCCTTCAGGCTCGAAGTCCACTGAGTTGCCGTCTATCTCGACTATCTTCGCCACCTTGTCCGGCATGAGCGATCCGACGACCGAGACCGTTGACCCGTTCGCCCGCAGCTCCACGCTTATCAGGTTCTTGTACCTGCCCGACTCCTCGGTGGTCGACGAGACGACCTCGATGCCCCTCGACTTGGCGATGGCAACGGCGTTGATGTAGTTGACGTTGAACTCCTCGGCCAAGGGCTTCAGGAGGCCAGTGACCGCACACGCCACGATTATGCGCGTGTCCTTCTGCGCCAGCTCCCCTCTGCAGGAGACTTCCATCCTTGACGCGCTGCACATCCCGAGCTGGCAGGCCATCGTCCCCAGCTTCTCCGCCAGCGGCATGTACGGGACAATCTCGGGATCCAACTTCGCTGGGAGGTTGACGGCGTTCCGTATGACGTTCTCCTCGAGGTACGCTATGACCTGCTCCGCTATCTCTGACCCTACCTCCTCCTGCGCCTCCATCGTGGTAGCGCCCAGGTGCGGCGTCAGGATGACGTTCTGGAGCGTGAGCAACTTCGAGCCCGAAGGTGGCTCGTTCATGAACACATCGAGGGCCGCACCTGCGATCCTTTTCTCGGCCAGAGCCTCGTGGAGGTCCTCCTCGTTCACGACGCCTCCCCTGGCGCAGTTGATTAAGAGGGCATTCTTCTTCATCTTGGCGAACTCGGCCTTGCCTATGAGGTCCTTTGTCTGCGGCGTGAGGGGCGTGTGGACGGTCACGATGTCGGCGTCGACCAGAAGCCTGTCGAGCGGCAGGAGCCTGACATGGAGCCTCGTGCCCACCTCGGGGGACACGAGTGGGTCGTAAGCGACCACGGTCATGCCCAGTGCGGCCGCTCTCCTTGCCACCTCCGCACCCACCCTTCCCAGGCCAACGATACCCAGGGTCTTCCCTTGGATCTGCGCGCCCTTCATCTCCTTGCGCTTCCACTCGCCCTTCTTAGTGGATGCGTCCGCCTGGGGTATCTTCCGCGCCAACGAGAACATGAGTCCTATGGTGAGCTCGGCCGTGGATATGACGTTCCCCGAGGGCGCGTTCATGACCAGGACGCCGCGCTCGGTCGCGGCTTCGACGTCGATGTTGTCCACGCCTATGCCGGCTCGCCCGATGACCTTCAGTCTACCGGCCTCGATGACCTTCCTGGTGGCCTTGGTCGCGCTCCTGACGAGGAGGACGTCGTAGCCTCCAATGATCTTGACCAGGTCGTCCTCCTTCTGACCTGTCCGCACATCGACGGAGTAGCCCTGCGCCTTGAGCATCTCCACGCCTGTCTTCGATATCTCGTCTGCGACGAGCACCTTCATCTGGCTCACCATGTTGCCGGTCTGATGGCCGGCGGATTCGGAACGGGGCAAGTTGGATATCAATGTGTTGCACACGGTGCCTGGCAACGTACTATTGTGTGCTTCGTTCGGGGTATATATGTGCGCTGTGGGCTGCCAGGCCGTGCGAGAGAACCCTGGAAAGCTACTTCTCCGGAGGGAGCATATTGGGTATGCCGTCCTCTATCGGGTAATCGACATTGCACTTGGCGCACCTGAGCGTCCCCTCGAGGATCTCCTTCTCATCCTCTTTCTTGACCGTCAGCTCGAGCGGGTGGCTCTTGCAGACAGGGCATGCTAGAATGTCCATCAGATTCCTCTTCAATCAGTCCACCAGACAAGGCATGTCCGGGGGCGGTATTAAGCCTTTCACGCAAGCTGAAGGAACGCTTATTACGGGATACTCTCATTGCGAGCGCATGCGCGTGGGTGTCATAGGCGTCGGGCTCATGGGCCAGAACCATGCGAGGATACTCTCCGAGAGAGACATGCTCGCGGGGGTGGTGGACATCGTGCCCGAGGTCGCACAGGCGGTCGGCGAGAAGCATGGTGTCAAGTGGTACCTCAGCTACCAGGACATGCTCAAGAGCGATGTCGAGGCCGTCGTGGTGGTCACGCCGACCTCCACCCATGAGAAGATCGCATCGGAGGCAATCAGGGCGGGCAAGCACGTGCTGCTCGAGAAGCCGATGACGGGC
The DNA here is from genome assembly GCA_041559015.1 of Thermoplasmata archaeon. Taxonomy (GTDB): domain Archaea; phylum Thermoplasmatota; class Thermoplasmata; order UBA10834; family UBA10834; genus COMBO-56-21. The sequence continues at coordinate 6,559 of JBFFED010000001.1, read as the reverse complement.
AGTTCGAGAGTCCTCCAGGGGCTGGTCGAGTCGGCCCGCAAGGCCAATGTCGTCCTCGCCGGTGGGTTCACCGAGAGGTTCAACCCAGTGGTTTCCTTCGCCAAACAGGGCCTCCAGAGCGGCCAGTGGGGCGAGCTGATAACTGCTGGCACAAGGCGTGTCTCCTCCCTGCCATCAAGGGTCCGGGACGTTGGGGTCATCATGGACCTCGGGGTGCACGACATCGACGTCATTCAGTACATCATAGGCGCGAAGGCCAAGTCAGTCTACACCCTGGGCGGCCAGGGCAAAGGCATCAAGTACGAGGACCACGCGAACATGCTCATAGATTTCGAGGGCGGCGCCACCGGCTACGTGGAGGTGAACTGGCTTACGCCAATGAAGGTCAGGAAGCTCGCGCTGACATGCAGCCAGAACTTCGTCGAGGTCGACTACATGGATCAGGCGGCCCTGGTATGCGCTTCGTCCTTCAGGCAGCTGGACAGCAGCAACCTGTTCAACGTCCCCCTTGAGTTTGACGTCCACAGAACCGCCCTGAAGAAGGAGGAGCCGCTCAAGCGCGAGCTGGACGACTTCATCGCGGCGATCAAGGATGGGAAGGCTCCCCTGGTGACAGGCGAGAGCGCCATGAGGACGCTCAGGATCGCGGAGGCCGCCCTGGAATCGATGAAGAGCGGCAAGAAGATGCAGGTGGAGTAGGTCCGATGAGGGTTCTGGTTACGGGCAGCTCGGGTCAGCTCGGGTCGTACCTCTGCGAGTTGCTCATGAGGAGGCACGAGGTGGTGGGGTTAGACATCAGGGCCCAGCCATACGCAGTCCTCAAGCCCTCCTCGGTTCTTGGCGATATCCAGAGACCTGCGGACGTCAGGAGTGTGCTTGCGCGGGTCGACGCGGTTGTGCACTGCGCGGCCCAGGTGAGCGTCGACATGTCCGTCCAGGACCCGCTCACGGACGCGAGCGTCAACGTCCTCGGAACGGTCAACGTGCTCCACGAGAGCGCCAAGGCCGGCGTGGGCAAGTTCGTCTATGTCAGCAGCGCGGCAGTATTCGGCAGGCCGGAGTACGTGCCGATAGACGAGGAGCACCCGACACACCCGATGAGCAACTACGGTGTCAGCAAGCTCGCGGGGGAGAAGTACGTGCTCGCGTACGCGGACATGAGCCACATGGAGGTCGTCTCCGTCAGGCCGTTCAACTTCTACTCCATCAGGGCGGACCCTCAGAGCCCCTATTCTGGTGTCATGACGAAGTTCGCGTCCCGGCTCAGGTCAGGCCTGCCGCCAATCATCGAGGGCGATGGCCGGCAGACCAGGGACTTCATACACGCGCGCGATGTCGCGGAGATGATCTTGCTCGTGTTGGACAAAGACGGGTTGGGAGGGCAGGTCCTGAACTGCGGCAGCGGCGTCTCGACGAGCATACTCGACCTGGCCAGGATGGCCATCCAGGTATCTGGGAGGAAGCTGGAGCCACTCTTCTCGTCCCCAAGGGTGGGGGACATCAAGGACAGTCTGTGCGACGTGAGGAAGTCGGAGGAGACACTCGGGTTCAGGGCAAAGGTGTCACTCGAAGAGGGCCTCTCGGAGCTTGTCAGGTAGGCCTCTTGCCCACGCCCCTGTAGACGATCCCCGCCCTGCGCATCCTGTCCGCCGAGAAGATGTTCCTGCCGTCGACGACCGCGGGCGTGCGCATCAACTTCTTGATGGCTGCCGGCGTCAGCAGGGAATACTCCTTGTGCGCGACCATGAACACCGCGAGATCGGCCCCCTCGAGGGCCTTCCTCATGTCCATCTCAACTGGCCGCCCCTCGACCTCCTCCACATACGGGTCGTGGACTCTCAGTTCCCTTGCGGACATGAGTGACGCTACGACCGGTACTGACGGTGAGTTCCTCATGTCGCCGGAGTCCTGCAGGAACGACGCGCCCATCACCGCGACGACGGATCCTTTCAGCCGCCGCCCCGTCTCCTTCAGCGCGGAGTCTGCGAGGTCCAGCACATGGAACGGCATCGAGTCGTTTATCGCCCTCGCCGCTGGTATCAGCTTCGGGCCCGCCTCCCTGCCCCCGTGCGCCAGCAGCCACGGGTCCTTCGGCAGACAGTGGCCTCCGACGCCCGCGCCCGGCGTGTGCATGTCCCTGAAGGGACATGTGTTCACGAGCCGACGCACCTCGAACGCATCGACACCGACCTTCTCGGATATGAGCGCGACCTCGTTGGCGAAAGCGATCTGCACATCCCTGTAGGCGTTCTCTGCCGTCTTCACGACCTCCGCGGTCGTGAGGTCCGTGGGGTGCAGCTTGCCCCTGGTGAGATTCGAGTATATCGTCGAGGCCCTCCGCAGGCTCGCCTTGTCGAGCCCGCCAATGACCCGGTCATAGTGCGTGAGGTTGTACAGAAGCCTCCCAGGCATGACTCTCTCGGGGCAGTGGGCCAGCTTCAGGTCCCTCCCGACCTTCAGGCCGCTCTCCCGTTCGAGGATCTTCGCCACCAGCCCCAGCATGGTCCCGGGGCCGATGGTCGACTCGACGACCACGAGCGCGCCCTTCCTGACGTTCCTCGCGACGTTCTTGATAGCCGCCTCGAGTCTCGAGTGGTCCGGGCGCCTCTCAGAGTCGATCGGGGTGTCCACGCACACGAAGATGACCGTCCGGTCCCTGAGAGCATGGAAAGAGGTCCCCGCGACAAGATCGCCCTTCCTGACCGCCCTCGCGAGCATGGCTTCGAGCCCGGGCTCGTCGCCCTGGAGCGGGAGCGAACCGCGGTTGACCGTCTCCGCGCGGTCCCGTGAGATGTCTACCCCGACCACGTCGTAGCCCTTGTTGGCGAGCAACGCGGCCAGGGATATCCCCACGTAGCCTAGACCGATAACCGCGACCTTCTCTCGGGGCATCGCCAGCCGATTGGACGCAGGGCGTATAAGTCTTTCCAGGGCTGGTCAGTGGAAACGAAAAATGAAACTCTGGAAGGGGTTTGACGCGCTCCTACTGGTCCTTGGCTGCCTAGGTCTTCGGCGGCTCCGCGGGCGGGGGCAAGGGCTCCTCGACCACCGGCGCTTCCGTCTTCGGCTGCCTTCCCTTGATGAAGGGCATGACGATCAACACGATGATCATCACGACGATCAGCAGCATTATCAGGAAGTCGCTCGCGGCCAAGCCTCCGATGCTCGTGTCCCAGGCGCTCAGCCGGTTGTTGACCATGACCGTCGTCGAGTCGTCCGAGAGGTTGCTCATGTCGGTCGGATCCAAGAGCTCTACATCGATCTCCAACATGCCTGTCGACAGATCTGCCGGCAACGTGTACTCCACGACGCCGCTTGCCTCGGTGACGAAGATGTTGACCTCTGTCGGGTCATAGTCGCAGCTCACGACCAGCACGTACATGGGCAGCGGGGCCGTCCAGAAGTTGAAGATCTCGTACTGTATCTTCACGGTCTGGCCGGGCTTGAAGGACCCGTCCGCGTACTTCGACTTCTCGACCCAGATGCTCAGCTGACCGTCGTCAGCTATGTTAGCCGACGCAGAGTCCTCTGAGTAGGACCCAGTGTCCGTAAGCAACGATATCCATACACCGTAGTAGTCCTCGGGGTCTATCAGGGGCACATCGAAGGTCACAGTTCCTGTCAAGGCGAACGCGGGGGACGCGCTCTCTATATACACACTGTCGCTGTACAATATGTAGTTCAGTGTGCCGTTCGAGACCGGCCCTATCACGTTCCACGTGAAGGTCAGCGTGTCGCCCGGCTCGAAAGTTTCCTTGTTCGGGAGTACCACTATGCCGACGCCTTTGACTTCGGTCATGGCAAACGCGTTGAAGACAACGTCCCCGTAATATCCCGTCGCGTATACCCACACATCACCGACATAGTCGGTCGGGAGTTCCGCGGTGAAGGCCATCGTGCTGGTGTTCCCTATCGAGAGGAGGCCCCAGTCGGTCTCCACTGTCACCATCATCGAGTCGAGGTACACCTGCATGCCCTGCCAGTAGGCCTCGTAGGTTATGAACATCGTTTCGCCGGATATGTAGTAGTCCTTGTCGAACCTGGTCGAGAGGGATCCCCACGCGTTGACATAGAAGACTGTTGCGGCGACAGTCGACGAGCCGACCTTCGAAACCGTCACTTCTACCGAGTATGCTCCAATCGCAGCATCGGGGGACAACTTGAAGGCATATGCTATGATGCCGTCCAGGTCCGTCATCAGCCCGGAGACGCTATACGCATCGAGCTTCGTGCCGTTCTTCGACACCGAGATGTCGACGGCGCCGTCCTGCAGCGGGTAGCCGTCTATCGTTGCCTCGACGGTCACAGCCACGATGTCACCGGGTATGTATCCGCCCCAGTTCGTGTTGACAGTCGCGCTCATCTGCGCGAAGTCGAGCCAGACATAGGCTTCCTCCGCTCTTCCGCTCAGGGTCGCGGTGTAATCGATCTCGATTCCCCACCATGTTGCCACGTCGCTCGCAGGTATCTGCAGCTCATGCACTCCCATGGAGTCGACGAGGGTGGAGTTGAGCCACTGGTCACCGTCACTTGCGTTATACCAGTGGGCTGAGAACGAGACCGTCACTCCGACCGCGGGCCCGAGCGTAGCCAGGTCGATTGTTATAACCTGCATCCTGGCAACCTCTCCCAGGAGATACGAATCCCTCTCCGGTATGACGCCGAAGACGAACGATCTCACGTCGAAGTCGTGCTCGTATGGGTACGGCCACGGCAGGTGCGTTGTCGAATCCCTGACCATGATCGTGTACCCGCCGCTCTCTAAGGTCGTCGGGATAGTCCAGGTCGCGTGCCAGTATCCAGTCGGAGCGATCTGGGCCGTCCAGTTCTGTACGGTCGTCCCGGTTTCATTCACAATCTGCACGTAGAACATCTCGGTCATCCGGGATGTAATCATGGTTATGTCAAGTGTCTGCCCTGGGTAGTACCCAACGGTGCCGATCCCAGATACGAAGATCGGGTCAGGGTCCACGGTGAACCCGTCGTCCTGGACGAGTATCGTCGTCCTGTCGAGTTCGGTCATCGTCGAGGACTCGTAGGCGATTACGTAACAGACGATCTCGTCCTCGTGTATCCCGAATCCCGTGGTGCTAAGAGTCAGGCCGGATACCGCAACCGAGCTGTTGTACCAGCCATCCACTGGGTCGTTCGCGACCGTGACGATCTGCGAAGTCCACCCCATGTTTACCGGCTGTAGCCGGACTCTGATATCCTCTGGAGAAAGCTCTCCGTGGTATCGCACCTCTACGTTGACGTAGACCTGCTCACCCTGTATGTAGACATACTTAGGGGCTCCTGTGTCGTTCGTGGTCGCCACGCTGCCCGTGTAGTCGTACGCTGCCGTCGTAGGGAAGGCAACGAACGCTGTAGCGAGCAGGCTAAGCGCCAGCGCTATGGTTAGAATCCTACTTCTCATAGGCTTTCCCATCCCAGTTCATAAATGGCCTAGTATATATATAACTTTTTGTACAATATTAGCTGGCACCGCACATCTGGCGGGAACCTATTTGTACCAGCGGGTGCCACGCGCAGGCGTCACGCGCGCATGTCGGACCCGCACGGTCATCGGTGAAAACCGAAGCCGATTTCACTCGGAGGCGTGGTCGTGGTCCTCCTCCCTGTGCCCTGCAGTCGAGCGCATCTCCTCGATGTTCGCCTGGCTGAAGGGGGACATCGCCCTGAGCTTGTTGATGATACCCGGGACCACCTCGGTGACGTAGTCGACGTCCTCCGTCGTGTTGAACCTACCAAGGGTGAACTGGACTGCGCTCTGGGCCTCCTCCGTCGGTATGTCACAGGCGAGGAGCACATGCGAAGGCAGAAGGCTCTTCGAGGTGCAGGGCGAGCTGGAGGAGACGGATATGCCCATCATGTCGAGGTTGAGGAGCATCGACTCCCCCTCCACGAACCTGAACCTGATGTTGGCGTTGTTCGGGAGGCGTCTCTCCCTGTTGCCGTTCAGGAACGAGTCAGGCACGCTCCCGAGGATACCGTCCATTAGCCTGTCCCTGAGCCCCCTGATCCTCTCCGATTCGCCAGCCATCTCGTTCCGGGCGATCTCAGCTGCGGCTCCGAAGCCTACGATCGCAGGGACATTCTCTGACCCCGACCTGAGCCCCCGTTCCTGGCCTCCGCCCTGATTGACCGCCTCAATCCTCGTTCCGTCCCTCACGTATAGCGCGCCCGTACCTTTGGGACCGTAGATGTCGTTGGCGGAGACAGACATGAGGTCTATCCTTGATTTCTGGACGTCAATCGGCACCTTCCCTGCGGCAGCCACGGCGTCCACGTGGAAGTATATATCCTTCTTCTCGAGCAGTTCGCCAATCTCGTTGACTGGCTGTATGGTCCCGACCTCGTTGTTGGCGTACATCACCGAGACGAGCACAGTGTCCTGTCGGAGAGCCTGTTCCAGCTTTTCGCGGTCGACGAAGCCGTCCTCAGTCGGGGGCACATAGGAGACCTCGAACCCATTCTTCTCGAGGGCCTTCATGATGTTCAGGACCGAGATGTGCTCTATCGCAGAAGTCACGATGTGCTTGCCCTCGCCCCTCATCCT